>JAKADX010000049.1 GCA_021818505.1 Pseudomonadota bacterium
AGCGTCGGGCGTCGCGCTTATGGCCGGGTGGTGCCGTGACTCGCCCGCCGGGCTGCCATCACCAGCAAGCGCCGCTGCCCAGCCGTTAGCGATTGCCCCGGCCGAACCGCCCCGATTGCGGACACAGTGCGGACATTTTCGGCGGGATATTCGGGAGCGTATCGGTGGCAGTCTGTAAGCTCTTGGTTTTCTTCTGTTTTCTGGTGAGCCCGGAGGGACTCGAACCCTCGACCCCAAGATTAAAAGTCTCGTGCTCTACCGGCTGAGCTACGGGCTCGCGCGCCCGCCTTGAACGCCAAAGCGGGCGTCGGCGTCAAGGGCGGGGCGTCAAAGGCGGGTGGCTATTTCACGTCGGCGGCGACGCGCATCCGGATGATTCGGTCGGGGTTCTGCACCATCCCGTTCGGCCCGGTGCCGCGCTTGATCTCGTCCACATACTGCATCCCGGAGACCACCTGGCCGAAAATCGTGTACTGGCCGTCCAGGTTCGGCGCCGGCGCGAACATGATGAAGAACTGGCTGTTGGCGCTGTTCGGGTCGGACGTACGCGCCGCGCCCACCGTGCCGCGCAGGAAACGCCGCTCGTTGGTGAACTCGGCCGGCACCGTGCCGAGATCGCTGCCGCCGGTCCCGGTTCCGGTCGGGTCGCCGCCCTGGGCCATGAAGCCCTCGATGACGCGGTGGAACGGCGTGCCGTCATAGAAGCCCTTGCGCGTCAGCTCCTTCACCCGTGCGACCATCTTCGGCGCGAGCTTCGGGAAGAGCTCGATCACGACGCGCCCGCCCTTCAGGTCCATGTAAAGCGTGTTCTCGGGATCGAGTGTGGCGGCGTCGCTCATGGGAACTCCGATCATGGCGGTGGTTGTGGTGACGGTCAGGGTGGCAAGCAACGCGCGACGACGCATCCGATTTTCCTCCCGACGGGTGACGAAAGCTTCAGGTCTGCGCGGCGATCCGCGCCAGCGTGCGATCGCGCGTCAGCGGCGGCACGAAGCTCGTGATGTCGCCGCCGAGCAGCGCGATCTCCTTGACGAAGCGCGAGGAGATGAACTGGTGCCGCTCGCTGGCCATCAGGAACACCGTCTCGATATTGGAATCGAGGCGGTAGTTCATGCCCGCCATCTGGAATTCGTAGTCGAAGTCGGACACCGCGCGCAGGCCGCGCACGATCACGCGGGCGCCGACCTCGTGGGCGAAGTCGATCAGCAGGCGATCGAACGGGCGGACCAGCACTTCGGCACCGGTGCGCGTCGCGATCGACTGCAATTCCGCCTGCACCAGTTCCACGCGCTCGGCGAGCGGGAACAGCGGCGCCTTGCCGGCGTTGACCGCGACGCCGACCACGAGGCGATCGAACATGCGCGCCGCGCGGCCGATGATATCGACATGGCCGTTGGTGATCGGATCGAACGTGCCGGGATAGAGGCCGACGCGGAAACCATTGGGCTGCGCGTCAGGCATCCGGCGTCTCCTCCTCGGTCGCTTCCACGACCGGGAAGACGCTGGTCACGCGCTCCCCGGCATCGAGGCGGAACAGCGTGACACCCATCGCGGTGCGTCCGGTCAGCCGCACCTGGTCGGCCGGCAGACGGATCAGCCGCCCGGCATCGGTGACCAGCATCACGCCGTCGCCCGGCCGCACCGGGAAGGTGGCGGCGACGGCGCGGCCGGTGCGCGGCGTCAGCGTGATGTTGGCAATCCCCTGCCCGCCCCGTCCCATCACGCGATACTCGTAGGCGGAGCAGCGCTTGCCGAAGCCGGCATCGGTCACCGTGAGCAGGAATTCCTCCGCCGCCTCCAGTTCGGCGAACCGCTCCGGCGTCAGCGTCACTTCGGCCACCGGCTCCTCGCCCTCCGTCGTGACTTCCGCCGCTTCCTCCTCGCCGTTGCGGCGGCGCGCGGCGGCGGCGCGCAGATAAGCGACGCGCTCCTCCGTCGTCACCTCGACATGGCGCAGGATCGACAGGCTGATGACTTCATCGGGATGCTTGCCACCCGCGAGCCGGATGCCGCGCACACCGGTGCTGTCGCGCCCGGCGAACACGCGCAGCGCGTCCTCGTTGGCCTGGAAGCGCAGGCCGCGCCCCTGGCGCGTGGCGAGCAGCACGTCGTCGCCCTCGCGGCAGGTGGCCACACCGATCAGGTGGTCGCCCTCGTCCAGCTTCATCGCGATCAGGCCGGCGGCGCGCACGTTGCGGAAATCCGACAGACGGTTGCGGCGGACGTTGCCCTGGGCCGTGGCGAACACGAGATGCAGGCTGTCCCACAGCGACTCGTCCTGCGGCAGCGGCAGCACCGTGGTGATCTGATCGGAGCCAAGCTCCGGCAGCAGATTCACCAGTGCACGGCCCTTCGCCGTCGGTCCGGCCTCCGGCAGCCGCCACACCTTCTCACGGAAGGCGCGGCCGGCGGAGGAGAAGAACAGCACCCATTGATGCGTGTGCGCGTTGAAGCTGCGCGTCACCACGTCGTCGCCGCGCGTCGCGGCGGCGCTGCGTCCGCGTCCACCGCGATTCTGCTGGCGGAAGGTCTCCAGCGGCGTGCGCTTGATGAAGCCGTCGCGAGTGATGGTGACCACCATCTGACCCGGCTCGATCAGGCTCTCGTCGTCCTGATCGGCGGCGGCATCGACGATGGAGGTCAGGCGCGGCGAGGCGATCTCGGCGCGCACCTTCTGCAACTCCTCGCGCATGACCTCCATCCGTCGCGGATGGCTGGCAATGATCTCCAGCAGTTCGGCGATGCGCCCGGCGACGTCGTTCATCTCGGCGGCGATCTTCTCACGCTCCAGCCCGGTCAGGCGTTGCAGCGTGATATTGAGGATGCCGCGCGCCTGTTCCTCGGTCAGCCGCACCGTGGCCTCGGCGCTGACCACGTTGCGCGCATCGTCGATCAGGTCGAGCAGCGCCCGCACGTCGGCGGCCGGCCAGTCGCGGGCCATCAGCGCCGCGCGCGCCTCGGCGGCGTCGGCGCTGGCGCGGATCAGGCGGATCACCTCGTCGATATTGGCGACCGCGATGGCGAGACCGACCAGCAGATGCGCCCGCTCCCGCGCCTTGGCGAGATCGAAGCGGGCGCGCCGGAGAATCACGTCCTCGCGGAAGCGGATGAAGGTCTGCAGCGCGTCCTTCAGCCCCAGCAGCCGCGGCTGCCCGGCATCCAGCGCCAGCATGTTGACGCCGAAGCTCGTCTGCATCTGGGTGAAGCGGAACAACTGGTTCAACACCACTTCCGGCGTCGCGTCGCGCTTGAGTTCGACGACGATGCGCATACCGGAGCGGTCGCTCTCGTCGCGCATCTCGGCGATGCCTTCGATCTGCTTGGCGCGCACCAGTTCGGCGATCCGCTCCAGCAACTGCTTCTTGTTGACCTGATAAGGGATTTCCGAGACCACGATGGCCTGTCGGCCGGCGCGGATCTCCTCGAACTCGGCGCGCGCGCGCAACAGGATGCTGCCGCGCCCGGTTTCGAACGCCTGGCGGATGCCGGCGCGGCCGAGAATCAAGCCGCCGGTCGGGAAGTCCGGGCCGGGCACGATGCGCATCAGGTCATCGAGCGTCAGCGCGGGCTCCGCGATCAGCGCCAGGGTCGCGTCGATGATCTCGGAGGGGTTGTGCGTCGGGATGTTGGTCGCCATGCCGACGGCAATCCCGCTGCCGCCGTTGATCAGCAGGTTCGGGAACGAGGCCGGGAGCACGCGCGGCTCCTGGTCGCTCTCGTCATAGGTCGGCTGGAAATCGACGGTGTCGCGGTCGATGTCGGCGAGCAGGAAGGTCGCCGCGCGCGCCAGCCTAACCTCCGTGTAGCGCATCGCCGCCGGCGGGTCGCCATCGACCGAGCCGAAATTGCCCTGCCCGTCCACCAACCGCACGCGCATGGAAAATGGCTGCGCCATGCGCACCAGCGCGTCGTAGATCGCGGCGTCGCCATGCGGGTGGTAGTTGCCCATCACCTCGCCGACGACTTTCGCCGACTTGCGATAGGGCTTGTCCGGCGTGTTGCCGGACTGCTGCATCCCGAACATGATCCGCCGATGCACCGGCTTCATCCCGTCGCGCGCGTCCGGCAGCGCGCGGCTGACGATGACCGACATCGCGTAGTCGAGGTAGGAGCGGCGCATCTCCTCCTCAAGCGTGACCGGCAGCATGTCGGACGGGCCGGTCGGGGTCTTGGGGGAGTCGCTCAATGGGGTCTCGGATCAGGTTCTCGCAGATGCGAGATACCACAGCGGCGCCGGGCCGCCAAACCGGGAGGCTCAGGCAGCGCGCACGCGCATCCGCCCGTCATCGCCCGGCTCGGCCCGCATCCGGCCGGCGCGAAGCATGTAATTGACGTGCGCCAGGGTCTCGCCGAAGGCAAAGCCGGTCTGGTGGGCGTCGAGCCGGCGCGGGAACAGTTTCGGCACGATCTCGGCCGGCAACAGCGGCTCCCGGCACGCCTGCGCGATCGCGTCGCAGCGGTCGGCGTGATGGCGGGTCAGCTCATCAATGCGGGCGTGCAGGTTGCGGAACGGCAGGTTGTGCGCCGGCAGGGTCAGCACGCCGGCCGGTACCGCCGCGCGCAATGCTGCGAGCGTATGGAGGAAATCACCGAGCGGGTCGCTCGCCGGCTCCTGCGGCCAGACGCTGACATTGGGGGAGATTTTCGCCAGCACCTGATCGGCGGCGAGGAACACGCCATCCTCGCGGCACAGCAACATGACCAGTTCCGGGGAATGCCCGCCGCCGGTCAACACCTCGAACCGCCGGCCGCCGATGGTCACAACGTCGCCCGATGCGATGCGCAGAAAAGAAGACGGCAGATCGGTCGTCAGCCAGCGATAGCCGATATCCCGCTCCAGAATCGACCCGATCGCCGTCTCGTCCAGCCCGTTGGCGGTGAAGAAGGCGCGATAGGCCTCGATCTCGGTGGTTTCGGCCCAGCGGCGATGCAGTTGCGTGGTCAGGTATTCGGTGCGGCTCATCGTCAGTTCGAGGCCGCAGCGGTTGGCGAGCCAGCCGGCAAGGCCGACATGGTCGGGGTGGAAATGGGTGCAGATCAGGCGGGTCGGCTTGCGCTCGGCGAGCGGCCCGGCCAGCAGCGCCTCCCACCACGCACGCGAGCGGGCGTCGTTGATGCCGGTGTCCAGCACCGCCCAGCCTGGCCCGTCCTCGATCAGGTAGATGTTGACGTGGTTGAGCGCGAACGGCAGCGCGAGGCGCAGCCAGAGGATGCCGGGCGCGACCTCGACCGGGATGCCGGGCGCGGGCGCGTCGGGGGCGGGAAAGACCAGCTTGGCGGCGGCGGACATGGTGCCGGTTTACGGACCGGCTCCGCCATCCGCAAGCTCAGGCCCGGACCACCAGAGTGACGATATAGCTCATCGCCAACTCCCCGTCCTGGTTGAACATCCGGCAGGCGACGCGGGCACGACCAGTCCCCGGACGGCTGGCCGATGGGATCACCTCCAACACCTCGCTCTCGCCGGTCAGCGTATCGCCCGGGCGCACCGGGACCGGCCAGCGCAGTTCGTCGATGGCCCGACCGATGATGCCACCCGCGATCGGCAGCCCCCCATCGACGAACAGGCGCATGGCGAGTGCCGCCGTGTGCCAGCCACTTGCCACCAGCGCGCCGAACACCGAGCCGGCCGCCGCCGCCTCGTCCAGATGGAACGGCTGCGGGTCATACTCGGCGGCGAAGGCCTTGATCTCTTCGACGGTGACGGTGCGCGACGCGGTACGGAACCGCTGGCCGGGGCGGATATCGGGGAAACGGAGGACGTCGGGCATGGTGGCTCCTCGGGAACAGGGACATGGCACGGAACGTAGATAGGCGTTGCGCCGGGCGGTCGAGTTAGCCTCGTTCGCGCATATTGTTCTTTATTAGGAACGATTAGGATGCACGCCTGCTCTGCCCCGTCATGCCGGGCGCGGGGGTCGCGGCGGGCCACAGATGCGCACGCCGGGGGACGGCTCGTCCGTGGGCGGCGGCGGGTGCGGCGCGGCGGGGATGATGGCGCCGGAAGGTGTGCCTGCCGGTGCGGGACGCGGACCGGGCAGCCCGGGCGGCGGTCGGATGCCGAGCATCCGGCACAGCGGCCGGAGGATGCGGCCCGCCTGCGGCGCGGCGGCGAGCAGTGCCGCCATCTCCGGCTCCGCCAGCAGGTGCCGCAACTGGGAGGCGTAGCCGTTCGCTTCCGGCACCAGACGCGGCACCCAGGCGAAGCCGCGCGGCAGGCGCGGCGGCGGCGGCACACTGGCGGGACGGGGCGAAGCAGGGCGGGGCGATCCGGCGCCGGGGCGGCGGCGGGCCGGCAGCGTGCCGTTGCGCATCCGAACGGCGAGGCCGGCGAGGCGCACGACCATGCGGCGCAGCCGGCAGAACAGCAGGACCAGCAACGGACGGGCGAGCGCGTTTCTGTGAGCGTGCGCAGCGACGGCGCGGCAGAGGCCGTCGATGATGAGGGCGAACCGGTCGGCCGGGGCTGGCGGGGGGCTGGCGAACACGAACAGAACATGAACACAAAAGCCCGCCCTGGGCAAGTGTCATGTTTCCCGGCCCGTCACACCCGCCGCGACGCCGGAGCGGTCAGAAAATGTCCGGCTCCGGCATCTGCCCCGGCTGGCCGTCGAGGAAGTCGAAATCGCAGCCCTGATCCGCCTGCGTCACCGAGCGGCGGTACAGCGCGACATAGCCGCGGTCGCCGCCGGGCAGCGGCGGCTGTCGCCAGGCGGCGCGACGGCGGGCGAGTTCATCGTCGGGCACCAGCAGGTCGAGCCGGCGATTCGGCACATCGAGCCGGATGCGGTCGCCGTCGCGCACGAGGCCGAGCGGGCCGCCGATCGCCGCCTCCGGTGCGACGTGCAGCACGCAGGCGCCGTAGCTGGTGCCGCTCATGCGTGCGTCCGAGATGCGCACGATGTCGCGGATGCCCTGGCGCAGCAGCTTCTTCGGCACCGGCAACTGGCCCCATTCCGGCATCCCCGGCGCGCCCACCGGCCCGGCATTCTGCAACACGAGGACGGAGTCCGCCGTCACGTCAAGGTCGTCGCGATCGACGCGCGCCTTGAGGTCGCGGATGTCGCGGAACACCACGGCGGGGCCTTCATGCACCAGCAGACGTTCCTCGGCCGCCGTCGGCTTGATGACCGCGCCGTTGGGCGCCAGCGACCCGCGCAGCACCGCCGTTCCACCCGCCGGCTTCACCGGATTGTCGAGCGGGCGGATCACATCGGGCGCATAAACCGCCGCACCCTCGATCGCCGCGCCGAGCGTGCCGCCGGTGACGGTCAGCGCGTCCAGATGCAGGCGCGGCGCGAGTTGCGCCATCAGCGCGCGCAGGCCGCCGGCATAGTAGAAATCCTCCATCAGGTATTTGCCGGACGGCCGGATATTGGCCAGCAGCGGGACACCCTGTGCCACGCGGTCGAACGTCTCCATGGTCAGCGGTACGCCTGCCCTGCGCGCCATCGCCAGCAGATGGATGATGGCGTTGGTCGAGCCGCCGATCGCCATATCGACCATGATCGCGTTCTCGAACGCCGCTTCGGTCAGGATGTCGGTGGGACGCAGATCCTCCCACACCATCCCGACGATGCGCCGCCCGCTGGCCGAAGCCATCCGCTTGTGGCTGGAATCGACGGCGGGAATGGCGGAGGCGCCGGGCAGGCTGATGCCCATGGCCTCGGCCAGCGACATCATGGTGGCCGCGGTGCCCATGGTCATGCAGGTGCCGGCGGAGCGGGCGATGCCGTCCTCGATCTCGCCCCATTCCTTGTCGCCGAGTTTGCCGGAGCGCCGGTCATCCCAGTATTTCCAGACATCCGTGCCGGAGCCGAGCGTCACGTCATGCCAGTGCCCGCGCAGCATCGGACCGGCGGGCACGTAGATCGCGGGGATGTTGGCCGACAGCGCGCCCATCAGCAGCGCCGGCGTGGTCTTGTCGCAGCCGCCCATCAGCACCACGCCGTCGATCGGCTGCGCGCGGATCAGTTCCTCCGTCTCCATCGCCAGGAAATTGCGGTAGAGCATCGCCGTCGGCTTGAGCATCTGCTCGCCGAGCGAGAACGCCGGCAGTTCCACCGGGAAGCCGCCCGCCTCCAGCACGCCGCGCCGGATGTCCTCGACGCGCTCGGGGAAATGCGTGTGGCAGGTGTTCAGCTCGTTCCAGGTATTGACGATGCCGATGACCGGGCGGCCGGTGAATTCCTCCCGCCAGAAGCCCATCTGTTTCGCGCGCGAGCGGTGACCGAAGCTGCGCAGATCGTCGGGGCCGAACCAGCGCATGGAGCGCAGGGTTTCCGGCGTGCGGCGCGGGCGGACGGGCATGAGGGGGCCTCCGGTGGCGGTGCCCCGTTTTTATCCCTGGCCGCGCGGGCGGCAAGCCGCGCGCCCGCGCCGCTATCGTTGCTGGGCCGCGTTCAGGACCAGGTCGCGCCGGTCGAACAGGGCGAGCAGGGCCAATACCAACGTGCCCGCCGCGCGCCACACGATCAGGTCACTGAACAATGCCGACCGTATCTCCTGCCCATCGAAGAGCACATAGGCCGACGCGCCAAGCAACGACCCCGCATAGGCCCAGACCACGAGGGAGAGCATGATGATCAGGAGCCGGAAGTAATAACGCTTCAGCAGACCGAGCAAGGCGAGATGCGCAACGCCAAAAGCGATACCGGCGGTGATGGAGTCGATCAGCGAGTAGCGGGCGTCATAGAGCGCCCAGATCGCGATGACGCCCACGAACACCGATTCGGACGGCAATGATCCGCCGTAGGGTTCCGCCGATCCTGGGTCGGGAGACACGGCCATTGGTCCGCCCTCTCGAATCGTCCCAATTGCAGTCGTATTGTTGTCCCGTAATAAGTGATCTTATGCGCTCTATGTGTGCCGCGCAAGGATCTCCGCACCGTCCCCGCGCCGCGCCGTGCCGCGCTTGACACACCCAGCCGGGCGCGCCCCACTCCGCCGGATCGGGCAGGGAGGACGAGGATGAAAACCGTGCGGCTGACCATGGCCCAGGCGCTGGTGCGCTATCTCGCGGCGCAGTTCACCGAAATCGACGGGCGCGAGGTGCCGCTGTGCGGCGGCGGTTTCGCCATCTTCGGACACGGAAACGTGACCTGTCTGAGCGAGCCGTTGCAGGCGGTGCAGGACATCCTGCCGACCTGGCGCGGGCAGAACGAGCAGAGCATGGCGCTGGCGGCGGTCGCATACGCCAAGGCGATGAAGCGGCGCCGGTTCATGTTCGCCGCCTCCTCGATCGGTCCGGGAGCGACCAACATGGTGACGGCGGCGGGGGTCGCGCACGCCAACCGCCTGCCGGTCCTGCTGCTGTCCGGCGACACCTTCACCCACCGGATGCCCGACCCGGTGCTGCAACAGATCGAGGTGTTCGGCAATCCGTCGATCACCGTCAATGACGCCTTCCGGCCGGTGACGCGCTACTGGGACCGTATCGTGCGGCCCTCGCAACTGCTGTCCTCGCTGCCGCAGGCGATTGCGGTGATGCTGGACCCGGCGGAGTGCGGGCCGGTGTTCCTGGGGCTGCCGCAGGACGTGCAGGCGGAAGCCTACGACTACCCCGAGAAGTTCTTCGAGCGGCAGGTGCGCGCGCCGCGCCGCCCGCATCCCGACCCGGCGGAAATCCGCGCCGCCGCCACCGCGATCCGCGCGGCGAAACGGCCGGTGATCGTGGCCGGCGGCGGCGTGCATTACGCGGGCGCCGAGGCGACTCTCGCCGCCTTCGCCGAGCGCCACCGCGTGCCGGTGATCGAGACGGTGGCCGGGCGTTCCAGCCTGCCGCACGATCACGCCGCGCTGGTCGGGCCAATGGGCGTGCTGGGTGCCGACGAAATCAACACGATCGCGGCGGAGGCCGATCTGGTGATCGCGGTCGGCACGCGGCTGGAGGACTTCACCACCGCGTCCTGGTCGCTGTTCCAGGGCGACGGACTGACCATCGTCGCGATCAATGCCGCGCGGTTCGATGCGCTGAAGCACACCGCGATCCCGGTGGTCGCGGATGCGCGCGCGGCGCTGGACGTGCTGGACGAGTCGCTGGAAGGCTGGCGCGGGCCGGATGCCTGGATGAGCACGGCACGCGCCCGGCATGAAGCGTGGAACGCGGCGATGGCGGCGCGCGTGCGCGCGGGAAACGCGGCCCCCGCCACCTATGCGCAGGCGGTGGGCGCGGTGAACCGCGCGGCGCGGCCGGGCGATCTGGTGCTGACCGCGGCGGGCGGGCTGCCCGGCGAGGTCAACATGAACTGGCGCAGCACCGGCCCGCACGATGTCGATGTGGAGTTCGGCTATTCCTGCATGGGCTACGAGATCGCCGGCGGCTGGGGTGCGAAGATCGCCAGGCCCGATCACGAGGTTTTCGTCATGGTCGGCGACGGCAGCTATCTGATGATGAACTCCGACATCCTGTCCTCGGTGATGACCGGGCACAAGCTGATCATCGTCGTGTGCGACAACGGCGGCTTCGCCGTGATCGACCGGCTGCAGCGCAACACCGGCAACGACAGCTTCAACAACCTGCTGAGCGATTGCCGCCGCGTGCGCGAGGTGCAGGTGGATTTCGCGGCACACGCGCGCGCGCTGGGCGCGGTTGCCGAGCACGTGCAGAGCATCGCCGAACTGGACGACGCGCTGGCCCGCGCGCGCGCCGCCGACCGGACGTGCGTCATCACCATCGCGGTGGACAAGTACGGCTGGTCGCCGAACAGCGCGTGGTGGGAAGTCGGCGTGCCGGAGGTCAGCGCCAAGCAGAGCGTGCTGGCCGCGGCGGCCAAATGGCAGGACGCGCGGACGAAGCAGCGGCGCGGCGTCTGACGGCGTGAGTGCACCGATCTTCGACGCGGCGTTCGCCGCGCAACTCACCACGCTGTTCCGCTGGCGGCGCGACGTGCGGCGCTTCCGTAGCGACCCGCTGCCGACGGGCCTGCTGGACGACCTGATCGACACGGCCTGCCTCGCCCCCTCGGTCGGACTGAGCCAGCCCTGGCGCTTCGTGACGGTGGACGACCCGGCACGGCGGGCGCGGGTGCGGGCGAATTTCCTCGCCTGCAACGCGGCGGCGCTGGCGGCGCAACCGCAGGAACGCGCGGCGCTCTATGCGCGACTCAAGCTCGCCGGGCTGGACGAGGCGCCCTGTCATCTGGCCGTGTTCGCCGACCCGGCGCCGGCCGAGGGCCACGGCCTGGGTCGCGCCACCATGCCGGAAACGACGGCCTATTCCGCGGTCATGGCCGTGCATACGCTGTGGCTGGCCGCGCGCGCCGTCGGGCTCGGACTTGGATGGGTGTCGATCCTCGACCCGCCGGCGGTGAAGGCGGCGCTGGAGGTGCCCGAGTCATGGACCTTCATCGGCTATTTCTGCCTCGGCACGCCGGAGGATGAAAGCGACACGCCGGAACTGGAACGGGAGGGCTGGGAGCGGCGACGCTGCGCCGAAGCCGCACGGCTGCGGCGATGACGGTTTGCGCGACATTCGTGGAAAAGGAGACGCTCATGACGGAAACACTGACCGGACGGCGCGACATGCTGCTCGCGTCGCTGCTCGCCGCGCTGCCGCTGGCACTGGCCGGCGGATCGGCGGAAGCGAGTCAGATCGACCCGAATGAGACGATCGTGCTGCAGCCCGGCGAAATCGTCTGGCACGGCCAGGCCGGATTCCCCGCACGCAGCGTTGAGATGGCGCCGCTGTTCGGCGCCACCACCGCACCCGGCCTCTATTTCACGCTGGTCAAATGGTATCCGGGATACATGAGCGCGCCGCACACCTACGTCACCGACCGGCTGTGCGTCGTGGTCTCCGGCACATGGTGGGTCAACAGCGGCGCCGATTTCGATCCCGACAACACCATCGCCGCCCCCGCCGGCAGTTGTGTCCGCCGCGTCGCGCACACGCCGCATTATGACGGCGTGCGTCGCTACGCCATCGAGCCGGCGGTGATCGCGATCTGCGGCATGGGTCCAGTCGGGCAGACATGGCTGGACCCGACCCAGCCGCGCTGGCGGCGCGTCTAGGCGCTCGCCTCGTCCAGCCGGCGGATCGCATCGGCCCCGAGATTCAGATCGGCGGCGCGCGCGATGTCGTGCCATTGCGCGACGCTGCTGGCGCTGGCGATAGGTGCGGTGATCGAGGGCCGTGCGATCAGCCAGGCCAACGCCACCTGCGCGGGTGTCGCGCCCGCACCCGCCGCCACCGCGTCGAGGGCGGCGAGCACACGATGCCCGCGTGCATTGAGATACTTCGCGACGCCGCCGCCGCGCGGGCTTTTGCCGAGATCGGCCTCCGAGCGGTACTTGCCGGTGAGGAACCCGGCCGCCAGCGACCAATAGGGGATCACACCGAGCCCATGCTCCTGGCAGATCGGCTCAAAGTCCCGCTCGTATTCGGCGCGTTCGACAAGGTTGTAGTGCGGCTGGAGGGTCTCGTAGCGCGGCCAGCCGTTCTGCGCGCTGGCCGCGAGCGACTCGCGCAGCCGCGCGGGCGAGAGATTGGAGGCACCGATCGCACGGACCTTGCCGGCGCGGATCAGGGTTGCGAAGGCCTCCATCGTCTCGGCAACCGGAGTCTTCTCGTCGTCCCAGTGTTCCTGATAGAGATCGATATAGTCGGTCTGCAGCCGCCTGAGCGATCCTTCGACCGACCGCAGGATGTACCCCCGCGTCAGATTGCGGCCCTCGCCCATGTCGGCGCCGACCTTGGTCGCGATGATGACGTCGTCGCGCCGCCCGCGGCGCTTCAGCCAGTTGCCGATGATGGTCTCCGACTCACCGCCTTTATGGCCTGGCACCCAGCGCGAATAGGCGTCGGCCGTGTCGATGCAGTTGAAGCCGGAGCCGACGAAGGCGTCGAGCAGGGCGAAGGACGTGGCCTCGTCGGCCGTCCAGCCGAACACGTTGCCGCCGAACACGATCGGGGCGATCGAAAGGCCGGAACGGCCAAGTGTACGGTGCTGCATCGTTTCCTCCCGTCGGTCACACGCGCGGCAGGATATAGCATGTGACGCGATCCGCCAGACCCGCCGATGGTCCGCCGTTCCGCCTCCGCGCGCATGGCGGCGAATTGGACGCGCCGCGCGTCGGATGTTCCCGCCGCGCGGCGTCGCGGTCGCGGGTTGCGCAAACCAACAGCCGTGCCCTCAGGCGTGCAGCCGCACCGCCGCCTGACGCTGGCGGGCGATCAGCGCCGCGATGTCGAGACCGGGAATGGCACCGTCCTCAACCACCCAGCGCCCGCCGACCATGACGCGATCGGCCCGGTGCGCGCCGCACAGCACCAGTGCCGCCAACGCATCCTGCGTCCCGGCGAATCGCAACTCATCGAGCCGGAACAGAGCGAGATCGGCCGCGCCCCCTGGTGCGATGCGGCCGAGTTCGGGACGGCCGATGCACGCCGCCGACCCTTCGGTGGCCCAGCGCAACGCATCGCGATGTCCGACCCGCGCAACCCCGTAGCGATGACGCTGCAACAGGAAGGCCGCGCGCACCTCCTGCATCAGATTGGAGGTGTTGTTGGACGCCGAGCCATCGACGCCGAGGCCCACGCGCAGCCCCGCCGCCTCCATCTCGCACACCGGGCAATGGCCGGAGCCGAGTACCTGGTTGCTGCACGGGCAGTGCGTCACGCAGACGCCGGCACGCGCCAGCCGCGTGATCTCCCCGGCATCGAAATGCACGCCATGCGCGAGCCACACGCCGTCATGCAGCCAGCCTGTGTCCTCCAGGTAGTCGAGCGGGCGGCAGTTGAAGCGGGAAAGACAGAACGCCGTCTCGTCCGCCGTCTCGGCCAGATGCGTGTGCAGCCGTACGCCGCGCGTCGCGGCCAGCGCGGCGGTGGCGCGCATCAGCGAGCGCGTGACGGTGAACGGCGAGCACGGCGCGAGCGCGATCTGCACCAGCGCGTGTGGGGCCGGATCGTGGTACGCGTCGATCAGCCGCGCGCTTTCAGCCAGGATCGTGTCCTCATCCTGCACCACCGAATCCGGCGGCAGGCCACCGTCTCGCTGCGAGAGGTTCATCGACCCGCGCGTGAACACTGCGCGGATGCCGAGCCTCTTCGCGACGGCCACCTCGATGTCGATCGCGGCGTCGAGGCCGGGCGGAAACAGGTAATGATGGTCGGTGGTGGTGGTGCAGCCGGACAGCAGCAGCTCCGCCATCGCGACGGTGACGGCGGACTCCAATGCCTGCGGCGTCAGCTTCGCCCAGATCGGATAAAGCACGCCGAGCCAGCCGAACAGCTCGCGATCCAGCGCGGCGGGCGAGGCGCGGGTCAGCGTCTGGTAGAAGTGATGATGCGTGTTGATCAGGCCGGGAATCACGACATGCGCGCCGGCGTCGAATGCCGACACGCCCGGCGTGGCCGGCTCACGCCCCGCCGGGACCAGTTCGACGATGCGTCCGTCCTGCACGACGATGCCGCGCGCTGCGTCGTCAGCCAGGATCGCCAGCGGATCCCTGATCCAGAGCGGCGCGTCGGTCATGCGGTGGCGTGGAACGGCCGGCCAAGGGCGGCGGGTGCGTTCAGCTTCAGCCGCGTGGCATCGCGCGAGATCAGCACCAGCACGATCACGGTGGCCAGATAGGGCAGCATCGCCAGCAGGTTCGGCGACACCGCGACACCCAGGCCCTCCGCCTGAAACTGCGCGATCGTCACCAGCCCGAACAGCAACGCGCCCAGCGCCAGCCAGGCCGGCTTCCACGTCGAGAACACCACCAGCGCGAGCGCGATCCAGCCACGCCCGGCCACCATGTTCTCCGCCCACATCGGTGAATAGGACAAGGACATGTACGCGCCGGCCAATCCGCTCATCGCGCCGCCGCACAGCACCGCGAGGTAACGGATGCGCAGCACCGAGTAGCCGAGGGCATGCGCGACATCGTGACTCTCGCCGACCGCCCGCAGGATCAGGCCGCCGCGGGTGCGGTAGATGAACCAATGGGCCGCGAACGGCACCAGGATCGCGATGACGACGATCGGATCAATCAGCATCATCTGCTGCACCAGCGGCGGCGCGGTGCTCAGATGCGGCCAGATCGCGCCGGGCAGGCCGGCAAGCGGCATGCCGACCCATTTCACGCCGACCAGCGCGGAGAAACCGACGCCGAAGATCGTCAGCGCCAGGCCCGTCGCGACCTGGTTGGCCATCAGCGAGAGGGTCAGCACGCCGAACACCAGCGCCAGTGCGGCCCCGGCGATCATGGCGATGATGAAGCCCACCAGCAGACTGCCGCTGACCACGGCGCCGATAAAGCCGAACGCGGCGCCGACCAGCATCATGCCCTCGACGCCGAGATTGAGCACGCCCGACCGCTCGGTGATGAGTTCGCCAAAGCCCGCCAGCATCAGCGGCGTCGCCGCGCGCAGAGTCGCGACCACTATCGCGACGGCGATCCCGAGTTCATGCATGGTGGACCGCCCCGGCACGCCGCGCGACCTGCAACTGCGGCCGATAGTTGACGAGCACATCGGCAGCGAGCAGGAAGAACAGCAACATGCCCTGGATCGTGCCCGTGACCGCGATCGGCAGCTGCATCGAGACCTGCAACCCCTCGCCACCGAGATAGAGCAGCGCCATCAGCAGCGACGCGAACAGGATGCCGATCGGGTTGAGACGGCCCAGGAACGCCACGATGATCGCCGCGAAGCCGTAGCCCGGTGAAATCACCGGCGTAAGCTGCCCGTTGCCGCCAGCGATCTCGCAGATGCCGGCCAGCCCGGCGAGGCCGCCGCTGACCAGCAGGCAGAACCAGACGATGGCATCGCGGTTGAACCCGGCATAGCGCGCCGCCGCGGGCGCGGCCCCGACCGTGCGGATGCGAAAGCCCATCAGCGTGCGTCCGAGCAGCAGGCTGCCAAGTGGCACGGACAGCAGCGCGAACAGCGCGCCGATGTGCAGCCGCGTGCCGGCGACCAGCACCGGCAACGTCGCGTCCGCCTCGAACTGCCTGGTCTGCGGGAAGCTGTAGCCCTCCGGGTCCTTCCACGGCCCGTGCACGAGATAGCCGAGCAACTGGATGGACACGTAGGCCAGCATCAGCGTCGTGAGGATTTCGTGCGCGTTGAAGCGCGTGCGCAGCAGCGCCGGAATGCCGGCCCACACCACGCCGCCCGCGATGCCGGCAAGCAGCATCGCCGGGATCAGCCACCAGTGCCCGGCCCCGCCGAAGTTCAACGCGACCCAAGTGCCGAAAATCGCGCCCAGCGTGAACTGGCCCTCGGCGCCGATGTTCCAGACATCGGCGCGCACGCCGATCGCGATGCCGACCGCGCAGAGCAGCAGCGGCGTCGCCTTCAGCCCCAGTTCGGTCAGCCCGTCCATCGTGGCGAGCGGAGTGATGAACAAGGTCCGCAATGCCTCGATCGGGTCACGGCCGAGCACCGCGAACAGGATGGTCACGCCGATCACGGAGAGCACCGCCGCCAGCACCGGCGAGAGCCACAGCATCGATCGCGCCGGCCGCTCGCGCGGCAGCAGACTAAGCCGCATCGACAACCCCTCTCGCCTCGTGCTGCCGCGCGGCGCCTGCCATGCGCCCGCCCATCAGCAGCCCGACCTCCTCCACCGTCGTCTCGTGCGTCCGCCGCGGCGGCGACAGGCGGCCGCCGGACAGCACCGAGATATAGTCGGAAATCTCGAACAGCTCGGCGAGATCCTCCGAGACGACAAGTACGCCACTGCCCGCTGCGGCAAGGTCCATCAGCGCCTGGCGAATTGCCAGCGCGGCGCCGATATCGACGCCCCAGGTCGGATGCGCGGCGAGCAGCACGCGCGGGTTCGTGCCGACCTCGCGCCCGACGATGAACTTCTGCATGTTGCCGCCCGAGAGGCTGCTGCCCTGCGCCTGCGTGCCGGCCGCGACCACCCCGAAACGCGCAATGATCTGGCGCGCATAGGCTTCGACCGCACCGAACCGCACCATGCCGGCGCGCACGAGGCCGTGCTGATAGGAGGTCAGCAGCGCGTTCTCGGTGAGCGGAAACTCCGCCACCGCGCCACGCCCCAGCCGCTCCTCCGGGATGAACGCGAGACCCAGCCGCCGTCGCGCCGCCGGCCCCATCAGTCCGGCCGCGACATCGGCGATGCGCACTGCGTCCGCCGCCGGCGCGCGCCGCTCGCCCGAAAGGACGGCCAGAAGCTCCTTCTGCCCGTTGCCGGCGACCCCGGCGACGCCGAGAATTTCGCCGTCGCGCAGCGTCAGCGATACGTCGCGCAGATGCGTGCCGAATGGCTCATCGGCCGGCAGCGACAGGTTCGCGACAATCAGCGACGCGCGGCCTTCCTTGAGCGGCGCACGGCGATGCGCGACCGGCAGTTCGCCGCCGATCATCAACTCGGCCATCTGCTGCTCACTGGACGTGCGCGGGTCGCAGCCGCCCACCACGCGCCCGCCGCGCAGCACCGTCGCGGCCTCGCACAACGCCTTAATCTCTTCGAGCTTGTGGCTGATATAGAGGACGCTGCAACCCTCTGAGGCCAACCGCCGCAGCACGTCGAAAAGCCCCTCCGCCTCCTGCGGCGTCAGCACAGAGGTTGGTTCGTCCATGATCAGCAGCCTCGGCGCTTGCAGCAGGCAGCGCACGATCTCCACCCGCTGCCGCTCGCCCACCGAGAGATGATGCACATGTCGCGACGGTTCGACCGCGAGCCCGTAGCGGCGGGAAATCTCCTCGATGCGGGCGGTAAGTTCGCCGATCCCCTCGCGCGCACCTAGGCCAAGCGCGATGTTCTCGGCCACCGTCAGGCTTTCGAACAGCGAGAAGTGCTGGAACACCATGCCGATGCCGAGAGCGCGCGCGGCGTTCGGGTCAGCGATGCGGACCGGGCGGCCTTCCCAGGCGATTTCGCCTTCATCGGGATGCACCACGCCGTAGATGATCTTCACCAGCGTGCTCTTGCCCGCGCCATTCTCGCCCAACAGCGCATGGATCTCGCCCGGGCCGACGCTGAGATCGATGCCGCTGTTCGCGACCACGGATGCGTAGCGCTTGGTGATCCCGGTCAGCCGCAACCGTGGCGGCGGTGCCGACGCGTCCATGTTCAGTATGCCACCTTGTCCGGCTTGCTCATCCAGGCGTCGAACGCGGCGCGCGCCTCATCGGCCAGCAGCCGCTGCGTCGGCAGGCTGCGCTCCGTGAGCGGCAGTGGAATCTCGCGGTACAGGAGGTCGTCGTCGAAGCCGATTGCCGCGGCATCGCGACGGTCATTGGCGTACCAGATTCGGCCGAGCCGCGCCCAGTAGATCGCGCCAAGGCACATCGGGCACGGCTCGCAACTGGTGAAAATTTCGCAGTCGCGCAGATCAAACCTTCCGAGGGCCTGGCAGGCGCGGCGGATAGCCACGACCTCCGCGTGCGCGGTCGGATCCGCTGACGAGGTCACCTGGTTCCAGCCCTCCGCAACCACCTCCCCGTTGCGCGCGATCACCGCGCCGAACGGCCCGCCGCTGCCCGACTGCATCTTTTCCATCGACAGCGCAATCGCGCGGCGCATCAGGCTTTCGGGCGTCATCGGACCACGGCATCCTTGGCAAGCGGGTGGGGCATCTCCGGCGGGGTCGCGCCAGCACGCGGCGATCCTGCAACCGGTACTACCGCATCACGCGTTTGCAGCAACTGCGCCGCAACTGCAACGGCAATCTCCGCGGGTAACTTGCCCCCCGCACCGGGCACGCCGATCGGACACACCAGCCGCCGGATCGTCGCGGCCGACAGTCCGAGCCGCGCCAGGCGCGACGCAAACCGCGCGCGCTTGGTCTCCGACCCGATCAGGCCGACGAACGGCAAGTCCGGTCGCGGCAACGCAGCGGCCACGATCTCGAAGTCCAGCGCGTGCGCGTGCGTCATCACCAGCACGAAGCAGCCTGCCGGAAGCGTCGCCACGCAGTCCGCCGGAGACATCTCGTGCCGGTATGCGACGTTCGCAGGCGCATGCTCCGGGAAGGCGCCTGGACGCGAATCGATCCACGACACACGACAGCTCAGGGTGCCCAGCAACGGCACCAGCGCGCGCCCGACATGGCCAGCCCCGAACAGCGCGATTTGCCAGGACGGCGGCCGCACAGCTTCGAACAACACTGTCGCGTGGCCACCGCAACACTGGCCCAGCGCCGGACCCAAGGGAAATTCCCTGACCTCCGGCGCCGAAGTCTCCCCCACCAGCAACGCGCGCGCGACGGCGATGCTCTGGAATTCCAGGTTGCCGCCGCCGATCGTGCCAACCGTCGCGGCCTCGCTGACCACCATCTTACAGCCGGCCTCGCGCGGTGTCGAACCTCGAACCGCCAGCAACGTCACCAGCACCGCCGGCGTGCCCGCCTGCTCCAGCTCGTGCAGCGCGGCGAGCCAGCCCGCCATCATTCCGCCGCCTGCGCGGCCAGCGCGGCGGCACGGGCACGCCGCGATTCGATCGCCATCAACACCCGCTCCGGCGTCGCCGGAGCGTCCAGCTCCGCCGCCTCCGCCACATCGCCGCAGGCCGCCACCGCGTCGCGCAGCGCATGGAACACCGAGATGCCGAGCATCAGCGGCGGTTCGCCGACAGCCTTGGTGCGATAAATGGCATTCTCCCGATTGCGCCCGCGCCGGAAGATCGCGACACGGAAATCGGAGGGGATGTCGCTCACAGCCGGGATCTTGTAGGTGGACGGGGCGTGCGTGCGCAGGCGACCCTCCGCGTCCCACCAGAGTTCCTCGCTCGTCAGCCAGCCGGTGCCCTGCACGAATCCACCCTCGATCTGACCG
Organism: Pseudomonadota bacterium; assembly: GCA_021818505.1. Lineage (GTDB taxonomy): Bacteria > Pseudomonadota > Alphaproteobacteria > Acetobacterales > Acetobacteraceae > JAFKFJ01. The sequence goes on from JAKADX010000049.1 coordinate 19,739, forward strand.
AGATCGATCGCCGGATTGAGCGAGCTGCCGACATCGTGCAGGATATCCACGCGGCGCAGGCGGTACTCGCCGGTCAACGTATCGACCTCAACCTCCGAAACCGCCGCACCATAGGCAAAGTAAAAGAACGGCCGACCACGATGCACAGCACTGTCGTAGTGCAGCTTCGGGGTCGCATAATACCCCGTCGCGGAAAGCTGAACGCGCTGCTCGTACGTACGGCGCACTGCGGCGGCGAAGGTCATCTGACGCTCGCCCGCGCGCAGTTCACCGTTGCGGAAGGCGATCGCGCCCGGAGCGATGCCCCACTCCCTCGCCACCACAGCGGCGATGCGCTCTCGGATCGCGCGCGCCGCCGCCTGCGCCGCCTTGCCGTTGAGGTCGCTGCCGGAGGAGGCCGCAGTCGGCGAGGTGTTCGGCACCTTCTCCGTCGTTGTCGCCGTCACCTTCACGCGCTCCAGCGGCAGGCCGAACTCCTCGGCCACCACCTGCGCCACTTTCACGAACAGCCCCTGCCCCATCTCGGTGCCGCCGTGATTGAGCTGCACACTGCCGTCGGTATAGACATGCACCAGCGCGCCCGCCTGGTTCATGCGCAGCAGCGTGAAGGAGATGCCGAACTTCACCGGCGTCAGTGCGATGCCGCGCTTGATCCACGGGCTGCGCGCATTGAACGCTGCAACGTCCCGCCGCCGCTTCGCGTACTGCGACGTGCGCGCCAATTCCGCGGCCAGTTCGGGGATGATGTTGTCCTCGACCGTCATGTGGTACGGCGTGACGTTGCGCCTGGTCTTGCCGTAGAAGTTGCGCCGCCGTACTTCGTACGGATCGAGGCACAGATGACGCGCGATCGCGTCCATCACCGCCTCGATCCCCATCATCCCCTGCGGCCCGCCGAAACCACGGAACGCCGTGTTGGACACAGTGTGAGTCTTGCAGCGATGCGAGACGATGGTCACATTCGGCAGATAGTAGGCATTGTCCGAATGGAACATCGCCCGGTCGTTGATCGCCGCCGACAGGTCGGGCGACATGCCGCAGCGCGAGGCGAGGTCGAACGTGATGCCCTCGATCCGTCCTTCCGCATCGAAGCCCACATCCCATTCGATGCGGAAGTCGTGGCGCTTGCCGGTCAGCTTCATGTCGTCGTCGCGATCGAGCCGCAGCTTGACCGGACGGCGCGTGTGCGCCGCCAGTAGAGCCGCGATGCAGGCAATCAGCGACGCCTGGCTCTCCTTGCCGCCGAAGCCGCCGCCCATGCGCCGCGTCTCGCACACCACGGCGTGATCGGGAATCGCGAGACAGCGCGCGACGAGGTGCTGCACTTCGGTCGGGTGCTGCGTCGAACTCAGCACGCGCATGTCGCGGTCCTCACCGGGGATCGCCATGGCGATCTGACCTTCGAGGTAGAAATGATCCTGCCCGCCCATCTCGATGCGTCCGCGCAGGCGGTGCCGCGCTGCCGCCAGTGCCGCCGCCGCGTCGCCGCGCCGCATCGTCTGCGTCGGCAACACGAAACTCTGCCGTTGCATCGCCGCGTCGATAGTCAGCACCGGCTCCAGCACCTCGTATTCGACCACCGCGCGCCCTGCCGCCGCGCGCGCCACCGCGACGCTGTCGGCCGCGACCGCGAACAGCGACTGGCCGGCATATTCGACAAGGCCATCGGCGAAGATCGGATCGCCGGGGAAGGCCGGGCCGACATCGTTCACACCGGGAATGTCGCGCGCGGTCAGCACGGCGGCAACACCGGGCGACGCCGCCGCCGCGCTCACATCCAGCCTGGTCACCCGTGCATGGGCATGCTCGGAGAGCCGGACGAACGCGTGCAACAGGTCGCGCGGCTCCGGCACGTCATCGACATAGAGTGCCGCGCCGCTGACATGTTTCACGGCGCTATCGTGCGCCGCAGGCTGGCCGACCACGCGCGGCCCGTCGCGCCGCAGCGTCTCGGATCGTGCCTGCATCGCGGCAGGCGCGGGTGGGATGACGACGTTCATGCCGGACTCTCCTCCGGTTCCCGCAGACGCACCGGCGCATCGTCCGCCGGCGCCGTCTCCAGCAGAAAGCGCAGCAGCAGATTGCGGGCAACCATCCGCCGATAGGCTGCCGAAGCGCGCATGTCGCTGATCGGGGTCAGCTCGGCATCCAACGCCGCCATGCCTGCTGTTACGGCCGCGCGGCTCCAGTGTCGGCCGCCCAGCACCTGCTCGGCAGCGATGACGCGTTTGGGCACTGCCGCCATGCCGCCATAGGCGATGCGGATGTCCGCGACGCGCCCGCCGTCGAGCCGCAGCCGGAACGCGCCACACACTGCGGAGATATCCTGATCGATCCGCTTCGAGACCTTGTACGTCGCGAACATTTCACCGCGCGACGGCAGCGGAATCTCGATGCGTGAAAGAAACTCTCCCGGTGCCAGCGCGGTCTGCCGGTAGCCGCGGAAGAAATCCTCCGCCGCCATTCGCCGCTCGCCCGCGGCGCTGCGGAGCACCAGCGTCGCGTTGAGCGCGATCAGCGCCGGTGGCATGTCGCCGATCGGCGAGGCATTGGCTATGTTGCCGCCGATCGTGCCGCGGTTGCGGATTTGGCGCGACCCGAGCCGGCGCAGCAGCGGCCCGAACGACGGCCAGTGCCTGGCGAGTGTGGCGAACGCATCCTCATAGGTCGCGCCTGCGCCGATCGAGAGCACGCCGTTGCGCTCGGCAATCTCGGCGAGGCCGGCGACCCGCTCAACGGCGATCACGGTGTCCAGCCGGAGGTGCTGCTTGGTCACCCACAGCCCGACATCGGTGCCGCCGGCGAGCAGCGTGGCGCGTGGATACACGGTCAGCGCCTCGGCAAGTTCGGCGGTGCTGCGCGGCGCCAGGAAGCGCTGCCCGTCGCACTCAGCGACCAGCATCGTGTCTGCCTCCAACCCGCGTAGCCGCTCCGCCGTTGCCGCCCCGGCGGCCGCGAACTGATCGGCCGGCGCGCCATCACAAGCGATTCGGGCGGCGTCCAGGATCGGCCGATATCCGGTGCAGCGGCACAGGTTGCCGGCCAACGCCTCGTTCGCCGCTGCACGCGCGCCGCCGCTGCCGGCATGATACAGCGCAAACAGCGACATCACGAAGCCCGGTGTGCAGAATCCGCACTGCGCGCCGTGCTGCTCGACCATCGCCCGCTGTACAGGATGCAGAGTCCCGTCGGGCGCCCGCAGGTGTTCGACAGTCAGCAGTTGCTTGCCGTCCAGCGCGGGCAGGAACAGGATGCAGGCATTCACTGCACGGTAGCGCACGCGCGCGCCAGCGTGCTCGCCCAGAACGACGGTGCAGGCGCCGCAGTCGCCCTCGGCGCAGCCTTCCTTGGTGCCGCAGGCACGTTCATCCTCGCGCAGCCACTGCAGCACGGTGCGGGTGGGCACCGGGTTGCGGATCGCCCGCTCCTCCTCCCCGAACAGGAACCGGATGGTGTCGCGCAAGTTGCCCTCCGTCGGACCGGATATTCTCTACCCTCTGGCCGCTCCGGCGCAAGCACCCGCCTTCCGCGGCCTCTTGTTCCCGGAACCACCCGTTTGCGCGGCCCGCGCCGCGCGAGCCATCCTTCCCGCGGCGGCGCAGCGGGAGGGCAGGCACATGCTCAGGTCGTGCCTGGCCGCCATGCTTGTGGCGGCGCTGTCGTGGGCGCGGGCGACGCGCGGGCGCCAGACCTCGTCATCGCAACCCCCGGCGGCTCCTCCGCCGAGGCGACCCGGCTCTGCCATGTCCGCCCGTTCGAACGTGCAGCCGGCGCCCATGCCGATCTGCAACTGGGCCATTCGGTGCGCGACAATGTCGCGCTCGGTCCGCTGTGCGAATGCGGCTTCGGCTACTCCTCCAACTTCTTTGACGATGATCCTCTTATCTGCTTGAGATTGACGACGCGTGCAGCGATATCGTGGAACTGTCGTTTCGCTGGGTGCTGGACGACGCGCCGTGCTTTCAGTCCTCGATCGTCTCGCCGGGCCGCACCATGCATCCGCCCGCAGCGGTACTGGAAGCGCGGCACGCAGAGTTCGACGTGCCTCACGCGGAGGACCGCATGAGGATGGTGAGGATGCATCCTCGGATCAACGGCCAGTCGTCGCGGCTGACGACGCTGGTGAGCAGGCGTCCCCGCGCCAGGGCCGGTGCTGCGCGCCGATGTCTGCGACCCGCCGCGCTTAATGCCGCCTTGTCGCTGCCTTGCGGCCTGGCCGCCGCGGCGGTGCCGGCGCAGGCGCTGGGGTTTGCCGCGAGCAGCACGGCCGCGACGGCGATGGCCTCGCGGCATTGATCCGGCCGGATCAGCCGACGCTGATCTGGAACACGAACCGCGATCCCTCGCCGCCGGCTACGACCTCGTTCTCGCCTTCGCGCAGGAGAGCCTCGTCCTTGCGGAAGTGCTCGCCGATCGGTTCGCCATTCACCACCGTGCCGAGCGTGCTGGACATGTCGCGCACGAACCACCGGCCGCTGTGCCCGACAATCATGAAATGATCGCGCGACAGCCTGAAGGGCTCGTAATCGTTCAGCAGCAGGTCCTGCCGATGGCGCGCCGCGTGCTCTCCGGCAACATGTCGCCGCCCGACCACGAACGGCAGATGGCTGACCGCGACCGGCTCCGGCATCTGGCGGAGCAGCCACGGGCTGCGCGCGGCGATGCGAATCCCGACGGTCGGCGTTTCGGCGGGCCTCGCTGACGCCTCGCCATGCGCCTCGTCGCGAAGCACACGCTCATTGGCCGCATGCAGGCGCCGGCTCAGCCGCTCGATCAGGTCGCGGGCCACGCCCGGCGCGTGATCGATCTGCTCGAGGAATTCCGGCAGCGTCAGGACATCGGCCTCCACGTCGCTCGCGGCCCGCACCGTGGCGCTGTGGCGCGGGCGCCGCTCGACGGCGGCCATCTCGCCGATGAACTGCCCGACGCCGACCGCGCCCATGACGACGGTCTGCGTGCCGATTTCCCGAACGATCTCGGCTTCGCCGCTGCGCAGGCGGAACACGCGATCCACGGCGTCCCCCTGCTTCAGCAGGACGTCTCCTCGGGCGAATCGTCTGATTTCCATGCGATTCCTCTGCCGTTACGACCGCGCCGGGGAGCCTATATCCCGTCGGCCTGGGCGAGAGGTCACAGTGCCGTGGAGCAGTGCCGCCGATCGTGACGTGCGGCAACGGTCCGGTTGCCGGCAGGTGACATTTCTGTTCAGCTTTGCTGAAACCGGGTAGGCTTTCGATCTCCGAAGCAGAAGATGAATCCGCCATGTCACTCACGACGGCCGTGATCGTCATCGTCGCACTATGGTTGCTGCTCGGGGTGCTCGGCGTGGTCCTTCATTTGTTGAAGGGTCTGTTGATTCTTGCGGCGATCGTCACGATCCTTGTCCTCATTTTCCGACGCCCCCGAAGGATTACGTAGGTATCGGAACATGCGCGGGTTCGTTCGAGGTGCGTGAGCCGCACATGCAGGTTCCCCTATCGCCGACCGGGCCGCCGACTGTCGCGCGCGAGCACGCAGACAAAAAGGAAGGGCAATGTCCGGTTCCCACGACTTCGACCTCGAATTCTATAAGCTGCACAGGGCGCATGAGCTTGCCCTGAACAACGCGACATCCATCCATGAGCAGTCGTCCCTGCGCCTGATCCTGCTGCTGAACGCGGCGGCCATCGCCGGATATCTCGGCCTCGTCGAATCGGTCGGACCGGACTCCTATATCGCGTATTCGTTTCCGCGAGCGAGGATCGCTGTTGCTCTGTGGGTTCTTGGCATCGCCTGCTCATTCTTGGCCAATGTCCTCGCATACGTCTCCCAACGCAATTTCGAGAGGGCGTACCTTCACCGTCGTCGTGGGATGGAAGCGCATTTCGCCGACCCCACCGATCCATCCTGGCCTGCCAGATACGGGATTGACCTGGTCGGTGCGGAGCGACCTTCGGAGTCGGCCGCGGTGGCCGACCGACTGGCACGGGATGCGGATGCGGCAAGAACCTCGGCAGCGACATCACAGACGTGGGCCTACCGGACCGGCATCGTCGCGGCGCTCGCCGCCGTGATCGGATTCGCCGTTGCCATCGCGTCCGTGCAGCAGCGGCCGCAGCCCGGGGGCGCCGGGCCGACGCACGCAGGCATCCGATCGCAGGCGGCCGGGTGAACGGCGTGCATCGCATGCGCGACTGACACGCGCTCCAGACACGTCGAGACGCAGGCAGGCGAGCCGAACGCCTGAATGCCCCAGCAATGGCAACGGGCGGGCCGGGGCCAAAACAGGCGCCGGGCAGCCGGCCTCGTTCGACCATTTTCTTGACGTCTCTGTTACAAAGGACCACCCTCGCAAAGACGTGAGTTCGGAGGCTGGAATGGCCGGCAACACTTACACATGGGTCGGTGGCAGCAGCAACAATGACGCGGCCGCGCTCGCCAACTGGCTGGTCGAGCAGGGCGGCAGCTTCGTCGCGGCGACCGTGCTGCCGGGGACGTTCGATTCGATCACCATCGACAATGGCGGCACCGTTAACGACAGCGCCGGCGCCCTGACGCTGGACGCGGTCACGATCAGCTTCGCCGGCAGCGGCGGCACGCTGGAACTCGGCAACACCGCGCTGCAACGGCAGAACGGCACCGGCGAGATCGACGTCGCCGCCGGCACAACCGCCGCCATCCTCACCACCGGCACCGTCAACCTCGCGCTGCAGACTGCGGCGGTCGGCAGCGGGGCGGAGCTGAACGTCACGGCGGAGGGGGCGCTCACGCTGGACAGCGCGTTGTTCGCCGAGTCCGGGGCAGTCGTGAACATCGCCACCAGCGCCGGCGGATCGGTGGAGATGGACGGCGGGCTGGTGGCTTATGGCGCCACCGTCGATGTTTCGGCCGCCGCGTCCGGTTACGGGCTGTACGTGGTCGGCGGCGGCGGCGGGATGAGCCTGCAGAGCATCGGCGCCGGCAGCTCGGTCGATTTCATTGACGCGGCGGGCACGCTCGCGCTGGCGCAGACCGGCACGGTCGGCGTGGCCATCCTCGGCTTCCAGTCCGGCGACACGATCGACCTGACGGCGCTGAACGCCGCGTCCCTCCAACCCATCGTGGTCAACGCCAACTTCACCACGCTGACCGACGGCACCAATACCGTCGTGCTGCCGCTGACCGACGAGGGCTTCTCCGCCGGCAGCTTCCAGGTCACGTCCGATGCCAGCGGCCATGTGCTGCTCAGCACGACGCATGTCATCGCCGACTGGCTGAATGGTGCTTCCGGGGCCTGGAGCACCGCCGCCGGCTGGAGCACGGGCGCCGTGCCGGGCAGCACCACCGATGTGGGAATCGCGAACCTCGCCAACACCTTCGACGTGACGGTCTCCTCTGGCACGGCGCATTCGGTGGTGCTGACCGCGCCGAACGGAACATTGGAGGTCGCCGGCTCGCTGGGGGTCGCCAGCGGACTGCTCGACATGGTCGGGACCGTCGCGGTCGATGCCGGGGCCACGCTGACCGCCAAGGCGTTCGCCGAACTGACCAGCGGCGCGGGCACGCTGACCGCCGCGGCGGGCGCGCAGATCACCCTGACCGGCGGCGTGTCGGTCACCGGAGCTGGGGTTCTGGCGGCCAATATCGGCGGCGAGGTGTCGCTGGACGGCGCGACGCTGAATGCCGCGGTGGGCAGCGTGCTGCTCGGGCTGGACGGCAGCAACGCCACGCTTGCCGTCGTCAACGGCGCCACGGGCACGGCCAGCTTCACCGGCATCGGCGGACCCGGCACGGCCGGCGGCACGCTGACGCTGGACAACGCGCACTGGACCGACGGAGGCGCCGACACCACCGCGGCCTTCGCCGGGGACATGGTGGTGGGCGGAGCGTTGAACGGGCAGAGCGGTGGCAGCGGGGTGGTAATCGTCACTGACCATGCGACGCTGACGGACCAGGGCGGGCTGGTCGCCGCCGATACCGGCGCCACCGGCACCGTGCAGATCGAGGATGCCGGCCTGTGGTCGGTCGCGAACAATCTGACGATCGGCGCCGCCGGCAGCGCCATGGCGCTGGTGCAGGTGCAGACGGGCACCAGCCTCAATCTCGGCGGCCAGCTCACGGTCGGCGGCACGATCCGTCTGATCGACGGCACGCTCGACATGCTCGGCGGCAGCACTGGCCAGGCGGGCGGGCTGGACATGAGCGGCGGCACGGTCAACGTCGATTCCCTGTCGCTGCTGAATGTCGGCACCGCCGGCGCCGGCGGTGCGCAGGGGCTGGTGGTGGACGCGGGCGCGACCGCGACGCTGGACGGCGGCACGCTGCAGGGGCTGGTGACCGACCAGGGCGAGATCCTGGTCGGTGGCAACAGCACGATCGACTCCGGTACGCTGACCGGCGGCGGCACGCTGGCGCTGCAATCGGGGGCGACGCTGACCATCCTCGACGGCGGCGGGCTGACGACCGGCTTCGCATTCCAGGGCACGGGGGCCGACCTGGTGCTGTCCGCGCCAAGCCCGGCCACCGGCCTGCTCACCGGGCTGCCCGGCAACACCATCGACCTGCCGGGCGTCACCTACGACGCCGCCATGCCGGTCACCTACGACGCCGCCAGCGGCGTGCTGCAACTGGGCGGCAGCAACGGATTCCTCGTGCAGGCGGCGTTCACGCTCAACACCGGCCTGTCGCTGACGCCGCAGACGGCGCCCGACAGCGGCACCGGCACCGAGATCATCGTCTGCTTCCTCGCCGGCACGCACATCGCCACACCCATGGGCCCGGTGCCGGTGGAAAGCCTGCGCGCCGGCGATCGTGTGCTCACGGCCGAGGGCGCGGCCATGCCGGTGCGCTGGCTGGGTGCCCAGACCGTCGATACGCGCTTCGCCGATCCGATGCGCGCGCTGCCGATCCGCAT
>JAKADX010000085.1 GCA_021818505.1 Pseudomonadota bacterium
CAAGCGGGACTATTCCGCGGCCGCCGTCGCCTATGACGATTCCTATAACCGCAGCCGCACCGGCACCCATGCCGCCGACAGCCTGCTCGGGCTGGCCAACGCGCTGACCGCGATCAACGAGAAGCGCGCCGCCTGCGAGACGCTGGACAAGCTGCGCGCCGAGTTCCCCAATCCGCGTGCCGATTTGCGCCCGCAGATCGCGCAGGCGCGCAAGTCGGCGGGCTGCCGCTGACCGACGGCGCGATCGGGGCCGCGGAATTCGCCGCCCTGCTCGACCCGCTCGGCCCGTTCGAGCCGGCGCCGCGGCTGGCGGTGGCTGTCTCCGGCGGGGCGGACAGCATGGCGCTGGCGCTCCTTGCCGATGCCTGGGCACGGGCGCGCGGCGGGGCCGTGCTGGCGCTGGTGGTGGATCACGGGTTGCGGGCGGAGTCGGCGGCGGAGGCCGAGCTGACCGTCGCGCGGCTGACCGCGCGGGGCATCGTGGCGCGGCTGCTGACGCTGGCAGGGCTGGCGAAAGGCCCGGCGCTGGCGGCGCGCGCGCGGGCGGCGCGCTATGCCGCGCTGGAAGCGGCCTGCGCTGGGGACGGGCGGTTGCACCTGCTGCTCGGCCACCATGCCGGCGATCAGGCGGAGACGCTGGCGATGCGCGTTCTTTCAGGCAGCGGTCCGGCCGGGCGGGCGGCGATGCCGGCATTGGCCGAAACCGCTTGGGTCCGCCTGCTGCGCCCGCTGCTGGGCATGGCGCCCGTGCGTCTGCGAGCCACGCTGCGCGCGGCGGGAGTCGCCTGGGTGGACGACCCGTCCAATGCCGATCCGGCGACCTTGCGGGCGCGGCTGCGGGCGGCTCGCGCCGACCCCGACGGGACTGGCGCGGCGACGCGGCGGGCGGCCGAGGCTGCTGCGGCGGCGGGGGCGGCGCGCGGCTGGGCGGAGCGGGAGGCGGCTGGCGTCCTTGCGCGGCGCGCCAGGCTCCACCCGGAGGGCTATGCGCTGCTCACCCCCGGCACGCTGCCGCCGTCGGCGCTTGCGGCGCTGCTACGCGTGCTCGGCGGGGCGGACTGGGCGCCGGGCCCGGCGCAAGTCGCGGCGCTGGCCCGCGCGCCACGCGCGGCGACGCTGGGCGGCGTGCGCATCATGCCGGCGGGACGTCTCGCGCCCGGACACTGGCTGCTGGTGCGGGAGGCGGCGGCGATGGCCGCGCCGGTCGCGGCGCGTGCCGGCGTGGTCTGGGACGGGCGCTTCCGCCTGGCCGACCACGCGACGCTGCCCAGGGGGCTGCGGCTCGGGGCGATCGGCGACGCGGCGGCGGGGCTGCGGCGCGGCTCGCGGATGCCGGCCGCGCTGCTGCGGACGCTGCCGGCATTGTGGCGGGACGGGGTGTTGGTGAACGCGCCAATTTTAGGTTATTGTGATTTATTATGCTATCAGACCTGCCGGGTGGAGTTCGTCCCACGCTCGCCGGCCGCCGGTGCGCCGTTTCTGCCGCCGGCACGGGTGACATGACGTTCGGTTGGGGGTGTGCCGGGCCGCTTGGGACACTATGTTGAGGCGATCATGGCCCGGCGGTGCCGGGACGGCGAAGTGCCGTAACGCCGGCGCGCCGACTGCGCTGGATGCAATGGCGTCGGCGGGCGGGACTGCATTTCGGGCTGCGAAGGACGCAACGGCCGGGGTCGGCCAGGAAACACGATGAGCAATTTTGGCCGCAACCTCGCGCTTTGGGTGATCATCGCACTGCTGCTGGTGGTGCTGTTCAACCTGTTCCAGCCCGGCGCGGGGCGCAGCGCGGATGCCCAGATCGCCTATTCCGACTTCATCGGCGAGGTGAATGCCGGCCGGGTGCGGGAGGTGCAGATCCAGGGCCGCTCGATCACCGGACATCTGACCGACAACCGAACCTTCCAGACCTACACACCGGAGGACGCGTCCCTCAGCCAGCGGCTGATCGACAAGGGCGTGCGTGTCATCGCTAAACCGGAAGAGAGCGACGTGCCGCCGCTGCTGCACATCCTGCTCAACTGGTTCCCGATGATGCTGCTGATCGGCGTCTGGGTGTTCTTCATGCGCCAGATGCAGGCCGGCGGCGGCCGGGCCATGGGCTTCGGCAAGTCGCGCGCGCGGATGCTGACCGAAAAGCAGGGCCGCGTGACGTTCGAGGACGTGGCCGGCATCGACGAGGCCAAGGGCGAGCTTCAGGAAATCGTCGAGTTCCTGAAAGACCCGCAGAAGTTCCAGCGCCTCGGCGGCAAGATCCCCAAGGGCGTGCTGCTGGTCGGTCCCCCCGGCACCGGCAAGACGCTGCTCGCCCGCGCCATCGCGGGCGAGGCGAACGTGCCGTTCTTCACCATCTCTGGCTCCGATTTCGTCGAGATGTTCGTGGGCGTCGGCGCCAGCCGCGTGCGCGACATGTTCGAGCAGGGCAAGAAGAACGCCCCCTGCATCATCTTCATCGATGAGATCGACGCGGTCGGCCGCCATCGCGGCGCCGGCCTTGGCGGCGGCAACGATGAGCGCGAGCAGACGCTCAACCAGATGCTCGTCGAGATGGACGGTTTCGAGAGCAACGAGGGCGTGATCCTGATCGCCGCGACCAACCGCCCCGACGTGCTCGACCCCGCGCTGCTGCGCCCCGGCCGGTTCGACCGGCAGGTCGTGGTGCCGAACCCGGACGTGAACGGGCGCGAGAAGATCCTGCGCGTGCACATGCGCAAGGTGCCGCTCGCCTCCGACGTCGATCCCAAGACGATCGCGCGCGGTACGCCCGGTTTCTCCGGCGCCGACCTCGCCAATCTGGTGAACGAGGCGGCGCTGCTCGCCGCGCGCATCGGCAAGCGCGTGGTGGCGATGGCGGAGTTCGAGAACGCCAAGGATAAGGTGATGATGGGTGCGGAGCGCCGCTCGCTGGTGATGAGCGAGGCGGAGAAGCGTATGACCGCCTATCACGAGGGCGGCCACGCGCTCTGCGCCATCCACGAGCCGGAATGCGACCCGGTCCACAAGGCGACGATCATCCCGCGCGGCCGAGCGCTCGGCCTGGTGATGAGCCTGCCGGAGGGCGACCGCTATTCCAAGAGCAAGTCCAAGCTGCTGGCCGAACTGACCATGGCGATGGGCGGGCGCGCCGCCGAGGAGATCATCTTCGGCAGCGACAAGGTCTCCACCGGCGCCGGCGGCGACATCAAGGCGGCGACCGATCAGGCGCGGCGGATGGTCACCGAATGGGGCATGAGCGACAGGCTCGGCATGATCGCGTATGGTGACAACAGCCAGGAAGTGTTCCTGGGTCACTCGGTGACGCAGAACAAAAGCGTCTCCGAGGCGACGGCGCGCGCGATCGACGCCGAGATCAAGGGCATCATCGACAATGCCTATGCCAGGGCCAAGCAGATCCTGACCGAGAACCTGGAAGAGCTGCACCGCCTTGCCCGCGGGCTGCTGGAATACGAGACGCTGAGCGGCGACGAGATCCGCACCGTGCTGCGGGGCGAGCCGGTGATCCGCAAGGTGGTGGACGAGCCGGCGCCGGAGAGCCGACGCGCCTCGGTCCCCTCGGCCGGTCGGCCCCTGCCCTCGGCGCCGGGCGGGCTGGGCGCCGCGCCGCAGCCGGGCTGACGGAGCCGCCGCGCTGATCGAACCGCTGGGGTTGCTTTACGGGCCGGCGGCGGCCGAGGCGGTCGCTGCCGGCGCGGCCGCGTGGCTGGCCGGCGGACCGATGGCCTTCAGCCTCGTGCGGTTGCAGCAGGGCGGCACTTTCATTCCGGTGCGAGAATTGTCTGATCAGTACCGCCCCGCGCTTGCGCGCGTCAGCGCCGCTCCGGCCGCCTGGGCCGGGCTGCCGACGGCGCGGCCCTGTGTCATGGGCATCGTCAATGTCACCCCCGACAGCTTCAGCGACGGCGGCCTGCACGCGGACCACGACCGCGCCATCGCCGCCGGGCGAGCGATGGCGGCGGCGGGGGCGGACGTGATCGACGTGGGCGGCGAGAGCACAAGGCCGGGCGCCGAGCCGGTGCCGCCGGCGCAGGAGCAGGCGCGGGTGCTGCCGGTCATCGCGGCGCTGGCGGCGGATGGCATCGCGGTGTCGGCGGACACGCGCAACGCGGCGACGATGGCGGCGGCGCTGGACGTGGGGGCACGCATCGTCAACGACGTCTCCGCGCTGGCGCATGACCCCGAAGCGGCGCCGCTGGTGGCGGCGCGCGGCTGCCCGGTGGTGCTGATGCACATGCGCGGCACCCCCGCCACGATGCAGCAACTGACCGACTACGCCGATGCGCCGTGGGACGTGACGCGGGAACTGGCGGCGCGCCTCGCCGTGGCGGAGCGGGCCGGCGTGCGGCGCGAGGCGATCGCGCTCGACCCCGGCTTCGGCTTCGCCAAGGGACGTGGTGACAACGAGGCGCTGCTGGCCCGGATGCCGGTGCTGCTCAATCTCGGCTGCCGGGTGCTGATCGGCCTGTCACGCAAGAGCGTCATCGGCCGGCAGAGCGGCGAGATCGAGCCGCGCCGCCGGCTGCCGGGGTCGCTCGCTGCCGCGCTCCTCGGCCTGCTTGGTGGCGCGAGCGTGCTGCGCGTGCATGACGTGGCCGAGACGGTGCAGGCGGTGCGGGTGTGGCAAGGCATGACCGGCGCGGCTTCCGGCTGACCCCCGCCCTCTCAGGCCGGGTGCTGCGGCGGACCGTAGCGGCAGAGGATGCGCTTAATGCTGAACGCCGGATGTTCCGCGAGCCAGGCCACGGCGATCCGCTGGCCGAGGACCGCGCAGGCCAGAAACCCCACGTCCGGCGGAAGGGGCGCCGGGAACTCGCGACATTGCGCGGCCTCCCCGTGTAGGCAGGCGAGAAGCACGAGAGTGGTCAACATGGCTGACTGACCTCCGCCGCATCGCACGCAATGCACGATCGCGAGGGTGCCGAGCGGCGCGCGCCGGGCGCATCCCATGTTCATGGTAATTGCGCAGTATCGAAGCTGAATTCGATCCGGGACCAGGAGGACACATCCGCCCGTCAGTCTTGGGCGGAGCACCGTCGTCGGACCCTGCGTCGTGCCACCGGATCGTCCGAACTCCCGCCGGATTTGTCAGCGCGGGCCGCGGAGCGAGCATTGGACCTGGGCGGATAGCACGTATTTAACTGGCATTGTGACGACGCATTGGCTCACTCATCACAAGCAAATTGAGTCGGATACCCCTGCATGACCTCCAAGCGACGCCTGTTCGGCACCGACGGCATCCGCGGCACCGCCAACACCGACCCGATGACCGCCGAGACCGCGCTCAGGCTCGGCCAGGCTGCCGGCCTGGCGTTCACCCGCGGCGCGCACCGCCATCGCGTGGTGATCGGCAAGGACACGCGGCTTTCCGGCTATATGCTGGAGCCGGCGCTGACCGCGGGCTTCATCGGCGCGGGCATGGACGTGGTGCTGGTGGGTCCCCTGCCGACGCCGGCCATCGCCATGCTGACGCGCAGCCTGCGCGCCGATCTCGGCGTCATGCTCTCGGCCAGTCACAATCCCTATCAGGACAACGGCATCAAGCTGTTCGGGCCGGACGGCTTCAAGCTGTCCGACGAGACCGAGGCGGAGATCGAAGCCGCGATGGCCACCGATCTCGGACCGCGGCTGGCGCAGCCGCACCGGCTCGGCCGCGCATCGCGGCTGGAGGATGCCGCCGGGCGCTACATCGAGGCGGCAAAGGGGTCATTCCCGCGCGGGCTGCGGCTGGATGGGCTGCGCATCGTGGTGGATTGCGCCAACGGTGCGGCCTATCGCGTCGCTCCCACGGTGCTGTGGGAACTCGGCGCCGACGTGATCCCGCTCGGCGTCGCGCCCGACGGGTTCAACATCAACCGCGACTGCGGCTCGACCGCGCCGGACGCGATGCGCGCC
>JAKADX010000009.1 GCA_021818505.1 Pseudomonadota bacterium
GCCCCAGACATGGGACAGCTCGTTGGACTCGGCGATGTCGGCGCCGCCGATGCCGATCGCCACCACCAGTTCCATCTCGTGATGCAGGCTCTGCGTCGCCGGCGGATAGGGCGTGTCGGCGCCGCCCGTCACCACGGCATCGGCCGGCTTGGTGAAGAAGAACGGCGCCTCGCGCTCCGGATTGCCGCCCATTTCGCGCGCGTGCTCGGCGTAGTTGCGGCCGACGCAGAAGATGCGTCGGACCGGAAACAGGCCACCTCCAATCACCGGCACGGCGGCCTGCGCGGGCGGAGGAATGACGAAATCGGGCATGGCGCAAGCCTTTTCCTGGGACAGGTGGAGGAATGACGCCGGCGCTCAGGGCGTCCCGATGAAGTCCGCCTTGCCCAACGGCACGCCAGCATGACGCAGGATGGCATAGGCGGCCGTGCAGTGGAACAGCACGTTGGGGATCACATAGCCGATCAGGTACTGCTGGCCGGTGAAGCGTAATTCGCGCTGTGGAAAGGTCAGCACGATCTCGCGCGTCTCGCTGCCGTCGATGCGCTCGGGCACGATCGTGTCGAGGAACGTCACCGTGCGCGCGATGCGCTGATCGAGTTCGGCGAAGCTGCTCTCGTTATCAGCGAATTTCGGTGCCTCGATGCCGGCCAGACGGGCAGCGCCGCCCTTGGCCTGATCGCTCGCGATCTGCACCTGCTTGGTGAGCGGGAACATGTCCGGCGCCAGTCGGGTTTCAAGCAGGCTCGCCGGGTCGATGCCCCGCTCCTGCGCGAACGCCGCACCCTTCGCCATGACCGCGGCGAGCGCGCCGAGCCGGTGGCGGAACAGCGGCACCGAGGCCGCATACATCGACATCGTCATCGTTACAGGCTTCCCCCCCGTCGTCCGGCCATCGCGCCCAGCCGCAGCCGCAACGCGTTCAGTTTGATGAAGCCCTGCGCATCGACCTGATCGTAGGCGCCCTGGTCGTCCTCGAACGTGACGTGCTTCATCGAATACAGGCTGTTCGGGCTCTCGCGGCCGATCACGCCGACATTGCCCTTGTACAGCTTCAGCCGCACGCGGCCCGTCACCGATTTCTGGCTCTCGTCGATCGCCGCCTGCAGCATCCGCCGCTCCGGGCTGAACCAGAAGCCGTAGTAGATCAGCTCCGCATAGCGCGGCATAAGCTGGTCCTTCAGATGCGCCGCCTCGCGATCCAGCGTGATGCTTTCGATGCCGCGATGCGCCGCGAGCAGGATGGTGCCGCCGGGGGTCTCATACACGCCGCGCGACTTCATGCCGACGAAGCGGTTCTCCACCAGATCGAGCCGGCCGATGCCGTTTGCTTTCCCCAGCGCGTTGAGCTTGGTGAGCAGCGAAGCCGGCGACAGCGTCTCACCGTCGATCGCCACCGGGTCGCCGTGCGCGAAGTCGATCGCGATCACGCTCGCGCGGTCCGGCGCGTCCTCCGGCCGGATGGTGCGCTGATAGACGATCTCGTCCGGCTCGATCGCCGGGTCTTCGAGAATCTTCCCCTCGGATGAGGAGTGCAGCAGGTTGGCATCGACGGAAAACGGCGCCTCGCCGCGCTTGTCGCGGGCGATCGGGATCTGGTGTGCCTCGGCGAATTCCAGCAGCTTCGTGCGGCTGGTGAGCTGCCATTCCCGCCAGGGTGCGATGATCTTGATGTCGGGCTTGAGCGCGTAATAGCTCAGCTCGAAGCGCACCTGATCATTGCCCTTGCCGGTCGCGCCGTGCGCCACCGCATCGGCGCCAACCGCCTCGGCGATCTCGATCTGGCGCTGCGCGATCAGCGGGCGGGCGATCGAGGTGCCGAGCAGGTACTGGCCCTCGTACACCGCATTGGCGCGGAACATCGGAAAGACGAAGTCGCGGACGAACTGTTCGCGCAGGTCCTCGACGAAGATCTCCTTGACGCCGAACATCTCCGCCTTGCGACGCGCCGGCTCCAATTCCTCGCCCTGGCCGAGATCGGCGGTGAAGGTGACAACCTCGCAGCGATACTCGCTTTGCAGCCAGCGCAGGATCACGCTGGTATCGAGGCCGCCGGAATAGGCGAGCACGACCTTCTTCACGTCCTTGACGGGCATCGGGCGGCATCCTTGCGCGAGACGCGGAAATTCCGGCGCACCTAGCCCCGGCCGCGCCCATCGCGCAAGCCGCTCAGAAGTCGATGCAGCGTCCCTTGCGCTCCCAGTCGCCGTAGCGGGTCGGTTCCGGCCCGGTCGGCCCACCGATCTCGACAGGCTGCTTCGCGGCGGGCGCGTCCGGCTTGGGCGGTTCGGCCGGCGCGGGGGCCGGCGCGGGCTTGTTCTCGGTCATGGAAAGGATGTGGCGCGGCGGCGGCCCCGGCGCAACCCGCGGTCAGGCCGGCGGCGGCTCGCCGGCCACCGGCAGCGCGCCGAGCGCGGTCATCAGCGCCGTCACCTCGGCGATCGCCCGCTCGGCCACCTCCGCGTCGGTGCCCTTGGCGACGATCGCGACCCCGCCGCCGCCCTCGCGGTAATAGGGGTAGCTGCCGATGTCGAGCGTGGGGAAGCGCGCCTGGATCGCCGTCAGCCCCTCGGCGATGCGCCCCTCCGGCAGTCGCGCCGCATGCACGGCGCGCGCGACGATCGGGCGCCCGCGCGGCAGGCGGGGCGCGAGGCTCTCGAACTGTGCCTGCATCACCCGCGGCACGCCGGCCATGACGTGCACGTTGCCGATCGAGAAGCCGGGGGCGATCGTCACCGTGGTCTCGATGAGGCTGGCGCCGCGCGGCATGGTTGCCATGCGCTGCCGGGCGGCGTTGAAGTCGCCAGGCTGATAGGACGCCGCCATCTTCGCCCAGGCCTCGGGATGCGGCTCCCAGGGCACGCCGAAGGCGGCGGCCACGCATTCGCTGGTGATGTCGTCATGGGTGGGGCCGATGCCGCCGGTGGTGAAGACGTGATCGAAGCGAGCGCGCAACTCGTTCACCGTCGCCACGATCACCTCCGCCACGTCGGGGATCACGCGGGCCTCGCGCAGCGGCATGCCGATCTCGCCGAGCCGCGTCGCGAGGTAGCGCAGATTGGCGTCCTGGGTGCGGCCCGAGAGCACCTCGTTGCCGATGACGATCAGGGCGGCGGTCGGGTTGGGCGCGTCGGACATGGGGCGGTTCCTACAGGAAGTCGCGCAGCAGCGGCACCAGCGGCCGGTCGGCGGGCGGCATCGGATATTCGGCGAGCTTCTCCGGCCGCACCCAGACGAGCGCCTGCCCTTCGCGCGACTGCGGCGTGCCGCGCCAGCGCCGGCACAAATAGAGCGGCATCAGCAGATGAAACGTCGGGTAGGGGTGGGACGCGAAGGCGAAGGGGGCGAGGCAACTATTGGCGACCTCGATGCCGAGTTCCTCGTGCAGTTCGCGGATCAGCGCCGCCTCCGGCGTTTCGCCCGGATCGAGCTTGCCGCCGGGGAATTCCCACAAGCCGGCCAGCTTCTTGCCCTCCGGCCGGCGGGTCAGCAGCACGCGGCCGTCGGTGTCGATCAACGCGCAGGCGGCGACCAGCAGCAGCGGCCTGGCCAAGCCGGCCTCGGTGGGGCCGGCGTCGGGCGTGCCGAACAGATCCTCCCGCGTCGCCGCGAAGCGCAGCACCGGCTGCTCGGCGCCGCGGGCCAGGAACTGCTCGCGCCCCTGGCCGACGTGTTTCAGCCCGATGCGGCGCAGGACCGCGACGGAGGCGGCGTTGTCGGTCGCCACGTTGGCGTCGATCGTCTCCAGGTCGAGATTGGCCAGCGCCCAGCGCGCCAGCCGCCCGGCCGCCTCGGTCGCGACACCGTGGCCCCAGAACCGCCGCCCGACCCAGTAGCCGAGATGACCGCGCCGCGCGGCAGGGTCGATCCGCAACCCAACGCCGCCGACGATCACTTCGCGTTCGCCTTCCTTGCCAGTGATGGCAAGGTGGTAGGCGCTGCCCTCGGCGAGCGAGCGGGCTGAGGAGGCGATCCAGTCATCGGCCAGCGCGCGCGGATAGGGGAAGGGCACGGCGGCAAGCGTGCGGCAGACCTCCCAGTCATTGATGAGGCGATGCAGTTCGGCGGCATCGTCCGGCCGATAGGGCCGCAGCGTCAGCCGCTCGGTGGTGAGCGGGGCGAAGGCGGCGGCCTCGGTATCGGTCATCGCGGCGCGGGCGGGCGGGGCATGGGCAGGGAGTGCCCAATGCCGCGCGCCGGCGCAAGTGCCGTGATTATGGCGCCCGGTGGATCGGATCGACCCAGTGCACCGCCTCGGGCTTCTCGACCGGGGTGATGTCCAGGTTCACCACCACCGCCTCGTTGTCGCTGCGCACCAGCACGCATTCCAGCGCCTCGTCGGGGCTGGCGTTGATCTCCTGGTGCGGCACGTAGGGCGGCACGTAGATGAAGTCGCCCGGTCCCGCCTCGGCGACGAATTCCAGCCGCTCGCCCCAGCGCATGCGGGCGCGGCCGCGCACCACGTAGATCACGCTCTCCAACGCGCCGTGATGATGCGCGCCGGTCTTGGCGTCGGGGTGGATGCGTACCGTGCCGGCCCAGATCTTCTGCGCGCCGACGCGGGCGGCATTGATCGCCGCGGCCCGCTCCATGCCCGGCGTCTGCGCGGTGTTGGGATCAAGCTGGTCGCCGCGGATGACGCGCACGCCGTCGAGCCGCCAGTCGGTCGCGTGCGGATGTGTTCCGGTCATGCCGGCAGTGTCGCGCGCGCCCGCCGCCCTGGCAAGCCACTGCACCGGAACGTCAGGATCGGGCGGGCCGGAGATCATGAATATTTCATGCACTTATTTTGACAACTCGAACTGCGCTCACTGCGACCGTTGGCCCGGCGGCCCGGATGCGCCATTATTCATTACAGGATTCCCTGACAGATTTGGTGCGTTGCAACCGGACGCGACAACAACACCCTTGCAGGAGCATGACGGCATGAAAGCGACGGTCCTCGCCGGCTGCCTTTTCGTGGCCCCCTCCCTCGCGCTGGCGCAGGCGGCCGGCGGCAGCACCGGCAACACCTGGAGCGCAGGCCCCGGCGGCGCCGGAGAAATGGGCAAAGAATACGCTCCGCACGCGCAAGAAAAGGCCACGGCCGGCCCGGCCCCGGAGCAGTCCATTCCCGGCAATGGCGGCACGACATTCCGGTCCGGCCCCGGCGGCGCCGGAGAGATGGGCCATGAATTCGCGCCACGCACGGAAGAAAAGGCGACCGCCGGCCCGGCCCCGAAGCAAGCGATCCCCGGCAATGGCGGCACCACCTTCCGGTCCGGCCCTGGCGGGGCGGGAGAGATGGGTCACGAATTTGCGCCATCCCCGAACGGCGCGGGCGGCGGCCAGAGCGGCAACTGACGCGTCAGCCGCGCCCGGCGCGTTCTGCCCGATCCTTGGAGCCAAGGCCGCGGCCTCTGCTTGCGGCGTCCCGACCTGCACGCCACATCGCGGCCGAGGCGGCGCTCATGCCGCGGCCGATGAACGGAGCAGGCGATGCGGCTTTCGGTCCTGGACCAATCGACCATCGTTGCTGGCCGCGCGCCGGCCGAGTCGATCCGCGAGACGCTGGAACTGGCCCGGCACTGCGAGGCACTCGGTTACGCGCGCTACTGGCTCGCCGAGCACCACAATTCGGACGCCGTCGCGGGGGCCGCGCCAGAGGTGCTGATGGCGGCGATCGCGGCCACGACGCGGCGCATCCGTGTCGGCAGCGCGGGGATCATGCTGCCGCACTACTCGGCGCTGAAGGTGGCCGAGCAGTTCCGCGTGCTGGAAGCGATCGCGCCGGGCCGGATCGATATGGGTCTGGGCCGCGCGCCTGGTTCCGATGGACTGACGGCGCACGCGCTGAATCCGAATGCCGCCGTCGCCGCCGAGCATTTTCCCGCGCTCGTGCGCGATCTGCTGGCCTGGGTGGCGGGCGAGGCGCTGGTGGAACGCCACCCGTTCCGCGACATCCGCGCCCAGCCCGCCGGGCCGACCGTGCCGGAGGCGTGGATTCTCGGCAGCAGCGACTACGGCGCGCAGGTGGCGGCGCATTTCGGGCTGCCGTACTGCTTCGCGCACTTCATCACCGACGGCAAGGGTGCTGCCGAGGCGATTTCCCTCTATCGCGACAGCTTCCGCCCGAGCACGCGCTGGCCGTCGCCTCATGCGTCGGTCTGCGTCTGGGCAGTCGCGGCCGATACGCCGGAGGAAGCCGAGCGTCTGTATTCCTCGCGCGCGCTGTGGCGGCTCTATCGCGACCGCGGGACGTTCGTGGCGATGCCCTCGCCCGAGGAAGCCGCCGCGCACCCGTGGACGGAGACCGAGCGGGCGCGGGCCGACAAGCTGCGCGCCCGCGCAATCGTCGGCACCGGCGCGCAGGTGGCGGCGCAGTTGCATCGTCTGGCCGATGAACTTGGCGTGCAGGAGGTCGCGGTGCTCAGCACCGCGCACGATCCGGCGGCGCGCCGGCGCTCCTACACGCTGATGGCGGAAGCCTGCGGCCTACGGCCGGAAGACGTCGCGCTGGCCGCCGACTGAGTTGCGCCCGGCTGCGTTATGGCCGGCGCGC
Source organism: Pseudomonadota bacterium (assembly GCA_021818505.1). Lineage (GTDB taxonomy): Bacteria > Pseudomonadota > Alphaproteobacteria > Acetobacterales > Acetobacteraceae > JAFKFJ01. The sequence goes on from JAKADX010000009.1 coordinate 6,542, forward strand.
CAGGCCTGCCAGCGCAGCACGACATAGGCGACCAGGGCGGCGGCAAGCGCGATCGGGATCAGCGTCAGCGCGATCCACAGCGCCAGTGACGCCAGCGCGATGGCGCCCGCGATCACCGCGACCAGGATGGCGATGCCCAGCAGGCGCGTGGTGAACGGCACCTTGGGCGGCGGCACGAATTCACCCTCGGGCGTCATGTCGATCACCCGGCGGGAGCGTGGCGGCCAGCGCATTTCGAATGAGGCCATGGCGCTCAGGTGGCCCGCCGCCGGCGCGACTTCAACGGGTCGCCGCGCGCGGCACGGCGCATCAGGCGGCGTCGGCGCGCGGACGGCGGCGCGCCGGGGCCGGCACCGGCGCCGGCGTCGCGTCGTCGGGGCTGGCGAGCGCGGCCAGCAGTGCCTCGCGCAATTGCGCGAGCTTGCGTTCGTTCTCGATCTTCAGGCCGAACACGTCCTTGACATAGAACACATCGACGGCGCGCACGCCGTAGGTGGTGACGTGCGCCGAGGCGATCTGCAGCCCCTGGTCGCTGATCGCCGCCGTCACGTCGTGCAGCAGGCCGGGTCGGTCGCGGCCGTTTACTTCCAGCACGGTGTGGGTGTTGGACGCGCGGTTGTCGATCACCACGCGTGGCGGCACGTGGATCGCGCGCATCCGTCGCCCGAGCAGAGCACGGCCGAGCTTGCGGATTTCCTGCGACAGACGCAGCCGGCCCGACAGCGCCTGCTCGATCAGCACATAGAGGCGTGCGAGGCGGTGCGGCTGGTCGAAGGCGCCGCCGGCGGCGTCCTGGATCCAGAACGTGTCCAGCGCCATGCCGTTGGTCAGCGTGTGGATGCGCGCATCGACGATGGAGGCGCCGGCGACAGCGAGTGCGCCGGCGATGCGGCTGAACAGCCCGGCGTGGTCGGCGGCGTACACCGTCACCTCCGTCACCGCGCGCGCCGGCAGCGGCTGCGTCTCGACCGTCAGCGGCGCGCCGCGCGCATCCGCGTCGCGGATCATGCGCGCGTGGCGCACATGCGTCTCAGGGTCGAAGGACAGCCAATAGCCGGCATAGCCGAGGCCATGGAACTTCTCGACCGCTTCCGGCGGCCATTCGTCGAGCAGCATCGCCGCCGCCTGCTTGGCGCGCTGCACGCGCACGTCACGCTCGGTGGTGGACAGCGCGCCCTCCAGCACCTCGGCAACACGCGCGTAGAGTTCGCGCAGAAGCGTCGCTTTCCAGCCGTTCCAGACCTTGCTGGACACCGCGCGCATGTCGGCGACCGTCAGGACCAGCAGCAGGCGCAGCCGCTCCGGCGACTGGATGGTGTCGGCGAGGTCGAGGATGGTCTTGGGATCGTCGATGTCGCGCTTGAACGCGGTCTGGCTGAGCAGCAGATGGTGCAGCACCAGCCACGACACCGTCTCGGTCTCCTCCGCCGACAGGCCGAGAGCCGGACCGACTTCGAGGGCCAGTTCGGCGCCGAGTTCGGAATGGTCGCCGCCGCGCCCCTTGGCGATGTCGTGGAGCAGCAGCGCCAGATACAGCGCGCGCCGCGATTGCAACTGGTCGGTCAGGCCGGACGCGACCGGCGCGATATCCTGCAATTCGCCGCGCTCCAGCATGTTGAGCACGCGGATCGCCTCGATCGTGTGTTCATCGACGGTGAACACGTGGTACGTGTCGAACTGCATCTGTCCGACGATGCGCGCCCAGTCCGGCAGGAAACGTCCGAGGAACCCGGTTTCGTTCATGATCGCGAGCCAGTGCGCGGAGTCCGCGCGGTGCCGCTCGCTTTCGCGCCCGCACAGCAGGTCGAGGAACAGCGCGGATGCTTCCTTGTTGCCGCGCAGTTGCACCGCGCGGCGCTCGTTGCGGATCAGCGCACGCATTGCCAGCGGATGCAGTTGCAGGTCACGGTCGCGCGCGATCTGCAGGATGCGCAGCATCAGGATCGGCTCATCGCGGAAATCGCGGCTGCGCGTCCACATCAGCTTGCCGTCGGCGAGCACGAATCCCGCTGCCGCCAGCGCCGCGTCGGTGGCCGGTGCCAGGGCCGGCGGGCCGAGGGCCGCGCGTACCAGTGCCGGTTCCAACACATGCGTCAGCCGCGTCACCTCGCGCGCGGTCAGGAAATAGTGGCGCATGAATCGCTCGACGCCGTCCTGGCGCCCGTGGCGCGTGTAGCCCATCCGCGCGCCGACCACCGGTTGCAGGTCGAAGGTCAGCCTCTCCTCGGCGCGGCCGGTGACGTAATGCAGATGAAAGCGCAGCGTCCACAGGAAGTCCCAGGACCGGGTCGCCAGCCGCGCCTCGGTGAGCGTGATGATGCCGGCCGCCGGACCCTCGGTCTGCACCAGGTCGAAGATCGTCCTGATGCCGAACACGTAGCGCGACATCCAGTACAGCGTCTGCAGGTCGCGCAGACCGCCGCGGCCCTCCTTGATGTTCGGCTCGACCACGAACGGGCTGTCGCCATAACGGCGATGGCGCGCCGCACGCTCGGCGCGCTTGGCTGCGATGTAGCCTGCAGCGCCGGCTTCCCGGCAGGCGTCGCGGAACGCCCCCGCGAAGTCGGCGAACAGCGCGGCGTCACCGGCGACCGGACGGGCATCGAGCATCGAGGTGCGCACGGTCGCGTCGCCATTGGCCTCGGTCAGGCAGTCGCCGACCGAGCGCGTGGCGTGTCCGACCTTCAGCCCCAGGTCCCACAGGAAATACAGCATGAACTCGACCGCCTTGAGCGTCGTCTCGGCCGGCGCCTCTGGGGTCAGGAACAGCAGGTCGATGTCGCTGAACGGCGCCAGCACGCCGCGGCCGTAACCGCCGGTGGCCGCCACCACCAGCCGCCCGGCCGCTGCCTCCCCATGCAGCGTCAGCGTGTAGTCGTAGAGCGTGCCGATCAGGCCGTCCGTCAGCGACGCCAGCAGCCGCGCCGCTTTCAGCCCGGGCAGGTTGCCTTCCTCGAATGTATCGCGGACATGGCCCTGGATGCGGGCGAGGTGACGGCGGAACAGCGCCAGCGCGGACTCGCGCGGTGCCGGCGTGCCAGGTGGGGCGAGTGCCGCCAGCGACTGCGCCAGCAGCGCAGCCGCGTCGTGCGGATCGGAGGGGAAGGGCGTCGGCAGCGTCATATCCCGGATGTTAACCCGCTCTCTCGCACTGCAACAGCGGCCAACTCCTTCAGCCGGTAGAGTTCCTGCAAGGCTTCGCGCGGGCTGAGCCGGTCCGGCTCGATGGCATCGATCGCCTCACGCAACGGATCGACCGGGTCGGGCGTTTCCGCGGGTGGCTGCGCGGCGGCGGCGAACAGCGGCAGCGCGGCGGCATCGGTCAGCCGGCCCGCCCGTGCCTCCAGCGCCGCGAGCAGACCCGCGGCGCGCCTGACCACCGCCGCCGGCACGCCGGCCAGCCGCGCGACCTGGACGCCGAAACTGCGCCCGGCGGCGCCGGCCGCGACCTCGTGGAGGAAGACGACATCGCCGCGCCATTCCTTCACCCGCATCGCGTGCGGCGCCAGATGCGGCAACTCGCCGGTCAGCCGGGCGAGTTCGTGGAAATGCGTGGCAAAAATGACACGGCAGCGCACGGTGCTGTGCAACGCTTCCAGGACTGCCCAGGCGATCGCCAGCCCGTCCAGCGTCGCGGTGCCCCGGCCGATCTCGTCCACGACCACCAGGCTGCGCGGGCCGGCCTGGTGCAGAATGGCGGCGGTCTCGGTCATCTCCACCATGAACGTGCTGCGTCCGCGCGCCAGGTCGTCGGCGGCGCCGACGCGGGAAAACAGACGGTCCACGACACCGAGGTCGGCCCGCTCGGCCGGCACCGGCAGTCCCCCCTGCGCCAGCACCGCGATCAGCGCGTTCTGGCGCAGGAAGGTCGATTTCCCGGCCATGTTCGGGCCGGTGAGCAGCAGGACGCGCCCCTCCGGGGGCAGCGCGCAGTCATTGGGGACGAAGGTGGCGCTGCCCGCCAGTGCCGCCTCTACCACCGGGTGTCGTCCCGCGACGATGCAGAACTGTGAATCCTCTGTCACCTTCGGCCGGCACCAGCGGCCCGGCTCGGCGAGCCGCGCGCAGCTCTGCGCCACGTCCAGCGCCGCCAGTGCCGCCGCACAGGCTGCCAGCGCCTCCGCGCGTTGCAGGGTCTGTGTACACAGTGCCGCGAACACCGCCCGCTCCCGCGCCGCCGCGCGCTCAGCGGCCTCGGCGATGCGGCGGTCCAGTTCGGCCAGTTCGGGCGTGGTGAAGCGTGCGCCGTTCGCCATCGCCTGCCGCAGCGTCAGTTCCGGCAGGGCGCGCAGCTTTTCCACCGCCGCGCCCGGTGCCTCGATGACGTAGCCGAGTTGCTGGTGGTGGCGGATCTTCAGGCTGGCGACGCCGTATTTCTGCGCGCAATCGAGTTGCAGGGTGGCGATGACGCGCCGGCTGTCGTCGCGCAGCCGCCGCTCGGCGTCGAGTTCGGCGTCGAACCCCGATGCAATGGCACCCTCCTCCGGCCGCAGCGGCGCCGGCTCGACCAGCGCCGCGGCAAGCACGCCACGCAACGCCGGCGCCGGATCGAGCGCGGCCGCCGCCTCGGCGAGGAACGGAGGCAGCACGCCCTCCAGCGCCGCCGCGCAGGCCGTCGCGGCATCGAGCGCCTGCCGGATCGCCGCGAGATCGCGCGGTCCCCCCCGGCCAAGCGAGAGGCGCGCCAGCGCGCGCGCCAGATCGCCGGAGCCCCGCAGTGCCGCCCGCACACGCTGCGCCGCGACGGCATCCGTGAGCAGCCAGCCCCAGCCGTCCTGCCGTGCCGCGATCGCTGCCGGATCGGCCAGCGGGGCGGCCAGCCACTCGGCGAGCAGCCGCGCGCCGGCCGCCGTCAGCGTGCGATCGACGGCGGCGAGCAGTGTGTGCGTGGTGCCGCCGTCGCGCGCGCGGGTGATTTCCAGGCTGGCGCGGGTGGCAGCGTCCATTTCCATCCGCCCGGCGATGCCCTGCGGCGCCGGACGCGCCAGATGCGGCAACCTGCCGGCCTGCGTCGCGCGCACGTAGTCGAGTGCGATTGCCGCCGCCGTCGCCTCCGCCTCACCGAACGTGCCGAACGCTTCAAGGCTCGCGACCGCATACGCCTCGGCCAGCATCCGCCGCGCGCTGGCCGATGTCGGGGCCATCGGGGCGGGACCGCGCCGTCGTTCCCACTCGCCGAGCGGCGTCGCCGCCGGGGCCAGCACCTCGGCGGGGTCGAGCCGGCCGAGCAGCGCGGGCAGCGCGGCGGGCGGGAGCTGCGCGGTTTCGAACAGGCCGGTGGAGATGTCGATCCAGGCGGCGCCGAGCTGCGCGCCGCCCGTCGCCAGCGCCAGCAGCAGGTTGGGCCGCCCGGCCTCCAGCAGCGCCTCCTCGGTCAGCGTGCCGGGGGTGACGAGGCGCACGACCTCGCGCCGGATCGGCGTTTTGCCCGTCCGCGTCTTCGGGTCCTCCATCTGCTCGGCGATGGCGACGCGGAACCCCTTGCGTATCAGGCGCAGCAGATAGGCGTCGGCCGCATGAACCGGCACGCCGCACATGGCGATCGGCTGGCCGGCGTGCTCGCCGCGGGCGGTCAGCTGGATGTCCAGCGCGGCGGCGGCGGCCTCGGCATCGCTGAAGAACAACTCATAGAAGTCGCCCATGCGGAAGAACACGAGCGCATCGGGATGCGCCTGCTTGGCGGCGAACCATTGCGCCATCGCGGGTGTGGCACCCGTTGCGTCCGGCGCCGGCTGGCGAGGGGTCATGGCGCAGCTTTAGCCGCCGTCATCGCCGGTGCGAAGCGTTGCCCTTGTCGCGGATGGCCCCGCTGCGTCACGATGGCCGGGAAACGCTCAAGAACACGGAAAGGGAGGGAACGCATGGCCGATGGCACCAGCGATCCTCGCACTGCCCGCATTTCGACCCAGGAGGCGCTGGCGCTGCACGCGGCCGGCCGGCCCGGCAAGCTGGAGATCCGCATCACCAAGCCGCTGCTGACCGCGCGCGACCTCTCGCTCGCCTACTCGCCGGGGGTCGCCGAGCCGTGCCTGGAAATCCATCGCGACCCGACGCTGGTCTATGACTACACGGCCAAGGGCAACATGGTCGCGGTGGTGTCGAACGGCACTGCGGTGCTCGGCCTCGGCAATCTCGGCGCGCTCGCCTCCAAGCCGGTGATGGAGGGCAAGGTCGCGCTATTCAAGCGGTTCGCCGACGTGGACGGCATCGACCTGTGCATCGGCACCGAGGACGTGAACCAGTTCATCGAATGCGTGCGCTATCTCGGCCCCAGCTTCGGCGGCATCAATCTGGAGGACATCAAGGCGCCGGAGTGCTTCATCATCGAGGACCGGCTGCGCGAACTGATGGACGTGCCGGTTTTCCACGACGACCAGCACGGCACCGCGATCGTCGCCGCCGCCGGGCTGATGAACGCCTGCCTGCTCACCGGGCGCGAGCTGCGGTCCATGCGCCTCGTCGTCAACGGTGCCGGCGCCGCCGCCATCGCGTGCGTCGAGCTGCTCAAGGCAATGGGCACGCCGCATCAAAACGTCATCCTCTGCGACACCAAGGGCGTCGTGTACCAGGGCCGCAGCGAGGGCATGAACCAGTGGAAGAGCGCGCACGCGGTCGAGACGTCCGCGCGCACGCTGGCCGAGGCGATCGAGGGAGTGGATGCGTTCTTCGGCCTCTCCGCCAAGGGCGCGCTGACGGCGGACATGGTGCGCCGGATGGCCGAGCGGCCGATCATCTTCGCCATGGCCAATCCCGATCCCGAGATCACGCCGGAGGAGGCGCGCGCCGCCAGCCCGCGCGCCATCATCGCCACCGGCCGCAGCGACTATCCCAACCAGGTCAACAACGTCCTCGGCTTCCCCTACATCTTCCGCGGCGCGCTGGACGTGCGCGCGCGCACCATCAACGAGGCGATGAAGATCGCCGCCGCCGAGGCGCTGGCGCAACTCGCGCGCGAGGACGTTCCCGACGAGGTCAGCACCGCGGGCGCCGGCAGCCGGCTGCAATTCGGTCCCGACTACATCATTCCCAACGCCTTCGATCCGCGTCTGATCTCGCGGGTGCCCCCGGCGGTGGCGAAGGCCGCGATGGACAGCGGCGTGGCGCGCCGGCCGATCGCCGATCTGCGCAAATATGCGCGCGAACTCTCCGGCCGGCTCGATCCGACGGCGAACGCACTCGATGCGATCATGGAAAGCGTGCGCGCCAATCCCAAGCGCGTCGTGTTCGCCGAGGGCGAAGAAGAAAAAATGGTGCGCGCGGCGGTGGCGTTCCGCAACGCCGGCTATGGGATGCCGGTGCTGATCGGGCGCGAGGAACGGGTGCGCGCGACCATGGCGCGGCTCGGGCTCGGCCATGCCGAGGGGCTGGAAATCCACAACGCGCGGCTGTCGCACAACAACCAGAAATACACCGACTTTCTGTATGCTCGTATGCAGCGGCGCGGCTTTCTGTTCCGCGACTGCCAGCGCATGATCAACCAGGATCGCAACGTGTTCGCCGCGACGATGGTGGCGACCGGCGATGCCGATGCAATGGTCACGGGACTCACGCGCGCCGCCTCGGTGTGCCTCGACGAGATCGGACTCGCGATCGATCCGGCGCCGGGCGGCATTGCCTTCGGGCTGACGCTGATGATCGGCGCGCGCGGCACCACGCGCTTCATCGCCGACACGCTGATGCATTTCCGTCCCGACGCGAGGCAGCTTGCCGACATCTGCTGCGGTGCCGCGGCGGCGGCGCGCGAACTGGGGCACGAGCCGCGAATCGCGCTGCTGTCGCACTCGACCTTCGGCAATCCGATGCACCTGACCGCCAACACCATCCGCGAGGCGGTCGCGGTACTCGATTCGCGCGGCGTCGATTTCGAATATGACGGGGAGATGAGTCCCGACGTGGCGCTCGATCCGTCGTACCGCGCGCTGTATCCGTTCTGCCGCCTGACCGGGCCGGCCAACGTGCTGGTGATGCCGGGACTGCATTCAGCGCACATCACGTCGCGCCTGGCGCCGCGGCTGGGTGGGGGCAGCTCGATCGGGCCGCTCATCATCGGGCTGACTCACGCGGCGCAACTGGTGCCGATGGACGCCTCGGTCAGCCAGATCGTCGAGATCGCCGGCATCGCCGCCCATCAGGCGGCGACCCGAGCAAGGACACCGGCGTGACCGCGGGCGAGCGGGCTAGCGCAACCCGAGCATGGCATAAAGCCGCGCGCTCGGCGGCCAGGCGCCCATCACGTTGCTGCGGAAGGCGAAGGCGGCCCAGATCAGCAGCGCCAGGATCGCCAGGCTGACCAGCCAGCCCAGCAGCGCGCCACCACGTCGCGGTGCCAGATCGATCTCGTCGTCGCGCGGCGGCAGGCGTGCGTCGTCGGCCGAATCGACGTTGCGCGGCCGGTAGCCCGACAACCTCGGTTCGACGCGCGGATGGTCGGTCGGTGCCACCGTGGGCGGCGGTTCCGGCCGCTCGGGCGGCACCGGCGGGGGCGGCGCGGCGGCGGGGGACAGCGGGGCCCATTCGGTGCCGCAGCGCGCGCAGCGCACGGCCTTGCCCCCGGCGAGCAGCGAGTCCGGCACCTCGTAGGTGGCCTGACAATTCGGACAAACAATGCGCATACGATGATCCTGCGCGAGCCGTCCCTGCCTTGCAACAGCCGCCCGGCGTGCAACCGCGCTATTCGCAGCGCGGGGCGGCGGTGGCAGAACGCTCGGCGGAGGAGGGCGGGACGGCGATGGTGCGACTCGACGGCGTGGCACTGCACTACCAGGTCGGTCGGCGGCGTGGGCCGGAGGCCCTGCGTGACCTCGCCTTCAGAATCGAAGAAGGCGGTTTCCGCTGGCTGCGTGGCCCGTCGGGCGCGGGCAAGACCAGCCTGCTGCGGCTGCTGCATCTGACGGTGCGGCCCACCGGCGGGCGGCTGGTGGTGTTCGGCACCGATATCGGCGCGGCCACCCGCGCCGAGCTGCCGGCGTTGCGTCAGCGCATCGGCATGGTGTTCCAGGACTTCCGCCTGCTGCCGCATCTCACGGCATTCGACAACGTGGCACTGCCGCTGCGCATTGCCGGCCGGCCGGAGGGTCAGATCCGCGCCGATGTCACCGAAATGTTGCGCTGGGTCGGCCTCGCCCGGCGCAGCGGCGCGCGGCCGGCGGAACTGTCGGGCGGCGAGCAGCAGCGTGTCGCCATCGCCCGCGCCGTGGTCGGCCGGCCGAGCCTGCTGCTCGCCGACGAACCCACCGGCAATCTCGATGATGCCCAGGCCGAGCGGCTGATGCTGCTGCTCAAGGAGATGAACCGGCTGGGCGCGACCGTGGTGGTGGCCACGCACAATGCCGGACTGGTGGCGCGCCATCCCGGCCCGTCGCTGGTGCTGGAGCAAGGGCGGCTGGTGGGCGATGCGTGAGCGACGCCATGCCAGGCTGCGCCACGCGCGCTTTGACGATCTTGGCCTCAGACGTGCACTCGGTGACCGGATGCTGCCGCTGCTGGTGGCGGCGATGACCTTCCTCGCGGGGCTGGCGCTCGCCGGTTCGGCGGCGGCTGCGGCACTGGTGCGGCACTGGCAGGAGGGGGCGGCGGCGGCGCTGACCGTGCAGGTGCCGACGCCGGCCGATCCGGCCCCGGCCGCCGGCGCCACGCGCCTCGATGCGGTGCTGGCGGCACTGCGTGCATCGCCGGGGATCGCCGAAGCGCGGGCGTTGAGCGCCGAGGAACTCGCCTCCCTGCTGCGTCCCTGGCTTGGCGGAGCGGCCGGCGATCCGGCGCTGCCGCTGCCGGCGGTGATCGCGGCGCATGTGACGCAAGGTTGGGCGGACCTGACGGCGCTGCGGGCGCGGCTTGCGGCGGCGGCGCCGGGGACGCTGGTGGAAAGCCACGGCGTCTGGGTCGGGCGGCTGGCGCTGCTGGCGCGCAGCCTGCAGGCCTGCGCGTGGCTGGTGCTCGCCCTGGTCGCCGGCGTGGCCACCGCCGTCGTCGCGGTGGCCACGCGCGCCGGGCTGGCGGCACGGCGCGACGCCATCGAGATCGTGCACGGCCTGGGCGCCACCGACCGCTACATTGCCGTCCGATTCGCGCGCCGCGCCACCCTCCTGGCGGGGCTGGGCGGGGTGCTTGGGCTCTTGGCGGCGCTGCCGGTGCTGGTGGCGCTGGCGACCTTGGTTGCCCCGTTCGCCGGCCCGCCGAGCGCGGCAACGCTGCCGCCGGTTCTGCTGGCCGGCTTGCCGGCCCTGCCGCTCGCCGCCGCCGCCATCGGCTTCGTCACCGCGCAGGTGACGGTGCGACGCTGGCTGCGTCGCCTGCCGTGAGCCGGCGGCTGCAGTCTTGGCGCGGCCTGTTCGGGGCGCTCGTCGTGCTGGCGCTGTTGTGGCTGGCCGGGTTCGCATGGTTCCTGCGGCTCGCCGAACGCCCGCCGCCGCCGCCGGCCCGTGCCGATGCCATCGTCGCCCTGACCGGCGGGGCGGGGCGGGTGGAGGCGGCGTTGCGCCTGTTGGCCGAGGGGCGCGCACGAATCGCGCTGGTCTCCGGCGTCGGGGGCGCGGCCGAGTTTGCCGCGCTGGCGCGGCGCGCCGGGGTGGATCCGGCGCTGGGCGCGCGCGTGACGCTGGGGCGGGCGGCGCTGACGACGCGCGGCAACGCCGCCGAGACCGCCGCCTGGGTGCGCGCCAACGACGCCCATTCGCTGCTTGTCGTCACCGCCTCCTACCACATGCCGCGCGCGCTGGCGGAGCTGGCGCGGGCGATGCCCGGGGTGGCGCTGCATCCGGTGCCGGTGGCGGCCGACGCGTCCTGGCGGCTGCTGGCCGGTGAATACGTGAAGTTCCTTGCCGCCGAACTCGGGCTGACCGCCTTCGGCCTGCACGCGGCGCTGCGCGGAGGGCAGGCGCCATGATCTGGCTGCGCTCGATGCTGTTCAACCTGTGGTTCTTCGGCCTGACCGCGGTGCTCTGCGTCGTCTGGCTGCCGCTGGCACCGCGCGGCGCGCGCGGGGCGCTGGCGATGGCGCGGCTGTGGGCGCGGCTGGTGGTGTGGGGGCTGCGGGCGATTTGCGGCATCACCTGGCAGGTCGAGGGCCTGGAACACCTGCCGCGCGAGGGCCCGGCGCTGATCGCCTCGATGCACCAGTCGGCCTTCGACACGCTGATCTGGGTGCTGATCGCGCCGCGCTTCGCCTATGTCGTCAAGCAGGAGCTGATGCGCGTGCCGGTGTTCGGCACGATCATGCGCCACGCCGGCATGATCGGGGTCGATCGCCGCGGCGGTCCGGGCGCCCTGCGCACGCTGCTGCGCGACGCCGACCGCGCACTCGCCGGCAATCGCCAGGTGGTGATCTTTCCCGAGGGCACGCGCGTTCCGCCCGGCCAGCGGGCTGACCTGCTGCCCGGCGTGGCGGCGCTGGCGGGTCGGATGCGGCTGCCGGTCATCCCGGTGCTGACCAATTCGGGCGAACACTGGGGCCGGCGCGCGTTCCGCAAGCAACCGGGCGTGATCCGCCTCGTCCTGCTGCCGCCGATGCCCGCCGACCTCAAACGCGAGGCATTGCTGGCAAAGCTTTCCGATGCCTTCGCCACACCGCTCTCCGCACCTGTGGACAACTCTGTGGGCCGAGCACCGGGCCGGTTGTGACCATGCGCGAGTTAGGCATGGTAAGTTGCAGGAAACACTCACGAATCTGCGAATTGTTGCGCCTGCGGCGATATCTTCTCGGCTTTGGGACAAGTGTCGGCCGCCGGCCCCTGTTTCCGCCGTCGCGGCCGCCGGCCTATAAGCCGCCGATGCGCCGGCTCCTCGTTCTGCTCCTGCTCGCCCTGCTGCTGTTGGGCGGTGGCTCCCTCGCGCTCTGGTTCTGGACGGTCGGCCGCCTGCGCGCTGGCTTCGACACCTGGACCCAGCAGGTCGCGGCCGAGGGCTGGACCGTGCGGACCGGGGATATCCGTCGCGCCGGCTGGCCGTTCGCCGCCGATCTGGTGCTGCGCGACATGACGTTGTCGGCCGGGCCGGACGTGGTTCCCGGCGGCCTGCGCTGGAGTGCGGCGCAAGCGGTCCTGCACCTCTCTCCGCTCGCCCCGGATGTCCTGGAGATACGGCTGGCGGGCCAGCAGCGCTTGCGCCTGGCGCGCGAGCCGGAGGCGCCGTTCGAGGCCGCGAGCTTCGTCCTCGCGGTACCGCTGCCCGGCCCCGCACCGGTGCAACTGGCGGCGCGGGACCTGCGCTTTGCCGCGCCGGTCGAGGGCATGAGCATCGGGCTGCTGGACGGGCAGGCGCAGCAGACGCCGCAGGCCGTCACCTTCGAGTTGTCGGCCGAGGCGATCGCGTTGCCGCCGCCGCCCGCGCCGCAGCCGGCCCTCGGCGGCCGGATTGCCTCCGCGACCGTGGCCGGTGTGCTGGACGGGCCGTTGCCGCCGCCCTCGCCCGACCCGGCGACGCGCGCGTCGGCGTGGCAGAAATCGGGCGGCGTGCTGCGCGTACGGCATCTGGCGCTCGGCTGGGGGCCGCTCGGCGTCACCGGAAGCGGGGTGCTCGGCCTCGACACGGGACTGCAGCCGCGCGGCAGCGGCACGGTGCGGCTGGTCGGCTATGAGAGGGCGCTGACCGTGCTGGCGGCCGGCGGGGCGATCCGGCCGGCCGCCGCGCAGGCGATCCGCGCAGTGCTGACGCTGCTCGCCAGCACACCGGAGGGCGGTGGCGCGCCACAGGTGCAATTGCCGCTGGCGCTGAAGGACGGCGTGCTGCGCGCCGGCGACATCCCGGTCGGCCGGGTGCCGCATTGGGACTGGTCAGCAGGGCCGTGAGCCGCTAATGTGCCGCCATGATGCTCCGGATCCGCAACGCGCGAATTAGCCGCCCGGCTGCCTGACGCAGCCGGGACGCGACGCGCGCCTGCCCTGATCCCTTCTTCCGGAGCCCTTTCCATGCCGCACGAGCCTTGGACCCTGGTGGGTCTGCACGCCTCCGTCCGTTTCACCGTGATGGCGGAGGCCGCGCCCGGCCTGCTGCCGCGCCTGCTGGTGCCGTTCGGCCGACGCGACCTGACGCCCGACAGCCTGCAGGCGCGCCGGGATGGCGAAGACATGCAGGTCGATATCGCGATGGCGGCGATGCCGGCCGAGATGGTTCATCTCGTCGAGGGCAATCTGCGCCAGGTGGTCGGCGTGCGCAGCGTTAGCCTGCGCCGGGAGATCACCGGGGTCGCCCGCCGGCGCGCCGCCTGAGGCCATAGGCAGCCGGGCGCTGCCCGAAACCGGGCGGCTGCCCGGACGCTAGCGCCGGTGCGGCCGCCGCGGGTTCCATTCCGGCGCGGCGCGACGATATGCCCACCCGGTGGCTTGCCGTTGCGAGGACCGATGCCCCAAGCCGTGACCCTGGCGCGTGCGCAGTTCGCATTCACCGTTGCCTTCCACATCGTGCTGCCTGCCTTCTCGATCGGGTTGGCCAGCTATCTCGCGGTGCTGGAGGGGCTGTGGCTGCGCACCGGGCGGCAGGTCTATCAGGACCTGTTCCAGTACTGGGTAAAGGTGTTCGCGCTGGTGTTCGGCATGGGCGTCGTGTCCGGCGTCGTCATGTCCTACGAGTTCGGCACCAACTGGAGCGCTTTTGCCGACAAGGCGGGGCCCGTCGTCGGGCCGCTGATGGGCTACGAGGTGCTGACGGCGTTCTTCCTTGAAGCCGGCTTCCTCGGCATCATGCTGTTCGGGCTGAAACGGGTCGGGCCGGGCCTGCATTTCCTCGCGACCTGCGTGGTGGTGCTTGGCACGCTGATCAGCGCATTCTGGATTCTCGCCGTCAATTCGTGGATGCAGACGCCGCAGGGCTTCCGCGTCGATGCGGCGGGACGCTTCATTCCGACCGACTGGCTGGCCGTGATCTTCAACCCGTCGTTTTTCTACCGGCTGCCGCACATGGTGCTCGCGGCGTATCTGTCGGTGGCGTTCTTCGTGGGTGCGGTCGGCGCCTGGCACCTGCTGCGCGACCGCGGCAACGTCGCCGCGCGCACCATGTTCTCGATGGCGATGTGGATGGCCACCATCGTCGCACCCTTGCAGATCGTCATGGGCGACATGCACGGGCTGAACACGCTGCAATACCAGCCGGTCAAGGTCGCAGCGATGGAAGGCGATTGGGAAACCTCGCGCGCGGCGCCGCTGGTGTTGTTCGGCTGGCCCGAGACGGAAGCGCGGCACACCGAGTTCGAACTCGCGATCCCGCATCTCGGCAGCCTGATCCTGACGCATGACTGGAACGGCGAGGTGAAGGGGCTGGAGGCGTTTCCGCCCGATCAACGCCCGCCGGTGCCGGTGGTGTTCTGGGCGTTCCGCATCATGGTCGCGCTCGGCTTCCTGATGGCGGGTGTGGGCATCGCCAGCCTGATCCTGCGCCGCGGCGGGCGGCTGTTTCACGCGCGCCGGCTGCAATGGCTGGCCGTCGCAATGGCGCCGGCTGGATTCGTTGCGCTGCTCGCCGGCTGGGTGGTGACCGAGGTCGGGCGCCAGCCTTACACGGTGTTCGGCCATCTCCGCACGGACGACAGCATCTCTCCGGTCGCGATGCCCGGTGTCGCCGTATCGCTCGCTGCCTTCGCGATCGTGTATTTCATCGTCTATGGCGCCGGCTTCGCCTATCTGCTGGCGCTGGTGCGCAAGCCGCCGGTGCCGGCAGAGCCTGGGCCCTACGCGGGTGTGCCGATGCGTACCGCCGGCATCACACCCGGCCCGCCCGCCGCCGAGACGCTCGGGGATGCGTGGCCCGTGGAGCCGAGGCCATGATGACGCTGCCCTGGCTCGATCTGCCGCTGGTGTGGGGCGGGCTGATCGCCTTTGCGGTGCTCGCCTATGTCGTGCTCGACGGGTTCGATCTGGGCACCGGCATCCTGTTCGCGGTGGAGCGGCGGACGGAAGATCGCGCGGTGATGATGAACACCATCGCGCCGGTCTGGGACGGCAACGAGACCTGGCTGGTGCTGGGCGGCGGCGGGCTGTTCGCGGTGTTTCCGCTGGCCTACGCGGTCATCATGCCGGCGTTTTATCCGACCATCATCGGCATGTTGCTGGCGCTGGTGTTTCGCGGTGTGGCCTTCGAGTTCCGCTTCCGCGCCGTGACCGCGCGCGGCCGCGCGGCGTGGGAATTCGCCTTCCTTGCCGGCTCGACGCTGGCGGCGTTCGCGCAGGGGCTGACGCTGGGCGGGCTGTTGCAGGGCGTGCGCGTGGTGGGCGGCGCCTATGCCGGGGGATGGTGGGACTGGCTGACCGGGTTCACCATCCTGTGCGGGATCGCACTGGTGATCGGCTACGCGCTGCTCGGCGCCACCTGGCTGGTCTGGCGCACCGAGGGCGATTTGCAGCGCCGCTGCCGACGCCATGCGCGCGCGCTCGGTGCGGCGACTCTGGCGCTGATCGTGGTCGTCAGCCTGTGGACCCCGATGCTGAACCCGACCTTCGCGCATCGCTGGTTCGGCTGGCCAGGCATCCTGCTGACCAGTCCCGTGCCGGTGCTGGTCGTCCTGCTGGCCTGGGGATTCTGGCTCGGGCTCCGCCACGGCCATCACGTGACGCCGTTCCTCTGTGCGCTCGGCTGGTTCGCGCTGTGCTACGCCGGTATCGCGATCAGCCTCTACCCGTACATCATCCCGCCCGGCATCACGTTCCGCGATGCCGCTGCGCCGCCCGAGAGTCAGGCCTTCCTGCTGGTCGGCGCGGTGGTGCTGGTGCCGATCATCCTCGCCTACATCGCCTATGCCTACTACGTCTTTCGCGGCAAAGTGCAGCACGGCGAGGGCTATCATTGATGCGCGCGCGGCTGCTGTGGTTCGCGGCGCTGTACGCAGCGGGCGTAGGCGTCACCATCGGAGCGGCGGAACTTCTGCGGTTGATGCTGATGCCGTGACGCCGCGGTGCAGCACCGCTGCCGGTTTCAGGCGGTCTTGTGCTGGGTCGCGGTGATTGCCACGGAGTCGAACGCGTCGCGCGGCACGTCTCCTTCGAACGGCACGGCGAAATATTCGATGAGAAGCCGGGACGGATCAACGGCGATCCGCAGAAACCCCGAATCCTCGCAATTGTAAGCTTCGAGTTTCACGTCCGGTCGGGTCGTCTGGAACGGCAGCTTGCCGATCCCGAGGCCTTTTTGCAACTGGTGGATGAGCCTGGGCGTATGCGCGTATCCGCCCGCTCCAGCCACGATGTACGGGATGGCGCCATGTCCGTGTATCGCACGTGAGAAACGCTGATAGTCATGCACGTGGCCCGACAGCACCGCATCCGGCCAGCGGCGCGCGGCGCCGGCCGCCTTGTCGAGTGTGTCCAGCACGTCAACGTATCCGCCGTGCGTCGCGTCGAGCGAAAAGCATGGGTGGTGCACTGCGACCAGCAGCCATTTGTCCTTCGGGCACGACGCCAGCTGCTGACGCAGCCACAACTGCTGCTGCGCGTCGAGCAGACCGTCCACATTGGAGTAGAGACCGACGATGCGCAGATAGGGGGCCGCGAGGGTCCAGTAGCAGTAAGGCTGCGTCATCGTCGGGCGGTGCTTGAAGTAATCCTCTGGCGTCGGGCTGCAGAAGTTCTTGAAGAACCCGTAGAGCGAAGGTTCGCCGTCCGGATCGTCGCCCTTTCGCACACGACGGTCGCCGTCATGGTTGCCGGGAATGGCAAAGATCGGTCCCGGATAATATTGATACGGCTCGTAGAACTGCGAGACGTAGTCCGTGCTGGCGCCGTTGTAATAGACGACATCGCCAAGATGGTAGAGAAATGAAGGGGTTCCGTCTTTCGCCGCGGTGACCTGCGCTTCCATTGCCGCTGCCACGGCACCTTCCATCTCGGTCCCCGCCACGCCGCCGGTGTCCCCGACACAATGAAAGACCAGGCGCCCGATCTTGGAAGCTGCATCATCGATGTCTGGCAGCACGGTCGAAAGCGGAAGTTCCAGGTGCGCCGGCGGCGGGACCGGCACCGGCTCAAGATAGGGGGCGGCGGCCGGCGGCGAGACGGGCTCGCCGAGCGGGCGGCGTGGCTTATGAAAGCTCATGGCATCCTCTCCGGTCCGGACGAGACTCTCATCCTAGCCTGGCGTCGGCGCGGCGGTGTGCGACCGTTATGGGGCAGTACCGTGATCGCCCTCAACCGCTGCCGATTAGCACCCCGGTGGCGAACACCAGCGCGCCGCCGAAGCCGACCTGCAATGCGGCCGAGACCGGCGGCGTATCCATGTAGCGCCAGCGCACCCAACTGATGACGCCGAGTTCCACCACGACCACCGCGATCGCGACGCTCATCGCGGTCCAGAAGTGCGAGATCAGGAAGGGCAGCGTGTGCCCGACGCCGCCCAGCGTGGTCATCAGCCCGCAGATCACGCCGCGCACCCAGGGCGCGCCCCGCCCGGTGAGGCTGCCGTTGTCCGAGAGCGCCTCGGCGAAGCCCATCGAGATGCCGGCGCCGACGGAGGCGGCCATGCCGACCAGAAACGCGTCCCAACTGTCGCCGGTCGCCAGCGCCGAGGCGAACACCGGCGCCAGCGTCGAAACCGAGCCGTCCATCAGCCCCGCAAGGCCCGGCTGGATCACCCGCAGCACGAACATCCGCCGCTCGGCCTCCGCCTCCTCGTGCCTGACATTCTCCGGCACGTTCGCGGCGAGCAGTTGATCGGCGGTGTGCTCGTGCTGCGCCTCGATCTCGGCGAGGTCGCCGAGCAGCTTGCGGATCGAGGCGTCGGTGCTGCGCGCCGCCGCGCGGCGGTAGAATCGCTGCGTTTCCGCCTCCATCACCTGCGCCAGCTTGCGCACCTGCTCGATCCCGAGCGTGCGCTGCTGCCAGACCGGGGCATGGCGGATGAAGCCGCGCACGTCCTGACGGCGGATCAGCGGAATGTGTTCGCCGAACTTCTGACGATACAGGTCGATCAGGCGGCGGCGATGCTCGCCCTCCTCGCCGGCCATTTCGACGAACACCTTGGCGGTGCCTGGATAGTCGTCACGCAGCCCCTCGGCGAGGTCGGCGTAGATGCGCCCGTCCTCCTCCTCGTTGCCGATGGCCAGCGCCAGCATCTCGCGTTCGCTCAGTTCGTCGAAGTTGCGCATGACACTCCCTCCGGACGCCGCGGCGTTTATGCGGGCGGCCGGGGAAGCGTTCAAGGCGCGCGCGCAACGGCGCGACCGCCTCGCAGTCGCAGGCGGATCGGATCAGCCGGTCAGCCGGCGATACAGGTGCCAGGTGGCGTGGCCCAGGACCGGCATCACCACGACCAGCCCGAGGAAGAACGGCACCGATCCGACGATCAGCAGGGCGGCCACGATCAGCCCCCACAGCGCCATCGTCAGCGGATTGGCGCGCACCGCGGCGAGCGACGTCGAGACTGCGAAGGACAGCATCTCGCCGCCGCTGCGTCCGAAGCGGCCGTCAATCAGCATCGGGAACGACACCACGCCGACGGTGAAGGCCACGATGGCGAAGACCAGCCCCACCAGGTTGCCGACCACGATCATCTGCCAGCCGGCCTCCGTGCCGAACACTTGGTGCAGAAATTCGCCAGCGGTGGCCGGCGGGGTCTCGCCCAGGAAATGCTCGTAGATTGCCAGTGCCACCTGCAACCAGATCACGAACAGTGCGGCGTAGAGCACGCCGAGCAGCACGATGGCGCCGAAGCCGCGCGTGCGCGCCACCGCGAACGCCGTGCGCCAGGACACGGCCTCCCCCTGCTCGATGCGGCGGCTCATCTCATAAAGGCCGGTGCCCGCGACCGGGCCGACCAGCGCGAACCCGGCGGCAAGCGGGAACAGCAGGGCAAGGAATTCATAGCCGATGGCGGCCCGCGACAGCACCAGCCCGATCACCGGATAGAGCAGACAGAGGAACATCACGTCGGTGCGGTTGGCGGCGAAATCCTTCCAGCCCCGGCGCAGGGCCGCGCCGAGATCGCCGGTGCCGATGCGGCACACCGCGGGACGCTGGGCGAGGATGGCATCGGGCGGCGGCGCCGCGCCGAACCGCTCGCCAAGCAGGCGGAACGGATAGCTGAAGCCGCCGACGGCGGGCTCGCTGTCCCTTGCCGAGTCCGTGACCATGGCCCGTCCTCCCGACCATTGATTGAGGAAGGACGTGGGCAGGCCGGGCGTTGCTTCGCGATCGCTCGCGGAAGTGTGATCGTCGCCGTCAGTGGCGGAAGTGGCGCATCCCGGTGAACACCATGGCGATGCCGGCCGCATCCGCCGCCGCGACCACCTCGGCGTCGCGCTGCGAGCCGCCCGGCTGGATCACGGCCGTCGCACCGGCCGCAATCACCGCCTCCAGGCCGTCCGCGAACGGGAAGAACGCGTCGGAGGCCGCGACGCTGCCCTGGCTGCCCGCATGCTCCGCGGCCTTCCAGGCGGCGATGCGGGCGGAGTCGACACGGCTCATCTGCCCCGCGCCGATGCCCACGGTGGCGCCGCCGCGCGCGTACACGATGGCGTTCGATTTGACGTGTTTGCAGACGCGGAACGCGAAGATCAGGTCGGCAAGCTCGGCCTCGGTCGGCACGCGGCGCGTGACCGTGCGCAAATCGGACGGCGCGACGCGGCCGGCGTCGCGGCCCTGCACCAGAAAGCCGCCGGCGAGACTGCGGAACGTGCGGTCCTGCGCGGTCGGGTCGGGCAGGCCGCCGGTGAGCAGCAGGCGCAGGTTTTTTTTGCGCGCCAGCACCGCCCGCGCCCCCTCGGTCGCGTCCGGGGCGACGATGACCTCGGTAAAGATGGTTGCGATCTTCTCGGCCGTCGCCTCGTCAAGCGTGCGGTTCAGCGCCACGATGCCGCCGAAGGCGGAGACCGGATCGCAGCGCAGCGCGGCATCCCAGGCCGCGTCCGGCGTGGCGGCGACGGCCACGCCGCAGGGATTGGCGTGCTTGACGATGACGACGGCGGGTTCGGCGAACTCGGCAACGCATTCGAACGCCGCGTCGGTGTCGTTGAGGTTGTTGTAGGACAGTTCCTTTCCCTGCACCTGCTGCGCGGTCGCGACACCTGGCCGCGTGCCGGAGGCGTAGAAGGCGGCGTGCTGGTGCGGGTTCTCGCCGTAACGCAGCGTCTGGCGCAGGGTGCCGGCGATGGCCAGACGCGCGGGAAATTGCTGGCCTTCCTGCTCTGCGAACCACGCGGCGATGGCGGCGTCGTAGGCGGCGGTGCGGGCATAGGCGGCGGCGGCGAGGCGGCGGCGCAGCGCCAGCGTCGTGCCGCCCTGCGCCACGAGTTCGGCGAGCAGGTCGTCGTACTGCGCCGGATCGGTCAGTACGGCCACGAAGTCGTGGTTCTTGGCCGCCGCGCGGATCAGCGCCGGGCCGCCGATGTCGATTTGTTCAACCGAATTGCCGAAATCGGCGCCGGCCGCCACTGTCGCCTCGAACGGGTAGAGGTTGACCGCGACCAGATCGATCGGTGCGATGCCGTGCGCGGCCATTTCCGAGACGTGCTTGGACAAATCCCGCCGCCCCAGGATGCCGCCGTGAATCTGCGGCACCAGCGTCTTCACCCGCCCGTCGAGGATCTCCGGAAAGCCGCTGTGCTGTGCGACCTCGACCACCGCGATGCCGGCATCCCGCAGCGCGCGGGCCGAGCCGCCGGTGGAGATGATTTCCGTTCCCTGCGCTGCGAGCGCCCGCGCCAGCGGTAGCAGGCCGGTCTTGTCGGAGACGGAGATGAGGGCGCGGCGGATCGGGATGCGGTCGGTCATGGCGCGGCCAATAGCAGGTCGAGCGTGCGGGCGACCACCGCCGCCTCGTCATAGAGGTCCAGCGCTCGCGCCCGCCCGGCCGCCCCCATGCGCGTCCGCAGCGCCGCGTCCTGCGTGAGCCGTTGCAGCGCTGCGGCGAGGGGGGCGGCCTGCGCGGGCGGCACCAGCAGGCCGGTGGCGCCGTCCACCACCTGCTCGCGCGGGCCGCGAATGTCGGTCGCGACGACCGGGAGCGCGCACAGCATCGCCTCGATCACCGACATCGGCAGCCCCTCGAAATGGCTGGGAAGAACAAAAATGTCGGCGGCGGCAAGCAGGGCGGGCACGTCCTCCCGATAGCCGAGCCGGCGCAGCCGGGGCCCCAGGCCGCTCGCCGCGAAGCACGGTTCGAGGTCGGCGCCGTGATCGGAAGCGAGCCGCTCACCGACCACCCACAGCTCGGCCTCCACGTCGCGCATGGCGGCGAGCAGTTCCGGGTAGCCCTTGTGCCGCACCAGCCGCGACACCGCGATGACTGCGACGCGATCCTCCGGCACGCCGAGTTCGGTGCGGATGCGCGCGCGTCCCGCCGGGTCGGGGCGGAAGCGGGCGGGATCGCGGCCATTGCCGACCGCGTGCGGGTCGGGATGCAGATACAGCCGCCGCGCGTCGGCCGCCTCCTCGGTCGAGACAGTGAAGAACACATCGGTCAGGCGGCCGGCGAGGAATTCCATGGCCAGCGAGGCGGCGCGGCGTGGCCAGGGGGCAGGCTGATTGAACAGGAAACCGTGGCCGGTATAGGCGACGCGCTTCACGCCGGCGGCGCGGGCGGCGAGGCGGGCGAGGAAGCCGCTGATCGGCATGTGCGCGTGCACCAGATCCGGGCGCTCGGCGCGGAACAGCCGAAACAGCGCCAGGAAAGCGCGGAAGTGCGCGACCGGCGACAGGCTGCGGGCGAGCGGCAGGGCGACGATGCGGAATCCCTCCGCCCGCGCCACGTCGAGCAACGGCCCCTCGGCCGCGACCCCGACCACCTCATGCCCGCGCGCCCGCAGGCCGCGCATCAGCGGCAGCAGGAAGTGGCGCAGCGAGAAATCGACATTGGTGATCTCGATGACCTTCATGGCGCGGCGGCTTATCGTCCGCGCATCGGTTCTGCTAGGGTCGCGTCATGTCCACCCGCCCGCAGATGCTGCTGATCAACGCCGCCCACGGGCTGACGCATTACAGCCTGCTGATCCTGCCGACCGCGGTCTTGAGCATGGCCGCCCCCGGCGGGGCGTTCGGGCCGGACTATGGCCGCATCCTGGAACTCGCGACCGGGATGTTTGTCTGTTACGGCCTGTTCTCGCTGCCGCAGGGGTGGCTCGCGGCGCGCATCGGGCGGCGGGCGCTGATGGGGATCTTCTTCTTTGGCGCGGCAGCGGCGCTGGCGGCCTCGGGGCTGGCGCGCACGCCGGTCGTCCTGGCGGTCGCCCTGGCCGCGGCAGGGGCGTTCGTGGCGATCTACCATCCCGTCGGCACCGCGCTGCTGATCGAGGCGGCAGGCGACCGGCCGGGCAGGGCGATCGGGCTCAACGGGGTCTGCGGCAATGTCGGCGTCGCCCTGGCCCCGGTCATCACGGCGTTCCTGGCGACCCAGGTGGGCTGGCGCGCGGGCTTCCTGATCCCGGCGGTGCTGCTGGGGCTGCTCGGCTTCGGCTGGCTGGCAGTACCGCAGTCCGACGCGGCGGCGCGGCGGGCGCAGGCGGCCTTCCCGCCGATCCCGCGCCATCTGGTGCGCCGCGCCGTCGTTGTGCTGCTGCTGATCGCGGTCGCCTCCGGCCTCGTGTTCAATGCCTTCACCGTCCTGATCCCCAAGCTGATGCAGGAGCGGCTGGCGGCCAGCCCATCGTTGCTGCCGCTGGCCGGTGCGGCGGCCACTGTCGCGACGCTATGCGGCGCGGCGACGCAATTCACCGTCGGACGCATGATCGACCGCATGACGCTCAAGCGCGTATTCCTGCCGATGGCGATGGTGCTGACGCCGAGCCTGCTGCTGCTGGCGGCGGCGCCCGGCTGGGCCGCGGTGCCGCTGGCCGGGGCAGTGGCGGCGACGGTGTTCGGGCAGGTGACGGTGAACGAGACCATGGCGGCGCGTTACATCTCGCCGGTGCTGCGGGTGCGGCTGTATTCGTGGCGGTTCTTCGTCAGCTTCCTCGGCGCCGCCGCAGCACCCCCACTGGTCGGGTTCCTGTTCCAGCGCACCGGCAGCCTCGCCGCCAGCCTGCTGGTGCTGGCCGGCGCCTCCCTGGTCACGCTCGGCTGCGCGCTGTTCTTCCCCGACCGGCCGGAGGAGCTGCGGCCGGAGTTGTGGCACGTCACCGGCGTCCCGGTTCCTGCCGAATAGGTCGCATGTCGGCCGCGGCGCTTTGCACGGCGGCGGCCGCGCGCCAGATAGGTGGAATGCATCGCCGCACCCTGCTCCTGCTGCTCCCCGCCGCCACGCTGCTGGGCGCCGCTGCCCCCATCGCCACCCCACTGACCGCCGAGGATCGCGCCGATCTGGGCCGGATCGAGGCCTATCTGAACGGCATCCATACGCTGAAGGCGCATTTCCTCCAGATCGCGCCGGACGGCAGTACCGCCGAGGGCACGGCCTGGATGCAGCGGCCAGGGCGGATGCGTTTCCAGTACGACCCGCCGGCGCCGCTGCTGCTGATCGCGGGCCATGGCGTGTTCGTCTATTACGATCGTGAACTGCGGCAGGTGACCAACATTCCGCTCGGCCAGACGCCGCTGGGCATCCTGCTCGGCGAGCATGTCGCGTTCTCGGGCGAGGTGACCGTGACCGGCATCGCGCGCCGGCCGGGACAAATCCAGGTGACCGTGGTGCGCACCGACAGCCCCGGCGACGGCAGCCTGACGCTGGTGTTCAGCGACAGCCCGCTGGCGATGCGGCAATGGACGGTGACGGACGCACAGCGCCAGGAAACCCGCGTCACGCTTTACAACATCGAACTGGGCGGTACGTTCGACCAGAATCTGTTCGTGTTCAATCCGAGCGACTATCCGGGGCTCGAGCGGCCGCTTCGGCACTGAGACGGTCGGCGCTTGCCATGCTGCATTGCAAAAAGAGCTTCACCATTTTGCCATGATGGCGGAGAATGCTGTGCGCCATGAAGCCGCTGGTCGGAATCTCCTGCTGTACGAAATTGTTCGGCACTTACGGGATGCCGAATCACGCTGCTTCCGACACCTATGTGCGCGCGACCGACCTCGTGGTGCGCGCGGTGCCGGTGCTGCTGCCGGCGAACGGCGAGGCGGCGGACGTGGCGGCACTGCTGGCGCGGTTGGACGGCATCATCCTGACCGGCAGCCGCTCCAACGTGCAGCCGGCGCTCTATGGCGGCCCACCGCACCCGGACGGCACGCCGGAAGACGCCAGGCGTGACGCGCTGACGCTGCCGATGATCCGCGCCGCCATCGCCGCCGGCGTGCCGGTGCTGGCGATCTGCCGCGGATTGCAGGAGTTGAACGTGGCGCTGGGCGGGTCGTTGCACCAGCGGCTGCAGGACCTGCCCGGACGGATCGACCATTCGACGCCGATCGTGCCGCTGGGGCGGATGCGCACAGCTAAGGCACACACGGTCGCCGTGGCGGCGGGAAGCTGGCTGCACCGCGTGGCCGGGGCGCGGGAGATCGCGGTGAACTCCCTGCACAACCAGGGCATCGAGCGCCTGGCACCGGGCCTGGTGGTCGAGGGCACGGCCCCCGACGGCACGATCGAGGCGGTGCGGGTGGCGCAAGCACCGAGCTTCGCGGTCGGGGTGCAGTGGCACCCGGAGTACGATTACGACAGCGACCCGGTATCACGCCGTATCTTCGAAGCGTTTGGCGAGGCCGTTGCGGCGCGCCGCGATCCGGCCGCGCGGGCCGCTGCGGATTAGCGTCGGGTCGGCCGCGCCCCGGATCCGGCCATCGCGGCTTGGGGCAACGAAACTTGGGGCAACGAAAACGGCGACCACCCTCGGTGGTCGCCGTTTGCCGTGATGCTGATACTGCGCGGCTTACTTCGCGCGGGCGCAGGCGTAGCAGTTGATCTCGCCGCCGAGCGCGATTTCGACAACCTTCGGGCTTTTCCAGGCCATGACGACGTCTCCCTGTTCGAGTGGATGGCCGTAAGAACTAGGGGTGGCCCGTGCCGGCGTCAAGGCTGGAATGTGCAGTGGGCGGGAGCCCGGCCGCGTCACGGCGGCCCGGCCGGGACGGCCGCACGGTCGCACCAAGCTCCCAGGACTGCCTCCCTGTTTTACTAAATCGAAGTTCAATTTCTAACTAGCAAACGCGACTAATCGTGCTGCGGGACGTTCGGGCGTGTTCGTGAAGACAAAACCGTGCAGCGGAGGGAGGAGGGAGGTCATGAAACAGCTACTGCTCGGGGCCGTTGCGGCCGTCTGGATCGGTGCCATGTGGTCGTCACCAGTGCAGGCCCAGAACCTCAATCAGGCTGATACGCTGAAGAAGCTGGGGGACATGCATTCCGCTGGCACCCCGCTCGACATGGAGACGGTGTCGCAGGATGGGGCGAAGGCGGAGCAGCTGCGCGCCAACCTCAAGGCGATCCGGCTGCCGCACGGCTTCAGGATCGATCTGTATGCGATCGTGCCGGATGCACGCCACATGGCGGTGGCGAACAATGCCCCGGTCGTGTTCGTCGGCACCCGCAAGCAGAAGGTGTGGTCGGTCAGCGACCGCAGTCACGGGCGCGTCGCCGACGAAGTGAAGATCTTCGCGCCGGGAATCAAGTTCAAGATTCCCAACGGCGTCTGCATGAGCAAGGATGGCTTCCTGTATGTCGTCGAACAGAATCGGGTCATGATGTTCCCGGCCGCTGAGTTCTTCTATGAATCCCCGGATGTCGCGGTGACCGTGGTGGCCGAGGAACTGATCCCGAAAGCCGAGGAAAGCTACAACCACACCGCGCGCGTCTGCCGCATCGGGGCGGACAACAAGCTCTATATCAGCCTCGGGCAGCCGTACAACGTGCCGCCCAAGGAGAAGCTGGCGCTGTATGACAAGTGGGGGATCGGCGGCATCGTCCGCATGGACCGCGACGGCTCCAACCGCGAGGTGTTTGCTCACGGCGTGCGCAATTCCGTCGGCATGGACTTCAACCCGAAGACCGGCGATCTGTGGTTCACGGACAACCAGGTTGACGGCATGGGCGACGACCAGCCGCCGGGCGAACTGAACCGTGCGCCGAAGGCGGGCTTGAACTTCGGCTTCCCGTGGTACGGCGGAGGTCACACCCGCACCGTGGATTACAAGGACGACACCCCGCCCGCCGACGTGGTGTTCCCCGAGGTGGAGATGGTGGCGCACGCCGCCGACCTCGGCATGATCTTCTACACCGGCAGGATGTTCCCTGAGAAATATCGCGGCGCCATCTTCAGCGCGCAGCATGGCTCCTGGAACCGCACCGTGCCGGTGGGCGCGCGTGTGATGGTGACCTACCTCAAGCAGGACGGCACCGTCGATCACACCGAGCCGTTCGCCGAAGGCTGGCTGAACGACGAAACCGGCGAGTACAGCGGCCGGCCGGTGGATGTGGCGATGCTGAAAGACGGCAGCCTGCTGGTCAGCGACGACTACTCCGGCGCCATCTACCGCATCAGCTACCACAAGTGAGGCAGGGCGTCCTTGCGGCGGGTGCGGCAGTCGCCGCATTCGCCGCGACGGGTGGGATAATGCCGGCGGCGGCGCAGGACGCCGCCGCCGGCGACCCGATGCGCGGACGCCAGATCGCCCGCGTCTGCGCCGCCTGCCACGGCATCAATGGCATCGCGAAGAACCCCGACGCGGCCAACCTGGCCGGCCAGGACGGCGGCTATCTGGTGCGGCAACTGGTCGCCTTCCGCAGCGGCGATCGCAAGAACGACACGATGTCGCTGATCGCCGCCGGCATGACCGACAGCCAGATCGAAGACGTGTCGGCCTATTTCGCCGCGATCAAGATCCAGGTCACGTCGGTGCCCGGCCAGTAGGCACCGGCGCGCGTCAGACCCCGCCGCCCACCGATGCGAACATCTCACCGACATCGCCACGCAGCGCGGCAAGCGCGGCGACGATGATCACGACGATGCCGAGGCCGAGCGCGGCGTACTCCATCGCCGAGACACCGGCGCGATCATGGAGGACCGATGCGATTCCGCGCCAGGCTGACCGGAGCATCGATTTCCTCTCTCCTTGATCCCATGCGGGCAGGCCGGTCCGAACGGCTCTCTCGCACCCCAAGGTTAAGGATTGCTGACTGGCTGCGTAGGCCGAGGCAGACGGCCGGGACCGACTATTCGACGTTGCCGTCCAGCGGGCCGCGAATCATCGAAAGGAACTCCCGCCGCGTCGTCGGGTCGTCGCGGAAGGCGCCGAGCATCCGGCTCGTCACCATCGCGACCCCCGGCTTGTGCACGCCGCGTGTCGTCATGCACTGGTGCGCCGCCTCGATCACCACGGCGACACCGCGCGGCTGCAGCACGTCGTTGATCGTGTTGGCGATCTGCGCGGTCAGCTTCTCCTGGATCTGCAGCCGTCTTGCATAGGCCTCGATCACGCGCACCAGTTTGCTGATGCCGACAACGCGACGGTGCGGCAGATAGGCGACATGCGCGCGGCCGACGATCGGCACCATGTGGTGCTCGCAATAGCTCTCAAGCCGGATATCGCGCAGCAGCACGATCTCGTCATAGCCTTCGGTTTCGGCGAAGGTCCGTTCCAGCAATGCCACTGGGTCGACGGCATAGCCGGCAAAGAACTCCTCGTAGGAGCGCACGACCCGCGCGGGCGTCTCGCGCAGCCCCTCGCGGTCGGGGTCCTCGCCCGCCCACCGCAGCAGCGTGCGCACCGCTGCCTCGGCCTCGGCGCGCGTCGGCCGCCGTTTGCTGCGCGCCGCCGGTATGTCGGCGGCGTCCCTGGCCGGAGAGGGGTCGATGTCCACTGCGGGGCTTCCTCGCTGTCGGTGCTGCAATCGTTGCCGCGACCGCGATGTGGGGCCGCTGTCGCGGGGTGCAAGGCGGGCGCCCCCCTCAGTGAACCTTGCCCCCGCTGCCGGGGCTGTCGAGGCTGAAGGCGGGTATGGCCACGTCGAATGTCTCGCCGGAGTCGATGGCGACCATGTGATAGGTGCCGGTCATGAAGCCGGACGGCGTCTCCAGCGGCGTGCCGGAGGTGTATTCGAACGCCTCTCCTGGCTCCAGCACCGGCTGCTGGCCGACCACACCCTCCCCGTGCACGCGCTGGGTGCGTCCGCGCGCGTCGGTGATCAGCCAGGTGCGGCGCAGCAGCTGCACCGTC
Source organism: Pseudomonadota bacterium (assembly GCA_021818505.1). Lineage (GTDB taxonomy): Bacteria > Pseudomonadota > Alphaproteobacteria > Acetobacterales > Acetobacteraceae > JAFKFJ01. The sequence goes on from JAKADX010000009.1 coordinate 34,540, forward strand.
TCGCGGCTGAAGTTGTCGATGCGGATGCGATAGGCCCAGACATGGGTGCCCTCGGCCGGCCGCGACTGGTCGGCGAGGTAGAAGCTGCGCACGCTGACGCGGATGCCGCGGGTCGTGGCCGTATAGTCGTCCGTCATGGACGCGCATTGGGCGACGTCAGCGTGGCGCTGTCCAGCGTCACGCGTTCACGCCGCGCGGCGCAGCGCCTGTGCCAGATCGTCGATCAGGTCGGCGGCATCCTCCAGCCCGACCGACAGCCGCAGCACGCCCTCGGAGATGCCGAGCCGCGCCCGTTCCTCCGCGCCGATGCGCATATGCGTGGTGGTGGCCGGATGCGTGATCAGCGACTTGGTGTCGCCGAGGTTGTTCGAGATATGGATCAGCCGGAGCGCGTTCATCGCCCGGAAGGACGCCGCCTTGCCGCCGGCGAGTTCGAAGCTGACCAGCGTGCCGCCGCCGGACATCTGCGCCATCGCCAGCGCGTGCTGCGGATGATCGGCGCGCGCGGGATAGAGCACGCGCGCGATGCCTGGCTGCCCGGCAAGGAACTCGGCGATGCGCGCGGCGCTCGCGGAGGCCGCCTGCACACGCAGCGGCAGCGTCTCCAGCCCCTTGAGCAGCAGCCAGGCGTTGAACGGCGACAGCGCCGGGCCGGTGTTGCGGATGAACGGCTGCAAGGTGCTCTCGATCCACTGGCGCGTGCCGAGCACGGCGCCGCCGAGCACGCGGCCCTGGCCGTCGATGTGCTTGGTGCAGGAATACACCACGACATCGGCACCAAGCCGCAACGGCTGTTGCAGCAGCGGGGTGGCGAACACGTTGTCTACCACCACGATCGCCCCGGCGTCGTGCGCCATGCGGCAGACCGCGGGCAGGTCGATGATCTCCAGCATCGGGTTCGACGGTGTTTCCAGCAGCACGAGCCGCGTGGGAACGCGCAGCGCCTCGCGCCACTGGCCGAGGTCGGTGCCGTCGACGAACACCGCGTCGATGCCGAAGCGCGGCAGCAGCGTCGAGACGATCCAGTGGCAGGAGCCGAACAGCGCGCGGGCCGCCACCACGCGGTCGCCGGCGCGCAGGTGGCTGACCATCGCGGCGTGAACCGCGGCCATGCCGCTCGCCGTGGCGCGGCACGCCTCCGCCCCTTCCAGCAGCGCGAGGCGCTGTTCCAGCATGGCCACGGTCGGGTTGGCGAAGCGGGAATACTGGTAGTGCGCCGCGGTGCCGGCAAAGGTCGCCTCGGCCTGCTCGGCGCTGTCATAGACGAAGCCGGAGGTGAGAAAGAGTGCCTCGGCGGTCTCGCCGAAGGCGCTGCGCTCCGTGCCGCCATGCACGAGCAGGGTGGCGGGCCGGTAGGGTGGCGTGGGCAGGGCGGAGTGGTTCATGCGCGGCATCCTCGACGGGCTGAACCGACCGTGGACGCCGGAACGGCGCGGCCACCGTTCGGCACCGCCGTCCCTGGCCTCTTTAGCGCGCTTGTTTCACCTCGCCGCAATCCGGCCGGACAAATCACGAGGGATGGCGGTGCCATCGCCGCGCAAGCTATGTCCGCGCGCTTGCGCCGTCAACTATCGCTGCCCTATATCGTGACCGATTCGCCGGCGCGCGGGTGTAGTTCAATGGTAGAACGGCAGCTTCCCAAGCTGCATACGAGGGTTCGATTCCCTTCACCCGCTCCAGCCCGCCCGCGCCAGTTCCGGCGCGATCTCGGCCGGTAGCATCGCGAACAGCGCACCGAACGGCGGCAGCAGGGCGGAGTCGCCGTCGATCGTCGCGGCGAACCCCGTCTCGCGCAGCGGCTGCAGGCCCGGGAAGGGGCTGAGATCGGCTGTCATCGGCGCTTCCGCGAGATTGAACAACACAAGGATGCGCATTCCCTCGTGCGCGCGCACGAAGCCGATCAGCGGCGCCGGCAGGTCGAGCGGGATCTGCCGGCCCAGCCGCAACGCCGGGCAGCCGCGCCGCCAATGCAGGAACCGCTGCCAGTCGCCGAGCAGGGACGAGCGATCGGCGGCGAGCGCAAGATGGGCCTGCGGCACCGGCAGCCAGGGCGCGCCGGAGGTGAACCCGCCATACGGCGCATCGCCGTTCCAGGGCATAGGCGTGCGGCTGCCGTCGCGGCCGCGGAATTCGGGGAAATAGGCGATGCCGAACGGGTCGCGCAGGTCGGCCAGGCCCAGCTCGGCCTCGGTCAGCCCCAACTCCTCGCCCTGATAGACCGAGACGCTGCCGCGCAGGCTCAGCAGCAGCGCCATCAGCAGCCGCGCGAAGGCCGGATCGTGCCCGGCTTCGCGTCCGCGCGGGTGCCAGCGGCTGACCGCGCGCTCGACATCGTGGTTGGAAAAGCTCCAGCACGGCCAGCCGTCGTCGTTTTCGCCGATCTCGCGCAGCAGGACGCGCATCGTCGTGTGGTCGAAGCCGCCGCGCAGCGGACGCAGCGTGTAGGCCATGTGAAGATGGCTGTCGCCCGAGGTCATCCGTCGGACGCGCTCGAAGGCGCCGTCCTGGCTGGAGATTTCGCCGACCGCGGCGCTGCCGGGATAGCAGTCGAGCAGACCGCGGATGCGGGCCAGCACGCCGAGCGTTTCCGGCTGCATCATATCGTGCATGTGCCGCTGCATACCGAACAGTTTGGCCGGCACGCCGCCCGGCGGACGCGGGGCGGGCGGGTTGGGGCGCAACTGCCGGTCGTGCAGCATGAAGTCGATGGCATCGAGGCGGAAGCCGTCCACGCCGCGGCGCAGCCAGAACTCGCCGCTCTCCAGGACGGCGTCCACGACGTCGGGGTTGTGCAGGTTCAGCGCCGGCTGCTGGGTCAGGAAATGGTGCAGGTAGTATTGCCGCCGCCGCGGCTCCCAGGTCCATGCGGCGCCGCCGAACACGGAGAGCCAATTGTTTGGCGGCGTGCCGTCCGGCTGCGGGTCGGCCCAGACATACCAGCCGGCGCGGCGTCCCTCGCGGCTGGCGCGGCTGTCGAGGAACCACGGATGGCGGTCGGAGGTGTGGCTCCAGACCTGGTCGATCAGCACCTTCAGGCCGAGCGCATGGGCGCGGGCAAGGAGCCGGTCGAAGTCGGCGAGCGTGCCGAACAGCGGATCGACGGCGACGTAATCGGACACGTCGTAGCCGAAATCGGCCTGTGGCGAGCAGAAGAACGGGCAGAGCCAGATCGCATCGGCGCCGAGGGCCGCCACATGGTCGAGCTTCGCCGTCACGCCGGGCAGGTCGCCGATGCCGTCGCCGTTGCTGTCGAAGAAGCTGCGCGGATAGATCTGGTAGATGACGGCGCCGCGCCACCAGTCGTTCGCCTGCATCGTGCGGGGTCTCCTCACGGCGGCGTGTACGAAGTCACGCGGCCGTGTTCAACCCCGACTTACTCTTGACTTTGCCATGGGCGTCGTGCGCGGCGTCACTCCGCCGCCCCGCGCAGCGCCGCCCCGGCGGCAAGCGGGCAGAGCGGCAGGGCGGCGGCGAGCATGGCGGCGAGGAACAGCAGATGCGGCCGCGGCGACTGGCCGAAGGCCGCGGCATCGACGCCGGCCACGCCGAAAATCAGCACCGGGGTCGCGAGGGGCAGCACCAGCAGCGGCAGCAAAACCCCGCCGCGCCGCGCCCCCAGCACCACCGCCGCCCCCACCGTGCCGAGCAGCGACAGCAGCAGGGTTGCCGGCAGCAGGCCGAGCAGCAGGATCGGCAGCGCGGTCGGCCCGATGCGCAGCATCACCGCGATCGGCCCGGCGGTCAGCAGCAGGGGCAGGCCGGTCACCAGCCAGTGCGAGGTCGCCTTGGCGAGCGCGAGCGCCGGGGCCGGCAGGCCGAACAGCAGCAACTGGTCGAGCGAGCCGTCGTCGAGATCGGCGCCGAACAGACGGTCGAGCGGCAGGACGGCGGCGAGCAGCGCGCAGACATAGACGATGCCCGGCGCGAGCCGCCCCAGCGTCTCCGGCGCCGGCCCGATCGCGAGCGGGAACAGTGAGGCGGTCAGCACGAAGAACAGGATGGCGGCGAGCGTGTCGCTGCCGTGGCGGACCGCCAGCAGCAGTTCGCGCCGCAGCAGACTGAAGAAGCGCGTCATGCGCCGCCGAGCCTCAGTTCCTCCGCCCCCGGCAGCGGCAGCGGGAGATGGGTGGCCGCGACCACGATGCCGCCGCGCGCCCGGTGGTCGGCGAGCATGGCCCCAAACCGCGCGACCGAGGCCGCGTCCAGCCCGAGGGTCGGCTCGTCCAGCAGCCAGAGCGGCGCGGCGCGCAGCATCAACCGCGCCAGCGCCAACCGCCGCCGCTGCCCGGCCGAGAGCAGCCGCGCCGGCAGATCGCCGAGCGGTGTCAGCCCGACCGCGGCGAGTGCCTCCGCCACCGCCGCGGGTCCGGCCCAGGTGCGCAGGTTCTCCCGCACCGAGAGGCCGAGTTTCACCGCGTCCAGATGGCCGAGATAGGCGACGCGCGCGGCGTGGGCCGGCAGGTCATCCAGCGCGTCCTCGCCCCGCCACAGCAGCCTCCCGGCCTCGATGCGGCCGAGTCCCGCCAGGATGCGCAAGAGCGTGCTCTTCCCCGCGCCGTTGGGGCCGACCAGCAGCAGTGCGCCGCCATCGGTGACCCGGAACGAAAGATCGCGGAACACCAGCCGCTCGCCGCGGATCGATGCCAAGTCCTCGGCCTGCAACACGCTCACCCCACCCTTGCTGCGGCGCAACAGAGGCCAAGTGGACCGGCCGGCGCCGGTGTGGTTTAAGCCCGATTCGCAGCAACACACACGCCCACTCGCCGCAATCCGACAGCGCGCGGCGCGCGCGGCGCAGCATCTGGGGCCTCGCGCATGAAGACGATCGGGCAGGACGGATTGCACACCCGCAGCACCCTCCGCGTGGAGGGGCGCGAGTATGAATACTTCTCGCTGCCGAAGGCGGCGCGCACGCTGGGCGACATCAGCCGCCTGCCCATGACGCTGAAGGTGCTGCTGGAGAACGTGCTGCGCTTCGAGGACGGGACGACCTATCGCATCGCCGACGCGCAGGCGATCGCGGACTGGATCAAGACCGCTTCGTCCACCAGCGAGGTGCCCTTCCGGCCCGCGCGCATCCTGATGCAGGATTTCACGGGCGTTCCGGCCGTGGTCGATCTGGCGGCGATGCGCGACGGCATCGTGCGGCTGGGCGGCGACCCGGCGAAGGTCAACCCGCTGGTGCCGGTCGATCTGGTGATCGACCATTCCGTCATGGTCGATGCCTTCGGCACGGCGGATGCGCTGAAGAAGAATGTCGATATCGAGTTCGACCGCAACGGCGAACGATACACCTTTCTGCGCTGGGGCCAGTCGGCCTTCGATAATTTCCGCGTCGTCCCGCCAGGGACCGGCATCTGCCATCAGGTCAATCTGGAATATCTGGCGCAGGCGGTATGGACGGCGGAGGTCGATGGCGCCAGCTTCGCCTATCCCGACACGCTGTACGGCACCGACAGCCATACCACCATGGTCAACGGGCTGGGCGTGCTCGGCTGGGGTGTGGGCGGGATCGAGGCGGAGGCAGCGATGCTCGGTCAGCCGATCGCGATGCTGATCCCCGATGTGATCGGGTTCCGGCTCACCGGAAAGCTGCCCGAGGGCGCGACCGCGACCGATCTCGTGCTCACGGTCACGCAGATGCTGCGCAAGAAGGGGGTCGTCGGCAAGTTCGTCGAATTCTTCGGTCCCGGCCTGAATGATCTGGCGCTCGCCGATCGCGCCACGATTGCCAACATGGCCCCGGAATACGGCGCCACCTGCGGCTTCTTCCCGGTCGATCGGGTGACGCTCGACTACATGCGCCTGTCGGGCCGCGACACGCACCGCATCGCGCTGGTGGAAGCCTATTGCCGCGAGCAAGGACTTTGGCGCGATGCGAACACACCCGATCCGGTGTTCACCGACACGCTGGAACTCGATCTCTCCACCGTGCAGCCCAGCGTCGCCGGACCCAAGCGGCCGCAGGACCGCGTGCTGCTGAAGGAGGCGTCCTCAGCATTCAAGGCCGAGCTGACGAAAAGCCTCGGCGTGGCCGCGAACGATGTCGGCACGCGCGTCAAGGTCGCGGGCAAGAACTACGAAATCGGACACGGCGACGTGGTGATCGCGGCGATCACGAGCTGCACCAACACCTCCAATCCCTCGGTGCTGGTCGCCGCCGGCCTGGTGGCGCGCAAGGCACGGGCTCTGGGGCTCGCGCCGAAACCCTGGGTGAAGACCTCGCTCGCGCCGGGGTCACAGGTGGTCACGGAGTATCTGACGAAATCGGGATTGCAGGCCGATCTGGACGCCATCGGCTTCAACACCGTCGGCTACGGCTGCACCACCTGCATCGGCAATTCCGGCCCGCTCGACGACGCGATCGCGGATGCGATCGAGGACAACAAGCTGGTCGCGGTGTCGGTCCTGTCGGGCAACCGTAATTTCGAGGGCCGCGTGCATCCGAACGTGCGCGCCAACTACCTCGCCTCGCCGCCGCTGGTTGTCGCCTACGCGCTGCTCGGCACGATGACCGAGGACATCGTGACCGCGCCGCTCGGCACGAGCAAGGACGGCAAACCGGTCTATCTGCGCGATGTCTGGCCCAGCAACAAGGAGATCGCCGACGTGGTCGGGGCGAGCCTGTCGCGCGCCCAGTTCCTTGACCGCTATGGTGAGGTGTTCAAGGGGCCGGCGCAGTGGCAGCGCATTTCCGTCGAGAGTGACGCCAAGACGTACCGCTGGTCCGACAGCTCGACCTATGTGCGCAACCCGCCGTATTTCGAGGGGATCACGATGGAGCCGGCGCCGCGCGGCGACATTCGCGGTGCGCGCATCCTGGCCCTGCTCGGCGATTCGATCACGACGGATCATATCAGCCCGGCCGGCAACATCCGCAAAACGTCGCCTGCCGGCGAGTATCTGCTGCAACACCAGATCCGGCCGGCCGACTTCAACAGCTACGGCGCACGGCGCGGCAACCATGAAGTGATGATGCGCGGCACCTTCGCCAACATCCGCATCCGCAACGAGATGGTGCCGGGTGTCGAAGGCGGCATCACGAAGCATCTGCCCTCGGGCGAGCAGATGCCCATCTACGATGCCGCGATGCGCTACCAGGCGGAGGGCGTTCCGCTGGTGGTGATCGGCGGCAAGGAATACGGCACCGGATCGTCGCGCGACTGGGCGGCCAAGGGCACGCTGCTGCTCGGCGTCGCGGCGGTGATCGCCGAGAGTTTCGAGCGCATCCATCGCTCCAACCTCGTCGGCATGGGCGTGCTGCCGCTGACCTTCAAGGAGGGGATGGATCGCAGAACGCTCGGCCTGACCGGCGCGGAAGTGCTCGACATCCTCGGCCTTGAACAGCTCAGCCCGCGCATGGATCTGGCACTCGTGATCCACCGGCCGGACGGAAGCAGCGATACCGTGCCGCTGCTGTGCCGCGTCGATACGCTCGACGAGGTCGCGTACTACCGTCACGGCGGCATCCTGCACTACGTGCTGCGCGGGATGGCCAAGGCGGCGTAGCCCGGTGCATCAAGGGACCGTTACCCTGGCCCTCTCCCGCAAGCGGGAGAGGGAGATGCGTGGCCGGGACTGATGCGCTCTCCCGCTTGCGGGAGAGGGAAGGGGTGAGGGCGGGCACCGGCGCGGCCGCCGGAATCCCGCACGGCCTGCTGGGGCTGGTGTCTTTCGATCTTCGTCGTGTCAGCATCGCCGAGGGCGTGCGCGCGGCCCTGGCCACGGCCGCCATCGTGGCGATCGATGAATGGCTGCACTGGCCGCCGATGATGCAGGCGGCATTGGCCGCTTTGCTGACCTGCCTCGCCGATCCTGGCGGCCCGATCCGCCGGCGCCTGCCGGCGATCCTGTCCTTTGGCGTGCTCGGCGCGCTGGTCACAGTCGCCTTTGGTCTGCTGCGCAGCCTGCCGCTGGCAGTGGTGGTGCCGGTCGCGAGCGCCGGCATTTTCTGCGCGCTCTATGTGCGCGTGCTGGGCCAGGCGGCGCAGCAGGTCGGCAATCTGCTGACCGTGGTGCAGGTGCTGGCCCTGACGCGCGTGATTGACGATGCGCGCGTGGCGCTGGAAATCGGCGGCGCCTTCTGGGCCGGCAGCCTGTGGGCGGCGCTGCTGACGCTGGTGATCTGGCGCGTCCACCCCTTCCTGCCCGCCCGCCGCGCCGTCGCCCAGGTCTATCGCACGCTGGCGGCGCAGGCGGCGGACCTGCGCGACGTGCTGTTGCTGGAAACCGTCGAGGAGGCGATGTGGGACGCGCACGCCCGCCGCCGTCGCCGCGCGGTGCGCGATGCGATCGAGCAGGCGCGCGAGGCGGTCATCGCGACGCTGCGCACCCGCGGTCCGGTCAGCGCGCGCGCCGCTCAGACCACGATCCGCCTGGAAGCGGCCGAGCAGATTTTTGGCGTGCTCACCGGATTGTCGGACCTGCTGGCGGCGCGGCGCGATCCGGTGGTCGATGCGGCGGCGGCGCGGCTGCTGCGGCTGTTGCGGCCGCTGCTGTTGCTGGCGGCGCATGGCATCGAGACGGACTCGATCGCGCGCCTTCCGCACCTGGAACGCGCCGCGTCCGGCATCGCGGCGGTGGCCACGACCGCGCCCGCGCTGCGGGCCGCCGCCGAGGCGCTGGCGGAGCGGCTGCATGTCGTTGCGACACTGGCGGCGCCGGAGGGGGCGGGTCCGGGCACCCCGACGGGCGAACCGCTGCGCCTGACGCTGCAGCGTGCCGCAGCGCGGCTGCGCGCCAATCTCGACTGGCGCTCCGACACGCTGCGCCACGCGCTCCGCGGGGCCGTGGCGGCGGCGCCGGCGCTGGCGCTGACGCTGCACTGGCAGACCTCCTACGGCCACTGGCTGACCATCATGCTGGTACTGACCATGCAGCCGCAGGTCGCCATCACCTTCGCCCGCGCGCTGGAGCGGGTCGCCGGCACGGTGGCGGGCGGGCTGGTCGCGGCGGCGCTGGGCACGGTTTGCACAACGCCGATCGCCATCGCCGCTGCGCTGTTCCCGCTCGCCGTCCTGGCGCTCTCGGTGCGCCAGGTCAGTTTCGCGCTGTTCATGGCGTGCATCACGCCGCTGATCGTGCTGCTGTCCGAACTCGGGCGTCCCGGCGAGAGCGAACTGATGATCGCGGCGATGCGGGCGCTGTATGTGCTGATCGGCTCGGGGCTGGCGGTCGCGTTCGTTCTGCTGCTGTGGCCGAGTTGGGAGCCAGGGCGGCTGGCCGAGGCGCAGCGGGCGGCGCTGCTGGCGCACGGCGCCTATGCGCGGGCGGAGATCGGCCTGCTGCTGGGCGAGGTCGGTGCCAAGGCGGTGCAGGTCGCCCGCGGCGCCGCCGGGATTTCCAGCAACAATCTGGAGGCCTGCCTGCACCGGGCGCTGCTGGAACAGCGCGGCGGCGCCGATCCAAGGCTGGCGGCGGCGCTGACGGTGGATGCGGCGCTGCGTCGCATGGCCGGGCGCGTCTCGGCGCTGCAACTGGCACCGGCACCGCGTCGCGACACCCCGGCGTGGCGCGATTGGGCGCACTGGGTCGAGGCGGCGGCGCGCGCGCTGGCCGAAGGCCGCTTCACCTTGCCGCCACGGCCGCCGCTGCCGCAGGACGATCCGCAAGGCGAGTCGCTGGCGCGCATTGCGCGGCAGATGGAGGTGTCGGCCGGCGCCCTGGCGCGCGCCGGGTAAAAAAGACCGGCGTATGGCCGGGCTGCGTCCGTCCCCTTGGCGCGATGCCGGCGGCGCCCTAATCCCGGTGGCGATGGATGCGATCCGGGTCAGCGCGTTGAGCAAGCGGTATGGCGATACGCTGGCGGTCGGTGGCATCGACTTCACGGTGCCGCAGGGCGTGACCGTGGGCCTGCTCGGCGGCAACGGCGCGGGCAAGACCACGACGATCGCCCTGCTGCTAGGCCTGCTGGTCCCGACCACCGGCAGCATTCGCGTGCTTGGCCACGACATCGCGCGCGACCGGTTCGCGGCACTCGCGCGCATGAACTTCTCCTCGCCCTATGTCGCCCTGCCGCAGCGGCTGACGGTGCGGGAGAATCTGAGCGTCTATGGCCATCTCTACGATGTGCCGGACGCCGAGCGGCGCATCGCGCAGCTTGCCGAGGAGCTTGCCTTCACCGACCTGCTGCGGCGCAAGGCCGGGCAGCTTTCGGCCGGGCAGAAGACGCGCGTGGCGCTGGCCAAGGCGCTGATCAACCGCCCCGAGCTGCTGCTGCTCGACGAACCGACGGCGAGCCTCGATCCCGATACCGCCGACTTCATGCGTTGCGTGCTGGAGAAGTACCGCGCCGAGAGCGGCTGCACCATTCTGCTGGCCAGCCACAACATGGCCGAGGTCGAGCGGCTGTGCGGCTTCGTGCTGATGCTCAAGCGTGGCCGCATCGTCGATCGCGGCACGCCGCAGGACCTGCTGCGCCGCTATGGCCGCGACGATCTGGAGGCGGTGTTCCTCGACATTGCGCGCAACCGGGGTGTCGCGGAGGCAGTGCGATGAGTCGCGCGGCGCTGCGGCGGATCTGGGGGCTGATCTATCGCCACATCGCGCTTTACCGCACGTCCTGGCCGCGGGTGCTGGAACTCGCCTACTGGCCGACGCTGCAACTGTGCATCTGGGGATTCACCGCGAGCTACTTCGCGACGCGGCTCGGCAATCACGGAGCCACTGCCTTTGGCCTGCTGGTCGGCGGCGTGCTGCTGTGGGAGGTGGCGCTGCGCAGCCAGATGGGCATGACCGTGAGCTTCCTGGAGGAGATCTGGTCGCGCAATCTCGGGCATGTCTTCGTCAGCCCGCTGCGGCCGTGGGAACTCGTGGCGGCGCTGATCGGGACCTCGATCGTAAAGCTGGTGATCGGCTTCATCCCGGCGGTGCTGCTGGCGTGGCTGCTCTATGCCTTCAACCTGTTCGCGATGGGCTGGCCGCTGGCGCTGTTCGCTGCCCATCTGCTCGTCATGGGCTGGTGGGTATCACTCGGCATCATCTCGATCATCCTCCGTCACGGTGCGGGGGCGGAGTCGTTCGCCTGGCTGCTGCTGTTCGGGCTGACGCCGTTCTCGGCCGTATTCTATCCGGTCTCCGTTCTGCCGCCGGCGGTGCGACCGGTCGCATTCGCGCTGCCGTCCTCGCATGTGTTCGAGGGGATGCGCGCTGTGCTGCACGACGGCCGTGTTGCCTGGGATCAGATGGCCTGGGCGGCGGGGCTGAATCTGTTCTGGCTGTTCGCGGCCGTGCTGCTGTTCATGCGCCAGTTCCACATGGCGCGCGTGCGCGGTGCCCTGATTTCCATCGGCGAATGAGGCAATGACCGAAACCCGCTTCTGGCTGATCCGCCACGCCATCGTGGAGGAGAATGCCCGTACCATCATATACGGCACCATGGACGTGGAACTATGTCCGCACTCCCTGACTGCCCAGGCGCCAATGTACGCGGCGCTGGCGCGGCGACTGCCGCGGCCCGCGACGTGGCTGGCGAGCCCGCTCACGCGCACCCAGCGCACCGCCGCCGCGATCTTCCGCGCCGGCTACCCCGAGCAGACGCTGACCATCGAGCCGGGGCTGATCGAACTGGCGTTCGGCGAATGGCAGGGTCTGATGCACAGCGCGCTGCCCGAGCGGCTGACGCTGCCGCCGCACGCGTTCTGGCCGCTCGGCGGCAACGAACGGCCCCCCGGTGGAGAGAGCATGGCGGACGGCATTCGCCGCCTCGGCACGGTGATGGAGCGTCTGGCGGACACCCATGCCGGCCGGGATGTGGTCGCCGTCAGCCACGGCGGAGCGATCCGCGCCGCCGTCGCGCACGCGCTGCGCATCGGTGCTGACAACGCGCTGCACCTGTCGATCGAGAATATCTCGCTCACCCGCATCGACCGCACGCCGCGCGGCTGGCGGGTCGCCTGTGTGAACGAGTTGCCCGGGGTCTGATCCGGCAGGCATTCGAGGCTGCGGCGATTTCGGCGGTGGAGTCAGCCGGTTCTGCGCTATAGTTCGCGCCCGACGCGAACCCGCCCCGACTCGGAGACCCGCCGATGGCTGTTGTTGCCGAGGCCCGCCGCCTTGCCTCCCCGGCGTTGCACACGCTGGCGCGGCGCCGCTTCGCCGAGCTGGGCGCCCTCGGGATGGGGATGGCGGCGGCGGCGCTGCTGGTGGCGCTCCTCTCCTACCACTCCGGCGACCCGTCGCTCGACACGGCGGCGGCGGGGCCGGTTGCCAATCTGGCCGGGCGACCGGGCGCGGTGACGGCCGATCTGCTGTTGCAGGCGTTCGGCATTGCCGGCGCGCTACCGGGCCTGGCGCTGCTGGCCTGGGCCTGGCGGATCGGATCGCATCGCGGGCTAAGCAGCCTGACATTGCGGTTGGCCGCGCTCATCGCTGCCCTGCCGGCGACCGGCGCCGTCCTGGCGGCGATCCCGGACTGGCACGGACGCCCGCTTGGCTGGCCAGCGGGTGCAGGCCTGGGCGGGGCGGCCGGGCGGCTGGTCGGCGCCGCGGCGATCGAGGCCGGGCGCGGCCTGCTCGGCCCGCTCGGCGAGACGCTGGTGGTGCTCGCGGGCACCGCGCTGGCAGGCTCGCTGGTTGTGCTCGCGCTGGGCCTGAGCCGCAGTGAGTGGCGCGCGGCGGGGCTGGCGGCGCGGCGCTCGGTGCAGCAAGGGCGCGCCGCCGCCGGGCTGCTCGCGCGGCTCTCGGCGCGTGCCGGACGGGTCGGCGTGGCGGTGCTGGACCGTCTGAACGGCACGCGGCCGGACGGGCCGGCACCGAACATCATCGCACCGGCAGCTTCCCGCAGCGCGGCACCCGAGCCGACTGCGCCACCGCCGCGTATGACCGCGCGCATCAGTGCCGCGGCGCCGAAAAAGCCGGCCCCGGCGCGACAGGACAGCCTGCCGCTGGACGGACCCTGGCGGCTGCCGCCGCTTTCCCTGCTCGCCGCCGCGCCGGCCCGCGCCGCAACCGGCGCGCCGAGCGCCGAGGCGTTGCAGGCGAACGCACGGCTGCTCGAATCGGTGCTGGCGGATTACGGCGTGCAGGGGCGGATCGTGGAGATCCGGCCGGGTCCGGTGGTCACGCTCTATGAACTCGAACCCGCGCCTGGCATCCGCAGCGCCCGGGTGATCGGGCTGGCCGACGACGTGGCGCGCAGCCTCTCGGTCACCGCCGTCCGCATCGCCACCGTCCCGGGGCGCAACGTCATCGGCATCGAGGTGCCGAACGCACGGCGCGAGACGGTCTATCTGTCGGAACTGCTCGGCAGCGAGGAATGGAACCGCCAGCAGGCGCGGCTGTCCATCGCGCTCGGCAAGGACATCGGCGGCACGCCGATCTTCGCCGATCTCGCCCGGATGCCGCACCTGCTGGTCGCCGGCACCACCGGCTCGGGCAAATCGGTCGGCATCAACGCGATGATCCTATCGCTGCTGTACCGGCTGTCGCCCGAGCAGTGCCGGATGATCCTGATCGACCCGAAGATGCTGGAACTGTCGGTCTATGATGGCATCCCGCACCTGATGGCCCCGGTGGTGACGGAGCCGGCGAAGGCGGTGAAGGCGTTGAAATGGACGGTGCGCGAGATGGAGCGCCGCTATCGTGCCATGAGCCAGCTCGGCGTGCGCAATATCGGCGGCTACAACGAGCGGGTGGCGGAGGCGCGCGCCAAGGGCGAGGTGGTGACGCGGCGCGTGCAGACCGGATTCGACTCCGAGACTGGCAAGCCGATCTTCGAGGAACAGCCGCTGGCGCTGGAGAGCCTGCCGTTCCTGGTCGTGGTGATCGATGAGATGGCCGACCTGATGATGGTGGCCGGCAAGGAGATCGAGGCGGCGGTGCAGCGGCTCGCCCAGATGGCGCGCGCCGCCGGCATCCATGTGGTGATGGCGACGCAGCGGCCGTCCGTCGATGTCATCACCGGCACCATCAAGGCGAATTTCCCGACGCGCATCAGCTTCCAGGTGATCAGCAAGTTCGACAGCCGCACCATCCTGGGCGAGCAGGGCGCGGAACAGTTGCTCGGCCAGGGCGACATGCTGCACATGGCCGGCGGCGGGCGGATTACCCGCGTCCATGGCCCGTTCGTCACCGACCGCGAGGTGGAGGAGATCGTCGCTTTCCTGCGCGATCAGGGCGAACCGGCCTATCTGGACGACGTGACGGAACTGCCCGACGAGGGCGATGCCCCGGCGCTGTCCGGCATCGCGGGGGCAAGCGAGGGCGAGAAGGGGCTGTTCGATCAGGCCGTCGATCTGGTCAGCCGAGAGGGCAAAGCCAGCACCAGCTTCATCCAGCGCCACCTGCAGATCGGCTACAACCGCGCCGCCCGGCTGATCGAGCAGATGGAGAAGGAAGGCATCGTCGGGCCGGCCAACCATGTCGGCAAGCGCGAGGTGCTGGCGCGGCGGAGCGGGGAGGACTAGCGCATGACGCCGCACGCGGGCGCCATCGGCCAGCCGCTTGCCCGCTACGCCGCCTACAAGCGCGCGGGCGATTTCCTGTTCCTCTCCGGCGTCATCGCGGTCGATCCGGCACGCGGGCGCGTGGTCGGCGGGTTCGCCGATCTGCCCGATGCGGTGCGCGCGGAGCTTGGCGAGACCGGCGAGTTCTCCATCGACATCCGCCAGGGGCCGATGCTGGCGCAAAGCTGGTTCGTGCTCGACCGCATCCGCGCGATCCTGCGCGAGCACGGCGGGCAGATGGATGATGTCTGCCGGCTGGTGCAGTATTTCCGTGACCTGCGCGACTACCCGCTCTATGCGCGCGTGCGCCGCCAGTTCTTTCCGGGGGCGCCGCCGGTCTCGACCGTGGTCGAGGTCTCTGCGATGCTACCGAGCACGGACGTGCTCGTGGAGGTCGAGGCCACCGCCTTCCTGCCGCCGAAGACCTAATCGCCGACGCCCTGCTGCAGGAAGGCCCAGCGCGGCACCGCCGGCTCGGCCAGCGCCCAGTGCCAGCCGTCGCTGGCGCGGCAGATGCTGGTGGCGTACCAGTGTGGCGGCGCGGCTTTTTCCTGAACCGAAAACACCAGTTCGCGACACTGCGCGAGCGGGCTGTCGATCACCCGCACCACACGCACCTCCCCGTGCTCATCGCCGATCGGAACAATGTGGTCGATGTGCCATGGCGCGGCGCCGCCCTCGGGCAGCGATGCGGCGGAGTCGGCGATCGCCTGCTGCTCGGCGCGCGAGCGACTGCGCCCGTACCATTTGAATGCTTCGTCCGCGGCGACGGCGGTACCGATGCCGACGAGGTAGCCCACCGCGGGGCTGGCCGTGGCAATGCCGGCGACAGCGCCGGTCGTAAGCCCTGTCAACTGCGCCGCCGAATGACAGCCGCCGAGCAGCATTGGCAGCAGCACGATGCCCACGCTCGCCCCGCGGCGCTTCATTGCAGCGCGCCCCAGCGTGCCGTTGCCGGCTCCGCCGTCGCCCAGCGCCACTTGTCGCCGTCGCGGCAGATATAGGTGGTGAAGAAGGACCGGCGCCGGTCGGTCTCGCTTCCCTCGTCAACGGAAAAGACAATCTCCTTGCAAGCGAAGTCAGGGCCGTCAATGACGCGGGTCACCGCAACCTGGCCGTGCTGGTCGCGCTCGATCGGGAAGGCGTGAACGACGCTCCACGGGGCAACGCCGCCCTCCGGCAGCGCACCGGCGACGGCGGCGATGTCGTCCTGGGTGATGCTGTGGACGCGCCGCTCGACATAGAGCAGGCCGGCATTGGCCCCGGCCGCGACGCCCAGGCCGATTGCCGCGCCAACCGTGGCATTCTTGGTGACCGCACTGGCGACGCCCGCGCCGGCGATGCCCGCGCCGGTTGCCGTGCCCTCGGTCAGCAGCGACCCGCAGCCCGCGAGGGGCGCGGTGATCAGCAGCAGGAGCAGCGTGGCCGCGTGAAGCGCACCGATCCTCATGCCCTGTTTCAGGAGCGGCGGACGCGCGCGGATTGTGCGCGCAACCCGGCGAGGAAGGGGTTGTCCTGCCGTTCCTGGCCGATCGAGGACGCTGGGCCGTGCCCACACAGGAAGCGTACGTCGTCGCCGAGCGGCAGCACCTTCTCGGCAATCGAGCGCAGCAGCGCCGCGTGGTCGCCGTAAGGAAAGTCGGTGCGGCCGATGCTGCCGCGGAACAACACGTCGCCGAGCACCGCGAGCCGCAGCGTCGGCGCGAAGAACGCCACATGTCCGGGTGTGTGCCCCGGACAGTGCAGCACGTCGAAGGCGATGCCGCCGATCGTGACCTGCTCGCCCTCGGTCAGCCAGCGGTCAGGGGTGGCGTTGTCGAGGCCGGGGATGCCGAGGGCGCGCGCCTGCGCGGCGATGTTGTCAAGCAGGAACCGATCGCGTGGATCCGGGCCGATGATCGGCGCGTCATGCCCGTCTTCCGCCAGCAGCCGCTTGAGTTCGGCGGCCCCGCCGGCGTGGTCGAGATGGCCGTGGGTCAGCAGGATGCTCTCCGCGGTCACCTTATGCGCGCGCAGCGTGTCGCGGATGCGCGGCGCCTCACCGCCAGGATCGACGACGGCGCCGCGGCGCGTCGTTTCCTCCCACAGGATGGCGCAGTTCTGCTCGAACGGCGTGACGGGGACGATCGCGAGTTTCAGCTTCGCCATGCGGACGGGTCCTCGGCCGGAACGGTGAACGGGACTGCCCGCACCGTGCCGGGCGGCCTCATGCCGCCGCCGCCCAGCCGTCGCGGATCAGCCGGATGCCCTCGGTATAGACCTGGCACGGATCCGGGGAGAAGTCGCGCCAGGTTCGGGTGGCCGCCGCCAACCCCGGATCGGCGCGACCGAACGCCTCGACGGTCAGCCAGCCATCATAGCCGATCGCCCGCAAGGCCCGGAAATGCTCCGCGAACGGGATGTGCCCGCGCCCTGGCGTGCCGCGGTCGTTTTCCGAGATGTGGACGTGGCGCAGCAACGCGCCGGCCTGACGGATCGCGCCGACCGGGTCCCGCTCCTCCAGATTGGCCTGGAACGTGTCGTGCATCAGGCCGAAATTCGGGTGACCGACCCGTGCCGCATGTGCGAGCGCCTGCGCCATCGTGTTGATGACATAGACGTCGTAACGGTTGAGATATTCCATGACCAGCGCCACGCGATGTTGCGCGGCCGTCTCCGCGGCCGCGCGATGCACGTCGGCGAGGCGGGCCAACTCGGCCTCCGTCGGACCGGCCCCGCTGAACAGTCCAAGGGGCTGCAGGATCGGGCCGCACAGCAGGTCCGCCCCGAGTTCCACCGCCCATTCGCTCGCGGCGGCAAGGTGGTCGATCGCTGCCTGCCGGTGCGCGGGGTCCGCGCTGATCGGGTTCCTGGCGGGGTCAGGGATCATCGTGATCGCCGTCGCCGCCAGCCCGAGGTCGCGGATCTGCCTGCCGAGCCTGCGGTAATGCGCGGCATCGCCACCGAATGCGGGTACCTCGACGCCGTCATAGCCGACGGCCTTCAGGGCTTCGATGACCGGCAGGTGGCGATCCTCGACATGCCCGGTCCAGAGCAGCAGGTTGCAGCCGATCTTCATGGCCGGTCCGCCTCCGTCATCGCCTCCGCCTGGGGGTCTGGCGGCTCGGTGCCCGCCGCGCGCAGCACATCAATCGCCACCAGCGCCCCGTCGCGCTCGATATGCCAGAAGGTCCAGCCGTTGCAGGACGGCGCGTGCTGCACCTCGGCGCCCACCTTGTGGATCGATCCCTGGATGGTGCCCGCGCGGATCGTGCCGTCGGCCACCACCACCGCCTGCACCCGCCGGGTCCGGTCGGTCAGCAGCGTCCCCGGCGGCAGCACGCCGCGCTCCACCAGGCTGCCGAACGGCACGCGCGGCGTCTCCCGCCGTCCCGGCGTGACGGCGAGCGCATCGGCCGCGCTCGGCCGGACCCGCCGCAGCCGCGCCAGCGCCGCCTCGACATAGGCCGGATGCCGCTCGATGCCGATGTAGTGGCGGTGCAGCCGGCGCGCGACTGCCGCCGTGGTGCCGGTGCCGAGGAACGGATCGAGCACGATGTCGCCCGGTGTCGTGCTCGCCAGCAGCACGCGGTGCAGCAGCGCCTCTGGCTTCTGCGTCGGATGCAGCTTCAGCCCATGGGCATTGCGCAGCCGCTCGGCGCCGGTGCACAGCGGGATGAACCAGTCGCTGCGCATCTGGATGTCGTCGTTCAGCGCCTTCATCGCCTGGTAGTTGAAGCGGTGCCGAGACTCGCGCCCGCGCGCTGCCCAGATCAGCGTCTCGTGCGCGTTGGTGAAGCGCCGGCCGCGGAAGTTCGGCATCGGGTTGGCCTTGCGCCAGACGATGTCATTGAGCACCCAGAAACCGAGTTCCTGCAGGATCGCCCCGATGCGGAAGATATTGTGGTACGAGCCGATCACCCACAGCGTGCCGTCCTTGCGCAGCAGCCGGCGACACTCGGCCAGCCATTCGCGGGTGAAGGCGTCGTAGGCGGCGAAATCGGTGAAGCGGTCCCACTCCTCATCGACGCCATCGACTAGGCTGTCGTCGGGACGGCGCAGTTCGCCGCGCAATTGCAGGTTGTAGGGCGGGTCGGCGAACACGCAATCGACCGAGCCGGCCGGCAGCATGCGCATCACGCGCACGGCATCGCCCAGCAGCACCTGGTCGAGCGGCAGTTCGCAGACGAGTTCCAAGACGCAAGCGGCTCCGGCGCGGCAGGGCGGTATCGTGACGATCGGCCCGCGGTCGCGTCAACCGCCAGCGCGACCCGTCGGCGCGCCGTCCTGCCACGGCCGCTGCCGCCGCGGCGCCGCCAGGAAAGCGTGGCCATCGCGCAGGGAGAAGTTCGGGCCATAGAAGGGGTCCGCCAGCAGCGCGGCACCCCAGCGCCGATGCATGTACGCGATCTCGCGCCCATAGCGGTCGCGCTGCGCCGGGCTGAAATCGGACGGGCGGGAGGCGCTCTCCAGGTGCAACAGCTCGGCGAACGGCGTCCAAAGCACGCGCAGGCCCCGCTCGCGCACCCGCAGGCACAAATCCACGTCGTTGTAGGCGACCGCGAGATGGGTCGCGTCCATGCCGCCGATGGCCCTATACACCTCCCGCCGGATGGCGAGGCAGGCGCCGGTGACGGCCGCCACCTCGCGCGTCAGCGCCAGCCGGCCGCCGTAGCCGGTCGCGTCGGGCGGCGCCAGCAGGTCGGTATGGCCCGCCACTCCGCTGACGCCCAGCGCGACGCCGGCGTGCTGCACGCGCCCGTCGGCGAACAGCAGGCGCGCGCCGACTGCCCCCACGTCCGGCCGCACGGCATGGCCGACCAGTTCGCCGAGCCAGTCCGGGTGGATCACGTCCACGTCATTGTTCAGCAGCAGCAACACCGCCCCGCGCGCGGCCGCGGCGGCGGCATTGTTCAGCGCGGCGTAGTTGAACGGGCCCGGGCGCGCCAGCACGCGCACGCGCCGATCGGCCGACAACTGCGTGAACAGCGTGTGCGTCTCCGCCCCGCGGCTGTCGTTGTCGACGATCAGCAGTTCGAGAGCGGGGTAGTCGGTGCGGTGCAGCACGCCCTCGGCACAGCGGGCCAGCAGCGTGGCCCGGTCGCGGGTCGGCACGATCACGCTGACCAGGGGTGCCGGGTCCGGCACGGGCCAGCGCACGCGCAGCGTGCCGGGCAGACGCGGGTTCGTCTCCACCCGCGCATCCGGCGCGCCGCGCCGCCCCAGGTGCCGCACCACTGCGGCGGTATCGGCCGGGCCGTCGCCGTCCGGCGCCTGCCGATGCACCAGCACCGCCGGGATGTGACGGATGCGCGCGGCGGGGATTGCCTCGGCCAGTCGCAGCGCGCGGTCGTGACGCGCCGCCACATCGCCGAAGCCGCCGGCGCGCAGCAGCGCCTCGCGTCGCACGACGACGAGGTCGCCGAGCGCGGCGTAGCCCAACAGCAGGTCGGGGCTCCAGTCCGGCTTGAACTGCGGCGCGCGCCGCCGGCCGCGTGAGTCCAGCCGGTCCTCGTCGGTATAGACCAGCTCGATGTCCGGCGGACCCGCAAAGGCCGCGGCGATCTCATAGAGAGCGTGCGCCGGCAGGTGCGCATCCGCGGGCAGCAGCGCAACGAGGCTGCCTCCCGCCAGCGCCGACAGGTCGCCGGCCGGTGCGACCGCAACCGCGATGCGGTCGTCGGCGGTGGCAATCGCCTGCACCGCGCCGGCCACGCCCGCATCGGCGGCGGCGATGGCGAGCCGCCAGTGGGGGTAGAGCTGCGTGCGGAGCGACGCGATCACGCTCGGCAGCCGCGCCAGCCCGGTGCTCTCAAGCATCATCACGAGCGCGACCGTCTCACCTGGCAGGGCAGCGACGTGCGCCGCGATCGCCACGCGGTCGGCCCCGGTCAACGTGTCGTGGCGGCGCGTCCAGGCGCGGTAGCTCAAGGGCGAGCGGGGCGAAAACTGGCCGAACAGCGCGCCGCGCAGATACGGAAACCGGCGCAGAACGAGGCGCCCGACCGCGCCTACCGGCCCGTGGCGCCAGCGGTCGCGATCGAACACACCGGGTCTGCGCTGGTCGGACAACGGGCTCTTCCGTCCGCTCTCAGCCTTCGATCGGTACCCAGGTATCGCCGCGCTTGCGATAGCTTCGCTTGACCGCTGCCCAGGCGACGCGGTGGGGAATCTCTTCGCCGCGCGGATCGCCGGCATATTGCTGCCAGGCGTGGTTGAACGCCTCGCGATAGATGTCCTGGGCATGCGGCGGCAAGTGATTGCGTACGGAGGGCGGCAGGTCGTCGTTGGTGGCGTAGGGCATGGCGCTAGCGGCTCGCGTCCAGGGCTGATTGCAGGATGTGGGCTGCCGCCGCCCGGTCCACCACCTCCGCCCGGCGGTGGCGGCTGAGGTCCGCCGCCTCGATCAGCGTCCGCGTGACCGTCGCCGTGGACAGCCGTTCGTCCCACAGCGCCGCGGGCAGGCCGGTGGCGGTGGAGAGTGCGTGCGCCCAGTCGCGCGCTGCCTGGGCCGCGCGCCCCGCCGTGCCGTCCATATCCAGCGGCAGCCCGATCACTAGCCCGCCAGCGCCCTCGCGCCGGGCGATCGCCGCGATCTCGGCGGCGTTGGCGGCGAGCCGGCCGCGGCGCAGGGTCGCGTAGGGGCCGGCCAGGCGCAGCTCCACGTCCGACAGCGCCACCCCGATATTGCGCCGGCCAGGGTCGATCCCCAGCAGCCGCGCCCCCTTGGGCAGCGCCGCGCGCAGGTCGGTCAGGTTGATGACGGGCATGGGCGCCGTTATGGTCCGCGCCGCATCCCGCACCAAGAGGAGATGGCATGTCGCTCGATCCCGCGACTGTGCGCCGCATTGCCCGGCTGGCCCGCATCCGCCTGGATGACGCCGAAGTGCCGCCGTTGCAGACGGAGCTGAACGGCATCCTGGGTTGGATCGAGCAGCTCAACGAGGTGAATGTCGAGGGCGTCGAGCCGCTGACCGGCGGGGCGCAGATGGCGCTGAAGATGCGCGCGGACGAAGTGACCGACGGCAACATCCGCGATGCGGTGCTGGCCAACGCGCCGGATCGCGCCGGTGACTATTTCGCCGTGCCCAAGGTCGTCGAGTGATGCACGACTTCACCATCGCCTCGGCGCGCGCCGCGCTGCGTGCGAAGAAGGTGTCTGCGCAGGAGCTGACCGAGGCGCATCTGGACGCGATCGCGGCCCTCAATCCGCGGCTCAACGCGCTGATCACGGTGATGCCGGAGACCGCGCGCGCGCAGGCGGCTGCCGCCGATGCGGCGCTGGCGCGGGGTGAAGCGCACGCGTTGAGTGGCATTCCGCTGGCGATCAAGGACCTGTTCTGCACCGGCGGCGTGCGCACCACGGCCGCGAGCCGCATCCTGGAGCCCTTCGTCCCGCCCTACGAAAGCACGGTCACGGCGAATCTGCTGCGCGCAGGCGCGGTGTTTCTCGGCAAGGCGAATCTCGATGAGTTCGCGATGGGCTCGTCGAACATGACGTCGGCGTTCGGGCCGGTCACGAACCCGTGGACGCGGCGCGGCGATAATCGTGCGCTCGTGCCCGGCGGCTCGTCCGGCGGCTCGGCGGCGGCGGTCGCGGCGCGGCTGGCGCTGGGGGCGACGGGCACCGATACCGGCGGCTCGATCCGCCAGCCGGCTTCGTTCTGCGGCATCGTCGGCATCAAGCCGACCTATGGGCGGTGCAGCCGCTGGGGCATCGTCGCCTTCGCCTCCTCGCTCGATCAGGCTGGTCCGTTCGCGCGCACGGTGGAGGATTGCGCGATCCTGCTCGGCGCGATGGCCGGGCACGATCCGAAGGATTCCACCTCCGCCGACGTCCCGGTGCCCGACTTCGCCGCCGCCTGCACGCGCGGCGTGAAGGGGTTGCGCATCGGCGTGCCACGCGAATACCGCAGCGACGGCATGGCGCCGGAGATCGAGGCGCTGTGGCAGCAGGGCATCGCGTGGTTGCGCGAGCAGGGTGCCGAAATCATCGACGTGTCGCTGCCGCACACGAAGTACGCGCTCGCCACCTACTACATCGTCGCACCCGCGGAAGCGTCGTCGAATCTGGCGCGCTACGACGGCGTACGGTTCGGGCTACGAAAGGACGGAGAGGATCTCGACCAGCTCTACGAGAACACGCGCGCGGCCGGGTTCGGGGCTGAGGTGCGGCGGCGCATCATGATCGGCACCTACGTGCTCTCCGCCGGCTATTACGACGCCTATTACCTGCGCGCGCAGAAGGTGCGGGCGTTGATCCTGCGTGACTTCACCGAAGCGTTCCGCCACTGCGACGCCCTGCTGACGCCGACCGCGCCATCCGCCGCGTTCGGCCAGGGCGAGAAGATGGACGATCCGGTGACGATGTATCTGAACGACGTGTTCACCGTGCCGGCCAACATGGCCGGCATCCCCGGCCTGTCGGTGCCCGCGGGGCTGGATGCGCAGGGCCTGCCGCTCGGCTTGCAGGTGCTGGGCAAGCCGTTCGACGAGGAGACGGTGTTCGCAGTCGGCGCTGCAATCGAGCGCGCCGCCGCATTCAACGTGCTGCCCGCGATTCGCGCAGGAGCCTGACGCAGATGACCTACACGATCGAAGGCACGACCGGCGCGTGGGAAGTGGTGATCGGACTGGAAGTCCACGCCCAGGTCATCAGCAATGCCAAGCTGTTCTCAGGTGCCGCCACCGCGTTCGGTGCGCCGCCGAACACGCAGGTGAGCTTCGTCGATGCCGCCTTTCCCGGGATGCTGCCGGTGATCAACCGTGAGTGCGTGGCGCAAGCAGTGCGCACCGGGCTGGGGCTGAACGCGCATATCAACCTGGTCAGCCGCTTCGACCGCAAGAACTACTTCTACGCGGACCTGCCGGCCGGCTATCAGATCAGCCAGTACCAGCATCCGATCGTCGGCGCCGGCTCGATCGAGATCGAACTGGCCGACGGCAGCACGAAGGACATCGGCGTCACGCGGCTGCATCTGGAGCAGGACGCGGGGAAAAGCCTGCACGATCAGCACCCGACCAAGAGCTACATCGACCTCAACCGTGCCGGCGTGGCGCTGATGGAGATCGTCAGCGAGCCCGACCTGCGCAGCCCGGAGGAGGCCGGCGCCTATCTGCGCAAGCTGCGCACCATCATGCGCTATCTCGGCACCTGCGATGGCAACATGGAGGAAGGCTCCATGCGCGCCGACGTGAACGTCTCGGTGCGCAAGCATGGCGAGGCGTTCCGCACGCGTTGCGAGGTGAAGAACGTCAACTCCATCCGCTTCGTCATGCAGGCGATCGAAGCCGAGGCGAAGCGGCAGGTCGCGGTGTGGGAGGATGGCGGCACCGTCGAGCAGGAAACGCGGCTCTACGATTCCGCGCGCGGCGTCACCCGCTCCATGCGCAGCAAGGAGGACGCCCACGACTACCGTTATTTCCCCGATCCCGACCTGCTGCCGCTGGTGCTGGACGAGGCGTGGGTGGCGGAACTCGGCCGCAGTCTGCCCGAGTTGCCCGATGCAAAGCGCGCGCGCTTCATGCGCGAGTACGGCCTGCCGGCCTATGATGCCGGCGTACTGGTGGCCGAGCAGACAACGGCGGATTTCTATGAGACCGTCGCGAAGGGCCGTGACGCGAAGCTCGCGGCGAATTGGGTGATCGGCGACCTGTTCGCCGCCTTCAACCGCACCGGGCGCGGGATCGAGGACAGTCCGGTCTCCGCTGCGGCACTCGGCGGCCTGCTCGACCTGATGGCAGACGGCACCATCAACGGCCGCATCGCCAAGGATGTGTTCGAGGCGATGGTCGAGACCGGCGCCGACGCCGCGACCATCGTGGCGCAGCGTGGGTTGCGGCAGGTGACGGACACTGGCGCCATCGACGCCGCAGTGGCGCAAGTGCTCGCCGCTAACGCCGACAAGCTCGCCGAGTACAAGGCGGGGAAAGAAAAACTGTTCGGCTTCTTCGTCGGCCAGGTGATGAAGGCGATGGCGGGGAAGGGCAATCCGGCGCTGGTCAACGAGGCGCTGAAGAAGCAGCTTGGCTGAACGTCAGGCGGCGGCGGAACGGAGGTGCGGATGTCGGAGCAGCCCGAAGTCACGTTGCGGCAGCAGGAAGGGTATCGATTCGACATCGATTTCGGAGCAGACATCGCGCATCTGCGATCGGACGAGCCGCCGCCGCTGGGCGGTGGTGCCGGACCCGATCCGGTCCACCTCCTGCTCGCAGCGGTAGGTTCCTGCATGTCATCAAGCTTCCATTTCGCGATGCGGAAGTTCCACGAATCGCCGGGGACGATCACGACGACGGTGCGGGCGACAATCGGCCGCGATGAGTCGAATCACCTGCGCGTGCAGGCGATTGATGTGGCGATCGGATTTGCGCAGTCGGCGGACAGCATCGGTCATCTGGCGCGGATTCTTGAGCAGTTCGAGGCGTTCTGCACGGTTGGCGCTTCGGTCCGCCGCGGCATTCCGACGACCGTCTCCGTCACCGACGGCGCCGGTCGGAAGGTCAAGTAGTTCCGCTTATCCCAGCGCGCCCACTTCGTGCGACACCGCCGTGCTGATCTCGCGCACCAGAGCGAACAGCCGCGCCATCGGCGAAAAGATTTCGGCGTGCTCGCGTGCATAGGCCGCGGCGGCGCGCGGCGCGCGTGGCTCCGCATAGTCGCCATCCGCGGCCGGGTCGGGCGCTGACGGGAACACTTGCGCCAGGAACGCGAGCGCGGCGGGGATGTCGAGGCGCAGGATGCGCTGGTCCAGTGCTGCGCGGGTGATGCCGTGGCGCGGCGAGAAATCGGGAATCGCGCTGGCCAGCAGCCAGATGCGATGCACGAGCGCCAGCCGCAGCGCGTGCAGCAGCAACTCACGGTCCGCAAGTCGCGGTGCGTCGGGCCACACGGCCCGCAGACTGACGTGGTCGGCCTGGATGCGGCGGAACATCGCCTGCGCCTGCGCCCACAGATCCAGCCGCTCGAGCGCCCGCGCCACCGAAACCAGCGCCTGAGACCGGCCAGGCAGCCGCGCATGCGCCGCGCGATCGAGCCACATGCCGGGATCGAGCGTCGCCACCACCGCGCGCAGCACGTCGAGGTCGGAATGCGCCAGCGCGTGCGCCGGCAGCGCCAACGCGTTGCGGAACCGCGCGCTGCGCTCGCGCAGTTCGGCGAAGGTCTCGGGATGGCGCGCGGCAGCTGCGCCGAGGCCCTGCAACGTGTTCGCCAGCCACCCGAGCTGGTGCAGAATCGCGTTGTTGGGAATCGCGCGCAGCTCGCGCGGATGGCGGATCAGGGCCGGTCCCGCCATCCCGTCCGTCTGCCGCGCCGCCGGGCGGGAGCCTGACCTGTCGAGCAATGCCGGGCCGAACGCGCCGAGCAGCGCCGCATAGCCGGCATCGTCCACCAGCTCCTGCATTCCCGCGCGGCAGGTGGCGAAGAAGTCGGCGGAGAAATCGGCTTCGTCGTAGATCGGGTCGGGTGGCGGCGGCTCGGGCGGAAAGGCGTGCTCGGCGATCCGCGCGACCGTGGCGGCGGCGAGTTCCGGCGTGCCGAACAGCAGATAGCCGTCGCCGCCCTGGAACGCCGATTCCTCGCGCGTCGCGATCCCCGCCGCCGCGAGCGCGTGCCGTGCGGTCGGTGGCGAAAGATAGGCGAGACGGTCGGCCAGTGACGCCGGATGCGCGCCGCGCCCGACGCTCTCGCCATGCGTGTCGAACAGCAGCACCTCCACGCCGGTCAGGCCGTGATGCGTGAGCGCCCCGACCAGCTTCAGCCGCAGCCGCTCGATCAGGTAGGTGGCGGCGAGCGGGCCGATATAGCGCCCGGAATCGGAGTAGCCGAACTGGAGCGCCAGCCGTCCGGTCGCCTGCAGATAGGCGCGGTAATGCGGGCTGCGCAGCGCCTCTTCCAGCACCCGCACGCCGCATTCCAGCGCCTCGGCAGTCTCGAACAGCGGCGAGATCTCGATCATCCGCTCGACGCCGAACAGGCGCGCGAGCCAGAGCGCGGCGAGCAGCGTGTAGCCGGACTCGGTCTCGGCGATCAGGAAGCGCACCGGCGTGGCGCCGTCGATATGCTTGACCAGTTGCGCGACCGTCATCATCAGCCGCGCCGCCGAGGCGCCCTCGGCCAGCAGCGCGCCGAAATCCACCGGCACGGGCGCCACCGTCTCCAGTGCGGCGTTGATGGCGCCGAGCAGCACGCGCCGCCGCGACGGGTCATCCGGCGGGTCGGCAAGGCCGAGACGCTGGCGGACCACGTTGTGTATCTGCGACGAATTCAGCCGCACATGGGTGTGCGCCAGCCCTAGCCCGTGCGAGCGCAGCCCGGCCCGCGCCACGGCAAGCGCCATGCGCGCGTCTTCGGGGGCGGCGGCGATCGCCTCGCGGAACAGGGCATCGAGCGACGCCGGCGTGGTCAGCGCCGCTTCCCGCCGCTCGACCAGCGCGTGCGCGAAGGCGGCGGTGGCGTCGGGTTCGGCGCCGGCGGGGGCGGCGGCGATCTGCGCCTCGACGGCGTGCAGCGCCGTCGCGATACATGCGGCGACTTTCGTGCCCGCGGGCACTGGCGCTACCTGCGCGTGCAGCCGCGCCAGTTGCATCCGCTTCATCTCCAGCCGCAGGCGCAGCGTGTCCCACCAGCCGATATCGGTGCGTCCATCGGTGTCGTACCCGACCCAACTGGTCAGGATCACCGGCGCCGGCACAATCTCGGTCCAGCGGTTCGGCCACGTGGCGCGGGCGGCGGTCAGGATGGCCGCAGTCAGCGCATCCAGCGCGTCGCGACCATGCGCGATCGCGACGCTGGCCTGCGCGAATTCCTCTGGAAGCGTCACCCCCGGCGAGCGGTGCGAGGCGAAGCACACTTCCGGCGGCCGTCCGCTCGCGGTCTCCGCCAGCGCCTGTCCGATCTCCGCCGGCAGAGCGAACGTAGGGTGTGCGGTGAACACGGCGGCGAAACGCGGGCGCTCCACCAGCGCGCGGAAAGTGGCCAGCGGCACCGGGCTGTCCGCCGGGTCGGGGCGTACCAGCCGTTCCGCCAGCGCCGCCATGGCGCGGTGCGTCGCATTCGGATCGGTGCCGCCGACATAATCCGCAAGCCGTGCCGCCCGGTCGGCGAAGGCGGCATCGCGCAGGTGGCGAACCAACCCCTCGATCTCCTCCGGCGTCATGGCACCACTGTCGATCCGCCGCGACACCACCAGTGCGATGGTCAGGACCGGATTGCCGAATGGGTCGGCGTCGTGGCTCTCACGCGTGCGCGCGGTCAGCGCGAGCAGGTCGCGGGCGAGGGCAGGCACGGTCGCGAGAGCGGGATGCTGCATCTGCGAACTCTGCCCGCGTGCGGCCCGGTGTGCAACCGATGCGGCAGACTTTGGGCGATTAAGTCGCCCTTCTGCTCACGGTCTCGGCGAAGCCTCCACCGCTGCTCGGATTCCGGGCCACCGTTGCGCATGATTTCGGCAAAGCCGAACACCAGCGCCCGCGCCGAGGGGATGAGCGACGCGGACTGAAATTCGGTGTCGCGGAAGAAGACGAAGGTGAAGGCATCAACGGCGAGGACATTCGCCATGATGATGCCGGAATGCGTCCTGCCGGGGCGGCGAAGCAGAAAAAGCCGAACTTCGCGGTGCTGATGAGCAGTGCTGCCAGCGACAGTTGCCACTCGGCGCCGAGGGCAACGGAAACGAGCCCGATCATGACCAGCGTGAAGCCGACCTGCCGGCCCCAGTGCCGGCCCCGGTACGCACCGGCGTGGCTGCGCTCCAGGCGTGAGGGGAAACCATGGCCCCGCTTGGCGGACGACCCGGACGGCGTGGTAGCCTCGCGGCCGCATGGACGCTTCTTCTTTTTCCCCGTCGGCGGCGGCGGATCTCGATGCCGACCGCGCCGCGCGGCGCACGCTCAACCGGCACAAGGCCTTCGCGACCGCGCTGCTGGTGCTGATGGCGGCGCTGACCCTGGTCACCTACGCGCTGCCGGCGGGCCTGGCGACTGCGGTGCTCCAGGCGGCGGCGAAGGCCGGCTTCGTCGGCGGCATCGCCGACTGGTTCGCGGTCACCGCGCTGTTCCGCCATCCGCTCGGCCTGCCGATCCCTCATACGGCCATCA
Source organism: Pseudomonadota bacterium (assembly GCA_021818505.1). Taxonomy (GTDB): domain Bacteria; phylum Pseudomonadota; class Alphaproteobacteria; order Acetobacterales; family Acetobacteraceae; genus JAFKFJ01. The sequence continues at coordinate 63,060 of JAKADX010000009.1, forward strand.
TTCCGGCGCAAAAGGTGCGGCTCGGCCAGGCGCTCGGCCGTTTCGTCGGCAACCACGTGTTCACCGACGCCGAAGTGCGGCGGATGATCGGGCGCATCGACCTTGCCGAGATCGTCGCCCGCTTCCTCGCCGATCCGGCGGCCACGCGCCCCGCGGCGGAGGCGCTGGCAACAATGTTGCCGCGGCTGCTGGCGAGCGTGGAGGACGGCCGCGCGCGCCGCCTGCTCGGTCGTATAGTGCCGCGCGTGCTCGGCGGTCCGGCCGCCGGGCGCGTGGTCGCCGGCGCGCTGCGCAAGCTGGTCGAGGGCGAGCGACACCAGGAGGTGTTCGGCTTCATCCTGGTGCGCCTGAAGGTCGTGCTGGCGGAACGCGAGGACGCGCTGCGGCGCGTGATCGAGGAGCGGGTGCGCGAGCAAGGGGGCGTGCTGGTCGGCTGGGCACTGGGCGCCTCGATCGCGCGGCGGGTGCTGACGCAGATCAACGCCGAACTGGACAAGATGGAGGCCAGCGGCTCGGACCTCCGGGCCGCGTTCGACGAGTGGATGCGTCGCGAGATCGCACGCATCGAGGACGATCCCGACCGTGCCGCCGAAATCGGCCGCGCGCTGCGGCGCGCGCTGACGCACGAAACCATCCAGGGCTGGGTGCGTGATGTGTGGTCCCGGCTGCGGCTGGCGCTGGAGGCGGACGCGGCCAAGCCGAACGGCCACACGCTGGCGGCGTTCGAGGGCGCACTCGGCAACATCGGCGCGATGCTGCAATCCGATCCCATCGCACGCGCGCGGCTGCAACATACGGTGGAAAGCGTGATCGCGACCTTGCTGCCCTCGGCGCAGGTTTCGGTGACCGGCTTCATCGCCGACGTTGTGGCGAACTGGGACGCGGCGACCGTGACCGAGAAGTTGGAACTGCGCGTCGGTCGCGACCTGCAATTCGTGCGCGTCAACGGCACCCTGGTCGGCTTCCTGGTCGGCGGGCTGGTCTATGCGCTGCTGCGCGCGACTTTCGGGCCGGTGGCGTTCTGACCGCCGGACGCGTTCATCGCTCCTCGACCGCGGCATCAGGCGGCGACGGCGGACGCAGCGGCAGGGTCAGCCAGGCGAGTCCGATATCACGCCCGACATCGCCCGTGCCGTCACCCGCGACCCCGTCATAGAACAGCGCGAGCCGCCCGTCCGCGGGGATCACCGACGGCACGCCGTGGACGCGCCGCGACCACGCACAGTTGCGGCCGTCGAGCACAACCGCCTTGCGTCGCGGGTCCCAGCGGGTGAGGTCGTCGGTCCAATAGACCCAGATCGCGTCGGTGTATTCGTGCCCGCCGACGGTCGGATCATAGCCAACATGGTCGGTGAACAGGAACCAGGTGCGGTTCACGGGCTCATAGTAGAGCGAGGTGTTCTCGACCTGCTCGGTGGCCGGCACGACGGGCCGCGCATCGACCGCCCATGCCGCATCCAGGCTGCGCGTGCGAGCGAGACCGATCGTGCGCTGGAACCGGATGTCGCTCAGATCGGCGCCCGACACATCGACTGACTGCCCTGTCCATAGCCGGCGCAGCACCTCCGCGTTCCGGCCGATCAGAGCGGCGCCGCTGAAGAACTGCAGGTATTCCTCGCCCTGCCTGACGATGAAGCCCGGGCTGGCGACATCGGCGTAGAATGTGCCGGGCGTCGGGCGGAACGGAACTATATCGTAGCGTTTCCGCGCGGGGCCGCGCGGTGACGTTTCCACCGCTGCCAGGGTGACGAACGGCACCATGGGAACGCGGTCTGGCGGCGGCGTGGTTCGCGCGGCGCCGAGATAGAACTGATACCACACCGCGCCGGCATGATACGTGGTGCAGTACGACGCCGATCCGGCGTCGGGCGTTCCGGGCGCACCAAGCTGCATGACCAGGCCCTGCTTGCGCCAATGCAGCAGGTCATCGCTCACCGCGAGCGCACACAGCCATCCCGTCGGACCGGCCGCGTCATAGTGCATATAGAACCGTCCGTGATCGGCAGAGACCCAGACGTCGCGCGCACCGATACTGTCGAACGCTTCGGGTCCGTGGCGGAGAACGACCCCGGAGTCCTGCGCGTCCAGCCGCATGATTGCCGCCGGCCGACCGTCGGCATAGGTCTGGGCTCTGCCGTGACCGCAGGCGATGGTCACCATCGACGCGAACGCCAGGAAGCCGAGTCCGCGCCTTGTCCCGATCATCTCCGCGATGGCCGGGACATGCGATGATCGGATTGCGGAGCCTTCAGCGCACGGGCGCTGCCGCCGGTCCTCACATGCTACGCCCGTGACAGTGCTTGAACTTCCTGCCCGACCCGCACGGGCAGAGCGCGTTGCGCGGGCTGTTGTGCCAGGTGGCCGGATCGTTGGGATCGACCGCCGCGGCACCCAGCGCCAGCGCGGAGACCACGCCGCCATTGCCGCCAGCCATCTCCAGCACCGGCTCGCCCTGTGTCGCGAAGGTCGCCTGCGGATGCAGTTCCACCATCGGCGGTGGCGGAGGCGGTGGGGCGGGCGGCTGCTCGGGATTCAGCTCGACGCGGGCGAGCATCATCGTCACCCGCTCCTTCAGATCGTCGAGCATGGCGTTGAACAGCGCGAAGGCCTCGCTCTTGTATTCGTTCAGGGGGTCGCGCTGGCCGTAGGCGCGCAGGCCGATGCCCTGGCGCAGATGGTCCAGCGCCAGCAGATGTTCCTTCCACACCTGGTCGAGCACCTGCAGCAGCAGGCTCTTCTCCACGTAGCGCATCAGCTCCGGCCCCAGACTCTGTGCCTTCGCCGTCATGAACGCTTCCGCGGCCTCCAGCAGCCGTTCGCGGATCTGTGTCTCGTCGATACCCTCTTCGCGCGCCCAGTCGGCGACCGGCAGGTCGAGATTGAGCACGCGGCGCACGTCCTGTTGCAGTTCGGCGGCTTCCCACTGCTCGGCGAAGGCCTTTTCCGGGATGCGCCGTGCCACCATGGCGTTGATGATCTCGTGGCGCATGTCGGCGATGGTCTCGCTGACCTCCTCGGCGCGCATGAACTCGCGGCGCTGCGCATACACCTCGCGCCGCTGGTCGTTCATCACGTCATCGTATTTCAGCACGTTCTTTCGCATGTCGAAATTGCGCGCTTCGACTTTCTTTTGCGCCTTCTCCAGCGCCTTGTTGATCCAGGGATGCACGATCGCCTCGCCTTCCTTCAGGCCGAGGCGCTGCAGCATCCCGCCCATGCGCTCGGAGCCGAAGATGCGCATCAGATCGTCTTCCAGCGACAGGAAGAAGCGCGAGGCGCCCGGATCGCCCTGGCGGCCGGAGCGGCCGCGCAACTGGTTGTCGATGCGCCGGCTCTCGTGGCGCTCGGTGCCCACGACGAACAGGCCGCCTGCCTGCCTGACCGCCTCGTGGTTGCGGGCGATCTCGTCGCGGATCTCCGCCTCGCGCGCTGCCGCGGCGGCCGGGTCGGGGAGGTTCGCAAGTTCCAGCTTGACGCGCATCTCGAGGTTGCCGCCGAGCTTGATGTCGGTGCCGCGGCCGGCCATGTTGGTCGCGATGGTGATGGCGCCGGGGGCGCCGGCCTGTGCGACGATCAGCGCCTCCTGCTCGTGGAAGCGTGCGTTCAGCACCTGGTGCGGCACCTTCTTCCTCTTGAGCAGCTCGCTCATCAGCTCGCTCTTCTCGATGCTGGTCGTGCCTACCAGCACAGGCTGGCCGCGCGAACGCGCCTCCTCGATCAGCTTCGCCACCGCCTCGTATTTCTCGGCGGCCGTACGGTACACCTCGTCGTCCTCGTCCCTGCGGATCACCGCGACATTGGTCGGGATTTCCACCACATCCAGCTTGTAGATTTCGGCAAACTCGTCGGCCTCGGTCATCGCCGTACCGGTCATGCCGGCAAGCTTGGGATAAAGGCGGAAGTAGTTCTGGAAAGTGATCGAGGCGAGCGTCTGATTCTCCGCCTGGATGGTCACCGCTTCCTTGGCTTCCAGTGCCTGGTGCAGCCCCTCCGAATAGCGGCGGCCCTCCATCATGCGGCCGGTGAACTCGTCGATGATGACGACCTTGTCCTGGCGGACAATGTAATCCACGTCACGGGTGAACAGCGTGTGGGCGCGCAGCGATTGCTGGACGTGGTGCACCACGCTGACATTGAAGATGTCGTAGAGATTGCCCTCGGTGATGATACCCGCCGCGCGCAGCATGTCCTCGACCTGTTCGCTGCCGGATTCGGTCAGCGCAACGGTGCGGGTCTTCTCCTCTTTTTCGTACGTCGAGGTATCCTTGACCAGATCGCGCACGACGGCATTGACGCTGCGGTACAGGTCCGAGGAGTCCTCGGCCGGGCCGGAGATGATCAGCGGCGTGCGCGCCTCGTCGATCAGGATGCTGTCCACCTCATCGACGATTCCGTAGGCGAAGTCCCGCTGCACCATGTCGTCCAGCCGGTACTTCATGTTGTCGCGCAGGTAGTCAAAACCGAACTCGTTGTTCGTGCCATAGGTGATGTCGGCACCGTAAGCGGCGCGCCGCTGCGCGTCGTCCAGCCCATGCACGATCACCCCGACCGTCAGCCCGAGGAAGGTGTAGATGCGCCCCATCCATTCGGCGTCGCGGCGAGCGAGGTAGTCGTTGACCGTGACGACATGCACGCCCTTGCCGGTCAGTGCGTTGAGGTAGACTGGCAGAGTGGCGACCAGCGTCTTGCCTTCGCCGGTCTTCATCTCCGCGATCTTGCCGTCGTGCAGCACCATGCCGCCGATCAGCTGCACATCGAACGGGCGCATCCCCAGCGTGCGCCGCGACGCTTCCCGCACCACCGCGAAGGCCTCGGGCAGCAGCGATTCCAGGTCGCTGCCGTCCGCCAGGCGGGCACGGAACTCGGCGGTCTTGGCCCGCAGCGCATCGTCATCCAGCTGTGCGATCGCCGGCTCCAGCGCATTGATCTGCGGCACCCGGCGCTGGTATGCCTTGAGCGACCGGTCGTTGCTGGTGCCGAAGATGGCGCGGGCGATGCTGGCGAACATGCGAGAGAGCCTTCCGGGACGGGCAGAGGTGGTCGCCGCCGGGGCGCGGGCGGGCGCAAGCGACCGCACGGGCCGCCCGTCCAGCCGCCTCAGGGGGCCATTCTGGTCAGGGCTGTGAGATAGGACCCGCACCGCCCGTGGTCAACGACGCGGCCGCCTGACCGGCTTGTGGCCGCCCGCGGGTTCAGCCATACATCGCGCCGATTTTGGAGGGATTGCCCATGCGGAGTTTCAGCTTGGCCGTAATCGGCGTGCTTGCCGGGCTCGGCGGCACGGCCCTGGCGCAGAGCACGCCGGGGCAGGCTCCGGCACAGTCGCCGGCGCCGTCCCCGGCCGGCCAGGCGCAGACCACCGCCCCGGCGGAGAGCGATCCGGTGGTGGCGACGGTGAACGGCTCACCGATCCACGCGAGCGACGTGCGTGACGCGATGGCGGGGCTGCCAGCCGAGTACCGCAACTTGCCGCAGAAGATGCTTTTTCCGATGATGCTGGACCAGCTCATCGACCGCAAGGCGCTGGTCATGCTGGCGGAAAAGCAGGGGTTGAACAAAGACCCGCAGGTCGAGCGGCAGATGGCGCGCGCCGCCGATGGCGCGCTGCAGAACGCCCTGCTCAGCCGCGACGTCGGCCCGTTGGTGACCGATGCGAAGGTCAAGGAACGCTACGACGCCACAATCGCGAACAAGCCGGGCGAGGAGGAGGTGCACGCGGCGCACATCCTGGTCGCCAGCGAGGACGAGGCGAAGAAGCTCATCGCCCAACTGAAGGGCGGGGCCGACTTCGCAAAGCTGGCCAAGGAGCACAGCACCGATCCGGGCGCCGCTCAGGGTGGCGATCTCGGCTGGTTCAAGAAGGGCGACATGCTGCCCGCCTTCGCCGACGCGGCGTTCGCCATGCAGCCCGGCCAGATCAGCGAAACCCCCGTCCATACGCAGTATGGCTGGCACATCATCAAGGTCGAGGGCCGCCGCCAGGCGCCGCCGCCGACCTTCGCGCAGGCGCGTGACCAGCTCCGCCAGGACATGATCCAGGAGGGGGTGCGCAAGATGGTGGCACAGGCCAAGCAGGGGCTGACCATTCAACGCTTCAACGCCGACGGTTCCGCCCCGAAAGCGACCGACAGCGCCGAGCCGCCGGCGCCCGCGTCGGACGCCAAACAGTAGCCGCGGGGCATGGCCGCGCCGCGCTCGCCGCTGGCGGTCGATCTGCCCGCGCTGCCGCCGTTGGCCGGGGTGCGGCTGGGGGCGACGGCGGCCGGCATCCGCTATCAGGGCCGCACCGACCTGGTGATGGCGGAACTGGCGGCCGGCACCACAGTGGCCGGCGTATTCACGCGAAACCGTTGCCCCGGCGCGCCGGTCGATTGGTGCCGCGCCATCCTGCCGGCGGGGCGGGCGCGGGCGCTGGTGGTGAATGCCGGCAACGCCAACGTGTTCACCGGCCGCGCCGGCCGCACCGCCGTTGAAGCCACGGCCGAGGCCGCCGCCGCCCTGGTCGACTGCGCGCCGCAGGAAGTGTTTCTGGCCTCGACCGGCGTGATCGGCGAGGGACTGCCGCATGCGCGGCTGACCGCCGCCCTGCCGGCGCTGCACACGCGGCTCGCCCCCGATGGGTGGGAGGCGGCGGCGCGCGGCATCATGACCACCGACACCTTCCCCAAGGCCGCGACGCGCACGGCGCGGATCGGCGGGGCGGAGGTCCGCATCACCGGCATCGCCAAGGGCAGCGGCATGATCGCGCCCGACATGGCGACCATGCTGTGCTTCGTGTTCACCGACGCGAAACTGCCGGCGGCGGCGCTGCAGGCGGCGCTGAAGCGGGGCGTGGACGCCAGCTTCAACCGCACGACGGTCGACTCCGACACGTCGACCAGCGACACCGTGCTGCTGTTCGCGACCGGCGAGGCGTCGCACGAGCCGGTGCCGACGCAGGGCGGCGCGATGCTGCGCGACTTCCGCCGCAAGCTCGACGAGGTGCTGCACGACCTGGCGCTGGCCGTGGTGCGCGACGGGGAGGGTGCGCAGAAGCTGGTGCGTATCGACGTGAGCGGGGCGGTCTCGACGCGCTCGGCGCATCGGATTGCGATGGCGATCGCCAACTCGCCGTTGGTCAAGACCGCGATCGCTGGCGCGGACGCCAACTGGGGCCGCATCGTCATGGCGGTCGGCAAGGCCGGGGAGCCGGCCGACCGCGACAGGCTTGCGGTTGCGGTCGGCGGGGTGTGGATGGCGCGCGACGGCAGCGTCGTGGCTGGCTATGACGAGGCGCCGGTGGTCGCCCACATGCAGGGGCGGGAGATCGCGATCGCGGTCGATCTCGGCCTTGGCGGCGGGCGGGCGACGGCATGGACCTGCGACCTGACCCACGGCTACATCGACATCAACGGCTCCTACCGCTCCTGACGGCCGCGCCCTTGACTTTCCCCGCGCCGCAGCCTTTCTACCGGCGCTCAGTCGGCCGCGCGTGCAGCGGCGCCGGCGGGTGCGTTAGGGGTGTAGCTCAATTGGCTAGAGCGCCGGTCTCCAAAACCGGAGGCTGGGGGTTCGAGACCCTCCACCCCTGCCATCCCGGTGCCGTCGCACCCCGTGCAGCGGCCGGTTCCCGTTACTTGATCAGAAGGTTTTAGACGGAGCATGAGCGGCGTGGCGTTGAACCCGGCCAAATTCATTCGCGAGGTGCGCGCCGAGATGGCCCGCGTCACCTGGCCCTCGCGGCGGGAGACGCTGGTCACCACCGGGTTGGTGCTGGCGATGGCGGCGCTGACCACGGTGTATTTCTTCGTCACTGATCAGGTGATCGGTATCGCCGTGCGCACCCTGTTCGGCGGCGCGGGCGTCTGAAGCAGGAACCGCTCATGGCCAAGCGCTGGTATGTCGTGCACGTCTATTCGGGCTTTGAGAAAAAGATCGCCCAGCAGATCAAGGAGCAGGCCGCGCAGAAGGGCCTTGCCGACCAGATCGACGAGGTGATGGTGCCGTCGGAGGAGGTCGTGGAACTGCGCCGCGGCCAAAAGGTGAATGCCGAGCGCAAGTTCTTCCCCGGCTACGTGCTGGTGAAGATGGAACTGACCGACGAGGCGTGGCACCTGGTGAAGGACACGCCGAAGGTGACAGGATTCCTCGGCACCAAGCTGCGGCCCACGCCGATCTCGGACGCCGAGGCCGACCGGATCATGAAGCAGGCCCGGGAAGGCGTGGAGCGTCCGCGCCCGTCGGTGCTGTTCGAGGTCGGCGAGCAGGTGCGCGTCGCCGACGGTCCGTTCACCAGCTTCAACGGCACGGTCGAGGAGGTGGACGAGGAGAAGGGGCGCGTGAAGGTCAGCGTCTCGATCTTCGGCCGTTCGACACCGGTCGAACTGGAATACGGCCAGGTCGAGAAGGTCTGACCGCGCCGCCGCCAGGCACGCCGGGCGGTTACGCGGCCGGCATCATGGCGGGGGCGCTTTCGGCCGCCCGTTCCGGCTCCCGCATCATGTAGCCGCGGCCCCAGGCGGTGCCGATCAGGTTATCGGCGCCCGCCTGCGCAAGCTTTTTGCGCAGCTTGCAGATGAAGACGTCGATGATCTTCATCTCCGGCTCGTCCATTCCGCCGTACAGGTGATTAAGGAAAGTTTCTTTCGTTAATACCATGCCCTTGCGCAGCACGAGCAGTTCAAGAATGGCGTATTCCTTGCCGGTCAGGTGCACCGGGCGGCCATCGACCGACACCTCGCGGCTGTCGAGGTTGAGTTGCAAGGGGCCGATCCGCAGGGTCGGTTGGCTGTAGCCCTTGCTGCGCCGCACTACGGCCTGGATGCGGGCGAGCAGCTCCGCCTTGTCGAACGGCTTGGTGATGAAGTCGTCGGCGCCGAGGCCGAAACCTTTCACTTTCGCCTGCGGTCGCGACAGGCCTGAAAGAATCAGCAACGGCGTGTCGATCCGCCCCGCCCGCATCCGCCGCACGACGTCGTAGCCATCCATGTCGGGCAGCATGAGATCGAGCACCACTATGTCGTAGTCGTAATGGCGTACGAGCTCCAGCGCCTCTTCGCCGGTGTCGGCGCTATCCACCACGGCACCGCCCGATTTCAGCATGAGGGCGATGCCCTTGGAGGCGGTGATGTCGTCTTCGACCAGCAGCACGCGCATCGCGATCCCCATGGACAACCTGTGGTTGCATGACGTAGCAGTGGTTTCATGTTTTGTCCATAAGATTTTTACCTCGGAACGTCTCGCATGGAGAGATTCGTTAAGGAAACTGGGATGGCCTTGCCTCTCCCGTTTCCGTCGCAGGTTGCCATGACGCTCCATCCGCCCTTCCTGGTCTCCGCCGCTGCGGCGAGCGCCCGGCTTGCGGCGCTGACCGCGGAGCAGCTTCGCGGCGAGGTGGCGGCACTGACGGGCCTGGCCGTGGAACTCCGCGGGCTTGGCGCGCACCTGTCGGTCGGTGACCGGCTGGCGCTGCAGCCGCGCGACCGTCCCGCTATTGATGCGGAGGTGGTGGGTTTCCGCGACGGGTTGGCGCAGGCGCTCGCGTTCGGGCCGCTCGACGGGCTCGGACCTGGTCGTCCGGCAGTGGCGGCACTCCAACCGCGCCCGGCGATCCTCGCGGTGGGCGATGATTGGCTCGGACGAGTCCTTGACCCGCTGGGCCGGCCGCTGGACGGGCGCAGGCCGTTGTCGCGGGGCGCGGCGTCGCGCCCGCTGCGCGGGCCAGCCCCGCAAGCCGCCGCGCGTGCGCGGCTTGGCCCGCCCGCCGGTTTCGGAATCAGTGCCCTCGACGCCTTCGTCACCTGCCGTCAGGGCCAACGGCTCGGCCTGTTTGCCGGCTCCGGCGTCGGCAAATCGACGCTGCTCGGCATGCTGGCCCGCCACGCCTCAAGCGATGTGGCGGTGCTGGCGCTGGTCGGCGAGCGGGGGCGCGAGGTGCGGGAGTTCCTGGAGGACGAGTTGGGCGAGGCCGGACTGGCGCGGTCGGTGGTGGTGGTCGCGACCTCCGACGCACCGCCACTGCTGCGGCGGGAGGCTGCCTATGCCGCGATGACCATTGCCGAGCATTTCCGTGATCAGGGGCGCAGCGTGCTGCTGCTGATGGACAGCCTGACGCGCTACTGCCTTGCGCTGCGCGAGATTGCCCTGTCGGCCGGCGAGCCGCCGGGCGCCCGCTTCTATCCGGCCAGTGTGTTCGCCGAACTGCCGCGCCTGCTGGAGCGCGCCGGCCCCGGCCCGACCGAGTCGGGTGGCCAGATTACCGCCCTGTTCACCGTGCTGGTCGAGGGTGACGACATGAACGATCCGGTGGCCGACGCGGTGCGCGGCATCCTCGACGGCCATGTCGTGCTCGACCGCCGCATCGCCGAGCGCGGGCGCTACCCCGCGATCGACGTACTGCGCTCGTTGTCGCGCACCGTGCCCGGCTGTCTCAGTTCGGCAGAGGCCGCGCTCGCCCGCCGGGCGCGTGCGGTGCTCGCCCTGCACGCCGAACTGGCCGATCTGGTGCGCCTGGGCGCCTACAAGCCGGGGGCCGACCCGCAGACAGACGCGGCCCTGACCGCTGCCCCGCGCATCGAGGCGGTGCTGCAGCAGGGCCGCGACGAGCGGCGCGATCCGGCCGATAGTTTCGCCCGCCTGCGGGCAGCATTGGAGGGGGTGGCCCCATGATCCGAAGCGCATTGCACCAGGCGTTGAAGCTGCGGAGCGAGGCGGCGGCGGCGGCGCGGCGCGAGTTGGTGGCGGCGATCGCCGTGGAACGGGAGGCCGCGGCGGAGTGGACGGCACGAACCAGGGCGATCGGCGCCGAGATCGCCGCCGCCAGCCACCCCGACACCGACGATGCCGCCGTCGAAGCCCTGGGGCCGTGGCTGCGCGCCGCGCGCGAGGCGGCCGCCCGCGCCGAGGCGAGCCTGACGGCGGCGGAGGCCGCGACGGTGCGGGCGCGCGCCGCGCTGGCCGCGGCCTGCTCGGCCGAGGCGGTGGTCGCCGCCCTGATCGACGCCCGTGCGGTCGCCGTCGCCGCGCGCGTCGCTCGGGAGGAAGCCGCCGAACTTGCCGAAGCGGCGCCGCGTCGCCCCGTGCCATCGAAGGGTCGCGCATCCGGGCCTTGACCGCGCCACCCGCATCGCGCCACCAACGCCGCGCCATGTGAGGAGAACGCGCGGTGCGCATCGCGATGATCGGCGGCGGCTATGTCGGTTTGGTTTCCGCCGCCTGCTTCGCCGAGTTCGGCGTTGAGGTGGCGCTGGTGGAGGCGGATGCCGCCCGGTTATCGGCATTGCACGAAGGCCGGATGCCGATCTACGAGCCCGGACTGGACCGCCTGGTCGCGGACAATGTCGCGGCCGGGCGGCTGACCTTCGGCGCCGATCTCCCCGCCGCCGTCGCCGGGGCGGAGGCGGTGTTCATCGCGGTGGGCACGCCGACACGCCGCGGCGATGGCCATGCCGACCTCACCTACGTCTATGCCGCCGCCGAGCAGGTCGCGCGCGCGCTCACTGACTATGCCGTAATCGTGACGAAATCCACCGTGCCAGTCGGCACTGGCCGGCGCATCGCCGCGATCGTGCGCGATGTTCGGCCGGACGCGGCGTTCGACGTGGCCTCGAACCCCGAATTTCTGCGCGAAGGCAGCGCCATCAACGACTTCATGCGCCCCGACCGCGTCGTGATCGGCACCGAGAGCGCGCGCGCGCAGGAGATTCTGCGACGTCTCTATCGTCCGCTGTATCTCATCGAGGCGCCGATCGTGTTCACCGGCCTGGAGACGGCGGAGCTGACGAAATACGCTGCCAATGCGTTCCTGGCGATGAAGGTCTCGTTCATCAACGAGATGGCCGACCTGTGCGAAAAGGTCGGCGGCGACGTGCATGACGTGGCACGTGGCATCGGCCTGGACGGACGCATCGGACGGAAATTCCTGCACCCCGGTCCGGGCTTCGGCGGCTCCTGCTTTCCCAAGGACACGTTGGCGCTGATGCGCATTGCCCAGGACGCCGGCGCAGCGAGCCGCCTGGTGGAGGCGACGGTCGCCGTCAACGATGCGCGCAAATCGGCGATGGCCGCGCGCATCATCGCCGCGTGCGGCGGCAACGTGCGCGGCACGCGTATCGCGATCCTCGGACTGACCTTCAAGCCGGAAACCGACGACATGCGCGAGGCGCCGGCGATCCCTATCCTGTGGCGACTGGCAGAAGACGGAGCGGAGCTGCGTGCTTTCGACCCGGTCGGCATGGCGCAGGCGCGTCCGCTGCTGCCCGACTCGGTGCGGTATTGTCGCGACGCGCTCGACGCAGCGACCGGCGCCGATGCGCTCGTCGTCATCACCGAATGGAACGAATTCCGCGCGCTTGCGCCTGAGCGGCTGAGCGAGACGATGCGCGGACGGGTGATCGTCGATCTGCGCAATATCTTCGACCCGGCCGCGATGCATCAGGCGGGCTTCGCCTATCACGGCATCGGGCGCGCCGCGCCTTGAACTATCCCGACCAATACAATCCCGACCTGCTCGACCGCATTCCGTTGAACGCGCGGCTGGTGCTGGACGTGGGCTGCGGTGCCGGCGCCCTGGGCGCGGAGTACAAGCGTCGCAATCCCCGCGCGCGTGTTCTTGGTGTCGAGCGCGATGCCGAGGCGGTGCGCGTTGCCGCGACGCGGCTCGACCACGTTTTCGTGGGCGACCTCAACGCCGACCCGCTGCCTTTTGCCGAACAGATCCTGCCCGGCAGTGTCGATTGCCTGATCTACGGCGACACGCTGGAGCAGCTTGCCGATCCCTGGGCGACGCTGCGCGCGCACGTGACCCTGCTGGCCGAGGACGGGATCGTGCTGGTCTGCATGCCCAATCAGGAACACTGGAGCTTCGCCGAACGGCTGCTGCGCGGCACATGGGATTACGAGGAGCGGGGTCTGTTCGACCGTGCGCACGTCCGCTGGTTCTCGCGCGAAGCGACGCGGCTGCTACTGCGCCGGTCCGGTCTCGCGCCGCTCGACGTGATGCCGCGCGTGTTCGATGCCGAGGCAGCCGGCGTCTTCACCGACGCGATGGCGCCCGCGCTGCGGCGGCTGGGGATCGACGTGCCGGCCTACCGCGAGCGTGCCGAACCGTTACAGCATGTCTGGCGCGCGGCGCGGCGCGAAGTTCCGCGATTGCCGCTGGTGTCCACCATGCTGGCCCCGGTCGGCGGCGTCAGCCACGTGCGCGTCACCGAGCCGATGCAGGGGCTGGCGGCGGAGCCGACGCTGAGCACGCGTGTGGTGGCGCATGGCGACGATGCCGAGTCCGACCCCGCTGATCCGCCTGGTATCTTCATCTTCCACCGACCGCTGCTTGCCGGTGAGGCGGGCCTGGCGCGCGTGCGGCCGCTGCTGGCGCGCGGCTGGCTGGTGCTGTGCGAGTTCGACGACCACCCCGACTACATTCCGGTGCTGCAGCGCTCCGACGTTCTGAACTTCCGCGCGGTCCATGCAGTGCAGACCTCGACCGAGCCGCTGGCCGAGGTGCTGAAGCGCGACAACCCCGAGGTGCGGGTGTTCCCCAACGGCATCGCGCGAATGCCGGATTTGGCCAACCACCGCACGCCCGGCCGCATCACCATGCTGTTCGCCGGGCTCAATCGCGAGAGCGAATGGCCACCTTATCTGGAGGCGCTGAACCGCGCGGTGGCGAAGGCCGGCGAGCGGCTGCACGTCGCCATCGTCAACGATCGCGGCCTGTTCGACCAGTTGGCGACGCCCCACAAGAGCTTCGTGCCGTTGTGCGGCTACGACACTTATCAGGCACTGCTGGCGGGCAGCGAAATATCCTTCATGCCGTTGCTCGACACACCATTCAACCGCTGCAAGTCGGATCTCAAGTTCATCGAGGCAGCAGCGCACCGCGTCACCGCGCTCGCCAGCGCCACAGTGTACGAGCGGACCATCGAAGACGGCAGCACCGGCGTGCTGTTCCGCTCGCCCGAAGAGCTGGAACAGCGGCTGCTGCGGCTGGTGGCGAACCCCGATGTCACGCGCTCGATCGGTGACGCGGCCCGCGCCTACGTGCTGCGCGAGCGCATGTTGGCGTATCAGATCGCCGACCGTGCAGCGTGGTATCATGATCTCTGGGCGCGGCGGGCGGAGCTTCACGCTGCGTTGCTCGGCCGCGTCCCGGAACTGGCAAGATGACGCACAGACTCGAATCCCCGTGGGGTTCAGGCGGATAGGGAGCCGGATATGCACGACACCGCGCTGACGCTCGGGCAGATGTTCTTCGAAACCTACGTGAAGTCACCTGCCAGGATTCTTGACGTCGGTTCGCAGGACGTGAACGGGTCGCTGCGCCGCTTTGCGCCGGCGGGCAGTAGCTATGTCGGTGCCGATCTGGCCGCGGGAGCCGGCGTGGACGTGGTCCTGCGTGACCCGACGGCCATGCCGTTCGAGGCCGGAGCGTTCGACGTTGTCGTCTCGACCTCGTGTTTCGAGCACGATCCGATGTTCTGGCTGACCTTCACGGAGATCCTGCGCGTGACGCGCGAAGGCGCCCACATCTATATCAACGCGCCTTCCAACGGCAATTATCACAGGTTTCCCGCGGACAACTGGCGTTTCTATCCCGATGCGGGCCTCGCGCTTTGCCAGTGGGGCCGGCGCCAGGGTTACAACGTCAGTCTCGTAGAGAGCTTCATCGCGCCGCGCGCGCAGGACATCTGGAACGACTGCGTCATGGTGTTCACGCGCGCGACCGCCCTGGCGTCCGGGGCGCGCCTGAGCGAGCGGGTTCGCGGTGCCATGAACGTTCGCAGCTCGGCCGCGCCCGAGACGATCGGCAACCACACGCGGCAGACCGAGGACCAGCGGTTGCTGGAGACGGTCTTGCGGACCCTGCAGGCAACCAAGGCCGCGGCGCCGCAGTCCTGACGCCACGCCGCAGCCTCGTATCGCAGGGGTGTAGCGTCAGCCCGTGGTCGGCATCACGTATTGCGCGCCCGCCCGGATGCCGGTCGGCCAGCGCGAGGTAACGGTCTTGAGCTTGGTGTAGAAGCGCACGCCCTCGCGGCCATAGACGCCATGATCGCCGAACAGGCTGCGCTTCCAGCCGCCGAAGCTGTGATAGGCGACGGGCACGGGGATCGGCACGTTGATGCCGACCATGCCCACCTGCACGCCGTGCATGAAGGCGCGCGCGGTGTCGCCGTCGCGGGTGAACACCGCCGTGCCGTTGCCGTATTCGTGGTCGTTGACAAGCTTCAGCGCATCGTCGAACTGCGGCACGCGGACCACCGACAGCACCGGGCCGAAAATCTCCTCCTTGTAGATGCGCATGGCGGGTTTCACGTCGTCGAACAGGCAGCCGCCGAGATAGAACCCGTCCTCGTAGCCCTGCAGACGCAGGTCGCGCCCATCCACCACCAGCTTCGCACCCTCGCGCACGCCGGTATCGACATAGCCGCGCACCTTGTCGAGGTGCTGGCGCGTCACCAGCGGTCCCATTTCGGCATCAGGGTCAGTGCCCGGCCCGACTTTGAGCGCGCGCACCCGCGGCGCCAGCCGCTCGATGAGCGCGTCGCCGACGCCGCCGACCGCGACCGCGACCGAGATCGCCATGCAGCGTTCGCCGGCCGCGCCATAGCCCGCGCCCATCAGCGCGTCGGTCGCCTGCTCCAGATCGGCATCCGGCATGACGATCATGTGGTTCTTGGCTCCGCCCAGCGCCTGCACGCGCTTTCCGTGCGCCGTGCCGGTGCGGTAGATGTATTCGGCGATCGGCGTCGAGCCGACGAAGCTGACCGCGGCGATGCCGGGATGTTCCAGGATCGCGTCCACCGCCTCCTTGTCGCCCTGCACGACGTTGAAAGCGCCGTCCGGCAGCCCCGCCTCGCGGAACAGTTCCGCCAGTAGCAGCGACGCCGAGGGGTCACGCTCGCTCGGCTTGAGGACGAATGTGTTGCCACAGGCCAGCGCCACGGGCGCCATCCACAGCGGCACCATCGCCGGGAAGTTGAACGGCGTGATCCCCGCCACCACGCCGAGCGGCTGGCGCAGCGAGAAACTGTCCACGCTCCGTCCGACCTGATCGGTGAACTCGCCTTTCAGCAGGTCAGGGATGCCGCAGGCGAATTCCACCACCTCCAGCCCGCGCGTCACCTCGCCCCCGGCGTCCGACAGCACCTTGCCGTGCTCGGCGGTAATGATCGCCGCCATGTCCTTGGCGTGCGCCTCCAGCAGCTCGCGGAAGCGGAACATGACCCTGGCGCGGGCCAGCGGCGTGGTGCCAGCCCAACCGGGGAATGCCGCGGTCGCGGCGGCGACGGCGGCATCGACATCGGCCCGGGTGCCCAGCGCCACGCGCCGCGCCACCTGGCCGGTGGCCGGGTTGAACACGTCGGAGAACCGGCTGGCGGAGCCGCCGGTGCGCTGCCCGCCGATCACGTGCTGAACCACTGCGTCCATGGCGTTCCTCCTTCTGACGTGCGTCGGCATCAGTTACCCCGAGGCCGCCTGCGGCGCCAGTTGCCCGAGGCATGAACCCGTTGCAGGCCGGCCACGCGGCACCGCCGTGCGGTCGGTGGGTCGCGCGAAGCCAACTTGGCGTTGTCTCGCGGCTCGCGCCCGTAATACAACGTGGCTCCCGGACCGAATATACGCTTGTACCTCGTGGTATTGTCTGCCGAATCGTAAGGAACTGCCCTTGTCAGAGCGCCTGTCACACCTCAAGCGTCTGGAGAACGAGAGCATCCACATCATCCGCGAGGTTGCGGCGGAGTGTCGGGCGCCGGTGTTCCTCTATTCGATCGGCAAGGACTCCTCGGTGCTGTTGCACCTGATCCTCAAGGCGTTCCACCCGTCCAAACCGCCGTTTCCGGCCATGCATATCGATACCGGCTGGAAGTTCCGCGAGATGATCGCCTTCCGCGATGCCACGATGCAGCGGCTCGGCATGAAGCTGATCGTGTACACCAACGAGGACGGCCGGCGGCGCGGCATCAACCCGTTCGACCACGGCGCGGCGTACTACACGCACCAGATGAAGACCGAGGCGCTGAAGGCCGCGTTGAAGCTGCATGGGTTCGACGCCGCGTTCGGCGGCGCGCGCCGTGACGAGGAAAAAAGCCGCGCCAAGGAACGCATCTTTTCCTTCCGCACCGCCAACCAGGAATGGGACCCGAAGAACCAGCGGCCGGAGTTCTGGAACCTCTACAACGGCCGCATCCACAAGGGCGAGTCGATCCGTGTGTTCCCGCTCTCCAACTGGACGGAACTCGACATCTGGCACTACATCATGCTGGAGGACCTGCCGATCGTGCCGCTGTATTTCGCCGCCCCCCGGCCGGTGGTGGTGCGCGAGGGCAGCCTGATCGTGGTCGATGACGACCGGATGCGCCTCGAAGCCGGCGAGACGCCGCAGGCGCGCGTGGTTCGCTTTCGTTCGCTCGGCTGCTATCCGCTGACGGCGGCACATGAGTCGACCGCGGCAAGCCTGCCGGAGATCGTGGCCGAGATGCTGGTCGCCCGCACCTCGGAGCGCGGCGGACGTCTGATCGACCGCGATGAGAAGGACAGCATGGAAAAGAAGAAGCGCGAGGGGTATTTCTGACATGAGCAGCACCCTCGCGAACCAGCCCGACCTCGCGCCGCTGCAACGCTTCCTGGCGCGGCAGGAGCAAATCGGTCTGCTGCGGTTCCTGACCTGCGGCAGTGTCGATGACGGCAAATCGACGCTGATCGGCCGGCTGCTCTACGACACCAAGCTCATCTTCGATGACCAGCTTGCGACGCTGGAACGCGACAGCGTCAAGCACGGTACCGCCGGCGAGCATATCGATTTCGCCCTGCTGGTGGACGGGCTGGAGGCGGAGCGCGAGCAGGGCATTACCATCGACGTCGCCTATCGCTTCTTCACCACGGACCGGCGCCGCTTCATCGTCGCCGATACGCCGGGCCACGAGCAGTACACGCGCAACATGGCGACCGGCGCCTCGAACGCCGAGCTTGCGGTGGTGCTGGTCGACGCGCGGCATGGGGTGTTGACGCAGACACGGCGGCATTCCTTCATCGTCTCGCTGCTCGGCATCCGCCATGTCGTGCTGGCGGTGAACAAGATCGACCTGGTGGATTTCTCCGAAGCGCGCTTCAACGAAATCCGCGACGACTACGCGCGTGCCGTCGATGGGCTTGGCTTCACCTCTCTCGCGGCGATCCCGATTTCGGCGCGATTTGGCGACAACGTGATCGCGCGCAGTTCGCGCACGCCCTGGTACGGCGGCGCAAGTCTGCTGCAATATCTGGAGGGAATTGACGTCGACGCCGCGGCAGCGGTGCGTCCGTTCCGCATGGCGGTGCAATGGGTGAACCGTCCGAACCTGGATTTCCGCGGCTATTCCGGCACGATTTCCGCCGGCACGATCCGGCCGGGCGATCGCGTGACCGTAGCGGCATCCGGACGCAGCTCGACAGTCGCGCGCATCGTTACGATGGACGGTGACCTCGACCGCGCCGGGGCCGGCAGTGCCGTGACGCTGACGCTCGCCGACCAGATCGACATCTCCCGCGGCGACGTGCTGGCCGCGCCCGGCGCGCCGGTCGCGGTCGCCGACAAGTTCGAGGCGCATGTCGTCTGGCTCACTGAGCAAAATCTGTTTCCAGGCCGCAGCTACATCTTCAAGCTCGGAACGCGCACCGTCTCGGGCACCATCACGCATATCCGCCACCGCATCGATGTGAACACCGGCGCGCAGGTTCCGGCCGATGCGCTGGGGGTGAACGACGTGGCGGCGATCGGCGTCTCGCTGATCGCGCCGGTCGCGATGGAGCGATTCGCTGACGGCCGCGAACTTGGCGGCTTCATCATCATCGACCGGCTGACCAACGCGACCGTCGGCGTCGGCATGATCGAGGCGATCACGCCCGGCTCCACCAACATCGTCTGGCACGACCTGGCGGTGGACAAGCAGGCGCGCGCGGCGCTGAAAGGGCAGCGGCCGGCGGCACTGTGGTTCACCGGCCTGTCCGGCGCCGGCAAGTCCACCATTGCCAATCTGGTCGATCACAAGCTGCACGCACTCGGGCATCACACCTACATCCTGGACGGCGACAACGTGCGCCACGGACTGAACCGCGACCTCGGCTTCTCCGAGGCCGACCGGGTCGAGAACATCCGGCGCGCCGCCGAGGCCGCGCGGCTGATGGTCGATGCCGGGCTGATCGTGATGGTCTCGTTCATCTCGCCCTATCGTTCCGACCGCGACGCCGCGCGCGAACGGTTCGACGCCGGCGAGTTCATCGAGGTATTCGTCGATACCCCGATCGACGAATGCCGCCGCCGCGATCCCAAGGGGCTGTACGCGCGCGCCGATGCCGGTCAGATACGCAACTTCACGGGCGTCGATGCGCCCTATGAGGCCCCGGTCGCGGCGGAACTGCACCTGCGCACGACGGAGGCTGACCCGGAGGTGCTGGCCGATCGCGTGATCGAGGAATTGCGCCGGCGCGCCCTGATCGCGTGAGCGTCGCGGCCGCGACCGCCGGTGCGCCCGGCAACTTCTGGCGTCCCGCCCTGGCCGGGGCGGCGGGGACGCTGGTGTCGATCGGGCTGGCCCGCTTCGCCTACACGCCGCTCATTCCGGCGGTGATCGCGGCGGGCTGGTTCAGCCCATCTCAGGCCGCGTATCTCGGCGCGATCAATCTGATCGGCTATCTGATCGGTGCGGTCGGCGCGCGCGCCGTTGCGCGGCGCCTTCCAGTCCGCTTGTCGCTGCGGGTGGCGATCCTGCTCGCCAGCGTGGGCATGCTGGCCTGCGCGGAGCCGGTCTCGTTCCTCTGGTTCGCTGTCTGGCGGGTCGTGGCCGGCCTGGCGGGCGGCATCATCATGGTGCTGGCAGCGCCCGCCGTGCTGGCGCTGGTCCCGGCAGGACGGCGCGGGCTGGCCGGCGGGGTGGTGTTCACCGGTGTCGGCCTGGGCATCGCGCTGTCGGGCGTGGTCGTGCCGCCGCTGCTGCGGCTGGGGCTGCCGGCCGCATGGCTGGGGCTCGGCGGGTTGTCGGCCGCGCTGACCGCTGCGACCTGGACCAGTTGGCCAAGCGCTGCGCCGGCCACGTCCAGACACCGCGCGCGGTTAAGCGGAGCGGTGCTGGCCGTGATCGTCGAGTACGGGCTGAACGCATTCGGCGTCGTGCCGCACATGATCTTCCTCGTGGATTTCGTCGCCCGCTATCTTGGCCGCGGCATGGCGGCCGGCGCGGTGTGCTGGATCGCCTTCGGGGCTGGGGCGATGGTCGGGCCGGCCTTTGCCGGGGCGCTCGCCGACCGCATCGGCTTTCGTCGCGCGCTGCGGCTGGCGCTGCTGGCCGAGGCGATCGCCGTGGCGGCTCCGCTGCTCTCGACCGCCACCCCAACGCTGCTTGCCTCGGCGGTGGTCGTGGGAGCGTTTACGCCGGGGGTGGTGCCGCTGGTGCTCGGCCGGGTCCACACCGTCCTGCCGCCCGGCAGCGATGCCGCCCGCGCTGCCTGGGGTGGGGCGACGATCGCCTGGGCGGTCGGGCAGGCCGTCGGGGCGCAGGCGCTGGCCTTCACCTTTGCCCGCACGGCAAGCTACACGCCGCTGTTCGTGGCCGGGACGGCGGCGCTGCTGCTGGCCTTGTTGCTGGATTTCGGCGCTGGCCGCGGCCAGCCGGGCTGACGCGCGATCAGCGGATCGCCGACAGCGGCGGCGCCACCTCCTCCAGCGGGCGGCGCTCGCTCGCGACGCCCAGAAGCGCCTGGACCACGCCCGCGGCCACCATCAACGCGCCGCCGAGCGCGTATCCGTAAAAGATCTCGTCGCGCGAGCCGCCCTCGATCAGCGCACCGAACAGCGCCGGTCCGGCGACGCCGCCGAGCCCCGTGCCCAGCGCGTAGAAGATCGCGATGGCGATGGCGCGCACCTCCAGCGGAAACGTCTCGCCCACCGTCAGATAGGCCGAACTCGCGGCCGCCGAGGCGACGAAGAAGATGCCGGTCCAGGCAGCGGTCTGCGCGGTCGCGTCCAGCACGCCGCGCGCGAACAGCCAGCCGGTGCCGGTCAGCAACACGCCGGAGAGCACATAGGTCGCGGAGATCATGGTCTTGCGCCCGATGGAGTCGAACAGGCGGCCGAGCAGCAGAGGGCCGGCGAAGTTGCCGGCGGCGAAAGGCAGCATGAACCACCCGATATGCGCCGACGGAATGTCGTAGAATCGCGTCAGGATCAGGGCATAGGTGAAAAACACCGCATTGTAGCAGAACGCCTGCGCCGCCATCAGCGCGACGCCGACCAGCGTCCGCCGGCGATAACGGGTCAGCAGGGCGCGCAGGCCGGCGCCGAACCAGCTTGTCACGTCGCTGCGCAGGCGAATGCGCGTGTCCGGCACCGGCGGCAGCGTGCGGCCGGTATCGGCGCGCACTCGTGCCTCGATCCCTGCCACCACCGCCTCGGCCGCGTGCGGCTGCCCGTGCGTCATCAGCCAGCGCGGGCTTTCCGGCAGCCAGCGTCGCAGCAACAGCACCACCAGGCCGATCGCGCCGCCGACCACGAACGCCGCGCGCCAGCCGACATCCGGCGGCACCACGGCCGGGTCGAGTGCAACCAGCGCGGCGACCGCACCGAGCGCCGCGCCGAGCCAGAAGCTGCCGTTGATGACCAGATCGGTGAAACCGCGCCGCCGTGCGGGGATCAGTTCCTGGATGGTCGCATTCACCGCAGCATATTCGCCGCCGATGCCCGCGCCGGTGATCGCGCGGAGGATCGCGAACGACCAGAAATCCCAGGCGAATCCGGTGCAGATCGTGGCGGCAACATAGACCAGCAGCGTGATGGTGAACAGCCTCTTGCGCCCCAGCCGGTCGGTCAGCCAGCCGAAGAACAGCGCGCCGGCGACCGCGCCGACCAGATAGGCGCTCGCCGCCGCGCCGATCCCGGCGGCATTGACGCGCAGCGTCGGGCTTTCCGCGATCGCGCCCGACAGGGACCCGACCAAGGTGACCTCCAGCCCGTCAAGAATCCAGGTGATGCCGAGCGCGCAGACGACGAGCCAGTGGAACCGGCTCCAGGGCAACCGGTCCAGCCGCGCGGGCACGTCGGTTTCGTGCGAGGCGGGCGCGGCGCTGTCCACGGTCATGCCAACGAGCCAGGCGGCGTGCGGTTGCGCTCAGGCCGCCGCCTGCAACCCGAGCATATACGGGCCGAGGGCTTCCGGCGTCAGGTCCGGTCCGTTCTCCAGCCGCGCGGCGATCCGCCCGGCGAACATCACCGCGACGCGGTCCGACAGCGACAGCAGTTCGTCCAGATCGGCGCTGATCAGCAGCACGGCCGATCCCTGCTCGGCGAGTTCGATCAGCCGGGCCCGGATGAAGGCGGCCGCCTGGATGTCGATGCCGCGCGTCGGCTGGTCGGCGATCAGCAGCTTCGGGTGCGCCGCGAATTCGCGCGCCGCGATCAATTTCTGCGCGTTGCCGCCCGAGAGCGCCCCCAGCGCCTGCCGCGGCCCGGTAGCGCGCACGTCATAGGCGCGGATCAGTTCGGCCGCGCGCCGGTCCGCCGCCTTGCGGCTGAGCAGCGGCCAGCGCCCGAGCGCGCCGGAGCGATACGCGTCGCCGATCGCATTGTCGGCCAGCGACAGCGTGCGCGCCCCGCCCTGGGCATAGCGGTCGGCGGGCAGGTGGCCGAGGCCGAGCGCGCGCAGCGCGGCGGTGTCCATCCGTGCCATGTCGCGGCCGAGGAATTCCGCGACGCCGCGTTCGGGTCGCAGCAACCCGGTCAGCACGCCGACCAGCCCGCGCTGGCCGCTGCCCTCGACGCCCGCAAGCCCAAGAACTTCGCCCGCGTGCAGTGTGAACGTGATGTCGCTCAGCCGGTCGGCGGCGTCGGAAGCACCGCGCGTCAGCCCCGCCACGCGCAGCACTTCGGGCCCCGTTGCCGGACGGCGCTCGCGATGCACCGCGCGTACGTCGCGGCCCATCACCAGGCGCGCGATGGTGGCGTCGTCGAGGTCCGTGATCGGAGCGTCGCCGGTCACGCGGCCGTCGCGCAGCACCGTGACGTGCTCGGCCAACTGGCGCACCTCGCGCAGCTTGTGGCTGATGAACACAATGGTCAGGCCCTCCGCCCGCAGGTGGCGCAGGCGCTCGAACAGTTCCTCGGTTTCCTGCGGTGTCAGCACGGCGGTGGGCTCGTCGAGGATCAGCAGTCGCACGTCGCGGGCCAGCGCCTTGAGGATTTCCACCTTCTGCTGCGCCGCGACCGACAGGCGTCCCACGCGCACATCGGGTTCGACGGCGAGGCGGAAGCGTTGCGCCAGCCGCCGCACCTCTGCCGCCGCCGCCGCGCGGTCGATCAGCGGGCCTTTGGTTGGCTCCCGCCCCAGCACCAGGTTCTCGGCCACGGTCAACGACGGAAGTAGCGAAAAGTGCTGATGCACCATGCCGATTCCCGCGGCGTCTGCAGCGCGCGGCGAGTGGTCCGCGCCGATCGGATGCCCGGCGATCTCAATGCTGCCGCCGCTCGGCGCCTCCAGGCCGAACAGGCATTTCATCAGCGTCGATTTGCCAGCGCCGTTCTCGCCGCAGATGGCGTGGCAGGTGCCCTCCGCGATCGCGAAAGACACGCCGCGCAGCGCGACGACGCCGTTCGGATAGGTCTTGGCGACGTCGCGGAAGGTGACGAGCGGGGTCAAGAAACCCTCACCCCGGCCCTCTCCCGCAAGCGGGAGAGGGTGAACAAGCAAGCGCCTGGGCAGTTTCTTCGCTCTCCAGCTTGCTGGAGAGGGTGCCGAGCGCAGCGAGGCGGGTGGGGGTCAGGGCCGCACCTTGTCCCGCAACGCCGAAATCTGCGCGGTCGTCATCCCGAACGCCGTCGGCACGACGATCGTGCCCGCGGCAATGTCGGCCTCCGCCTTGTCCACCTGTGTGCGCACCGATTCGGGCACCAGCTTTTCGTACACCGCGTTCTTGACGATGCCGACGGCACCTTCCTTCAGCCCAAGTGATTCCGTCCGCCCCAGCGGCAGCTTGCCCGCCTCCAGCAGGTCGAAGGCACGCAGCAGGGAGTTGTCCACGCGCTTGAGAACCGACGTCACCACCTTGTCCGCCGTCGCCGGGTCGGTCTTGCGGAAGATCGCCTCCTGATCGGAATCGACGCCGATCGCGAGCCGGTCCATGTCCTTCGCCGCCGCGAGCTGGCCCAGCCCCGCCTGTCCCGCGACATTGAAGCCGATGCCCACGCCGGAGCGGTACTGCACCAGCGCTAGTTCCTTGCCCTTCGCCGCGTCGGAGAAGCTGCCGATATACGATACCGCGACCTTGGCCGCCGGATCGACCGACTGGGCGCCGGCGACGTAGCCGGTCAGGAAATCGTTGATGACGGGGATGTCGATGCCGCCCAGGAATCCCAGTGCGGCGCCGTTCTTCGCCGGGATTGCGCCGGTCCTGATCATCCCTTCGGCCATCACGCCGGCGAGGTAGGACGCTTCGTTCTGCTTGTACGTGATCGAATAGACGTTCTTGTTCGCACCCTTGGAGTAATCCATCGAGGAGTCGAAAATGACGAAGGTGCGCTTGGGGTTGTCGGCGGCGACCGGTGCCAGGATGTCCGGCAACTGATACGTGCCGCAGATGATCATGTCCCAGTCCTGGGCGGCAATGTCCTCGAAGGTCGGCTGCCACTTGCTCTGGTCGTAGCCCATCTCGATCACGCGAGTATCCACGCGCTCGCCGTATTTCTGCTTGATGAGCTGCATACCGTGGTTGGCGCTGTCGAAGAACGACTTGTCGCCCAGCGTGCCACTGACCAGCAGCACCACTTTCTTCGGTCCGGCCGCGCGGGCCGGCACCGCGGTTGCGCCCAGCGCCAGCCCGAGTGCCGAAGAAGCGGTGGCGGAAAGCAGGCTTCGTCTGGTGAACATGTCTGATTCCCGTGTTTGGGTTGCATCCGGCGCCGGGGGCTGCGATCGCCCGCATCAGGACCGTAAACGAAGTTGCGCGTCGGACAACAGGGGCGATCATAGCGCATGCGATGGATGACGGTACGGGATCGCGTCGAATCCGCCGGCCTGGCGCTCCGCGGCGCCTTGCACCCGCGTGCCGAGGACGGGATCGCCGGGGCGGCACTGGTGCTGCTCGGCTTCGCCGGCAATATCGGCTGGGCAGCTTTCGCCGCTTCGCCGGAAGCAGGGGACGGGGCGCCCGATCCGCTGGATCGCTGGTCGCGCCGTGTCATCGACGCGCTGGCGGCTTCGTTGAGCGGCACGGCCCTCTACCCGTTTGACGGCCCGCCCTGGCATCCGTTTCAGCACTGGGCGCAGCGCGCCGAGCCGGTGCATCCCTCGCCGCTCGGTATCCTGATCCATCCCGATTGGGGCCTCTGGCACAGCTATCGCGGCGCGATCGCGCTTGCCGAGTGGATCGACCTGCCGCCGCCCGATCCGCGCCCCAGCCCCTGCGATACGTGCGAGACCCGGCCCTGCCTCAGCGCCTGCCCGGTCGGTGCATTCGGCGCCGCGGGCTATGACGTGGGCGGCTGCGCCGCTCACATCGCGTCAGTCGCAGGCAATGACTGCATGGCATCGGGTTGCGCCGCCCGCCGCGCCTGCCCGGTCGGCGCCGCGCATCGTTACGGCGCGGCGCAGGCCGGGTTTCACATGCGCGCCTTCCGCGCCTCGCGGGCCAGCAGCGCCGCCTTGCGTGGCACGCCCCAGCGATAGCCGGTGAGGTCCCCGCCGCTGCCGATCACGCGATGGCACGGCACGGCGAGCGACACCGGGTTGGTGGCACAGGAGCGCGCGACCGCCCGCACCGCGCGCGGCGCGCCGACCATCGCCGCCAGTTCGGCATAGCTGCGCGTCTCGCCCGGCGGGATCCGGCGCAGCGCCTCCCACACCCTCACCTGGAAGGCGGTGCCGCGCAGATCGAGCGGCAGGGCCAGTCCCTCCGCCGGCTCGTCCAGGAAATCCAGCACTGCGCGCATGCTCGCGGCGAGCGCCGCGTCGTCCGCGATCAGGGTCGCGCGCGGAAACCGCCGCTGCAAATCGCCGAGCAGTGCATCATCAGGCTCGGCAAACCCGATGAAGCAGACCCCGTGTTCCGTCGCACCCACCAGCAACCGGCCAAAGGGGCAGTCGGCGAAGGCGGTGCGGATCGTCTCGCCCGCGCCGCCGCGCCGCGCGGCGCCCGGCGTCATGCCGAGCAGCTTGCCGGTATCCTCATAGACCCGGCTCTCGGAGCCGAATCCGCTCTCCGCCACCGCATCCGCCACGCGTGTCCCCTCTGCCAGAGATGCCTGCAACCGCTTCGCCCGGACGCCCTCGGCATAGCTGCGCGGCGTGACGCCGGTATGGTCGCGGAACATCCGCAGGAAATGGAATTTCGAGTAGCCGGCCCGCCGCGCCAGTCCGTCAAGCGAGGGGATCGTCTCGGCACGCGCGATCTCGGCGCAGGCATCGGCGACCACCGCGCGGGCCAGCGCCGCCCGCTCGCCCCTGGGGTCGCAGCGGCGGCAGGCACGGAAGCCGGCGGCCTCGGCGGCCTCGATGTCGCGAAAGAAGCGCACGTTCTGCCGCTTCGGCCGCGGCGAGGGGCAGCCGGGGCGGCAATAGACGCCCATGGTCGCGACCCCGTACAGGAAATCGGCCGGTTGGCGGCGGCAGACCAGGTCCCAGCGCGTGTCATCGATGGTGCTCATGGCCGCAAGATGGGACGAGGACGCCGGCGGCACCATCCGCCGCTTGCGTTCGGTGCCCTGTCCGCGTCCGCGGTCAGCGCACCGTTACTCCGCCGGCGTATGCTGGCGCGCCGCCTCGGCGATCATCGCCAGCAGGTCGGCTTCCGAGAACGGCTTGCGCAGTTGCAGCGGCTGGTCGGCCAGCCGTTCGGGGTCGTTGTAGCCGGTGATGAACGCGACCGGCAGCGCCGGGCGCAGCAGGCGGGCGCGCCGCGCCACTTCCTCGCCGGGGCAGTCCGGCAGGCCCAGATCGGTTATCAGCAGTCCCACGCTCAGGTCTGTCTCGACGCAGCGCAGCGCATCGACCGCCTGCGCGAAGGCAGAGACGCGATGGCCGGCGCTTTCCAGCAGTTCGGCCACCACTTCGCGCACCATGTCCTCATCGTCGAGCAGGACGATGTGTAGTAATGCGGGCCGGTCCGGGTGCTCCTCCGGAGCGGACCGCGGATCGCCTGCCTGCGCGCGCGCGGTCTGGTCCGCGCTGGCTGGCGGCAGATAGAGCAGCACGGTGGTGCCGGCACCGGGCTTGCTCTCGATCCGCACCGCACCGCCGGATTGCCGGATCAGCCCATAGACCTGGCTGAGGCCGAGGCCGGATCCCTTGCCGGGTGGCTTGGTGGTGAAGAACGGGTCGAAGGCCCGCGCCAGCACCGGCGGCGTCATCCCG
The DNA here is from genome assembly GCA_021818505.1 of Pseudomonadota bacterium. Classification (GTDB taxonomy): domain Bacteria; phylum Pseudomonadota; class Alphaproteobacteria; order Acetobacterales; family Acetobacteraceae; genus JAFKFJ01. The sequence continues at coordinate 90,413 of JAKADX010000009.1, forward strand.
GTGCCGGTATCGGCGACCGCGATCGTGACATAGGAACCGGCTGGCAGTTCCGGGGCCGCGGCGGCGGCGGTCAGTTCGGCCATGCCGGTGCGGAAGGTCAGTACGCCGCCTGACGCCATCGCGTCGCGTGCGTTGATGGCGAGGTTGATGACGGCATGTTCGAGCGCGCCGCGGTCGATGAACACCGGCGGCACCGCCGGGTCGAGGTCGAGGGCGAGATGCACGGCCTTGCCGAGAGTGGCCTGCAGCAGCGTGGCGATGCCGCGCAGCAGCGCGTTCGGCTCGACCACGGAGGGCGTCAGTGCCTCCTTGCGCGCGAAGGTCAGCAGCCCGCGCGCCACCGCCGCACCCCGCTCCGTGGCGCGCAGGATCGTCGCCACCTGCCGCAAATGCCCGGGCGCATGTCCGAGCCGGCGCCGCAGCACCTCGGCGGCACCGCGGATCACCATGAGCACATTGTTCACGTCGTGTGCGACGCCGGCTGTCAGGCTGCCGAGCGCCTCCATCTTCTGCGACTGGCGCAGCGCCGCCTCGGCGATCTCACGCTCGGCAATCTCGGCGCGCAGCCGTGCATTGGCCCGCCCCAGCTCGTCGGTACGCTCCGCCAGCTCGACGCGCGCGCGCACGCTGTCGGCGAACTGCGTGGCATAGCGCCATGCGGTGAGCAGCAGCGCGCCGGCATAGAGTGCCGTCATGACTGCCATCGGCATCGCAAGATCGCCGCCATGCCAGGCGAACCAGACAGCGAGCGCCCCGATCGCCGGCACCATGAAGGCGACCACGCTGGCCATGTGGGTCGCGTTGACGGTGATCGATCCGGCGCTCATGCCGCCGACGACGAAGGCCACGAACACCGGGTATGGCGCCTGCGGCGGCAGCAGCAGCAGGCTGCAGGCGCTCCACAGCAGCCCGGAGAGCAGCGAGCCGCCTGCCGCCGCCCATGCCCAGATCGGCGCGGCGGCGGCGGCGTCGGACAGACGCACGAACCGCGACCGCAACCACCACCGTACCCCGACCATCACCGCGAAGGCGGCGAGCCAGATCGCGACCGGCCAGCTGCCGGCCCGCGGTGCCAGCACGGCGCCCGTGATTAGCGCAATCGCCACCGACGTGCCGAGCGTCAGCGGTAGCTGCCGATAGACGGCGCGGATGCTTTCGATCCGAACGGCGCGGACGGCATCGGCGGGCATGGTCGGTCCTGATGAGCGTGGCTGCGCAAGCTACCGCCCGGCGGTCGCCGCCGCCAACAGAAACGTCTGCCTCTCAGGCCGCGCGCGCCAGTGTTCGCTCGCGCACCAGATCGGCGGCCTTCTCGCCGATCATGATGCAGGCTGCATTGGTGTTGCCGGAAACCACGGTCGGCATGATCGACGCGTCGGCTACTCGCAGCCCGGCGATGCCGCGCACCCGCAACTGCGCATCGACCACCGCCATCGGGTCGCTGCCCATACGGCACGTACCGCTCGGGTGGAAGATGGAGCCACCATAGCGGCGGGCATGTTCCAGCAACGCCTCGTCGCCGATGGCTTCATCCCCGGGCAGGTGCTCCGCCGCGATCCAGTGCTGCATGGCCGGGCGCGCGGCGATGCGGCGCGCGAGTTGCAGCCCCGCCACGAGCGTCCTGCGATCCGTCTCGGTCGCCAGGTAATTGGCAAAAATCGCCGGATGGGCCGCCGGATCGGGCGAACGCAGGCGGATCTCGCCGCGGCTCTCGGGACGCAACTGGCAACAGTTCTGCAGGAAGCCGGAGAATTTATTCAACCCCTCGCCGGGTCGATCGGCGCTGAACAGGATCAGCAGGAACTGTACGTCGGGTGTCGCGAGTTCCGGGCGCGTGCGGGCGAAGATGCCGACCTGCCCGGCGCTGATCGTCAGAGGTCCCGTGCGCGTCGCGACATATTGCAGACCAGCACGCAGCTTGCGCCACGGGCTCATCATGATGTCGTTGACCGTCACCGGATAGCGGCAGCGATAGGTGATGCGCGTCTGGAAATGGTCCTGCAGGTTGCGGCCGACGCCGGGCAGCTCGTGCTGCACGACGATCCCGCTCTCCTGCAGATGGGCACCCGGACCGATGCCGGAGAGCATCAGCAGATGCGGCGAGTTGATCGCCCCGCCGCACAGGATCACCTCGCGCCGCGCGGTCGCGACGTGCTCCATGCCGGCGTGGCGGAAGGCGATACCCGTAGCACGCCGCTGCTCGAGAACGATGCGCGAAGCCAACGCCCCGGTGATGACGCGCAAGTTCGCCCGCTGCATCGCCGGACGGAGAAACGCGGTCGCGGCGGAGCTGCGCCGCCCGTTGCGGGCATTGACGTGGTAGTATCCGACCCCTTCCTGCGTGGCGCCGTTGAAATCGTCGTTGCGCGGGATGCCCACCTCCTGCGCCGCCTGGATGTAGGATTCGCAGAGCGGGTGGCGGTCGGCGAGGTCCGTGACGGCGAGCGGGCCGTCGCGCCCGTGCAGCGCGTCGTCGCCGGCCCCGATGCGGCCTTCGGACCGGCGGAAATACGGGAGCACGTCGTCCCACGCCCAGCCGGCGTTGCCGAGTTGCCGCCAGTGGTCGAAATCCTCCGGCTGGCCGCGCACGTAGAGCAGCCCGTTGATCGACGACGAGCCGCCGAGTACCTTGCCGCGCGGCCAGAACACCCGCCGGCCGTAGAGTTCCGGCTCGGGCTCGGTCTCGTAGCACCAGTTCACGCGCGGATCGGCGATGGTCTTGCCGTAACCGAGCGGAATGTGAATCCACGGGCTGCGGTCCGCGCCGCCCGCCTCCAGCAGCAGCACGCGCGTCGCCGGGTCCTCGCTCAACCGGGCCGCCAGCACGCAGCCGGCCGAGCCGGCGCCGACGATCACGTAGTCGGCCTCCAGATTGTCCACGCGCGTCTTCCCCTCCGGCCTGCCGCGCCGCAGGATGCGCTGATGCAGCCCTCGGCGCCACCGCCCGCGATCATTGCCGCCTTGCGACGGATGCGCTTGCTCGGCGCCAATGACCCGGACCCGGCGGGGCGGGTCCTGACCGGCGGCGTGTCGTCGGACATCTGGCTTGTGGATCTTCCGGGCGGCCCGGTGTGCGTCAAACGCGCGCTGCCGCATCTGAAGGTGGCCGCTGACTGGCAGGCGCCGGTGGAGCGCAACCGCTATGAGGCGCGCTGGATGCGGCGCGCCAACGCCGCCGTCCCTGGCAGCGCCCCGGCGCTGTGCGGCGAGGATGCCGAGAGCGGGACGCTGGCGATGCAGTACCTGCCGCCCGAATCGTATCCGCTTTGGAAACCGCGGTTGCACCAAGGTTGTACCGATGCGGCGTTCGCGGCGTTGGTCGGGTACAACCTTGTCCGCATCCATGCTGCAACCGCTGCGGACCGGACGGTTGCACCCGAGTTCCCCACCGACGCGATCTTTCACGCCATCCGCATCGAGCCCTATCTGCTCGCCACTGCCGCCCGCCATCCGGACCACGCGGCGGCGCTGCGGGCGCTGGCCGAGGAGACGGTGGCGACGCGGCGGGCCCTGGTGCATGGCGATGTCAGCCCGAAAAACATCCTGTGCGGCGCCGACGGGCCGGTGTTCCTCGACGCGGAATGCGCCTGGTGGGGCGACCCAGCCTTCGACCTTGCGTTCTGCCTCAACCACCTGCTGCTGAAATGCCTCTGGGTGCCGCGCGCGACGGCGGGGCTGCTGGCGTGCTACGCAGCGCTGGCCGGCGCGTATCTGCCGGGGGTCGCGTGGGAGGCGCCGGCGACGCTGGAGGGGCGGGCGGCGCGGCTGCTGGGCGGCTTGCTGTTGGCGCGCGTCGATGGCAAGTCGCCGGTCGAATACATCACCGTCGAGCAGGACAAGGATCGCGTCCGCCGCGTCGCCCGCGCGTTGCTGGCGAGGCCGCCGGCGCGGCTGGACGACGTGGCCGCCGCGTGGCGGAGGGAAGTGGAACGATGACCGAGACCGAAATCGTCTATCTGCACGGCCGCCGCGTCTGGGACAGCCGCGGCCGGCCCACGGTGGAGGCGGAACTGATGCTGTCGGGCGGCGCGGTCGGCCGCGCCATCGCGCCCGCCGGCGCCTCCACCGGATCGGGCGAGGCGCTCGACCTGCGCGACGGCGGCGAGACCTTCGGCGGCTACGACGTGGCCCGCGCGGTGGCCAACGTGAATGGCCACATCGCCGCCGCGGTCCTGGGCCGCGATGCCTCCGACCAGGCGGCGCTGGACGCCGCGCTGATCGCACTGGACGGCACCGAGGCCAAGACCAAGCTCGGTGCCAATGCGATGCTGGCGGTGTCCATGGCCGCGGCCCATGCCGCGGCGGGCGCGGCCGGCGTGCCGCTCTACCGCCATCTCGGCGGCGAGGATGCCGGCACCCTGCCGTTGCCGCAGATCCAGATCTTCGGCGGCGGTGCCCATGCCGGCGGGCGGGTCGATATCCAGGACGTGCTGGTGGTCTGCCCCGCCGCCCGCAGCTTTGCCGAGGCGCTGGACTGGACCGCCGAGGTCTATCGCGCCGCCGGCAGCCTGATGCGCGAGCGCGGGCTGCTGCACGGGGTTGCCGACGAGGGTGGCTGGTGGCCGGAGTTCAGCGCCAACGAGCAGGCGTTGGAGATGGTGGTGCGCGCCATCGACAAGGCCGGGTTCGAGCCGGGTGAGGAGATCGCGCTGGCGCTCGACATCGCCGCCTCGTCCTTCGCGCGCAACGGCTGCTACCGGCTCGGGCTTGATGGTTGCGAACTCGACAGCGCCGGCATGATCGACATGCTGACCGGCTGGATCGACCGCTACCCGATCGTCTCGATCGAGGACCCGTTGGCCGAAGAGGACTGGGACGCCTTCGCCGCCTTCACCCGCGCGGTCGGCGGACGGGTGCAGGTGGTAGGGGACGATGCGCTGGTCACCCACGCCGGGCGCATCCGCGACGCCGCCGCGCGCGGGGCGGGGAATGCCGTGCTGATTAAGCCCAACCAGCGCGGCACGCTGACCGAGACGCACGAAGCCTGGAAGGCGGCGCAGGAGGTCGGCTTCGCCGGCATCGTCTCCGCCCGCTCGGGCGAGACCGAGGACACCACCATCGTGCATCTCGCGGTCGGCTGGCGGGTCGGACAGCTCAAGGTCGGCTCAATGGCGCGGGGCGAGCGCACCGCCAAGTGGAACGAGGCGCTGCGCATCGAGGAGGCGATGGGTCCGCGCGCCCGCTTCGCCGGGGCGGCGGCGCTGGCCCGCGGCAGGGCGTGAAGGTCGTCCTGCACTATGCCGCTGGACCCGGGCTGGCGGCGCGGCTGGCGGCATTCGCGACGCAAGGGCTGGACATCACCGCCTGCGCCGAGTCCGACGATGCCGGGCTGCTGGCTGCGCTGCGCGAGGCAGAGGTACTGTGGCACGTGCTCAAGCCGGCGACCGCCGCAGTCATTGCGGCGGCGCCGCAGCTGCGGCTGATCCAGAAGATCGGCACTGGCCTCAACACGATCGACCTTGACGCGGCCCGCGCGCGCGGCATCGCGGTATGCAACCTGCCCGGCAGCAATGCGCCGGCGGTGGCGGAGATGACGCTGCTGCTGATGCTGGCCGCGCTGCGGCGGCTGCCGCTGCTCGATCACGCGACCCGCGAAGGCCGCGGCTGGGCGCTGGATGCAGGTCTGCAGGACAATTTCGGCGAACTCGGCGGACGCACGGTCGGGCTGGTCGGCTACGGCGCCGTGCCGCGCGCGCTGGCGCCGGTTCTGCGCGCGCTCGGCTGCCGGCTGCTCTACACGGCGCGGTCCCGGCGGCCGGATGCGCTGGCCGAGTGGCGCGCGCTGCCGGACCTGTTGGCCGAGTCCGATGTCGTGAGCCTGCACCTGCCGCTGACGGCGCAGACCGAGCGGCTGATCGACGCCGACGCGATCGCGCGCATGCGGCCGGGGGCGGTGCTGGTGAACACCGCGCGCGGCGGACTGGTCGATCAGGACGCGCTGACGGTGGCGCTGGCGAGCGGGCGCCTCGGTGCCGCCGGGCTGGACGTGTTCGCCGAGGAGCCGGTGGCGGCGCGCACGGCCTTGCTGCGGCTGGACAACGTGGTGCTGGCGCCGCATGTCGCCTGGCTGACCGGCGGCACGCTCGACCGCAGCTTTGCGCTGGCGGCGGAGAACTGCCATCGTCTCGCGTCGGGTCGCGAACTCCTCAACCGCGTGGTGTGACATGCCCCTGCCGCCGATCCTGCGACGACTGCGCCTGCCGGTGATCGGCGCGCCGCTGTTCATCGTCTCCAACCCCGACCTGGTGATCGCGCAGTGCAAGGCCGGGGTCGTCGGCAGCTTCCCGGCGCTGAACGCCCGGCCGGCGCCGATGCTGGAGGAATGGCTGAAGCGCATCATCGGCGAACTCGGCGAGCATGATGCGCGCCATCCCGACCGGCCGGCGGCGCCGTTCGCGGTCAACCAGATCGTGCACCGCTCCAACGAACGGCTCGCGCATGATCTGGAGGTGTGCGCGAAATATCGTGTACCGATCATGATCACCTCGCTCGGCGCGCGCGAGGAGGTGAACCGCGCCGCGCACGACTACGGCGGCATCGTGCTGCATGACGTGATCAACGCGACCTTTGCCCGCAAGGCGATCGAGAAGGGGGCCGACGGGCTGATCGCCGTCGCGGCGGGCGCCGGTGGACATGCCGGCACGATTTCACCCTTTGCGCTGGTGCAGGAAATCCGGGCGTTCTTCGACGGGCCGCTGGTGCTGTCGGGCGCGATCGCGACCGGCGGGGCGGTGCTTGCGGCACAGGCGATGGGCGCGGACCTCGCCTATATCGGCTCGGCCTTCATCGCGACCGAGGAGGCGAACGCGCAGCCCGAGCACAAGCGCATGATCGTCGAGGGTGGTTCAGGGGACGTCGTGTACACCGATTTCTTCAGCGGCGTACTGGCGAATTTCCTGCGGGAAAGCGTGAAGCGTGCGGGTCTCGACCCCGACAACCTGCCGCGGGGCGACAAAAGCCAGATGAAGATCGGTGCGGATGAGGCGCGCGTCTGGCGCGACATCTGGAGTGCCGGCCAGGGCATCGGCGCGATCAAGGGCGTTGTGCCGGCAGCGGAACTGGTAGCGCGGCTGGCGGCGGAATATCGCGCGGCACGCATCCGGATCGGAGTTGCGGCATGAGCAGCGATATCGCGGGCAAAGTGGCGTGGGTCACGGGCGCATCATCTGGGCTGGGTCATCGTTTCGCACAGGTGCTGGCCGATGCCGGCGCGAAGGTGGCGCTGTCGGCGCGGCGCGTTGACCGGCTGGAGGCACTGGCGGGCGAAATCACGGCTGCGCGCGGGCGCGCACTGGTGGTGCCGCTCGACATGGCGGACGTGAAGGCGATAGGCGCAGCGGCGGCGCGTATCGAAGCGGAACTCGGCCCCATCGACATCCTGGTGAACAATGCCGGCCTGTCGCGCCAGTCGCGGCTGGAGACGTTCACAGAGGAGGATTACGACGCCGTGCTCGACGTCGATCTCAAGGGGCCTTTCTTCGCGGCCCAGGCGGCAGCACGACAGATGATCGCACACCGGCGCCAGGGACGGATCGTCAACATCGCGTCCGTCGCCGCATTTCGCGCGCTCGGCCATCAGGCGGCGTACAGCGTGGCGAAGGCCGGGCTGGTGTCGCTGACGCGCTGCCAGGCGCGTGAATGGGGCCGGCACGGCATCAACGCGAATGCGATCTGTCCCGGCTATATCCGCACGGAGATGGGCGGGGATTTCTGGGAAACCGAGGGTGCCGCGAAGCTGATCGCCTCGCTGCCGCGCAGGCGCCTGGGCGAGCCGCGCGACCTGGACGGTCTGCTGCTGCTGCTGTGCTCGTTCGAGGCGTCGCGCTTCATCAACGGCGCGGCGATGGTAGCCGACGACGGATCGATGGTGTGAGCTACACGCTCTCCGCCCGACCGCTCGCGGCCGAGCGATAGAGCGCATCGAGAACCTCGACCGCGCGCATCCCGACCTCGCCCGGCGCCGCGTTCAGCGTGGGGCGGCCCAGACAGAGATCGACCAGCACGTCGAGCGGCGCGGTGCAGGTGTATTCGGTGTCCTGCTGCGTGATCGGCTCGATCACGTCGCGCCCGTCGCGGCGGCGCAGTTCGAGGCGGGCACGCTCGACGTCCAGCAGCAGCATCCCTTCCGACCCGAACAGCCGCATGTCGAGCTGAAAGCCGAGATGCTTCGGCACCGTTGCCGCGCCGGAGACAGTCGCAGTGGCACCATTGGTGAAGCGCAGCGCGGCCGCATCATAATAATCCACTCCGGTCGGCGATGGGACCGTGAGCGCGAACACCGACCGTGGTTGCAGGTCGGCGATGCGGAAAAGCAGGCCGAGCGCGTGGACGAGCTGCCCCCAGCCATACCCGCCGGCGCGCACCGGATCGGCCCAGGTCGAGGGCGGCGGACGGAACATATGCCCGGCCGTCTCGCGCATGGGCTGGCCCGCGAACAGGTCCTCCAGCGGCGAGGCCATGTGCAGCATGACGTGTTCGACGCTGCCGATCGCGCCATCCGCGACCATGGTGCGTGCCTGCTCGGTCCAGGGTTTGAAGTTCCAGCCGTAGGGAACGAGAACGTCGCGCGCAGCCGCGCCCGCCCGCGCGACGATGTCGCGCGCATCGGCGGCCGAAGTGGCCAGCGGCTTTTCCACCAGCACGTGACAGCCGGCCGCGATCGCCGCGACGGCGTGGTCGTGATGCAGCACGTGCGGCGAGGCAATGACGGCGCCGTCGATCGCCACCGTGGTCAGCATCTGCTGCGCGTCCTCGAACGCCTGCGGGATGCCGAAAGTGCGGCGCACGTGTTCCAGTTCGGCAGCACCCAGCCGGCTGACCGCGACGACCTCGCAATCCGGGTTCGCCAACAGGGCCGGCAGATGGTTCTGCACCGCCCACCAGCCGGCGCCGATCACGCCGATGCGTGCCTTGGCCATCCGTGCGCCCCTAGATGCGGAACAGCCGTTCGGCGTTGCCGGCGAACATGGCACGCTGCTCCTCCTGCGTGAAACCCGCAATGATGGCGGCGTAGGCATCGATCAGGTCGGGATAAGAACTGAACATGCGATCCACGGGCCAGTTGGTGCCGAACACGACGCGATCGGTGCCGAACGCATCGATGGCGCCGAGCACGTATGGGCGCAGGCTGTCCACCGTCCAGCGCGGATCGCGCATGCCGAGGCCGGAGATCTTCATCCACACGCTCTCGACCCGGCCGAGTTCGCGCATCGCTTTGAGCCACGCCTGATAGTACTCAGGCGTCCGCTCCATCGGGATGGCGCAATGATCGATGCAGATCGGTGTCTCCGGCGACAGCGCCGCGAGCCGCGCGATCTGCGGAAACAGCGGAAAGCGCGTGTCGATGCAGGACACGAGGTTGTGCTTCGCCAGCAGCCTCCATCCAGCCTGCCACGCCGGATCGACCAGATAGTCGCCGCGCCCGAAATCGCGAATGCCGCGGACATTGGCGAACTGCATGTGCCGCGCGAGCACTTCGGCGGCGTCGGCGTCCTGCAGGTGGCACTCGGCGACGATGCCGTGTGGATAGCCGGTACGGTCGGCAAAGCCCTGTAACCACGCCGTTTCCTTCACCGGGTCGGCGATGCCGAGTGCTGCCTGAACGTGGATCGCCTTTGGCACGTTGGAGAACCGGATTTCGGCCAGGTAGTCGTCGATCCAGTAGTGCACCGCCTTGATGGCGTCGATGTTGCCCAGAAATGGATGCACCGCGTCCCATTCCAGCCAGGAATAGCGCAGGTCCGGGCGCTTCAGGTCGTGCAGGTGGAAATGCGTATCGACGAAGGCGATGTCGGCCACGCGCCCCTCCCTCGGCTGCCGGCTGCGCCGCCGACGGTAGGCGCGCGGCCTCGCCGCTTCAAGACACGGCGGCGGAAGTGGATAGTCAGCCTGCAGCGGTTCGGTTATAAATTGAGGAACAAATCAAGGGGGTGGCCGGCGCCGCCCCACCGGGACGGGACGAGGAAACGCAGGGTGGAGGGCGCGGCAGTCGATCGGCGTTCAGATGCGCCCGCGGTCAATGCGCCGATGCTAAATCTGCGCGACATCACCAAGCGGTTCGGTGCCACGCAGGCGCTGGAGGGCGTGTCGCTGACGTTGCGTGCTGGCCGGGTTCATGCATTGCTCGGTGAAAACGGTGCCGGCAAGAGTACACTGATCAAGATCATGACCGGCGTGCATCAGCCTGACCATGGGGAGATGCTGTTGGCCGGCCGGCCGCTCCGACTTGCCAGCGCGGCGGAGGCGCAGCGTCACGGCATCGCCGCAATCTATCAGGAACCGCTGCTCTTTCCCGATCTGAACGTGGCGGAGAACATCTTCATCAGCCATCAGGACCGCGGAGCGGTCACCAACTGGCGGCAGATGTTCCGCCGGGCAGAGGAGATCCTCGCCTCGCTCGGTGTTGCACTTGACGTACGCAGCCCCGCGCGGGGACTCACGCTGGCGGCCCAGCAATCGGTCGAGATCGCCAAGGCAATCTCGCTCAACGTGCGCGTGCTGATCATGGACGAGCCGACGGCATCGTTGTCGTCACACGAGGTCGCGCAACTGTTCAAGCTGGTGCGCGATCTGCGTGAGAAGGATGTCGCCATCCTGTTCGTCAGCCACCGCATGGAGGAGGTGTTCGAGATCGCCGATGATGTCACGGTGTTCCGTGACGGGCGTCTGATCTCCACGCGTCCCCGCGCCGAGGTGACGCCCCAGCGCGCCATTGCCGACATGGTGGGCCGGGAAATGGGCCTGCTGCAGCCGCGTTCGCCTGCGAAGCTGGGCGAGAAGCTTCTATCGGTGCGGGGGCTGGGCCGTGACGGCGCATTCGAGGACGTAAGCTTCGATCTGCGTCGCGGTGAGGTGCTGGGCTTTGCCGGGTTGATCGGCGCTGGGCGCACCGATGTCGGCCTGGCGTTGTTCGGCATCGAGCCGGCGACGTCGGGGCAGATTGTGCTGGACGGACGCGCCGTGACGATCCGTTCGCCACGGCAGGCGATGGCGCTCGGCATTGCCTATTCGTCGGAAGACCGTCGGCAGCTCGGTCTCTCGCTGCCGATGTCGATCGCGACCAACATCACGTTGCCGGTGCTGTCGCGCTATCTCAACTGGCTCGGCCTGGTGCGGACCGGCATGGAACGCGCGACGGCGGAGGCGTTCCGGCGCCGGCTCGCGATCCGCACGCCCTCGGTCGATATTGCGGTGTCGAAGCTCTCCGGCGGCAACCAGCAGAAGGTGATGCTAAGCAAGTGGCTCAACACCCACCCGGCGCTGCTGATCCTGGATGAACCGACGCGCGGCATCGATGTCGGCGCGAAGGCGGAAGTCCATGCGATCATCGGAGAACTGGCCGCGGAGGGCATCGGCATCATCATGATCTCCTCCGACCTGCCGGAAGTTCTGGCGATGAGTGACCGCGTGCTTGTGATGCGCGAGGGTCGGCAGATGGCGGTCCTCGACCGCGATGGCGCCGATCAGGAGAGCGTGATGGCGGCGGCGATGGGGCAGAGCACGGCGCGGCAGCCGAGCGGGGCCGAGGCATGACCTGGTTGCGGCGCCGCATCCGGCCGGAGCAGATCAGAGAATTCAGCCTGCTGCTGCTGATCGTTGTCGCCGTGCTGATCTTCGGTTCGGCGATCGACAACTACTACACCTCGCGCACCTTCAACCGCATTGCTTCCAGCGTGATGATCATTACCGTCGTGGCCGTCGGGCAGACGCTGGTGGTGCTGACACGCAACATCGACCTGTCGGTGGGGTCGATCGTCGGCTGCACCGCGTATGTCGCCGGTGTGCGCATCGCGGCCGACAACGGGCTGCCGGCCATCGTGCCAGTACTGATCGCGGTGGCATTGGGTGCCGCGATGGGCGCGATCAACGGTGTGTTGGTGGCATGGGGGCGCGTACCCTCGATCATCGTGACGCTCGGTACGCTTGCCATCTTCCGAGGGCTGCTGGTCGATTACTCCGGGGCGCGCACGGTGACCACCGACAGTTTGCCGCCGTGGCTGGTGGACCTGCCCCGACTCGACCTGTTCACGCTCGCAGGCTTGCACGTGAAGGTCATGGTGGCGCTGGCGCTGGCGATCGTGATCGCGTTCCAGCTTGCCACCAGCTATCTGACATTCGCGCGGCAGTTCTATGCGCTCGGTTCCAATCCCGACGCGGCGGATCTGATCGGTCTGCCGACGCGGCGGATCGTGCTGACAGCCTTCGTGTTGTCCGGCGCGCTCTCCGGTCTTGCGGGGTTCATGACGCTGGCGCGGTTCGGCAACATTACCGTCGAAGCGGGTCGAGGGCTGGAGCTGGAAGTAGTGGCGGCCGCAGTGGTCGGCGGCGTCAATATCTTCGGTGGCTCCGGCACCGTGATCGGCGCGATGCTCGGGGGCGTGATGATCGGCACGCTGGAGCAAAGTCTGCTGCGCCTGCAGATCAACGAGTTCTGGCGTGACGCTGTGATGGGTCTCTTGATCCTGCTCGCGGTAGCGAGCGATGCCGTGATTCTCAAGCGTCTGCGGGCGCTCTGGGCGCGGGCCGACCTCGAGATGATCGCGAGGTCGGCGCCGCGGACCGGGGAGGCGCCATGATCGCCGCCGCGTTCGCCCGGCTGCGCGGATGGGAGGGGCTGCTGCTGGCGTTGCTGGTGGTGATCGTCGTCGTCAACATGGCGCATTCGCCTTACTATCTGGGCGTCGGCAACATCATCAACCTGTTCCAGCTTGAGATCGAGAAGATCATCGTGGCGCTGATGATGACGCTGATCATCATCAATGGTGAGATCGACCTTTCGGTCGCATCGGTGATGGGCATGTCCGCCTGCGTTATGGCCTGGTCGTTCCGCGCCGGCGTGCCGCTGCCCTGGGCGATGCTGGCGGCGATGGCGTCCGGCGTCGCCGCCGGCCTGATCAACGGATTCTGGATCGCCTATGTCGGCCTGCCGTCGCTCGCGGTGACGCTGGCCGGGCTGATCGGCTATCGCGGCGTCGCGCGCATCCTCGTCCAGGACCGTGCCATCGGTGACTATCCCGGTTGGTTCAACGCGCTCGGCCAGCAGGGACTGGTCGGGCCGCTGACGCTCTCGATCATCATCTTCCTGGCGATGTTTGCGGTCCTCGGGCTCGTTCTGCATGGCGCCGCGCTGGGGCGGCTCGTCTATGTCATCGGCAACAATTTACAGGCGGCGCGCTATTCCGGTGTGCGCGTGCGCCGCGTGAAGATGACGCTGTTCGTCGCTTCGGCCGTGGTCGCCGCGCTTGCCGGATTGCTCTACGCCGCACGGCTCGGTTCGGTACGCGGCGACATGGCGCAGGGCTTCGAGCTCGACATCATCACCATCGTCTTGCTCGGCGGCGTCAGTATCTTCGGCGGTTCGGGCAATCTCCTCGGGGTCGGCCTGTCGATCCTGGTGATCCTGAACCTCCGCAACGGCATGGGTCTGGCCGACATCACCGGCAACACCCAGACGAGCGTGATCGGAGCCCTGCTGATCCTGTCGGTACTGGCTCCGAACATCGCGCAGGCGATCCACATCAGATGGAAAGGGAGGGAGACATGAGGGAATATGTGCTGGCCGGCGCGGCGCTGCTAGCCGTCGGGATGCTGTCGCCGGGTGCGCACGCGCAGGTGAAGGCGACGCCCGGCAAGGCGGAGAACATGGTGCTGCTGCCGAAGTTCCTCGGCATCCTGCCGTTCGATCAGGCGCATCGTGGGGCGGAGGAGGCAGCGGCGGAGCTGAAAAATCCCGCGAAGCTGCAATATCTCGGCCCGACGCCGGAGAACAGCGTCGCCGGTCAGATCGAGATCGTGACTAACGCGACCACTCAGGGCGTGAACGCGATCATGATCTCCAACAACTCCGGCGACCAGATCGTGCCTGCGGCCAAAAAGGCCCAGGCGGCTGGCATCAAGGTGGTGACATGGGATTCGCCGATCCCGTCGGCGGAGGGCGAGGACGTGTTCGTCGCCCAGGTCGATTTTACCCAGACCGGTCGTGTGATGGCCGACATGGCGCTGAAGATCATGGGGCCGGAGGGGGGCAAGTTCGCGATCCTGTCGGCTTCGCCGGATGCCGCCAACCAGAATGCCTGGATTGCCGCGATGCAGGAGGCACTCAAGGACCCGAAATATGCTAAGCTGCAGCAGGTCGGCATCGTCTACGGCAACGACCAATCGGAACTGAGCTACAACCAGGCGCTGGCGCTGGTGGATAAGTATCCTGGGATCAAGCTGATCATGGCCCCGACCTCCGTCGGTATCGTCGCCGCGGCCAAGGCGATGCAGGATGAGGGGCTGTGCAACAAGGTAAAGGTCAGCGGTCTCGGCGTGCCGAAGGAGATGCTGGCCTACACCAAGAACGGCTGTGCGCCGGAATTCGCGCTGTGGAGTTTCGTCGATCTCGGCTATCTCACCTACTACACCGCCTACATGCTCGCGACCGGCGAGATCAAGGCGGAGCCGGGGCAGAGCTTCACCGCCGGACGGCTGGGCAACTACACAATCACCAAGGACCCGACGCGCAAGGCGGGGTTGCGCGTGCTGATGGGACCATTCTCGATCTACGACGCGAGCAACGTCGAAGCGGCGGCGAAGTAGCGCGCGCTGGCGGAGGGTATCATGCCTCCGCCGGCTCCGTTTGAAAGCGGAAGGCGGCGGACAGTACCGCCGCTTCCTCCAGGCCCGCATTCTCCGCCAGCAGGCGCTGCTGGCCGCGGGCGAGCACCATCACCCGCGTGGCCAACGCCAGCACTTCCGGCAGCTCGGAGGATGCGAAGATGACTGCCATCCCGTCCGCGGCCAGCTCGCCGATGGTGGTATAGATTTCAGCCTTGGTCGCGATATCGACACCGCGCGTCGGCTCGTCGAGCAGCAACAGGCGCGGTGCTACCGCCAGGCAGCGCCCCAGCACGACCTTCTGCTGATTGCCGCCGGAGAGCGTGCGCAGACGCTGGCGTGGACTGCTGGCGCGCACCGCCAGACGCCGCAGCAGCGGTGCCGCCGCGCGCTGCTCGCGCGTCAGGCGCAGCCAGGCAGGCATGGTGCGGCGCCAACTCAACAGCATGTTTTCCAGCAGCGACAGGTTCGGCAGGATGCCGGCGGCCTTGCGATCCTCCGGCAGGAAGGCGATGCGGCGTGCCCACGCCTCGCCCGGGCTGCCCGGCAGCCCGCCGCCGTCGAACAGCCTCACGGTTCCGCCGCCCGGGCGGCGAAGGCCCGCCAGCAGCTCCAGCAACTCGCTGCGGCCGGCCCCGACAAGCCCGAACACGCCGATGATCTCGCCCGCCCGCACGGTGAGTTCGATGGGACCGAGCCAGCCGCGATCCCGCAGCGCGGTGGCGGCCAACACGACGTCCGTGCTGGGTTGCGGGCGAGCTGAAGGCGCGACGAGGCCGCCGCGGCCGGTCATGTCGGCAATCACCGCCTCGCGTCTTGACGTCGCTGCCGGACGGTCGCTCACCAGCCGCCCGTCGCGCAGCACGGCGATCCGATCGGCGACTGCGAACACCTCCTCCAGCCGATGGCTGATGAACACGATCGCCACATCGCGAGCAGCCAGGCGGCGCATGACGGCGAACAGCGCATCAGCCTCGAACGGCGTGAGCGAGGACGTCGGTTCATCAAGGATCAGGACGCGCAGATCGCCGGTCAGCGACTTCGCGATCTCAACGAACTGCTGATCCGCCGTGCCCAATCGGCCGGCGCGCAACTCCGGACGGACGTGCTGCGCGCCCAGTTCGGCCAGCCGCGCAGCTGCGTCGGCGCGCATCGCCGCTCGATCGACGAAGCCGGTGCGGCGCGCGCAGTAATCGCCGAGCCGGATGTTCTCCGCGACCGACAGGCTGCGGATCACCGAGAGTTCCTGATGCACGAACGCGATTCCGGCCTGCATCGCGTGGCGTGGCCCACCCCAGTGCCGCTCGGTCCCGTCGAGCCGAATGCTGCCGCCATCGGCGCGCAGCGCG
Source organism: Pseudomonadota bacterium (assembly GCA_021818505.1). GTDB lineage: Bacteria > Pseudomonadota > Alphaproteobacteria > Acetobacterales > Acetobacteraceae > JAFKFJ01. The sequence continues at coordinate 106,360 of JAKADX010000009.1, forward strand.
CCGCAGATGATGTTCAGCAGCGTGCTTTTGCCCGCGCCGTTCTCGCCCACCAGCGCAAGCACCTCTCCAGCGGCGAGATCGAGGTCGATGCCGTGCAGCACCGCCGTGCCGCCGAACGCCTTGCGGATGCCACGCACCGAGAGGACCGGCGCGCGCGTGCGCGCGCCGGCCTGCATCCCGGTCACACGCGCGCCGTCGCCAGTTTGCCGTAATAGACCGGCGAAGGAATCGGGATGTCCGACGGGTATTGCGCCTTGAAGCCCAGGATGTTGTGCAGGATCACAAGGCTGTCGAAGGACTGCCGCGCCGGCGCCTGGTCGATCAGTGCGAGGATCTCGCCGCCTTCCTTGTATTTCTGTTTCTCCGGCAGATTATCGTAGCCGACGACGCCGACGCGGCCAGTGGCCTTGGCGTCCCGCACCGCCTTCGCCGCCGCCTCCGACCCGCCGGCGGTGACGTAGATCAGCTTCAGATCGGGATTCGCCGTCATCGCGTCGGTCGCCTGCCCGTATGCCGTCGCGTCGTCGTCCTTGCACTCGAAGGGGCCGAGGATGACGATCTTCGGATAGTCCTTCTTCAGATAATCGAGAGCGCCATTCATGCGCTGGTTATGCTGCGCGGCCCCGAGATAGCCGGTGATGACCGCGATCTTGCCTTCACCGCCGAGTTGCTTGGCGATGAATTCGCCGGCCTTGTGCCCGGCGTCGTATGCTTTCGTGCCCATGCCCACAGTGCGTTTGGAGCGTGCGGCGGAATCGGCGATGAAGGCGACGAAAGGCACACCAGCCGCCACCGCCTCGTTCACCTTTGCCACCGTGCCGTCGAAAATCGGGATGGTGGCGATGCCGTCGTACTGCTTCGCCAGCGCGCCATCGATGCCGGCCACAATCGCCTCGGCGGTCAGCGCGGTGCCGAGCTGGATGTATTCGACCGTCGTGTTCAGCGGCTTCAGATACCGCGTGCCGGCGGCGATTCCCGTGTCCACGGCCTCCCAGAACGAGGAGCCCTGGAAGCTCAGCATCGCGAGCCGCAATGGTTTCGGTGCCTTGCCCATGGCCTGCACCGTTCCACCGAATGCTGAGACTTCCGCCGGCAGCGGGACGGCTTCCGCGCGCGCCAGATGCGGCGCCAGAACCGTGCCGGCAGCCGTGCCCAGCAAAAGCCGGCGCGTGATGTTGAATCGCGACATTGTTTCCCCTCCTCAGTCGTCTTCGGTCTTGCGGTTGAAGCTGTCGGCGCCGACGGCGATGATGACCACCAGGCCGATGGTGATGGTCTGCCAGTAGCCGGACACGTTGAGCAGCACGAAGGCGTTGCGCAGCAGCCCCATCAGCGCCGCCCCGATCACAACGCCACCGATCGAGCCGCGTCCGCCGGTCAGTGCCACGCCGCCCAGGATCACGGCGGCGATCACGTCCAGTTCATAGCCGAGGCCCAGATTCGGGTTTGCGTTCGCGAGCATCCCGGCCAGCAACAGGCCGCCAAGCCCGGCGAGCAGGCCGGAGATGGTGAACACCATGTTCCGGGTGAATACGACGTTCAGCCCGGCCAGCCGCGCCGCACGGGCGTTGTCGCCGACCGCGTACGCGTCGCGGCCCCAGCGCGTCCGCACCGCGAAAATCCACATGCATGCGGCGAGCAAGATGAGCAACAGGAATTGCACGGGCACGTTGAAGATCCGGCCGCCACCGAGGAAGGCTGCCCAGTTGTCGAAGGCGCGCGGGTTGCCGTTGGTCACCAGCAAGGCCGTGCCCCGGGCGACCGAGAGCGTGCCGAGCGTGGTGATGAACGGGTTGATGCGCGCCCGCGTCACCAGCATCCCGTTAACGATGCCGGTGGCTCCGCCGGTCGCCAGGGCCGCGACGATGCCGAGCGCTGGTGACCCGGTGGCATCGGTTGCCATCGCTGCCAGCACGGCAGCGAGCCCGATCACGGAGCCGACCGACAGGTCTATGCCGCCCGCGATGATGACCAGGGCCTGCCCCAGCGCAACGATCGCGACGACCGAGAGTTGGCGCGCGACATTGAACAGGTTGCGCTCGGTCAGGAAAAACGGACTTGCGGCGCTCAGCAGCGCGAACACGATGACCAACATTGCGGCGACACTCGCCTCGCGCCGCTCCTGAAGGATGGTGCGCACCGCCAGCCTGGCGGTCGCGGGTGGATTGCCTTCGATACGACGCGCCTCGACTTCGGCCATCTTCACTGTCAGCGCCTGCGGAACTGCGGCGTGCGCTTGTCCTTGAACGCCGCGCGACCCTCTGCCGCATCGTCTGTCGCGAAGCAGATCGTCTGCAGGTCGCGCTCATACTGGATCGCGGCTTCGATCGGCATGGTGAACGCCGCGCGTAGGTTGAGCTTGGCCGTCTCCGCCGCGATCGGCGCGCGGCTGGCGATGGTCCGTGCGATCGCCTGCGCGCGCGCGAGCAGCGCATCGGACGTGACAACCTCACTGACCAGCCGCCAGGCGAGCGCGGTCGCGGCGTCGATCGGGTCCCCCGTCATCACCATCAGTGCGGCGTTCGATGGGCCGACCGAATGTGCCAGCAGCGCCGTCATGCCGCCGCCGCCGATCCAGCCGAGCTTGATCTCGGGGGCGGCGAAGCGCGCGGTGCTTGCACTGATGCGGATGTCGCAGCTCATCGCCAGTTCCAGCCCACCGCCGAACGCGATACCGTTCACCGCCGCGATCGCCGGCTTGGCAAGCCGGCGCACGGCATCGCAGTAGTCGGGACGCACACGGAAGTTCCATGGCGTTGTGTAAGTGTCGAGTTCGCGGATGTCCGATCCGGCGCAGAACGCCCGCTCCCCCGCGCCGGTCAGCACCACGGCACGCACGGCGTCGTCGCTGTTGCAGCGGGTGACATATGCGATCAGGGCGTCGGTCATCTCGGGTGTCATCGCGTTGAGCTTTGCCGGACGCGCCAGCGTGATGGTGGCGACATGGCCGGCGAGGTCGAATTGCACGTCCTCGGTCAAAGGATCGTCTCCGCCAGGACCCCGCGTGCGATCAGCGCGTCGATGTCGGCGTTATCGTGGCCAAGTTCGCGCAAGATTTCGCGCGTGTGCTGGCCGGCGAGCGGTGCGCCACGCGCAACGGTTGCCGGCGTGCGCGCGAACCGGATCGGAAAGCCGGGCGTCCTCACGCGTCCCTCCGTGGGATGATCGTACTCGACGAACGTGCCGTTGTGCGCGATCTGCGGATCAGCGAGGAGATCGGCGTAGCCATAGACGGGTCCGGACCAGATATCGTTGGCGGCGAACAGGTCCAGCCACTCCCGCGTGCTGCGCAGCTTCAGCCGTTCGCGTGTCCGCGCGAACACCTCGTCCCGGCGGGACCAGCCGTCGATTTCCTCGTCCATGCCCGCAAACGAGGGTTCACCAATCAGCGCCCCGAATTTCTTCAATGGAGGAAAGGCGACGATGATGTAGCCGTCGCTGGTGGCGAAGGCGCCATATGGCGCACGGATATAGACATGCGCGTGCGGCTCGGCGGACCGGAGTTGCGGCTTGTGGGCGACGGTGAAGATCGACAGTTCCTGCATCTGCAGCGTGGCGATGGCGTCAAGCATGTTCACTTCCACCTTCTGCCCCTCGCCGGTGCGCTCGCGATGCAGCAGGGCAGCCAAGGCGCCCTCGAAGGCGGTGTATGCGGCAACCGCGTCCACCAGATACTGTCCTGCCGGCGTCGGCGGCTCGCCCGCGCGACCAGCCGACAGCATGGCGCCGGACAGACCTTGCAAGACGAGGTCCTGACCGGGACGGTTCACGTACGGCCCGCTCTCGCCATAGCCCGACATCGAGACATAGACGATCCGCGCGTTCACCGCCGCGAGCGATTCGTAGTCGAGGCCGAGGCGCCGCGCGACGCCGGGGCGGTAGTTCTGCAGGAAGATGTCGGCCCCGCGCACCAGATCGAACAGGATGGCCTTGCCCTCGGCCGATTTGAGGTCGATCGCGAGTGAGCGCTTGTTGCGGTTGAGAGAGAGGAAGGAGACATTGACGCGATTGCCACGCGCGCCACCGGCCGCGACATGGCGCTGCCACTCACCGCCGACCGGCTCGACCTTGATCACATCGGCGCCGAGATCGCCCAGGCGTTGCGCGGCGAACGGTCCGGCCATGGCGATCGAGCAGTCCAGCACGCGGTATCCCGACAGGATGCCCATCACTGCATCACCCAGCCACCATCGACATTCAGCGTCTGGCCCGTGATGAAACCGCTGGCCGCGGCGGCGAAGAACAGCATCGCCCCGGCGATATCCTGCGCCCGACCACGACGCTTCACGGATTGGTGCTCCAGCACGAAGCGCGCGTAGCCCTCCGGGTCCGGATGGATCTTCTCGGCGTCAGTGGGGAAGGCACCAGGTGCGATGCAGTTCGCGGTGATCCCGTCGGGGCCGAATTCCCGCGCCCAGGCGCGTGTCAGAGCCACCATCGCGCCTTTGGAGGCCACATAGGGCGCCAGGTTCGCCCAGCCGCCGTACCACGTGATGCTGGCGACATTGATGATGCGGCCGAATCCCTTGCGGCGCATGGCGGGCAGCGCGCCCTGCACGCAGGCCACCGCGGCGGTGACGTTCACTCGCTGCACGGCGTCCCATTCCGCAAGGGTGTAGGCATCGAACGGCTTGGACGGATAGATCGCGGCGTTGTTGATGACCACGTCGATGCCGCCGCACGCTTCGGCGAGGGCGGCGACGCGGCGGGCGACGAATTCCGACTGCGAAAGGTCGAGGCGCTCGATGTCCACGCGCCCTGGCCCCGCCGCCGCCGCGCGCGACGCGAGGGCAGCGATCTTTGCCGCGTCGATATCGACCGCGATAACCCGCGCGCCATGCCCGGCGAAGGCGCATGTCACGTCCGCGCCGAGGCCGCCAGCGGCGCCGGTGAGCAGCACGGTGCGGCCGTCAAAGTCTGTCATCCTAGGACTCCGACGTCACGCCGAGCAGGCCGCCGATCGCGTCCCAGCGCCCGCTCAGATCCGGGAAGTCCTGGTCGGGCTGACGGGCGATCGCGGCGATCCGCTGCGCGGCACCGGCGATCGCGCCCGCGCCGTCGAGCACCGTGAAGCGGATCGTGTAGTCGCGCTGCTCGCCGTGCTCCAGCCAGATCAATTCGCCGCGATCCTTCGCGAACGGCTTGCCGAAGACGTGGTGGCTGGCGGGCTCGATTCCCAGCGCGTAGTGACCGGCCTGGAAATTCTGCCATTCGATATAGCACGGCAATTCGCGCTTGTTGCTCTCGACCATGAAGCCAAGTCCGAGCGCATCGTTGACCAGCGCGACCGGGACCTTGCCGTCCGCGTCCGCGCCCATCCAGTGTTCCCAGACCTGCTCATGAAAGTTGACGCGGGGAGCCGGCGCGGTGCGATAGCCGACGGATTGCGCACGGTAATTTTCCGCGTGGGCGGCCCAGGGCGTATGGACGATCGGCGCCAGATAGCGGCTGCCCTCGGCCAGCACGGGATGTCCGACATTGATGTGATAGAGCATCATATGCGGCGTGCGGTAGAAGCCGTGGTTGATCACGCGGTCATGCAGCGTGAACGACGTGCCGCCGACCGTCGTTTCGATGCGGCGGACCAGATGCAGGTCCTCGCCGAACACCGTCGCCTGCTGCACCACCCCCTCGCAGAACAGCACACAGTCGTCGCCGCGCCATTCCTCCCCATAGGCAACGAGTCGGCCGGGAATGGTGCTGATGCGGCCGTGGATCGAACTCTCCACCGACTTGCGGTGCACGTAATGGTAATGCGCGGCGTCATCGGCGTGCATGAAGAAGATGTGGTCCAGCCCGCCGGTGCACAGCAGGCCGGAGAACGAGCGAAGCCAGGCCAGCCCGCCTTCACCCTCGTATTCATGCAGACCGGGATTGCGGAAACCCGCCGGCGAGTGCCAGCCGATCGCCGCCCCCCGGTAGTCGCAATCGGCGATGTCGAAGGCGCGATCGACGAGCACCGTGAAGCGAAGGCCCGAGCCGGTCCGGAACTCCAGCATCCGCACGCCGCGCTCGACCCCGTCGCCCAGCGTCATCAGCCGCACGCCGGCAAACTGCGACAGGCTGCCGGCATGCATCGCCACGTCGCGACGTGAAAGAGTGCGCCCGTATAGCGATACCATCGCTTCAGACTCCGTTCGCGCGCAGCTTGCCGTCGAGGAATTTCTTGGCCCGCGGAACGTCCGGCTCGTCGAGATGTTCGATGATGATCGGAATGTTGGGGTGCTTTTCGGACAGCCGACGCAGGTAGAGGTCGTAGTTGAGGGTGCCAAGGCCCGGCGCCGGCAACTCGATGGCGCCGACGCCGCGGAACGAATGCGCCTCGGAGGCGTCGATGTCCGCGTGCTTTTCCGTCGTGTCCGCCGACCGCTTCACGTCCTTGGCATGGGCGATGCGCACGCGGTCGGACAGCGTGTCGAAGATCTGTTTCAGCACGCGATCCATCGCCTCGATGTTGTGCGCCTCGAAGTAGTTGGTCGGGTCCATGAGCAGGCCGAGTGCCGGATGGTCGATCTCGGCGAACATGCGCACTGTTTCCTCGACCGAGCCGACGACGTTGTTGACGTAGGTTTCCAGCAGGAAGACCGCGCCGTGATCGTAAGCGACCTGCGTCAGCTCTTTGATGACACGCCGGCAGTCCTCGAAGCCCTCCTCGGTCTTGTTCTTCGGGTGCGCGACCCAGTCGGATTCGGTGTTGAACGTGCCGGTCTCGGAAATCACGTAGGGCGAGCCGAAATGGCGGGCGTGGCGGATGATAGCCTTCAGATGATCGAGCCGTCGCCGCCGCTCCACCGGATCGGGATGGACGATGTTGGTGTATCCCGAGATGCAGCAGACCGGCAGGTCGTGGTCACGGAACATCTCGCGCACCTGTCTGGCTTTGGCAGCCGTGATCGATTCAGGCGTGGAGAAGTCGATGTCCTTGAAGGCAAGATCGAGCTGCACCGTGTTGAAGCCGAGGGCACGGATGCGCCTGGCCTGTTCCGCCAGCGTGTACGGGAAATAGCCGGTGAAGATGCCGACCTGCATCATGGCGTGGTCCTCCCCTTGAGCTGTCAGGCGCGGATTTCGTCGAGCGTCACCGCACGCCGCGTGTCCAGCGAACGGTACGCTGCCTCGACCAGCGCCATCGTGCCGACATTGTCGGCGATCGTCAGCGCCGGCACCTCGCCGCTCTTCAGCGCCCATTGCAACTGTTCCATCACGCCGGCGAAGGCGTGCGGGAACCACATGGTTTTCCAGCGCGGCTCAACCCAGGCACCGCCGGTGTCGCGAAGGCTGGCGTAGCGCAGCGTGGACGGCGAGCCGTTCGGATAATCGGGCCAGCCGATCGTGCCCTGCGCGACACCGCCGGTGCCTTCGACGCGCCACCTGATGTAGATGTCGGAGGCAAAGCCCTCCTGCCGCGGCCCCGACCAGACATCCTCCATCGACACGGCGACAACGCCCGATGGAAAGCGCAGCGTGGAGACCGTGATGCCGTCGCGATGCGCGAACGTCGTGCGCGGATCGGGGCGCGCGGCCGTGTAGATCTCGCTCGGATCGCCGAACAAGAAGCGCAGCACGTCGAGATGGTGGATGCTCATGTTGAGCAGCGTCAGCCGTCCGTAGTCGCGCAGGAACGGCTGCCAGTGCGGGATGGCGCGCATCTCGATGGTCGCGATCACCGGCTCGCCGAGCGAGCCGCGATCGAGCACTTGGCGCAGCACGCGCATCGACTGGTCGTAGCGCATGTTCTGATTGACCGAGACGATCTTGCCAGTGGCGCGCGCCTCCTCGGCCAGTCGCCGCGCCTCGGCGAAATCCATCGCCAGCGGCTTCTGCGCCAGGATCCCGCGGATGTGTTTCTGGCGCAGCGCGTGGCGTATCAGCGCCGGCTGCTGGTCGGGTGGAAAGGCGATGTCCAGGACCTCGACCTGAGGGTCCTCGATCAGGGCCTGCGGCGTGGCATGGACGCGCGGGATGTTCCAGCGCTGCGCCACGGCCTGCGCATGCGCCGGCGTGCGCGAGGCGATGGCGACCACGGGGAAATCGGCGGCCTGATAGGCGGCGAGCTGCACGTCGGCCATGATGAAGCCGGCGCCGATGCAGCCGATGCGGAACTCCCGGCAGCGAATCGCCGCGTCCGGGACGAATCCCAGCGCCTCGTCCATCCCGCTCCTCCCTTCCGCCCGTTTCCGGATCATTGCCGGCGTGCGGTCTACGCCTGCGGACATCATGTCACATCAGACGCGGTGAGGAAAGCGATTTATTCTGGTCGATACGGCGACAGAAGTGAGGGTTTTTGATGGTGACGTCGGCGATTGCGGAGATATGATGCAACGCTCCGGGAGGGTGGGATGCGTCTGACCATCGCCGACATCGCGCGCGCCGCCGGCGTCTCCACCGCCACGGTGGACCGCGTGCTCAACGACCGCGTCGGGGTTCACGCCCGCACCCGCCGCCGCGTGCTGACCGCCGCCCAGGATCTCGGCTATCTCGATCCGGCGCCGGCCGGGGCGGGCGCCGAGCCGGCGGCGCTGGACTTCATCGTGCCCGGCGGCACCAACACCTTCTTCGGCGTGCTCAGTGACGCGCTGGCCGAGGTGGCGCAGCGGCGCAGCGCGGAGGCACGCATCCGCGTGCATCGCATGGAGGCATTCCATCCCGACGCGCTCGCCGCGGGGTTGCGCGATCTGGCCGCCCAGGCCGACGGCATCGCGCTGATCGCGCTCGACCATCCGGCGGTGCGCACCACGATCCGGGAGGCGGCGGCGGCGGGTGTGCGTGTGGCCACACTGGTTTCCGACATCGCCGACGTGCCGCGCCACGCCTATGTCGGCATCGACAACCGCGCCGCCGGCCGGCTGGCCGGGCATCTGCTCGGCCGCTTTCTGCGCCGTCCCGGTCCGGTCGCGCTGTTTGCCGGCTCGCTCAGCTATCGCGGGCACGAGGAGCGCGCGAGCGGCTTCCGCCGCATCCTCGCGGAGGAGTTCCCCGCATTGGCGGTGATCGAAACCGCCGAGATGCACGACGACGTGGAGCAGAGCCACCGTGTCGCCGCCACCCTGCTGCGCGACACCCCGGACCTCGCCGGCATCTACAACATCGGCGCCGGCAACCGCGGCATCGTGCGTGCGCTGGAGGAGGCGGGGCAGGCGCGGCAGGTGGCCTTCATCGGCCATGAGCTGACGGAGTACACGCGTCGTTTCCTGCTTGCCGGCACGATGGATGCGGTGATCGACCAGGACCCGCGGCAGGAGGCCGAGCTGGCCGTGGACGCGCTGCTGCGCGCGATCCGCGGCGGCCCGGCGCAGGTGTCACTGCTGCGCGCCCAGGCGATCTTTCGCGAGAACATGGAGTGACCGGCTACGGCGCGGTGGGGCTGCCCTCGAGTCCCAGCGCGGCGCGCGATGGCATGGCTGCGCGCGGGATGATCGCGCCGCGATGCGCGACCACCGCGCCGGCCAGACGGTGCCCGACCTCCGCCGCACGCGCCGGCGGCAGGCCGTCCAGCCGGGCGGCGATATAGGCGGCGGCGAAACTGTCGCCGGCCGCGGTGGTGTCCACCACCGCTGCGACCGGCGGCGCGGCAACCGTCACCGGCGCCGCGGCGCCGTGGCGGACGGTGCAGCGCGGCTCCCCCAACTTCACCACGACCTCGGCATCCGGTGTGGCACCGGCGATTTCGCCCTCCCAGATCGCGCCGAACAGCGGCGCCAGATCGTCCACGGAGGCGAACACTAGGTCGGCGCCGGTCAGCGCGGTGCGGAAGGCCGTCTGTGCCACCGCGCGGTCGGGCCAGCCGCGCGGACGGAAATTGGTGTCGAAGGCGATTCGGGCGCCGCGTGCGCGGGCCGCCAGCAGCGCCTGCGCCAGCCGCGCCCGCCCGTCCTCGCCGTATAACGACAGGCTGATGCCCGAATAATAGACCAGCCGGCAGTCGGCGAGGGCGGCGATGACCCGCCCGGTATCCGGCAACGCGAACAAACGTCGCGCCGCGGACGTGTCGCGCCAGTAAAGAAACCGTCGCTCACCGCCTGGGTCGGTCTGGATCACATAGAGGCCGGGCATCATGCCGGGGCAGCGCAGCACCAGCGCACTGCCAACGCCCTCTTGCTGCCACGCGGCGAGCATCTCGGCGCTCCAGGCGTCGTCGCCGAGTGCGGTCGCGTAATCGACCGCAACACCGAGCCGCGCGAGATAGACGGCCGTGTTCAGCGTATCGCCGCCGAAGGCGCGGGCGAACCGTCCGTCCGGCTCCTCGCGCAGTTCGACCATGCACTCGCCGATGCAGACAACGCGCATCGATCCCCTCCCGGCGTATGGGCCGTCGCTAGGCCACGCAGCCTTCCGCCCGCAGCAGCGCCGCCACATCGTCCTCGGCCACGTCGGCCTGCGTGAACGCCTCGCCGATGCCGCGCGCCAGCACCAGGAACAGCCGCCCGTCGCGCGTCTTTTTGTCGCGCCGCATGTGGCCGATCAGCCGCCCGGCGGACAACCGGCGATTGAGCCGCGGCAGTTCCGCCGGCAGGCCGGCCGCGTCGAAATGCGCCACGACCCGCTCCGCATCGTCCGTCGCGCACAGGCCGAGCCGGGCGGACAGCCGGAACGCCAGCCCGATGCCGATCGCCACCGCCTCCCCGTGCAGGATCGTGCCGAACCCCAGTTCCGCCTCCAGCGCATGGCCGAAAGTATGGCCGAGATTGAGCAGCGCGCGGCCGTCGCTCGGTCGTTCCTCGCGCTCGTCGCCGCCCACCACCTGCGCCTTGAAAGCGCAGGCGCGCAGCACCGCGTCCGCCTGCACCGCTTCGTCGCCGGCCAGCAGCGCCGGGGCGTTCGCCTCGCACCAGGCGAAGAACGCGGCGTCGCCGATCAGGCCGGCCTTGGCGATCTCGGCATAGCCGGCCCGCAGTTCGCGCGGCGGCAGGGTGGCGAGCGTGGCGGTGTCGGCGATCACCATGCGCGGCTGGTGGAAGGCACCGAGCAGGTTCTTGCCGTGGCGGGTGTTGATCCCGGTCTTGCCGCCCACGGAACTGTCCACCTGGGCGAGCAGCGTGGTCGGCACCTGCACGAACGGCAGCCCGCGCAGCGTCGTCGCCGCGACGAACCCGGCGAGGTCGCCGACCACGCCGCCGCCGAGGGCGATCACCGCCGTGCGCCGTTCCACGCCCGCCTCCAGCAGCCGGTCGGTCAGGTCCGCGAACAGGTCGAGCCGCTTGCTGGTCTCACCCGCCGGCACGGTGATCGGGGTGGCGGCGAAGCCGGTGGCGGCGAGGCCGTCGAGCAGGGCCGGAAGGTGCAGCGCCGCGACGCTTTCGTCGGTGATGACGAAGGCGCGCTTCTGCGGCAGCACCGGGGCGAGCAGCGCGCCCGCGCGGTGCAGCAGCCCGCTGCCGACCACCACGTCATAGCTCGCCGAGGCCAGCGTCACCGCCAGCCGGCGCGGCTTGCGCCAGGCCAGCAGCGCGTCCCAGACATGGCCGGTCGTGGCCTCCGGCGTCTCCTCGCCGCAATCGACGATCACGTCGGCCTCGGCATAGACCGGATGGCGCACCTGCATCAGCCGCGCCAGCACGCCCTCGGGGTCGCCGTCGTTCAGCAGCGGCCGGTGGGTGCGGCCGGCGACGCGGCGCAGCAGCGTCGGCAGGCTGCAGCGCAGCCACACGCTCACCGCCTCGCGCCGGATCGTCGCGCGCGTCGCCGGGTCCATGAAGGCGCCGCCGCCGGCCGCCAGCACCAGCGGCTCACCGGCCAGCAGCCGGTTGATGACGCGGCGCTCACCGGCGCGGAATTCCTGCTCGCCGTAACGCTCGAAGATTTCGGCGATCGAGCAGCCGGCGGCCAGCTCGATCTCGGCATCGGCGTCGCGGAACGGCAGCCCGAGTCGTGCGGCGAGCCGCCGGCCGATCGAGGTCTTGCCGGCGCCCATCAGCCCGACCAGAACGATGCTGCGGCCCGCCAGGCTCAACGGCAGCGGCGCCGCCGCCTCCTTCAATGCGGGGGCGTTCAGTACGGTGTTGCGTGTCATCCCGGCGAAGGCTAGCACACGGGCCGGTGGCGCCAAGCTTGCGCCCGGGCGTAGCGCGTACTTGTCGTGCCACGACGCTAAAGGGCGGTCATGCGGCGTCTGTTCCTTCTGGTGGTTCTGCTTGGGCTGGTCGTGGCAGCGGTGGGGCTGGTGATGCTGGGGGCGTTCCCGCCGGAACCGCACCCGCAGCAGATCCAGAAGGTCCTGCCGAACGAACGCTTCCAGCCGAAATAGCCGTGGACCGACATATCGAGGCGTTCCTGGAGATGCTGGCGGCCGAGCGCGGTGCCGCGCGCAACACGCTGGCGGCCTATGCGGCCGACCTGGCCGATGCCGCCGCCCATGCCGCCAGGGCCGGGGAGGCACCCGCCGCGATGACCGAGGTGACGCTGCGCGCCTATCTCGGCGCGCTGACGATGTCGGGCCTGGCCGCGCGCACGGCGGCGCGGCGGCTGTCGGCGCTGCGCCAGTTCCACCGTTTCCTGGTGCGGGAGGGTGTGCGGGCGGACGACCCGACCGAACTGCTCGACCGGCCGCGCCTGCCGACGAATTTGCCGAAGCTGCTGTCGGAATCGGAGGTCGATGCCCTGCTCGCCGCCGCCGCCGCGCGGCCGGACGAGCGGCAGGCGGTGGTCATGCGAGCGGCGCTGGAGATCCTGTATGCGAGCGGGCTGCGCATCTCCGAACTGCTCGCCCTGCCGCGCACGGCGCTGGCCGGGGACGCGGCGCTGCTGCTGGTGCGCGGCAAGGGGGGCAAGGAGCGGCTGGTGCCGCTGTCGCAGGCGGCCCGCGCCGCCGCGGCGCCGCTGCTGGCGGGCAAGGGTCGCTGGCTGTTTCCTGGCCGCGACCCGCGCCACGCCATGACCCGGCAGGGGTTCGCGCAGGCGCTGAAGCATGTGGCGCTGGATGCCGGGCTCGATCCGGCGCGGGTCTCGCCGCACGTGCTGCGCCATTCCTTCGCCAGCCACATGCTGGCGCGCGGCGCCGACCTTCGCAGCCTGCAGGTGCTGCTGGGCCATGCCGATATCGCGACGACGCAGATCTACACGCATGTGCTGGCCGAGCGGCTGCAACGCCTGGTGGAGCAGCATCATCCGCTGGCCCGCCCGGCCGCCGGGGCAAGGGGCTGACCGGTCATGCTGCAAATGCTACAGCCGCCCGCCATGCGTCATTACCTTGATTTCGAGAAGCCGATCGCCGAGCTGGAAGGCAAGATCGACGAACTGCGCAAGATGTCGGAGGCTGACGGCCTCAACATCGCCGATGAGGTCGCGAAACTGACCGAGAAGTCGGAACGCCAGTTGCGCGCGATCTATGCCAAGCTGACGCCCTGGCAGAAGACACTGGTCGCGCGCCACCCGGACCGGCCGAAAGCCGGCGACTATCTGGCGGACCTGGTCACCGACTTCACCCCGCTGGCCGGCGACCGCGCATTTGCCGACGATGCCGCCGTGGTCGGCGGGCTGGGGCGGTTCCGCGGGCGGGCGGTGGTGGCGATCGGCACCGAGAAAGGGTCGGACACCGAAAGCCGGGTGCAGCACAATTTCGGCATGGCCCGGCCGGAGGGCTACCGCAAGGCGCGTCGGCTGATCGAACTGGCGGGCCGGTTCGAGCTGCCGGTGCTGACCTTCGTGGACACCTCCGGCGCCTTTCCCGGCATCGATGCCGAGGCGCGCGGCCAGGCCGAGGCGATCGCCCGCTCGATCGAGGCGTGCCTGGAGGCGCCGGTGCCGGTGGTCGCGACCGTGATCGGGGAGGGCGGCTCCGGCGGCGCCATCGCGCTGGCGGCAGGCGACGCCGTGCTGATGATGGAGCACGCGATCTACTCGGTGATCTCGCCGGAAGGATGTGCCGCGATCCTGTGGAAGGATTCGGCCCAGGCGCCGGCGGCGGCGGAGGCGCTGAAGCTGACCGCCGAGGACCTCAAGCGGCTCGGCCTGATCGATGCGATCGTGGCGGAACCGCTCGGCGGCGCGCATCGTGACCCGACGGCGGCGGTCGCGGCGGTCGGCGACGCCGTCGCGGCGGCGCTGGCGCCGTTGCTGGCGCTGGACGGCGCGGCGTTGAAGGCGCGGCGGCGGGAGAAGTATCTGGAGATGGGGCGCGAGGCGCTGGCGTAGGGTCACGGTGGTTTCCGTGGCGTGACACTCGGCGGAAGCGATTTCGTTCCTTATACGGAATATTGTGGCCGCGTGCGAGCGCGGAGCTTTCACGCCGCATCGCGGGGCGGCCCGCAGGCGCTGTGGGGCAGTGGCGGCGGTTGCGGCGGGGATGTCCTGGCGTGCGGCGGCGTGCCGAAGGGTGCCGCGACGGCCGGGGTGTCTTGCGCCGGCGGCGGGTCGGATGCCGCGGCCGGGGGCGGCGGCAGGCGGACGCCGAGCATATGGCAGAGCGGGCGGAGCAGGCGGCGCATCTGCGGCGTCGCGTCCAGCAGCGCCGCCATGTCCGGCTCGGCGAGCAGGTGGCGCAGTTGCGAGGCGCGTCCGGCTGCCTCGAAAGGCACCAGCGGCAGCAGCCAGGCGAAGCCGTGCGGCAGGACCGGCGGGGTGCGCCGGCGCGGCGCGGCCGGGCGGCGGGGTGGCCGGCGGGCGGGATAGTGGCGATGACGCCCGGCCGCGATGCGCCC
>JAKADX010000050.1 GCA_021818505.1 Pseudomonadota bacterium
TCCGATCTCATAAAGCCCCATGTCGCACCACGCGTTTTGCTCCGCGTAGTCCTGCTTCCACGCGAGGCTTGCGGCGTCGGTGATCGCGGGCGAGGTGTTCGGCATGTCGAACACCGCCGCGATGCCGCCCAGCACCGCCGCGCGCGTGCCGGTCGGGATGCTCTCGACCGCCGCATCGCCCGGATCGCGCAGATGCACATGCGGATCGATAAGCCCCGGCAGCACATGCAGCCCCCGTGCGTCGATCATCTCGTCGGCCGTCGCGCCCGCCGCCGCCCCGATCGCCGCGATCCGTCCCCGCCGCACGCCCACGTCTGCAACCTCCTCGCCCCAGGGCAGGACACAGGTGCCGTTGCGGATCAGCAGGTCGTAGTGGTCGGGCATGACGCGCTCCTTGTTCCCTCTCCGCCCCGCGGGGCGGAGATGGGCGGGGGTGAGGTGGGGTTTATCACGCCGCGCGCCGCCGGACAGACCATGTGCCCACAGCAGCGGCGAGAATGCTGGCGAGCGACCCTAATGCCTCGTCATGCCCGGCGAATGCCGGGCATCCACGCCGGCCACGCGCCTCTGGCGGCGGAGAGTGGGCATCGATGTTCGGCTCACGCTACGCTTTCATGCCGGGGAAGCGTCCGGCTTCCGTCCGCGCCGAGGCAGAAGACGTCCGCCGGAACCGGATCATTCGATTTTGGGCGGCCCCATCGAGTGCCGAGGCACACGCGGGGAATGCACGCACCCGGATGTGCCGCACCCATTCAAGCCCTGGCTACCGTCCTTGAGTGTTCGGACAGCAAAAGCCGCCAGCAGTCGCCGAAGTCCGGATATGGGCGAATGATTTTGTCATTGTGCCGCATATCGAGGCACGGCGCTCGCATGCGGTTCCTGACCCTGACCCGCAGTGCGCAGTTCCTCCAGATATTCATGCACGCTGTGGATCACTCCGGCGCCTTCGCCCACGGCGGCGGCCACGCGCTTGATGGAGCTTTGACGCACGTCGCCGACGGCGAACACGCCCGGCACATTGCTCTCGAAACCCATCGGCCTTCGCCGCAGCGGCCAGTCGCTTCGATCCACATCGTGTCCGGTGACGATTGATCCTTTTGCATCCCGCTGGACGACACCGGCCAGCCAGTCCGTATTGGGGGTCGCTCCGATCAGCACGAACAACAGTCGCGCCGGAATCCTGTCCACGATATCGCGCGTCTTGTCGCGGACCGTCAGGCTCTCCAGCAGCTCCCCGCCATCGCCACCCGCAATTTCTGAATCCAATCTGACTTCGATCCTGGAGGTATGGCGGATCTGCTGCACCAGGTAATCGGACATCCCTTTTTCCAGGGCATTCGCCCGCACCACCAGCGTCACATGGCGGGCGAATGCGGCCAGGTGTATGGCTGCCTGCCCGGCGGAGTTTCCACCTCCTGCCACCGCCACCTCCAGATCCTGGACCAAGCGCGACTCGCCGAAGGTCGTGTAGAAGACACTCCTGCCGACGAAGCGCTCGAGGCTCGGGACATCAAGGCGGCGGTATCTCGCCCCCGTGGCAATGATGACAGCCGTCGCCGCGATTTCGCGGCCATCCGACAGCGTCAGGATCTTCGTGTCATCGCATGGTCGCAGCGCGATCGCGTCGCGCGCGAACACAAATTTTGAGCCGAACAGCCATGCCTGCTGATAGGCGCGCTGCGTGAGTTCCGCGCCGCTGATTCCGCGTGGAAACCCAGGGTAATTCCGGATGAGCGAACTGGCGCCGGCCTGTCCGCCGACGACGTGCCGCTCGATCACCAGCGTCCGTAATCCCTCCGATCCGGCATACACCGCTGCCGTGAGTCCGGCGGGCCCCGTACCGACCACGGCGACGTCACATGTCAGTTCGCCGGGGCTTTCGCCGATCGCATCCATGATGTGGGCATCGGTCGGGTCCGCCAGGACAGAGCCATCGTGGAGAAAGACGGCCGGCAGGGACGTGATCTTCGTGTCGTGTTGCTCCATCAGCCGAATGGCCGGTTCGGAGCCTGGTCTATGGAAGCCGTAGGGAATGCCATTGCGCGTGAGCAATTCGCGAATTTCGTGGGAACGGGCCGACTGTTCGTGACCGACGATGTGAATCAGTTCCATCCCTGGCCGATGAGCGCGCGTCCATTCCGCCAGAAACTCGCTTATCAACGGGTACAGATGGACTTCCGCGGGGACCCAGGGCTTATAGAGATAATTATCGAGTTCGCCCAGCGCGCAGGCCTGAAGAATTGTCGAAGATACGTCACGATCGCCCCAATCAACAAGCAATGCGCGCTTTGCTGTCGGTACGATGGAACGGACGCGCCCGAGGAATTCCCTGCCTGGCATGCCGGGCATGCGCTGGTCGGCGATGACCAGCGCAATGTCCTGGTCATCTTTCGACATTCTACAGATCGAGTCCAAGGCGTCATGGGCCGAAGAGTGCGGCACTGCCTTGTAGTCTTCACCAAACCGCCGGGACAGCGCGTTGGCCATGGCCGTCAGTGCCGCCGGGTCGTCATCAACCACAACAATTACCGGTCGTCCGGTCATGACGTTTCTCCTCAGTGTCTTTCCATGCATGGGCGTCGATACGCCCAGCAACACATGCAGCGTGACTGTGGCGTCACGCTGTCGCGAGTAAACATGAAATTGTCCCGGCTGAATCGGTGTCGCCGATCAGCTCAACCGACGTTCCCTGGATAGACCCTGGATCGGCCGGATTTTTGGCGACGATAGCCCAAAGGCGAGGCTGCCTACAACGATTTTACTTCCCGATCGAGGCACGGTTCTGCCGCTGATACTCAGAGATGGTCCGTGGCGCGGAGCGGAGATGACGCCGAACCATTGGCGTGATGGCGTCAGGGCGCCGCAATCGCAACGCCGCCCCGCCGCCCGCCCGCGCGCACCAGCCGCCTGTCGAGCGTCAGGAACCGTTCGCACCCCCGCGCCGCCGCCACATGCGATGCATCGGCGAAGTCCATCCCCGCTTCGGCCCAGTCCATCGCGGCCGCGACCAGATCCGCGTCCTCGGCCGGCACGCCCGGCTCGCCGGCCAACGCGCGCCGCACAAGATCTCCGAGCCGCGAACACTCCGGCTGGTGCAGCAGCCTGGTCCTGGTGCGCGATGCCTGGTTTCTGAAGCGTCCGACTCAGGAACGATCAGGCATAGCGATCGCGCACTTTGATGGCGGCGGTGGCCAGCCACCAGATCAGCAAGGCACCGACGACCGCGATCGCCAGATTGCTCAGGAAGCCGGTCACGCCAACGAGCACGGCCAATGCCCAGTGGGCCGGGTGCCGCAAATCCTTCAGCAGCGCGATGTGCAGCAGGCCGGCGACGATGAGCAGGCCCGCGAGGATCGGCACCGGGAACCCTGCGAGCACGGTGGCCAGGTCGGCTCCGATCACGACGGCCAGGACCAGCAGCACGGATCCGAGCATCACCGGCGCACCGCCGGTGTGAGCACCGAAACTGCGGTGCGCGGTCATGCCGCCGGCGCCATGGCATACCGGCATGCCGCTGATCGAGCCTGCAATGAGATTGGCCAGACCAAGGCTCAGCGCCAGCCGGGCCGGCCGCACGCGCTCGGCGTCCCGACCGAAATAGGTTCTGGCGGCATCGGCGGTCGCGAGGCAGGAGTTCGCAAATGTCAGCGGCAATTGCGGCAGAACGAGTGCAATGGCCGCGGCGGTGAATGCGTGCAGACTGAGCTGTGGCAGGAAAACTGGCGAGGGTCCGAACGTGAGCGGCCCGTGATAGGCCACGGCCATCGCGACAACCGCAAGTGCCACCAGGACCAGACTCACCAGATGACGGCGCAGCAGCAGTGCGGCAACTGCCACGACCGCTGTGCCGGCCAGCAACCACCACACTGGGCGATCATGATCGACGAACGCTGCCGGCGGCGCCGTGGCGAGCTTCCAGGCGAGCTGGCAGAACAACAGGCCGACCGACAACTGCACGCCCCGGATGATCGGCTGCGGAAAAATCCTGGCAACACTGTCGAGCCATCCGGCCGCGCCCAGCAGTACGAACACGCCCCCCATCAGCAGCGCACCGGCGGCAATCTCTGAAGACCCCAGCCCGTATGCGATGGCGATGGCACCGAAAGCCTTCAGCGGCTGAACCGGAACGGGCACGCGGTAGAACAATCCCGATGCCACGTAGAGCAGGCCCGCGGGAACCAGAACGGCAGTGGGCGTCAGGCCGTTCTTGACGATCAGCGCCACCGCGATCGGCACCAGAACGCCAAGGTCCGCCACGGCCCCGGCCATCTCGGCCCGGCTGAAGCGCAATGCCGGCCGGCCCCATGACTGTGCCGAAGCCGCGTCCGCAACGGGCTGGGCTAGCTCCACGTCGAATTCCTCCGGCGATATAGCGGAACAACTATAGCGGGGACGGGCAGGGGCGCCTAGCTCTGCGGTTGTTTCGGAAATCGTGGCGCATGGATCAGCCGGGCGGCCATTGACACACGATCGCGGCCGGACCCTGAATGACGCTCGCGCTGTCGGCAGGCTCCACCCCTGTGAGAGGTTGCACGCGTCATGACGCACCATTCCGTGACACGACGAACCACCGTCGCGATGGCCGCCCTGGCAGTCATGGGCGCCGTGTCCGCCGCGAGCGACGCGACGGCACAATCGGCAGCCCCGGATTCGCCAAAAGCGAAATCCGTCGTCTCGCTGGTCGATCAGGCGGCGGCCCTCGTGGACGCGAAAGGCAAGGCCGCGTTCGCCGACTTTCGCCAGAAGGGCAGCGAGTGGTTCCACGGCGACACCTACGTCTTCGTCCTGGACCTGAACGGCGTCGAGCTTTGCAATGGGCCGCGCCCGGACCTGGAGGGCAAGAACCTCCTCGGCCTGAAGGACAGGAACGGCAAGGCGTTCCACCAGGCCTTCGTGGACACGGTGAAGGCGCACGGGGCCGGCTGGGTTGACTATTTGTGGCCCAAGCCGGGGACGGACACGCCGGTCCAGAAATGGTCCTATGTGAAGGCCGTCACCGTTGACGGCACGCCGGCCCTGCTGGGTGTCGGCATCTATCTGGATTAGGCTTCCGCCCGACACAGGGCGGACTGGCGCAGCGCGCCCGGCAAAAGATCACGCTTGCCCAGCCCGCCGCCCTTCGTGTTAGTATAACTGTCGTGTTCCCATCCACCCCACCCGCCCCGGCCGAGCGGTTCGCCCTCATCCTCGACGGGCTGTGCCAGGCCGTGGCCGCGCGCGGCGGCGGGCGGGACCGGCTGGCGGGGCCGCTGGTCATCCTGATCTGGTCGCGGCTGCGCCGCCTCGGGGTGCGGTTCGCCGCCCTGGCCGCCCGGATCGCGGCGGGCCGGCACCGGCGCTTCCTCGCCCGCCGGCCCCCGCGCCCGACGCCACGCCGGCCGGCGCAACGCCCCCTGCCGCACGGTCCTGCCTGGCTGCTGCGGCTGGTGCCGCAGGCGAGCGGCTACGGGTCGCAGTTGCAGCACCTGCTCGCGGAGCCGGAGATGGCGGCGCTGATCCAATCGGCACCACAGATGCGCCGCCTGCTCCGCCCGCTCTGCCGGATGCTCGGGGTGCGTCCCCCGCCCGCGCCACGCCCCCCGCCGCCCGCCGCGGCAGAAGTTCGACCGCCGGCCGCTCCCGCTCAGCCGCCCGAACCCAGTTCGCCCGCGCCACCCGGCCCGGCCCCCGTGCGCGTACCGCCCGCCGGGTTCGATGCCTGCGGCCCGCCGGTGCCGGCGTGAGCGGGCAGGGCGGAGGCTCGTCCTAAGTGTTCCGTTTAAGGAACAAAACCTATTTCGCCGCCAGCGTCTCGAACACGTCGCCCGTCGGCGCCAGCCCCTCGATGTGCGCGCGGTGCCAGAGCGCATAGAACAGCAGGTGCCAGGCCGCGAATTCCGCGCGCCGGCCGGCGGCGTGGCGGAACAGGGCGGCGACGCGGGCCGGGTCGGCAATCTCGGCGACGCCCGGTTGGGCGGCTACCAGCTTGCCGAGCCGGTCGCCGACGCCCGCGATCCAGGCGCCGATCGGCACCGTGAACCCCTGCTTGCGCGCGAACGGCCGCGCGGCGGGGCAGTTGGCGGCAAGCCACTGGCGCAGCAGCCACTTGCCCGTCTCGCCGCGCACCTTCAGCGCGTCGGGCAGGCGGAACGCGGCGGCGGCCACGCCGGGGTCGAGGAACGGTGTGCGCCCCTCCACCGCGTGCGCCATCAGGCAGCGGTCGAGCTTGAGCAGCAGGTCGTGGGGCAGCCAGTCGGCGATGTCGGTCGCCTGTGCGGCCGCCAGCCGCGTCCGCCCCCCGGCGGTTGCCTGCGCCTCCGCCGCCGCGATGCCGTCGCGCCACTCCACCGGCCTCGCGCGCAGCACGTCCAGCCGGTCGAACGTCCCGCGCGCGCGCATCACCCGTCCGCCGCGCCACCATGGCCGCGATGCGCTGCGGTAGCGGCCGTAGCCGGCGAACATCTCGTCCCCGCCCTCGCCGGACAGCACCACTTTCACGTCCTGTCGCGCCCGGCGGGCGAGGAACCAGGTCGGGATGATGGCGTAGTCGGCCGCCGGGTCGTCCATGCAGGCGACGATCTCCGGCAGGTGCCGCCAGACCATCGCCTCGGTTACCTCCAGCGTCTCGTGATGCGCGCCCAGCGCCTTTGCCACCGTTGCCGCCGCCGCGCGCTCATCGGCCGCCCCCGGCGCGTCGAAGCCGGCGGTGAAGGCCAGCACCGGGGTGCTGTTGAGCCGCGCCATCAGCGTCAGCAGCGCGGTGGAATCGATGCCGCCGGAGAGGAACATGCCGTACGGCACATCGCTGCGCTGGTGCAGATCGACGCTCTCCGTCAGCGCGGCATCGAGCCGGGCCAGCGCCGTTGCCGCGTCGATTTCCTCCGGCGGTCCCTCGGGGACGGCGGGCAGCCGGCGGTGCTCCAGCACGCGTCCCTCGCCGCACAGCAGCGTCTCGCCGGGCAGCACGCGGCGGATGCCGGGAAAGATCGTCTCGGCGCCGGTGGTGAACTGCATCTGCAGCAACTCGTCGCGCGCCGCCGGCCGCAGGGCGCGCGGCACGATTCCGGCAGCGAGCAGCGCCTGCGGCTCGGACGCGAAGGCGAGGCCGGCTGCGGTCTGCGCGATATAGAGCGGCTTGATGCCGAACGGGTCGCGCGAGAGCGTGACCGTGCGGCCGGCGCGCTCGTGAATCGCCAGCGCGTACATGCCGCGCAGCGTGCGCGTGTAATCGATGCCGTCGCGCAGCCACAGATGCAGCGGCACCTCGTTGTCGCTCTGGGTCGCAAACACTGTCTGCGGCATGTCGCGGCGCAGCTCGCGATAATTGTAGATCTCGCCGTTGCCGACCAGCGCGGCCGAGCCCGCGAACAGCGGCTGGTTGCCGCCCGCGAGGTCGATGATCGCCAGCCGCGTCTGCACCAGCGCGACCCGGCCGACCGCGGTATGCCCGCTGCCGTCCGGGCCGCGATGCGCCAGCGCCCGCTCCAGCGCCGCGAGGGTGGCAGGCTCCGGCGCGGGCGCGTCCGGGGCGGCGATCAGGCCGGCAATTCCGCACATGCGCGCGGCCATAGCATCGGCGCGGGGCTTTGTCTTGCGCGCGCGGGCGGGGCAACCACTTTTGCGCCATGACCCGATTGGCGCTCCTGCCCGATCGCGGCGTCGTCGCGGTCGCCGGCGATGACCGCGTGAGTTTCTTGCAAGGCCTCGTCTCCAACGACGTGGCCGGGGCGGCGCCCGGCCGCGCGGTCTGGGCCGCGCTGCTGACGCCGCAGGGCAAGTGGCTCGCCGACTTTTTGATCCTGTCAGACGGCGCGCGGCTGCTGCTGGACTGTGAGCGGGCGCAGGCGCCGATGCTGGTGCAGAAGCTGATGCGCTACCGCCTGCGCGCCCGCGTCGAACTGCACGACCTCTCAGGCGCGCTGCACGTCCATGTCGCCTGGGACGGCGCGCCCGACCTGCCGCCGGACGTGGTGGCAGCCCCGGACCCGCGGCTGCCGGAAGCCGGCTGGCGCATCCTCGCCGACCGGACGCTGCCGGCCAATGCCGACGCGCGGGAGTGGGACGCGCACCGCATCGCGCTTGGCCTGCCCGACGGCTCGCGCGACCTGGAGGCGGAGAAGACCGTGCTGTTGGAAGCCGGGTTCGATGAACTTCACGGCGTGTCGTGGTCCAAGGGCTGCTATCTCGGCCAGGAACTGACCGCGCGCACCAAATACCGCGGCCTGGTCAAGCGCCGCCTGCTGCCCGTGGCGATCGAGGGCGCGGCGCCCGCGCCCGGCACCCCGATCCTGCGCGACGGCGCGGAGGCGGGGGTGCTGCGCTCGGTCGCGGGCGGGATGGGTCTGGCGCTGCTGCGGCTCGATGCGTTGGGCGGGCCGCTCGCCTGCGGCGCCGCCCGGCTGCATCCGCGCCCGCCGGCGTGGTTCGCTCAGGTATCCTGAACGTCGTCCCAGCCGCCGCCGGAATCGTCGCTCGCCTGATCCCAGCCCCCCTGGTCCTGGCCGGGATCGGCCGCCGCGTCCTGCCAGCCGCCGGCGCCGCCCTGGTCCGGGGCCGGCTGCCAGTCCGCCTGGTCGATATTCGCCGGCCCCGCGAACTTGTCATCGGCCACCGGCTCTTTCGGCGCACCGCCGAAGTCACCGGGATCAACCTGCGCGGCGCCCCACGGGTTCGCGAACCCGCTCTCCGCCGCCTGTGCCGGTGTCGCACCCCAGCCGCCCCAGCCACCGCCGTGCGAGCCGGAGAACAGACCCATCAGCGCGTTCGCGGCGACCACCCCGCCGGCGACGCCCGCGGCCGTGCGCAACGCCGAGCCGAGGAAGCCGCTGCCCGCCTGCGGGAACATGCCGGGATTGTAGCCCGGGGGATATTGCGCCGGCGGCGGGGCATATTGCGGCGCGGGCGGTGCCGCGGGCCGCGCCGGACCGCCGCCGAACAGGCCGGAGAGGAAACCGTGCGACTGCTGCGGCGCCCCGCCCCAGGGCGAGCCTGACTGCTGCGCCTGCGCCTGCTGCTGGGCATTCTGCAATTCCCATTGCAGCCGGTTGATGCGGTTCTGCGCCTCCGCCAGCGCGTGCTCCTGCAGCACCGCCATCTGTGCGATGCGGTAGCGCGCCTCGGGATGGCGGGCGAACAGGTCGGCGATCAACCGGTCCGCGTCGGGGTCGATGGGCGGCAGAGGCTGGCCCTGGGCCTGGGCTCCGGCGACCCGCTCGATAAAGCGGGTGATGATGTCGCGTTCCTGGTCGGTCATGGCATCCCCGTGGGTCCGTTGCCGCCCGGCGATGTGGCGCGCGGGCGGGGCGGCTTCAAGCGGGCGTGCAGCGGGCGTCCTTGTTACACCCTGGCCTCGCCCGTATGGTGCGCCGCATCACGCCTGTGGGTGGAGAGGGGATGGACGCGCCGGGCACCAGGGCTGACAGTTTCCAGGACCTGATCCTGCGCCTGCACCAGTTCTGGGGGCGGCAGGGCTGCGTGATCCTGCAACCCTATGACATGGAAGTGGGCGCGGGCACCTTCCATCCGGCGACGACGCTGCGCTCGCTCGGCCGCCGCGCGTGGCGCGCCGCCTACGTCCAGCCCAGCCGCCGCCCGTCGGACGGCCGTTACGGCGAGAACCCGAACCGGCTGCAGCACTATTATCAATACCAGGTCATCATCAAGCCGAGCCCGGAGGACGCGCAGGCGCTGCTGCTGGACAGCTACCGCGCCATCGGGCTCGACCCGCTGCTGCACGACTTCCGCTTCGTCGAGGACGATTGGGAAAGCCCCACGCTGGGCGCCTGGGGACTGGGGTGGGAAGTGTGGTGCGACGGCATGGAGGTCGGCCAGTTCACCTATTTCCAGCAGGTCGGCGGCATCCCGGTCGCGGTCCCCAGTTTCGAGATGACCTACGGGCTGGAACGGCTGGCGATGTACGTGCAGGGGGTCGAGAACGTCTTCGACCTCGACTTCAACGGTGCCGGCGTGCGCTACGGCGACGTGTTCTTGCGCGCCGAGCGCGAATACAGCGCACACAACTTCGAACACGCCGACACCGCGATGCTCGCCCGCCACTTCGCCGATGCCGAGCGGGAATGCGCGTCCCTGCTGCGCGAGCGGCTGGCGCTGCCGGCCTATGACCAGTGCATCAAGGCGAGCCACCTGTTCAACCTGCTCGACGCGCGCGGCGTCATCAGTGTCGCCGAACGCGCCTCCTACATCGCGCGGGTGCGCGCGCTGGCGAAGGGATGCTGCGAGGCGTGGCTGGCCGGGGAAGAAACGCCCGCGCACGCGACGGCGCTGAAGGACTGACATGCCGGAACTGCTGCTCGAACTGTTCAGCGAGGAAATCCCGGCGCGGATGCAGGCGCGCGCGGCGGAGGATCTGGCGCGCTCGATCGCCGCCGCGCTCGGGCCGCTGGCACCGGCCGACATGCAGAGCTTCTACGGCCCGCGCCGAATCGCGATCGCGTGCAGCGTGCGTGCCGGTGTGGAAGCGAGCCGCAGCAGCGAACGCGGGCCGCGCCGCAACGCGCCGGAGCAGGCGCTTGCCGGCTTCCTGCGCAAGCATGGTGCCGCGCGCGAGCAACTGCGGGAGGAGGGTGACTTCTGGGTGCTGGACAAGCTGATTCCCGGCACCGATGCGGCCGATCTGATCGCGCGGCAGATGCCGGATGTGCTGCGTCGCTTCCCGTGGCCGAAATCGATGCGCTGGGGCGGCACCAGCAGCTTTGCCTGGGTGCGCCCGCTGCGCCGCATCGTCTGCCTGCTGGACGGCGCGGTGGTTCCGTTCGATCTGCGCGACGGCGACGATGACGGGCACGGACTCGCCGCCGGCGACCTGACCGAAGGCCACCGCTTCCTTGCCCCCGGCGCCTTCGCGGTGCGTTCGGCCGCGCACTGGCTGGAGGAACTGCGCGCGCGCTTCGTGCTCGCCGATCCCGCCGAACGGCGCGCCATGATCGAGGCCGGGCTGCACGGGCAGTCCGGCGCCAGCGGCATGACGCTGGTCGAGGATGCAGGACTCCTCGACGAAGTTGCCGGCCTCGTGGAATGGCCCGTCGTCATGCTCGGCCGCATCGATGCGGCGTATATGGACCTGCCGCCGGAGGTGATGCAGGTGTCGATGCGCGTCAACCAGCGCTACTTCGCGTTGCGCGACGCGGACGGCGAGGTGGCGCCGTGGTTCGCCTTCGTCGCCAATATCGAGGCGCGCGACGGCGGTGCCGCGATCGTCGCCGGCAATGAGCGCGTGCTGCGCGCGCGGTTTGCCGATGCGCGGCACTTCTGGGACCTCGACCGCGCGCAGACGCTGGAAAGCCGCGTGCCGGCGCTGGACAGCGTCGTGTTCGAGGCGCGCCTGGGCAGCCAGGGCGATCGCGTGCGGCGGCTGATGCAGGTCGCCGGGATCATCGCCGGCGAGGTCGGCGCCGATGCCGACCACGCCGAACGCGCGGCGCGTCTTGCCAAGGCCGATCTGGTGACGGGCATGGTCGGCGAGTTCCCGGAACTCCAGGGCGTGATGGGCCGTTACTACGCGCTGCACGACGGAGAGGACGCGCCGGTCGCCGACGCCGTGCGCGACCATTACGCGCCGAAGGGGCCGGCCGATTCGGTACCGGCCGCGCCGATCAGCATCGCGGTCGCGCTGGCCGACAAGATCGACATGCTGGCGGCGTTCTTTGCGATCGGGGAGAAGCCGAGCGGATCGGGCGATCCGTTCGCGCTGCGGCGCGCGGCGCTCGGCGTCATCCGCATCATCCGCGAGCGCGGGCTGCGGCTCAACCTCGGACCGCTGATCGCCGATCACCTGTTCCGCAACCGCTGGGGCTCGGTGGGGCCGGAGATCTGTGACTTCATCGTGGAGCGTCTGCGGGTGCAGATGCGCGCCGAGGGGGCGCGGCACGACGTGCTTGCGGCTGTGGCGGGCTTTGCAGCGCCGGCATACGATCTTGCATTGCTCCTCGCCCGCACCGACGCCGTCGCCGCCATGCTGCAGACCGATGACGGCGCCAACCTGCTCGCCGGCTATCGCCGTGCCGCCAACATCCTGCGCATCGAGGAGCGCAGGGACGGACCGCATGATGGGCCGATCGCGACCGCGCTGCTGGAACAGCCGGAGGAAAGCCGGCTCGCCTTCAAGCTCGACCTGATCGAACCGGACGTGGCGCAGCTCATCGCGGAAGAGAACTTTCCGGGGGCCATGGAGTTCCTTGCCTCGCTCCGCCACGCGCTGGATGCGTTCTTCGATGCCGTGACGGTGAACGACGCGCGGCCGGAGATGCGTCGGAACCGCTTGCGCCTGCTGGCGCGGGTGCGCGCGGCCATGCATCTCGCCGCCGATTTCTCAAAGATTGAAGGCTGACAGCACAGGGAACGCGACCGATATGACCAAGTGGGTGTACAGCTTCGGCGCCGGCCACAACGAAGGCCGCGCGGACATGCGCAACCTGCTCGGCGGCAAGGGCGCCAACCTCGCCGAGATGGCCTCGATCGGCCTGCCGGTGCCGCCGGGCTTCACCATCACCACCGAGGTCTGCACCGCCTATTACGACAACAACAGGAGCTATCCCGACGGTCTCGATACCCAGGTGCGCGAGGCGCTGACGCGCATCGAGAAAGCCGTCGACCTGCGCTTCGGCGATCGCCACAAACCGCTGCTGGTCTCGGTACGCTCCGGCGCGCGCGTGTCCATGCCCGGCATGATGGACACCGTGCTCAATCTCGGCCTGAACGACGCGACCGTGGAAGGGCTGGGCGAGGCCTCGGGCGACGCGCGCTTTGCCTGGGACAGCTATCGCCGCTTCATCCAGATGTACGGCAGCGTCGTGCTCGGCGTCGAGCATCACCGCTTCGAGGAGATCATCGACCACGTCAAGATGGATGCCGGCGTCGTCGAGGACACCGCGCTCAGCGCCTCCGACTGGCATCGCGTTGTGGACGGCTACAAGGAGACGGTGCGGCGCGAGACCGGAAAGCCGTTCCCGCAGGACCCGGAGGAACAGCTCTGGGGCGCGGTCGGCGCGGTGTTCGGCAGTTGGATGAACCCGCGCGCCAACACCTATCGCCGCCTGCACGACATTCCCGCACGCTGGGGCACGGCGGTCAACGTGCAGGCGATGGTGTTCGGCAACATGGGCGAGGATTGCGCCACCGGCGTCTGCTTCACGCGCGATCCTTCGACCGGCGAGAATGTGTTCTACGGCGAGTATCTCGTCAACGCGCAGGGCGAGGACGTGGTCGCCGGCATCCGCACCCCGCAGCCGCTGTCAAAGGCGCGTGCCAAGCCGGGCGAGGTCAGCATGGAGGAGGCGATGCCCGCCGCCTACGCCGAACTGCTGCACGTGCGCGAGCGGCTGGAGCGGCATTACCGCGACATGCAGGACCTGGAATTCACCGTGCAGCAGAAGAAGCTCTATATGCTGCAGACACGCAACGGCAAGCGCACAGCGGCGGCGAGCCTGCGCATCGCCGTCGATATGGCCAACGAAGGCCTGATCGACCGCAACGAGGCGGTGCGCCGCGTCAATCCCGCCTCGCTCGATCAGTTGCTGCATCCGACGCTCGATCCGAAAGCCAAGCGCACGCTGCTGTCGAAAGGCTTGCCGGCAAGTCCCGGTGCCGCCAGCGGCATC
This sequence comes from Pseudomonadota bacterium, assembly GCA_021818505.1. Taxonomy (GTDB): domain Bacteria; phylum Pseudomonadota; class Alphaproteobacteria; order Acetobacterales; family Acetobacteraceae; genus JAFKFJ01. Next base: position 13,596 of record JAKADX010000050.1, read on the forward strand.
GTCGTGTTCAGCGCCGACGAGGCGGAGAGCCGCACCGACAAGGGCGAGGCGGTGATCCTGGTGCGGATCGAGACCAGCCCCGAGGATATCCACGGGATGCACGCCGCGCGCGGCATCCTGACCACGCGCGGCGGCATGACCAGCCATGCCGCGGTGGTGGCACGCGGCATGGGGCGGCCCTGCGTCGCCGGCGCGGGCGGCATCTCGGTCGATTATGGCGCGCAGACCATGACCGCCGGCGGCAAGGTGGTGAACGCCGGCGAGATCGTCACCATCGATGGCGCCACCGGCGAAGTGTTCCTGGGCCATGTCGCGATGGTCGAGCCGACGATGTCGGGCGATTTCGCCACACTGATGGGCTGGGCCGATGCCGCGCGGCGGATGCGCGTGCGTGCCAATGCGGAGACGCCGCTGGATGCCAGGACGGCGCGGAAGTTCGGCGCCGAAGGCATCGGCCTGTGCCGCACCGAGCACATGTTCTTCGATCCCGCGCGCATCGGCGCGGTGCGGCAGATGATCATGGCGCATGATGAGGCGGGTCGGCGTGCCGCGCTGGCACGGCTGCTGCCGTTCCAGCGCCAGGACTTCATCGAGCTGTTCCGCATCATGGCCGGGCTGCCGGTGACGATCCGTCTGCTCGATCCGCCACTGCACGAATTCCTGCCGCATGGCGACGCGGAACTGGCGGAGGTTGCCCAGGCGCTCGGCACCGATGTCGCGGCGATGCGCCGCCGCGCCACCGAACTCGCGGAGGCCAACCCGATGCTCGGCCATCGCGGCTGCCGCCTCGGTGTCACCTATCCCGAAATCTATGAGATGCAGGCCCGCGCGATCTTCGAAGGTGCGGTCGCGATCGCCAAGGAGGGCGGGACGGCGCCGGTGCCGGAGATCATGATCCCGCTGGTCGGCACCAAGCGCGAGTTGGAGATCACGCGCGCGCAGGTCGAGCGTGTCGCCGCCGACGTGTTCAAGGAAAGCGGCGTGGACATCGCCTATGTGATCGGCACGATGATCGAGCTGCCGCGCGCCGCGATCACCGCCGACCGCATCGCCGAGGCCGCGGATTTCTTCTCCTTCGGCACCAACGACCTGACGCAGACCGTGTTCGGCCTGTCGCGGGACGACGCGGGAAAGTTCCTGCCGCGCTATGTGGAACTCGGCATCCTGCCGAAGGACCCGTTCGTGACGCTCGATGTCGAAGGCGTGGGCGAATTCATCCGCACCGCCGCCGAGAAAGGGCGCAACACCAAGCCGGCGCTCAAGCTCGGCATCTGCGGAGAGCACGGCGGTGATCCGGCCTCGATCGCATTCTGCGAATCGCTTGGCCTGGACTACGTGTCGTGCAGCCCGTACCGCGTGCCGGTGGCGCGGCTGGCGGCCGCGCAGGCAGCGCTGGGCAGCGAAGGGGATCGGACGGCCTGATTGCGGGGCCACCCGCCGCCGGCGCGCGCAGGCGCGCCGTCGCGCGGATGACCGATCAGGCGAGCCCCTGCTTCTTCGCCTCGGCGGCAAGATTCTCCGCGAGCTTCACGATCGCCTCGCGCACTTTCTCGATGACAGCGCCGTCCTTGCCGGCCGCCGCGTCGATCAGCTTCTGGATGTCGGCGGCGTCCTTGTTGATCGCCGTCAGATCGACATTGGCATCGCGCAGGCCGCTGCCGACCGCCGACAGGCCGCGCAGCGGGCCCGACTTGAACTTCTGCAATTCGGCGTCGGTGGTCTTGTTCGGCGCCAGGTGTTGGATCGCGGTGAAGAACGAGGTCAGTTCCTTCTTGAACGTATCGGCATCGGCGCTGTAGCGCTTGAAGTCCTCCTTCTTGGCGCGCGCCGCGCCGACATAGTCGTCCAGGAAGGTCTTTTCGAATTTCGCGTAGTCCTTTTTGACTTTCTTTTTGTCCAGCTTGGAAATATAGGTCGCGAGCGTCTTTTCCAGCTTCTCGGCGGCATCGGCGTTGGCCAGCGCGAACCGGATGCCGGTCTTCGCCGCGGCGTCGTACGTGTCGAGGGCCTTGCCCACGTCAACGCCGCTCACCGCGCCGTCGGCGACCTCGTGCGTTTTCTTGAGAGCTTTCCATTTCGCGCGGGTCGGAATGATGATCATCGCCATCCTTGGATCCTCCCATCGTGCGCGCGCCGGCCAGGTCGCGACCGCGATCACGCCGACGTGACGCTAGACCCGCCGCCCGGAACGGGGCAAACGGAACGCACCGATTGCCTATCAGGGGACCGGCAGTGGAGCCGGGATGTCGCGGCGCAAGCGTGGCCGGTGGTCGTACCGGCTGCGGCCGCTCTCTCAACGCACCTCGGTCAGCAGCGAGAGTTGCCGGTTGTCATTGTGCGAGGCGTCGGGCAGCGGGATCGGATAGTCGCCCGTGAAGCAGGCGTCGCAATAGTGTGGCGCATCCGCGTCGCGTCCGCCCTGGCGCAGCGCGCGATACAGCCCGTCGATGGAGATGAAGGCAAGGCTGTCGGCGCCGATGAGGGCGGCCATTTCCTCGACGCTGTGCCGTGCCGCCAGCAGCTTGCCCCGCTCGGGCGTGTCGATGCCGTAGAAGCAGGAATGCGTGGTGGGTGGAGAGGAGATGCGCATGTGCACCTCCGCCGCCCCGGCCTGGCGCACCATCTCGACGATCTTCTTGCTCGTCGTGCCGCGCACGATGCTGTCGTCCACCAGCACCACGCGTCGTCCCGCCAGCATCGCGCGGTTGGCGGAGTGCTTGAGCTTCACGCCGAGATTGCGGATGTGGTCGGTCGGCTCGATGAAGGTGCGGCCGACATAGTGGTTGCGGATGATGCCGAGTTCGAACGGCACGCCGCATTCGGCGGCGTAGCCCATCGCCGCGGGCACGCCGGAATCGGGCACCGGCACGATCACGTCGGCCGCGACATGGCTCTCGCGCGCCAGTTCCGCGCCGATACGCTTGCGTGCCTCATAGACCGGCGTGCCCTCGACGATCGAATCGGGCCGGGCGAAGTAGATGTATTCGAAGACGCAGAAGCGGGGCCGGGCGCGGCCGAACGGGCGGATGCTGTGCAGGCCGGCGTCGTCGATCACGACAATCTCGCCCGGCTCGACGTCGCGGACGAATTCCGCGCCGATGATGTCGAGCGCGCAGGTCTCGCTCGCCAGCACGAAGCCGCCGCCCTCCAGCCGCCCCAGGATCAGCGGACGCACGCCCAGCGGGTCGCGCACGCCGATCAGCGCGTCGCTGGTCAGCGCGATCAGCGAATAGGCGCCCATCACCTGCTTCAGCGCGTCGATCAACCGGTCGGTGACGGTGGAATAGAGGCTGATGGCGATGAGGTGGATGAACACCTCGCTGTCGGTCGTTGACTGGAACAGGCAGCCGCGCCGCACCAGGGCGCGGCGCAGGGCGGTGGCGTTGGTCAGGTTGCCGTTATGTGCCACCGCCAGCCCGCCGAACTCGAAATCCGCGTACAGCGGCTGCACGTTGCGCAGCACGGTGTCGCCGGTGGTGGCATAGCGGTTGTGCCCGACCGCGCGCCCGCCCGGCAGCGAGGCGATCACGCGCGCGTCGGAGAAGTTGTCGCCGACCAGACCCAGGCCGCGATGGGAATGGAAATGCGCGCCGTCATAGCTGACGATTCCCGTCGCCTCCTGCCCGCGGTGCTGCAGAGCGTGCAGACCCAGCGCCACCACCGCCGCCGCGTCGGCGCAGTTCCAGACGCCGACGACGCCGCATTCCTCATGCAGCTTGTCGTCGTCGCGGTTGGCATCGGGCATCCGTCTCTCCTGGCCCGCTCAGGGGCGGGCGATGGCCTTGCCCAGCGGCAGGGCGTGCAACAGATCCTCCACGCGCGTCACGGGCATCGACGGCGGGATGGCCACGATCGGGCGGAACTCCTGCGGCAGCAGGCTCGCGCCCACGCGGGCCGCGGCATAGGCATAGGGCAGCGTGCGCGCGTCCAGCACCGGCGGCGGCCAGCGATCGGGGGCGACCACCCAGCCGGCCACGATATAGGCGAACGCGATCAGAACGACACCCCGCGCCAGCCCGAAAACCACGCCCAGCGTGCGATCCACGGTGCCCAGCGCCGACATCCGCACCAGCCCGCCGATCATCGAGGTCAGCACCGACAGCACCACCAAGGCCACCACGAACATCGACCCGAGGGCCGCCATCTTGGCGAAATCCGGGCCGACCCAGTGCAGGAAGCGGTCGCCGACGAAGGGCGCGGCCCAGACCGCGAAGAACCCGGCGCCGATCCAGGCACCGATCGCCAGCACCTCGTGCACCAGCCCGCGCGCGAAGGCCGCCAGGCCGGACACGATGACCACGCCGATGACGATCAGATCGACCCAGTTCACGCCGTCCCGCCCGAAGCTGCGCGCGCGATATATCCTCGGCAGGTGCCCCGCCGCCAGTGCGTCATGCACGCAGGCCCGCCACCAGGTCGGACAGGTGCCCGATCTCGTGCAGTGCCAGCCCCTCCGGTGCCGCCAGCGGCCGGTTGCCGCGCGCCACCCGCCGCGGCAGGCAGGCGGAGGTGAAACCGAGCTTCTGCGCCTCCTTCAGCCGCGCCTCGGCCTGCGCCACCTGGCGGATCTCGCCCGACAGCCCGACCTCGCCGAAATAGACGCGGCCGGGATCGGTCGGCCGGTCGGCGGCGGCGGAGGCCAGCGCCGCGGCCACCGCCAGATCGGCCGCCGGCTCGCCGATGCGCAGGCCGCCGGCGATGTTGAGATAGACGTCGCTCTGCCCCAGCCGCAGCCCGCAGCGTGCCTCCAGCACCGCGAGCAGCATCGACAGCCGCCCCGATTCCCAGCCGATGACCGACCGCCGCGGCGCGCCGCCGGGATTGGCCGAGAGCAGCGCCTGCACCTCGACCAGCACCGGCCGCGTCCCTTCCAGCCCGGCGAACACCGCACTGCCGGCGACGTTGCCGCGCCGCTCGGCGAGGAACAGCGCCGACGGGTTGGGCACCTCGGCCAGCCCGCGGTCGGTCATCTCGAACACGCCGATCTCGTCGGTGGCGCCGAAGCGGTTCTTCACGCCGCGCAGGATGCGGAACTGGTGGCCGCGATCGCCCTCGAAATGCAGCACCGCGTCGACCATGTGCTCCAGCACCCGCGGCCCGGCGATCGCGCCGTCCTTGGTGACGTGGCCGACCAGCACCAGTGCGAAGCCGCGCGATTTCGCCAGCCGGATCAGCTCGAAGGCGGTCGCGCGCACCTGCGTGACCGATCCCGGCGCGCTCTCGATGCTGTCGAGCCACATGGTCTGGATGCTGTCGATCACCACCAGCGCCGCGTCCGCCTCCGCCTCCAGCGAGGCGGCGATGTCGCGCAGGTTGACGGCGGCGGCGAGGCCCAGCGCCGCGTCCGCCAGCTCCAGCCGGCGCGCGCGCATCCGCACTTGTTCGATTGCCTCCTCGCCCGAGACATAGAGCACCCGCCGCCCGGCGCGGGACAGCGCGGCGGCGGCCTGCAGCAGCAGCGTGGATTTGCCGATCCCCGGATCGCCACCGACCAGCACGGCCGAGCCGGGCACCAGCCCGCCGCCCAGCACGCGGTCCAGCTCCGCGATGCCGGTCGGGGCACGCGGCGGGGGCGCCGCGTCCCCGGTCAGCGCCACGAAGCCGATGCGGCGGCCGGGCGCGGCTTTCGGGCGGGACTCGGCCGCTTCCTCGGCGATCGTGTTCCACTCACCGCAGGTCTCGCACCGCCCCGCCCATTTCGGCGTGACCGCGCCGCAGGCCTGGCAGACGAAGCGGGCTACGGCGCGCGCCACGGCTTCAGTGACACCGGCGGTCGGACTTGCGGCGCATCTGGCATTCCGTTGCGGCTTTAGCCGCGCCCGCCGGCGCTGTCCATGACGTGCCCGGCGCGGACACGCGCAGCCGGTTCCCCCCAGTCCGCATGCACGGCGTCCCGGTCCGCGGCGGTGAACGCGACCTCCATGCGGGCCGGCCACTGCCGTCACCGCCGGCGCGCTGCAGAGCGGGGTTGCCTCCGAACACCGGATCCGGCGCAGCCAGCGGCGGACGCGATTGCCGCGCCACCCGGCCGCGAAGGCGAAGCGATGGCGCCCGAATGTGATCCGTGCCACAGTCCCGCCCCGCGTGCCGGCCCAGAATGGTGGCCAGAGAGAGGAGGCCCGCCATGACCGACCGCAAGCCGATGCATCGCCCCGCCTTTGCCGACTGGTGCCAGCATACGCGCCTGCTGCTCGGCTGGCCCTCCGGCACGCCGGAGCACTGGCACGACCTCTATGCCGCCGGCGCCACGCCGTTGCAGGCGGCGCGGCAGACGGTGTTCGGGCACGAGGGGGTCGGGGTGGACTGACGGGGCCGGCCGGCGTCAGCCGATGGCGATGCGGACCTCGCCATCGACCACCTCGGCCGGATAGGTCCGCAGGTTCTCACACGGCGGCAGCCGCATCGCCTCGCCGGTGCGGTAGTCGAAGACGCCGGAATGCTTGGGACACTCGATCTCGAAGTCCACCACCAGCCCGTCGGCGAGGTGCACCGCCTCGTGCGTGCAAAGCCCGTCGGTGCAGTGAACGCTGTCATCCGGCGCGCGATACACCGCGAAGGTGCGCGATCCGTGGTCGAAGCGTACGACGCCTTCGCGCTCGATCGCCTCCAGCCGGCACGCCCTCACCCAGCCGCTCATCGCCCGGCCGCCGCCTGCGCCGCCTTGCGCGCGGCGATGCGTTCCTTGCGCCGACGGTAGCGTTCCTGCATCCGCGCCTCGCCTTCGGCCGAGCCGTCGTGCCAGGTGCCGAACCACTTGTCGAGCGGGATCAGCGCGGCGCCGTAGTTCACCTCGAAATACTTGTGGTGCAGATAGTGCTCGTAGGCGTGGCTGTCGATCAAACCATTCGCGCCCACCTCGATCTTGTGGAAGCCGACATGCCCGGGGATGGCGCCGAAGGCGGCGAAATGAAGCTGATACAGCGCGATCAGCGGGTTCGACGGGATGATCAGATGATAGAACGCGGTGCTGAGATACAGCAGATGCTCCACCGGATGCATCGACAGCGACGACCAGGGCGACGGGTTGACCGAGTTGTGGTGCACCGAATGCACCCACCTGTACAGGAACGGCGTGTGGATCAGCCGGTGGATGCAGAAGAAGTGGAACTCGTGGATGATCGGCACGACCAGGGCGAGGGCCGCGAGATAGAGGGGATGCTGCGCGAAGCTCAGCCAGGGCACGTAGCCGTTGGCGAACGCCCACAGCACGATCACCTCGATCGCCGTCCAGATCGTCACCCCTGACAGGAAGGTGCGCAGGATGTTGTCGATGTTCTGCCGCTCGAACCAGAACGCCTTGCTGCGCTGCTCCGACGGGAACTTCGGGTGATACTTGAACCGCCGCCCCTGCCGCCGCAGCACATACAGGTGCAGCTCGAACGCGCCATAGAACAGGAAGGTGGCGACGGCATTCACCGCATACAGCCGCAGCGCCCACCCCCAGCCTAGCGTCCGCAGCGTCTCCGTATCCGGAATGATCCACGCCCAGTACGCCACCGCCAGCAGGGCAAAGATCACGTTCCACGGCAGGAAGTAATGCGGCAGCCACGCCAGCAGCGCCCTCGGACGCGGCGGCAGGGCGAACAGCGGCGCGCACTCGATTCGCTCGCTCGGCGACCAGTCGCCGCGCTTGTTGCGGGTGCCGTAGATGGCGTCATCCATCGCGGGTTGCTCCCTGAGCGCGTCGTTGCCGGACCATAATACGACCGGATGGCGGCGTCGGGCAGCTTGGCGATGATCGTCGTGATCGCGGCTGCGGGGACGCGGGCGAGGTCGTGGTCGGGCAACTCCGCTCGGTACCCAGGCTAAAGCGATTCACGGGTGACTGGAATGGGCATTCCGGCACGGTCGGGAGGTATGATACTTGCTCGCAAAAAGGCCGACCTTTTCGGCGTTCCTGCGAAGGCGGGCGTCCAGGTCGGCACGAATCGGTTCGCGCGTGCGCGCCTGGACTGCCGCATTAGCGGAAGTGACCGCGAGCCAGTGATTCGGCGCATCGTTATGATTCGTCATTCTTCGGCATTGTCCGGCGACGGTTCGTCAGACGCCTTGTCTCCTCATTGCGAAAGCTTGGCTTGCACAGCATGCCCACGGCCGCGTCTTAATGATCCCGGCCGATGCGCTGCCCGACGCCTCCCGAAACTCGTCCTCGCTCACCTATCGCCGCAGCATCGCGATGCCCCATGCGTCCGACGCCCGTGCGCATGCGCAATGAACTGCAGCCAATCGCCCAGCGATTCCGCTGGTTCCTCGAACCCAATCAGCCGGCCAGCGAGGCTTCCGTCTCTGGCGTCAGTGGGATCGGTTTCATGGCCGCTCGAACGCACGCGTTCGATATCCCCTTGCCCAGGTCGCTCCATCCGTGTTCTACATACGTTCATGCCCGCCACCACCCAGACCCCGGCCGAAAGCTTCGCCGGCATCCTCGCCGCGCTGTGTCGCGCGATCGCCGTGGCGGCGGCGAAACGGCCGCTGATTGCGCCGCTGATCCTCCTGCTCTGGCCGCGCCTCAATCGCCTCGCCCGGCGGTTTGCCAGCCTCGCCGCCCGCGTCGCTGCGGGCACCGCGACGCCACGCCGTCCCGCATCAGCCCGTCCGCCCGCCGCGCGGCCCCGGCGGCCCTATCAGCGCCTGCCGCGCCGCTTCGGCTGGCTGGCGCGGCTGGTGCCGGAGGTGGTGCACGACGCGGCGGCGGCCGGGTCGCAGTTGCAGCACCTGCTGGCGACACCGGAGATGGCGGACCTGCTCGCGGCGGCGCCGCAGGCCGGGCGGCTGCTGCGCCCGCTCTGCCGGATGCTGGCGATGCGCCCGCCGCCTGCCCTGACACCCGCGCTGGCCGCGCCACCGCGCCCCGCCCGGCCGCGCCGGCCGCGATCAGCGCGCCCCGCCGCGCCCAGCCCCATCCCCGACCATGCCGCGCAGTCCCCGCATCCGCCCGCGCAGCCGCGCGAGCCCGAGCGCAGCGGTCGGCCCGACCACGACGGCGGTCATCGAAGTTGCCGCGGCCAGAGTCAGACCCGTGACCGGCGCATTGCGCCGGGACGCGTCGGTCAGGAACGTGCCCCACCAGCGCAGCGACCATCGCGAAGGCGGTAGTTGCAGGTGGAACCGCGCGCCGAACGCGGCGGGCAGGATGGCGCGCGCCGGCCGCAGCAGGAACGCCGCGAGCAATGGCGCGCCGTGCGCGGCGCGGATTGGCAGCACCGCACAGGGCAGCAGCAGATGCGTCGTGCGCACCAGCACGGAAAAGCTCTCGAACAGCAGCGGCGGCGGCGCGGGGACCAGAGACGGGGCCGCTGTCAGGCAGCAGGCTCGTCACGGCCCGTCTGGTCGGTGTGGTCATTTCCGCCGGTCCTTGAGGATCTCGCGCGCCGCGTTGTGCCCGGCGACCGCGCCGACGCCGCCGCCCGGATGGGCCGAGGAACCGCACTGATAAAGCCCGCGGATCGGGCTGCGATAGTCCGCCCAGTGCGGCGCCGGGCGCGCGAAGAACAACTGGTCGGCGCTCAGTTCGCCGTGGAAGATATGGCCGTGCGGCGAGCCGATCTTTGCTTCGATATCGGGCGGCACCAGCACCTGCATGTCGATGATGCCGTCGGAGAACCCCGGCGCGTGCGAATCGATCACGCGCAGGACGTTGCGCACGAATTCGGGCTTGCGCGTCTCCCAGTCGCCTTCCGCGAGCGTGTAGGGCGCATGGCCGCCGAACAGATGCACCACATGCTTCCCGGGCGGCGCCACGGTGTCGTCCACGAAGCTTGGCGCGACCGGCGTGATGAACGGATCGCGCGACCAGTTGCCCCATTTCGCATCGTCGTAGGCCCGTTCGAGATACTCGATGCTCGGCCCGATATGCGTGTAGGTGGGATAGGCAAACCCGCAGACATCGGGATCGAAACTGGTATAGTGCGGCAGGCGCTCACAGGCGATGTTGATCTTGAATGCGGCGGAGTACGTGCGATAGCCGCGCAGGTCCCGCACGAAGTCGGCGGGCAACACGCCGTCCGGCAGCAGTTTCAGGAACACGACCTTTGCGCTGATGTTGCAGGCGACGATCGGCGCCTCGATGCGCGTGCCGTCGGCGAGCGTCACGCCGGTCGCGCGCCCGCCTGCCGTGTCGATCGCGATGACCTCCGCGCCGGTGCGGATCTGCATCCCCTTCTCACGCCCGGCGGCGGCGATGGCCTGCGTGATCGTGCCCATGCCGCCGCGCACGAATCCCCAGCCGCCGGCACCGGCATGCTCGCCCATGACGTGATGCATGATGACGTAGGCGGAGCCGGGCGTCTTCGGCCCGGCCAGCGTGCCGATGCCGCAATAATAAGCGAGCACCGCCTTGACGTGCGTATCCTCGAACCACTCCGACAGATAGGCGTCGGCGCTCATCGTCATCAGGTCGATCAGCCGGAACAGCTTGTCGCCGACGCGGCGGTATTTCCACAGCAGCTTGGCGGTGTCGCGGAAGCTGCGCCAGTCGCGGCACGACGGGTCCGGCGGCGTCTCCAGCAGCAGCTTGCGGACGATGTTGGCGCTTTCCGTCAGGTAGCGGTCGAACGCTGGATAGCTCTCGGCGTCGCGTGCCGAGAATCGCGCGAATTCCCGCTGGGTGCGCGCCACGTCGTCGCTGAACACGATGTGGTTGCCGTCCGGCAGCGGCGAGAACATGTCGGAGGCCGGCAGCACCTCGAACCCGTGGCGGCGCAGATCAAGCTCGGCGATCACTTTCGGATGCAGCAGGCTCATCAGGTAGCTGAAGGTGGAGAATCTGAAGCCTGGCACCGTTTCTTCGGTGACGGCGGCGCCGCCGACCACGTCGCGGCGTTCCAGCACCAGCGTGCGCAAACCAGCGCGGGCGAGATAGGCGCCGCAGGTCAGGCCGTTGTGGCCGCCGCCGACGATCACCGCGTCATATCGCTCCGCCATCCTGGACGCCCCGTCGCATTCTCGATGGACGTAAGAAAAATTTTGCCATCGATTTGTCAATGGCAATCCCGATCCCGCCCGCCAACGCCTCCGCGCGAATCGCCGCCTCCGGAGAGACGCCCCATTTGCTCAATGGCGAGTAAGCGGGGGTGTTGTTGCAAGGCCAGGTGATCGTCAATGTGATCGGGCAGGGCGGCAAGGTTGCCTCGGCTGCCGCAACAGAGAATGTGCTATGCTGTTTTCGTCGGAGCCGCGATGGACTCTCCCGAACCGGACGCCGTCTGCCGGACCGGCTTATGAAACGGCGATCAAATCAAAAGGTGACTCGTTGCAAGCCTGCAAGCTGGTTGGCTCATGAGCGTCTTGACCGCGATCGGCAACACGTCGCTTGGGCGGCTGCGCCACGTGCCGCCCCCGGGCTGCGCGGCGATCTACGTCAAGCTGGAATGGGAGAACCCCACGGGCAGCATGAAGGATCGCATGGCGCAAGCCGTCATCGAGCGGAACGGTGACCGCCCTGAAACGCCACAGGCCCACGGTGCGGTTCGTGGCCGTCGAGCCGGCCGCGTCATCGGTATTGCGGGGTGGCATACTGCGCCTCGTCCTGGCCTTCGACCTCATCCCGGTCAGCACGGGCTGGCAGTCTGTCATGCCGGCCGGGCCCGTCCGGGCAGGCCAGCCGCCACGCCGTCCGGATCGGCCTGCCCCGTTCGGGTGCGCCCTTCGCGTGCAAGCGCGATCGCGGTGCGGACGGTGACGAGAAGCTCGTCCAGCCGAAACGGCTTCAGCAGCCAGGCAAGGGGATGCGCCTCCCACTCACCGCGTTGCCGCGTATCCGGATCCTCATGGGCCGTCACAAACACGCTCGGGATTTCGAAGCGCCGGAGGATCTCCCGCGCGGCGTCGATGCCATCCGTCCCGCCGCCCAGGCGGATGTCCATGAGCACGATGTCGGGCCGCGCGTCGCCAGCCATCGTCACTGCCCGGTCGGCCGTATCCGCCACGCCAGCGATGACGAAACCCGCGTGCGCAAGAGCCTCTTCCATTGAAAGCGCGATGAAGTAGTCATCTTCCACGATCATCACGCAGCCGGCCGGATGAACCGGCGCTTGCGGTTTCCCGTCTCGCGACGCCGCGGCCGGCTCCTGTGGCGGTGCGGCGCGGTGGGGCGGCGATGCTGGTGTCTGACTGCTCTCCCTAGTCATGACCTCTCCGCTTCCTCCCGGTCGGGCGCCCCGCCCGACGTGCTGAAACGGAGCACGCAGCGCGTCCCGCCGCGCTCACCGCGTTCGACCGCGAAGCTCCCGCGCAGCTGGCGGGCCAGGCCGCAAACCAAGCCTAGACCGGACGCACGTTTTGCCGGGATGGTGAACTCAAACCCCGGGCCATCATCCTCAACCGAAACCTCAAACATGCCGCCTGCACACAGCAGCCCGACACGGATGTGTCCGTCGCGTGGCCCGTGCTTCACTGCGTTGACAAGCAGCTCGTTCAGAATGAGAGCGAGCGGCGTAGCGACGTCGTTGGGAATGATCGCTCCGGCCGTCGCACGGCAGGAAAGCCGCCCCTGCGCGCCGTAGGAGTGCAGAATGCCGCCGCTGAGTTCGGCGGCGAACCGGCGGGCATCCACGCCGCCGAGACTGTCAACGCGGTGGAGCATCTGATGCGCGGCGCCGATGGCACCAAGCCGGTCCCCGATGTTGGCAAGAACCGCCCGCGCCTCCGGCGAAGCGACCTCCCGCCGGACGCTGCCGACCATGCCAATGAGCATCTGTATGCTGTTCTTCACCCGGTGGTGCAGTTCGCGAAGCATGACTTCGCGATCGCGCAGCGCCTCCTCAAGCAAGGCCTGAGTCCTGTGCCGCTCGCGAAGCTCCACGTTCAAGCGCCGGACATCGCGCGCCAGCGCCGAGAAACGCTCGTCCTCCGCTTCGGAGCAGCGCAGCAGCACCATCGCGGAGGCGTCATCGCATGCCGGGACAACCAGTCCGCCAAAGCAGCGGAAGCGGGTGTTCGTGCCATCGGCACCGCGCAGTGTCACGGTTCCGGGCAGCGTGCCACGCGAACCGGAACACCGGCGGATGTAGGTCCGCAACGCTGCGGCGTCCGGGATCGTCGCAAAGCCTGTCAGCTTCAGCCCGACCAGAGGCCCGAACCGCGTGAGCGCGGCGAGGTTGGCCATCAGGACGCAGGTGGTGGTGTCCAGAACAACGCTCGGCTCGGGCAACGCCTCCAGGATCTCACGAGCGGTCAGACTAGGCACCGTGGTCGTCACGGCGGAAATATTCGCGTACGTTGACGTTTGCATCGGTCGGGCGGAGATGGATCACGACCCGGCAGCCGCCATGGCCCTGCGCGATCGTGCGATCGAGTTCCACGGCCGCGTAGCCCAGGTTCTCGGCAGCGACGTAACCGAAGAGATTGCAGGTCATCATGCACAGCGACGGGCGACCGTGTACGAACTCGCCGAACGGACAGGCTCGGTTGCCGAGAACGATGTGGTCATCGGTCTCCTCGATCACATAGAAATCGCCGCCAATGCGCCGCTTCAGATCGACCAGAACGTCCGAGACCTGCTGCCGCGACAGTTGATCGACCGCGAGCGCCCGCCGGTAGTCGGCGAGGATGTGCTCGCCCAGGGCGACGCTGACAATGCTGATGTAACCCGAGGCCTCTTCGATGCCGACGACATCCTGGAGGGTGGCGGCCAACTCACCCAGCATCCGGCGCAGGAAAACATCCCGATCGAGCGGTACCCTGGCGCTTTCGGCGGTTCCTGCGACCTGATCCATCTGCCATCTCTCGTTGGGAATAGCCCACGCTCCTGCGATCACTGGGCACGAGCGCGCCAATGATCGCTCGCGCATTCATTTCGCATCGGCCCAGCCGAACGCAAGTAGCTCAGTTCCATGGGCAAATTCAGACGCCGTCCCGCCCACAGCGTAAACGCGTCCCCCCGCTCAAGAAAGAGCACTCATGGCACAGAACCGCGGACACGTCAAAAGATTGACAGAAAATTCAATATTATTTGTGAACGACCAGGCGGGCGTAACGTGAGTCCCGTGTCGCGCCACTCGGACATACAGGTCATCGGCGCCCGTGGGCCGCCCAGGCAGTTGGCGACGTCCGCGTCAGAGAGTATGCTCTTCCTTCGTTCCCACCCCGGCTCATGTGAAGTGCCGCCGGCAAACCCGGGGCGGTTCAGGGCGGCTCCGATCGGCTGCATGGGCCGCTCCGCAGGGGCGGACCTTGCTGCTTTCCGGAACGACATGATAATTCCGTCTCGCCAACTTGGCATAACGGGTCACGTTTGAAAGCAATTCTGACGATCGCCGCCGGCAGCGAATTCCGCGAGATCGCCGCCCTCACGCACCCGCTGATATCCGCATATGCCCGCGCGATCGACGCCGATTTCATTTCGCTCAACGGCGCGGTCGCCCGGCCACATTTCGCGAAGTTCCGGATTGCGGAGTTCCTGGGCATCTACCCCGTCCTATTCATGGCGTTGACGGTGTCGATGCTCTGTGAGCTGCGGACGTGGCTGGGCTTGGCGACTTTCGCATCGCTGTTTTGGGTCGGAGGTGATCGGCGTTGACGTTGTGGGATTGGG
>JAKADX010000086.1 GCA_021818505.1 Pseudomonadota bacterium
CTTGTCCCAGGGGCGCGACGCCCTGGTGGGGGTGTCGTTGAAGCCGGTTGAGAGGGCGCGGCTGGCACAGAACCCGGCCATGCCGACCAGGTTCACCGCCGCCTCCGCCCCGCCCGCCACCATGACATCGGCATCGCCGAGCGCGATCAGGCGGGAGGCATCGCCGATCGCATGCACGCCGGTCGCGCACGCGGTCACGACGGCATGGTTCGGCCCCTTGAAGCCGTATTTGATCGAGACATGCCCGGAGGCGAGGTTGATCAGCGCGGAAACAATGAAGAACGGCGACATCCGCCGCGCGCGGCCCTCGTGCACCGTGAGTGCCGCGTCATAGATCGCCTCCAGCCCGCCGATGCCCGAGCCGATCATCACCCCGGTGGCGCAGCGGTCGTCCTCATTCGCCGGCTGCCAGCCCGAATCCTCGACCGCTTCCGCCGCCGCCGCCATGGCGAAGTGCATGAAGCGGTCCATCTTCTTGATTTCCTTGACCGGGATGTACTCCGCCGGGTCGAACTTGCCGTCCGCCCGGGCGCCGAGCGGCACCTGGCCCCCGATCTTGCAGGGCAGGTCGCCGACATCGAAGGACTGGATCGCGCCGATTCCCGATTCGCCGGCCAGCAACCGGCGCCAGACGCGCTCGGCTCCGATTCCGAGCGGGCTGACGATTCCCATGCCTGTGACGACCACGCGGCGCATCGCTTCCACCTCTCTCCGGTCCCAGCCGTGCCGCAGCCCGCCGGCCCGTCCCGGTCAGGCCGCCTTCTGCTTCTCGATGTAGTCCACGGCGTCGCGCACGGTGCTGATCTTCTCGGCCGCGTCCTCCGGGATTTCCACGCTGAACGCCTCCTCGAAGGCCATCACCAGCTCGACGGTGTCGAGGCTGTCGGCGCCGAGATCGTCGATGAATGACGCCTCCGGCGTCACCTTGCTCTCCTCGACGCCGAGATGCTCGACGACGATCTTCTTCACGCGCTCGGAAATGTCGCTCATGAGAGGGTTCGCTCCTGCCTGCCTGTCCTGGTCCGATGTCTCGTCATCCGGGTAACGCCCGAGCCACGCTGCGGGCACCCCGCGGCGCCGCCGAAACGCCCCGGACGAGGCCGGCCGGGCGCGTAGCACGGTTTCGCGATGCGGCCAATCGCCACCTTACAGCATTGCCATGCCGCCGTTGACGTGCAGCGTCGCGCCGGTCACCCAGCCGGCGGCGTCGCTGGCAAGATAGACGACGGCGGCGGCCACGTCCTGCGGCTGGCCGAGTCGGCCGAGCGGGATCGCAGCGGTCAGCTTTTCGCGCTGCGGCGCATCCAACGCGTCGGTCATGGCGGTGGCGATGAAGCCCGGCGCGATCAGGTTCACGGTAATACCGCGACTCGCCACTTCCTGGGCCAGCGCCCGCGTCATGCCGGCCAGCCCGGCCTTGGCGGCGGCGTAGTTGGCCTGGCCGGGATTGCCAGTGCTGCCGACGATCGAGCCGATGCCGATGATGCGCCCGGCGCGCCGGCGCAGCATCCCGCGCAGGGCGGCGCGGGCGAGGCGGAACGGTGCGGTCAGGTCCACGTCCAGCACCGCCTGCCAGTCCTCATCCTTCATGCGCAATGCCAGGCCGTCGCGGGTCAGCCCGGCATTGTTCACCAGGATGCCGAGCGGGCCGGCCGCGGCCTCGGCCGCCGTCACCAGCGCGTCGGCGGCAGCTGGGTCGCGCAGGTCCGCGGGGCAGACATGCACCCGATCACCCAGTTCCGCCGCCAGGGCATCGAGCGCATCGCGTCGTGTCCCCGACAGCGCCACCGCAGCCCCCTGTGCGTGCATCGCGCGCGCGATCGCGGCGCCGATACCGCCGGAGGCTCCGGTAATCAGGGCGGTCTTGCCGTCCAGGCGGAACATGCGCGCGGACCTCAGAGCGATTTGAGGAAAGCTTCGATCTCGGCCGGCGAGCCGACCGCGGTCGCGGCGGCATCGGGGGCGACGCGGCGGATCAGGCCGCTCAACACCTTGCCCGCGCCAAGCTCGACGAAACTGTCAGCGCCGAGGGCGATCATCGCCTGCACGCTCTCGCGCCAGCGCACCGTGCGCGTCACCTGCTCGACCAGCAGGCGGACGATCTCGGCCGGGTCGGTTGCCTTGGCCGCGGAGACATTGGCGATCAGCGGCACCGTGGGCCGCGCGGGCGGCGTGCGTTCCAGCGCCGCCGCCATCACATCGGCCGCCGGGGCCATCAGCGCGCAGTGGAACGGCGCGGACACCGGCAGCAGCATGGCGCGCTTCACGCCCCGGCCGCGCGCGATCTCTATGGCACGCTCGACTGCGCCGCGCGCGCCCGACACGACCACCTGCCCGCCGCCATTGTCGTTAGCGGGATCGATCACCTCGCGCCCACCCTCCGGCGTTTCCGCCGCCGCGGCGCAGATCTCCCGCGCCAGGTCGAGTTCGGCGCCGAGCAGCGCCGCCATCGCTCCCTCGCCTGGCGGCACCGCCTTCTGCATCGCCTGACCGCGCTGGCGGAGCAGTCGCGCCGCATCGGCGAGCGAGAACGCCCCGGCGGCGGCGAGTGCCGAATACTCGCCGAGCGAATGGCCGGCGACCACGATGGCCCGGTCGGCGATCCGCACCCTGCCCTCGCGCTCGATCACGCGCAGCACGGCGAGCGAATGGGCCATCAGCGCGGGCTGGGCGTTCTCGGTCAGGGTCAGTTCGTCGGCCGGCCCCTCGAACATCAGCTTCGAGAGTTTCTGGCTCAGAGTTTCGTCAACTTCCTCGAACACCTCGCGCGCGGGGGCGAAGGCGGCAGCGAGGTCGCGGCCCATGCCGACGGCCTGACTGCCTTGGCCGGGGAAGACGAAGGCGTGGACCGCCATGCGGGAAGGGTTCCGATTCCGGGCGAAGCGAATGGCGCGGCGGCGTAGCCGTGCCCGGCCGGGGTGTCAAGGAAGCGGGGTACCGGGTTGCGCGGTGACGCCCCGCTGTCAGCGAGGGCGGATGTCCCGATCTTGGCGCGCGCCCTGATCAGAGGCCATTCCGGAGCCACGGCGCAACGGCGGGAACGGGCGTCGGATACTCGGGACGGGTGTGATTCCTGGCAGGTGCCGAATCCTTGCCAGGTGCCGACGCATCGCGGGGACGCCGACCACTGACGCTCAACATCGTCGCGCGGGACTGCGCCACGGAAGCGATCGCCCCGATCGCGATGGACGATCCCGGAGCGCTTTCCGCCGGCTCGAATCCGCGAATCAGGCCCCTCAGGGCACCGCCAGCACCCAGCGGCGGAATGCCGCGATGTCCGGCTGCCGGGTGTGCTCCCGCAACGACACGAGATAGTAGCCGTAGCCGGGCAGCGCCAGGTCATGGGCGGGCACGAGGGCGCCGTTGCGCAGCGCCCACCCCACCACGATGTCGCTGCAGATCGCGATGCCCTGGCCCGCGATGACGGCGTCGATCGCGTGCAGTTCCTCGCGAAAGCTCAGGTTCCACCGCGCGGCGGCCGACGGCAGGTCGGGCTCGGTCTCCCGCGCGCGCGCCAGCCATTTCCGCCAGGTCGGCACGTCGGGGTCAGGCCGCATCCAATCGAAATGGATCAGCGGATAGCGCAACAGATCGGCCGCACACCGCACCCCGCCGCCAGCGTTCAACAAGGCCGGGCTGCACACCGGGGCGTAGCTGTCACGGAACATCTCCGGAGCCGTCCCAGGCGCCGGGCTGCTGCGCGCATAGCGGATCGCGACATCGGCCTGACTCGCGCGCAGATCCAGCACGGCATCGGTCCCGATCACCTCCAGCGGCAGATTCGGGTGGCCAGCCTGCCAGCCCGGCAAGCGCGGCACGAGCCAGTGACTGGCAAAGGCATTCGGCGTCGTCACGCGCAGCGGCCGCTCCGGTTCCTGACGCTGCACGGACGCCATTGCGGCGGAAAAGGCGTCGAGACCATCGCACAGCACCGGGAACAGCCGCGCGCCCGCCTCGGTCAGCGCCAGCGGCCGGGGTCGTCGGCGGAACAACGGCTGACCGCAGAACGTCTCGACGATGCGAACCTGGTGGCTGATCGCCGTCGGCGTGACACGCAGTTCGTCAGCGGCCCGCTCGAAGCTGAGGTTGCGGGCGGCGGCCTCGAACGCGCGCAGCGAGGCGAGCGGCGGCAGCTTCCTCATGCCGGCACGCTAGCTGAATCCAGCTCAGGCACCGGATGAAATCTTCGATTTTGCGTCGCGCCGACACGGCTTTGACTATGAGCAGGGCCGGCCACTTTCGGGCAGCGCACCGCGGCTCCGACAAGACCGGATGGGCGACGGAGGGCGATGACATGGACGACCTGACGCGGGACATTCTGACTGGGCAAAGGATCGGGATGCCCGACTTTTCCCCCTTGCGCCGACGACTCCGCGGCGAATTGGTACTGCCCGCCGACGCGGGCTATGCGCGGGCGCGCAGCGTCTGGAACGGGATGGTGGACCGCTATCCCGCGGCGCTCGCCTTCTGCACTTCCTCGGACGACGTGGTCGCGGCGGTGGACTTCGCGCGTGACGCGCCGGTGCCGATTGCGGTGCGCAGCGGCGGGCACAACATCGCCGGCGCGTCGGTCTGCGATGACGGGTTGGTGATCGACCTCTCGCGCATGAAGCACATCGTCGTGGATCCGCAGCGCGGCATCGCCAGCGCCATGGCGGGGCTGACGCTCGGCGAGTTCGACACGGCGACGCAGGCCTTTGGCCTCGCCACGACGATGGGCGTCAACGGCGACACCGGCATCGCCGGGCTCACGCTCGGCGGCGGATTCGGCAAGCTCGGCCGGAAATATGGCCTGACCTGCGACAATCTGCTCGCCGCCGACGTGGTGACGGCCGACGGACGGATGCTGCGCGCGAGCGAGTCGGAGAACGCCGATCTGTTCTGGGGGTTACGCGGTGGCGGCGGCAATTTCGGCATCGTCACTGCCTTCGAATATCGGCTGCACCGGCTCGGCACGACCGTGCTGGTCGCGTCCGCGACGTTCGCCGAACGCGATGCACGCGATGCGATGAAGTTCTATTACGAGTTCTCCCGCAACGCCCCCGACGAGGTAACGGCCGATGCCGCTCTGGCCAGCCTGCCGTCCGGTGCGCGTGTGTTCAGTGTCTCGGCCTGTCACTGCGGCCCGGCGGAGCAGGCCGAGCGCACGCTGCGGCCCCTCGTGACTCATGGCACGCCACTGGATGCGCGGATCGCCCGGGTGCCATATCTGCAGGTGCAGGCGGCGGGCGACAGCGTCTTCCCGCGCGGCCAGCGCTACTACTGGAAGGCGCAGTTCCTGCGCGAGATTTCGGATGCCGCGATCGACGCGCTGCTCGCGGCCTTCACCTCGGTTCCCTCCGCGAAGTCGCTCGTGGTGCTGCAACACCTGGGCGGCGCGATCGGCAGGATCGCGCCGCAGGACACCGCGTTCGTCAATCGGGACGCCAACTACGATTGCTTCCCCGTGGCTATCTGGAATGACGCCGACGACGACGCGGCGAACATTGGCTGGTCACGCGAGCTGTGGGCCGCGATGCGGCCGTTCTCGACGGGCGGCGTGTACGTCAACAACCTCGGCGACGAGGGCGCGGACCGCGTCCGCGCCGCGTACGGCGCGAACTACGATCGGCTGGCGGCACTGAAGCGCACTTACGACCCCGCAAACCTGTTCCGCCGCAACGCCAACATCCCGCCGCCCTGACACGCCGCACGGGCGGAGGCTAGGCCGGAACCCCTCGCCCCGCCACCCTGGCGCGCTCCGTGTC
>JAKADX010000010.1 GCA_021818505.1 Pseudomonadota bacterium
GCCTCCTGCTCGCGCAGAACGCCGATGATCCGTTCCTCGGTGAACCGACTTCGCTTCATCCATCCGTTCCCCCTCAGGGTCGCGGACTCTATCTCAGCCTGGAGGAGTTTTCGGGGCTCAGGTCATCCGGGCTAGATTACCCAGGCCGCCCGGCTATCCAGACAGACGGAACCACCTCACCGTTCCCTGGAGCGCTCGCGTCAATGGCGCGTCAGCGCGAGGATAAGTTCGAGCGCGATCAGTAGCACGATGACGGCCTCCATCAGCGCCGTTTGCGCCGCCGACGCCTCCTGATAGAGAGCGGCGTAGGTGTCTCGGATAATGGCGAGCTTGCGATCGACTGCAGCGCCGAAGGTGGGTACACGGAAAAGTTCAAGGGCCGCCGCATAGACGCGTGCCAGATAGACGTCCTCCGTGACTTTCAGAGCATTGTCCACCTTCTCCGTCAGTTCAGTCACTTCAGCTACCAGACCGGAGAGCCGACGTGCGAGATCGGCAAAACGTCGGGACGCCAGCAGCCGTGTCGAGCGGCGCGTGTTCTCGACGAGATCGTACATGCGCGGTAGTTCGGCATCCAGCAGTTCGTCATAATAGCGCATCTCGACAAGCTGCGCGTTGGCGACCTCCAGCACGTCGGCCACGTCCGATTCCCGCCGCGGCTCATAAATGAACGCACGGTCCCAGGTCAGGACTACGAGATCGTCCACGTAATAGGAGAAGCGCAATCGGAGCAGGTCCTGTCGCGCCGCACCTGACAGCGCGCGGCGGTCACCAGACAAGAGAGGCACGAGATCGAGGCGCTGTAAGAGCGCCTCGGCCGTCATCTCCTCGCCGAAGCTATGCACGGTGCCGATCAAGTAGTCTTCCTCAATGGCGGAGGACGCCGGCCTCACCAGTGCCGCGGCGAAGATGCGGCGTATGTCAGCGAGCAGCCGGCTCCAAATCGCTCCTCCGTACGCATTGCCTCGAAGGCTGCGGTCCACCTGATTCGTCAGCTCGGCATAAGCGGTCCACGAAAGGTCATTTGCCGGCAGGCCCAGCGCAAACGTCACTACGCCGAATTCATAGAGGCGCGCGGTGACTGTGCCGCGCAGTTCCGAGCCACCGACCGCTACGGTCACCGGGTCGAGCGCGATTTCAACCGGCGGGACGCCAAACGCGACTGCCTCGACCG
Organism: Pseudomonadota bacterium; assembly: GCA_021818505.1. Classification (GTDB taxonomy): domain Bacteria; phylum Pseudomonadota; class Alphaproteobacteria; order Acetobacterales; family Acetobacteraceae; genus JAFKFJ01. The sequence goes on from JAKADX010000010.1 coordinate 1,175, forward strand.
GCGCAGTGCTGAGTCTGGCGCGCGTGCTCCCGGCACGCGAATGCTCGGTCCAGAGCCTCTCGGCCTTCGGCAGGTCGATGGCATAGGCGATGTCGAACAGGCGATAGGCGACGACCCTGCCCGATACCACGCACAACTCGCCTGATCGCTCAGGCGAGCTTTCGGTCTCGTGATCGGCGCTGGCAAACGGGGACGTCCCTGGGGGTGTCGGCATCAACGGCCTCCGCGTCGAGTGTGCCGGGGGCAATAAGTCGCGCACAATACCATTGACCGGCGATCAGACAGTGTGCGGCGGTCCGAGACCGTCGGATTGCGGCAGATCAAAGGCGGTAGCAGCGCTGCAAGCCTAACCTCCGTGTTCGGTTGGTGAAGGGGAGGGGATCGCCGTGGCCATCCGCACGATTTTGGTTCCGTTGCATGGCGACGAAGTGGATGCAGCATGCCTCGGTGTCGCCGCGGACATCGCGCAGGCGATGGCGGCCCATGTCACAGCTCTTTTCTGCGAATTGGACCCAGCCGAACTGCTGCAGTCGGGTCCGGGATGGGAAGCGGACGCAGCCTCCTCCGCCATTCTGATGACATCGCTCCAGGACCGCGCAGAGGCACAGCGTAAGGCGGCGGACAGTTGCTTTTCCGCATGGCTGACGCGCTCACGCGTCCGCTTCGCCACCAGTCCCGACGGTCAGCACGGCGCGAGTGGCGAACTGATCGTCGCGAGCGGCCGGCCGGCGGCCGTGATCCGCGACCATGCGGTAGTTACCGACCTGGTCATTGCATCCATTGCCGATCTAGGCGAGTTGAACCGGACGAGCGTCTTGGAGGCCGCGCTTTTCGAGGCGGGCCGGCCAGTCGTTTGCGTCCCGGCGAGCGTGCCAGCAACCCTGTTCGGCGTACCGGTTGCCGTGGCCTGGAATTACAGTGCTGAGGCCGCGCGGGCGCTGAATGCCGCGCTCCCAATAATCAAGAAAAGCGGGGACGTGGCTGTCCTGATGGCCGGGCATCACGAGGATGAGGCCGCCGCTCGACGGGTTGTCGCCTATCTTGGTTGGCACGGGGTGAAGGCGTTCGCGCTGAGACTCGGCCAGGCGGGACGCCCTACAGAACTGGTAGCGGCCAAGCTGCGCGAATTGGGTGTCGGCTTATTGGTGATGGGCGCCTATTCGCACACACGCGCACGTGAGTTCGTATTCGGCGGTATGACGAAATACATGCTGGAGAATACGCAGGTTCCGCTGCTTCTGGCACACTGACGCATTCCGACCATCCGACCGGCCCTCTGCGCGGCCGCTTGCGTTCAAGCGCGCAGCTTCGTGCCGAGATAGGCTACCGCGCCGGCGATTGTGGACAGCTTCGGATAGTCCGCCTCGGGGATGTTGACTGCCAACCTTGCGTGCAGCGTACTCATGAAGTTAAGGAAGTCCATCGAATCGATATCGAGCGCAGCGCGCACATCCGCCTTCTCGTCGATCAACGCGGGATTCGATTCGGGCGCGATGTTCCCGAGTATTTCGATTACTGTGCGACGGATCTCGATATCGCTCATAACGCCTCCGGTTGCTGCAGCAGCCGCTCGACCTCCAACAGTAGCAATGCGCCCCGATGCCCATCACTGACGCGATGGTCCGCAGCGAGCGTGGCGGTGATCAGTGTGCGCGGAATGATGCCCGCTCCGACGACCCAAGGCCGCAATGCTGGCGTGCCGAAAGCGATGATTGCAACTTGCGGCGGATAGATCACGGCCAACATGCCATCGACACCGCGATCGCCGAGACTGCTGATCGTGATCGTCGGGTCGAAGATCTCCGAACTGCGCAGCCGTCCGGATCGCGTCCGCGCCACGAGGTCGCGCAGTGTCGCCATTGTCTCATCAACGCTTTTCGAGTCCGCATCGTGAATCGCGGGCGCGACCAGTCCGCCGCCCCGAATGGCGATCGCCGTTCCGACATGGATGGCGGTACTGGGACGGAATCCCTCCGCCGTGTACGCGCCATTGAATTCGGGATAGGATTTCAGCGCCATCGCAACAGACTTGACCAGCAGCGCGGCCGGCAATACCCGTTCCGCTGGCGGACGGGCTGCATTTAACCGCTGAAGCCATGCGCCCGCTGGTGTGAAATCGAATGTATGCGCGAGATAGTAGTGCGGGATTTCGCGCTTAGAGCGTGACATCGCTGCGGCGATCGCCTTGCGCATCTCCGAGCTGTCAAAGCCACGCCTGATTGCGGCAGGTTCCGGGACCAGGGGAACGGGTGCCGGGACGGGCGAGACCTGGGCTGCCCGCTCGACGTCCCTTAGGACGACAGCCCCGTCGGGGCCGGTGCCGGCGATCGATGTCAGATCGATGCCCCGCTCGGAGGCCAGCTTGCGCGCGGCAGGTGACGCCCGCATGCGTATTCTCTCGGTAGCCAAGGCAGGTGGCCCGGCAGGCTGCGTCCGGGGAAGCGGCGGTATGACCGTGGGGACCGGCATAGCCGGCGGCGCCATTCCCCGTGCCGCACCTGGAGCCTCGTCGTCGGTTCGGATCGTTGCCAGCGGCGTGCCCACCGGGACTTGCGTCCCTGGAGCGATCAACAGTCGCTCAACCGTACCGGACAGGAAGCTCTCGACCTCGATCGCGCCCTTTTGGGTTTCAACCACAGCGACAACATCGCCCTTTGCGACTGTGTCGCCGGGTTGCTTAAGCCATTCCACGAGCGTACCGGCGTCCATATCGGCGCCGAGCGACGGCATACGGAACTCGGCCATCACCTTCGCATTACGGCCTGCGCCGCCGCGACGATACGCGCCGGTTGCGGCAAGGCCGCCTCCTCCAGGTGGCGGGGGTAAGGGATCGGGACCTCGACGCTGCACACCCGCCCGATCGGCGCATCGAGGCTCCAGAATCCCTCCTCAGCGAGCCGCGCCGCCACCTCGGCCGAAAGACTGCCGCTGCGCCAGCCTTCGTCCACGACCACGGCATGATGCGTCCGTCCGATCGACTCGAGCAGAGTCGCCGTGTCAAGGGGACGCAGCGTACGCAGATCGACGACCTCAGCGTCGATCCCTTCCTTTGCCAGAATCTCGGCCGCTAGGAGAGTCTTGTGCAGCGTGCCGCCGTAGGCGATCAGCGTCACGTCACGCCCGGGGCGGCGGATTGCCGCCTTGCCGATTTCGACGGCACCGGCATCCGCGGCAATCTCACCCTCCATATTGTAGAGGAGGACGTGTTCAAAGATCAGGACTGGGTTGGGGTCGCGCAGCGCGGTACCGAGCATCCCGCGCGCATCCTCAAGCGTGGCCGGCGCGAGTACCTTCAATCCCGGAATGTGCGCGTACCAGCCTTCCAGGCTGTGCGAATGCTGCGCCGCCACTTGCCGACCGGCTCCGGTCGCCATGCGGATGACCAGCGGCACGCTGATCTGACCGCCGGACATGTGCAGCAAAGTGGCAGCATTGTTAACGATCTGGTCGAGCGCGAGCAGGCTGAAGTTGACGGTCATGATCTCCACGATCGGGCGCATCCCGACGATCGCGGCACCGATGCCCGCGCCGACGAACGCTGATTCGGAAAGTGGGGTGTCGCGGATGCGCTCAGGGCCGAACTCAGCAAGCAGACCCTTGCTCACCGCGTAGCACCCGCCATAGCGCCCGACATCTTCGCCCATCAGGAAGACGCGCTCATCCTCCAGCATCGCCTCAAAGATCGCGGCTCGTATTGCCTCGCGGTAGCTTGTGCGGATCCTGGTTTCCACGGGCGGTCGGGTCACGGTGCCACCTCCGCATAGACACCCCGCGTTAGCGTCTCAACGGGCTCCCAGTTACCGGACTCAGCAAACGCGACGGCGGCTTCGATCTCCGCAGCGACCTCTTGCTCGAGTGCCGCGAAATCGGTCGGATGCAGGATCGCGTTGGCTTCGGCCCAAGCGCCGAAGCGTTCGATCGGCCCACGCTTCTTCCACTCCTCCACTTCGGTCTTGGATCTGTAGAGTTCGGGGTCGAAGGCGGAATGTGCGCGGAAGCGGTAGGTGCGGCACTCCAGGAACTGGGGCCCTTCGCCCGCGCGGATTGCCGCCGTCGCGCGCCGAGCGGCTGCCTCCACAGCGACCACATCCATGCCATCCACTGCTACCGACGAGATGCGGTAGCTTTGTGCCTTGAGGTGAAGATCGGTTTCCGATTCAGTGAGTTCGAGCGCGGTTCCCATTGCGTAGAGGTTATTCTCGCAGACGAACAGGATGGGCAGTTTCCAGACCGCGGCCAGGTTGAGGGACTCGTGAAACTCGCCTTCGGCGACGGCGCCATCGCCGAAGAAGCAGGCCGTGACACGTCGCCGATTGCACATCTTGTCCGCCAGCGCCATACCGACGGCAAGCGGTAGCCCGCCGCCGACGATGGCATTGCCGCCGTAGAAGCGGTGGGCCACGTCGAAGATGTGCATCGACCCGCCGCGCCCGCCACTGCAACCTTCCTGCTTGCCGTACATCTCCGCCATGATCGCGTTCATCGGCACGCCACGGATCAGGGCTTGCCCGTGCTCGCGATAGGTCGCCACGACAGCATCGTCAGGTGTCAATGTCGGGAGTGCGCCCACCGCTACCGCCTCCTCGCCGATATAGACATGCAGGAAGCCGCGAATCCTCTCCGTTGCGTACAATTCGATGCACTTCTCCTCGAAGCGACGGATCCGCAGCATCTGGCGCATCAGGTCCATCACATGAGATCGCGCCAGGTGAGGCTTCAGGTCGGCGGAACCTGTCATCGCTCGTCGCTTTCGAGAGTGGACAGATCGCCCTCCGGTAGTCCGAGTTCGCGCGCTTTAAGAAGACGACGCATGATCTTGCCGCTGCGCGTCCTGGGGAGATCAGTGCGGAAGGCGATTTCCTTCGGGGCGATCGCCGGCCCCAGGCGCTTGCGGGCGTGCCCAAGCAACTCTTTGCGCAGTGGTTCGCTGGCCGTGAATCCGGGTTTGAGCGCCACAAAGGCCTTCACGACTTCCCCCGCGATCGGATCGGGCGTGCCGATGACGCCGGCTTCGGCCACCGCCGGATGTTCCATCAGCGCACTTTCGACCTCGAAAGGGCCGATAAGGTGGCCCGACGACTTGATCACGTCGTCTCCTCGGCCGACGAACCAGAAGTAGCCGTCATCGTCGCGCATCGCTATGTCGCCAGTGAGATACCAGCCTCCGACGAAGCATTTGCGGTATCGCTCTTCCTCATGGAGATATCCACGGAACATCGACGGCCAGTCGGGCCGCAGGGCAAGTTCACCGGGTGTCATCGGCGACGTGATCTCGGTAACGCCGCCGTGCTCGCTGCGGATCACAATCGCGGCCTCGATGCCCGGCAGCGGCAGGCCCATAGAGCCGGGCTTGATGTCCACCGCGGCATAGTTTGCGATCATGATCCCGCCCGTCTCCGTCTGCCACCAGTTGTCGTGGAACGGGCGGCCGAACGCATCCTGGCTCCAGATCACTGCCTCGGGATTGAGTGGCTCGCCGACGCTGGCGAGGAAGCGCAGATGGTGAAGGTCGTACTTGCGTACCATTGCGGCGCCGAGTTTCATCATCATCCGGACCGCGGTCGGCGCTGTGTACCAAACCGTCACCCGCTGATCCTGCAAAGTGCTATACCACCGCTCTGCATCGAACTCAGCTTCATCAACGATCAGTGTCGCTCCGTTTACCAGCGGTGAGATGATACCATATGACATGCCCGTCACCCAGCCCGGATCGGCGGTACACCAGACGCGATCCGTCGGATGGATATCGAGCGCGGCCCAACCTGTGTAGGCGTGCGATACAACCGCGCCATGCACATGCATTGCCCCCTTGGGACGTCCGGTAGTCCCGCTGGTGAAATGCAGCAGTGCGAGGTCGTCGCTCGCGGTCGATGCGACCGTGAATTCCTCGGTCACGCGCTGCATCGCCTCGTCAAGTGAAGCCGTTCCGGGTGGAAGCATCGAAATCTCTGCGTCGACCAGAAACACGAATTGCAGGCTTTTCAGCTGACCGCGCCATGATGCGACCTTTTTCCGATAGAGTGCTTCGGTAGTTACAAGTACGCGCGCCGCTCCAAGGGTCATTCGGGCCTGTACCGGTTCTGGCCCAAACGCCGAAAACAGCGGTGAAAAGACGCAACCCTTCTTGAGCGTGCCGAGGGCGGCAATGTAGAGAGCCGGCACGCGTCCCAGCAGCGCGAAGACGCTTTCTCCCTTGCCGATACCGTGGTTGGTCAGAACGTTGGCAAACCTGTTGGTCAGGCCCGCGAGGTCGGCATAAGTGGCGTCGCGTGCGCCGGTGCCGCCCAACCAGCGGATGGCCAAAGCCCCGCCCCGTCCATGAACCACATGGCGATCGATGGCTTCATACGCAATGTTCAAGCCACCGTGTGGCAGCCCGTCGAGCATTCGCTCCGCCGTTGCCCACGTGAAGCTGGCGCGGGCTGCAGTGTAGTCCAGCATGTTCGGGCCCGGACCCGGCACGGCCGTTGCTTTGTGGATCGTGGGCCACGGCACTGTGACTTCCTCCCACCCATAGCTATCGGATTTCGCTTGAGGCGGCGCACCCTCTTGGTACGGGGGCTCCGCGCAGCACGTGTCGCGTCACCTTGATTTGCGTCAACGTATCCACATTAATTCCACCCCACATGCAGGACCTCGTCGCCTTCAAGGGTGATGCGACCGCTATCGCTCGTGCATTCGCAACCCAGTCGGTTCCTCAGCCACGCAATGTCGGTCGCGGCCGGGGTGTTCAGCCGGAAGCGCCTCAGGTGGAACGGACACATGTCGAAACCACGAAGTTTGCCAGAAGCGGGACAAAGGGTTGGAAGATAGAGCAGCACGAGGTCCGGCCGGTATTCCTCGTACCCGCGTATGCCCTCATAGTCGTTCACGAAATCGCCGCAGCCGTACAGGATGAGGCGCCCGGAATAGAATTCGAAACCGATGGGATGATGCGATGAATGACCGTGAATCAAGTCGAAGCCGCCGTCCACGAGCGCGTGCGCAAAATCGCGGAACTGACGAGGGATCAGGTATCCCCAATTCGGACCCCAGTGAATAGATCCCACCAGGATATCCGCTGCTTGCCTGACGGACTGCGCGTCGCGTGCCACGCGCGCGGCGGTCTGTGGCCTCAGGTCGGGAAGCAGATTGACGCCCGGCCGCGCCACCCCAGCGGCCCAGTCGGGCGGAACGCCGCTGGTCGCGGAGGCGAAGCCGAACACGATGACCCGTCCTTTCCCGGCCACCTCCATGATCGCTGGCGCGGCTGCCAAAGTCTGCGTTTGTCCGGCTCCAGCGACGCGCATACCGGCGCGTCGCAGGACGCCGAACGTCTCCTCTAAGCCTTCCTGCCCCCAATCGAGGACGTGGTTGTTGGCAAGCACGCAGCAATCTATGCGCGCTGACGCAAGGCAGCCGATGTTGTCAGGATTCATGCGATAGTTGATGTCCTTTGGCCAAGGCCGCCCGCGCCGCGTGATGCTGGTTTCAAGATTGATAATCCGCACGTCGGGCGGAGTGCTCGCAAGGAAGGACAGAGCGTCCCCCCACACATAGTCATAAGTCACAGGGTACGCGATCGGGCCGTGCTGCCGCTCCGCGAGTGCAACATAGTCGAGCGCGGACCGGGCGCATGTTTCATAGATGTCCGCGACGCCGGGATGCGGCAGGATCTGGTCGATGCCACGCCCGAGCATGACATCGCCGCACAACGCGAGGGTAAGGCACTTACGGCCAACCGTGTCGTCAGCGCGAGAGGTGTTGGGGTGCGCAGATTCCATCAGGTACGACAAAGGCTGCGTATCTTCGTATCTCCGCGCGCGTGATAGCCGCTTCGACGGAAGTGACGCGTTGATAAAGGTCAATATGACAACGCGGGCCGATGGGGGCCCGCGCATCACCTTAGCGGGAACCGGGTGTAAAATCCTCGAGCGATGCCGGCGCTATCGCCGACATCCTGGTGCTGGTGCATGCCGGGGGCGGAGCGCCTCACGCTAGATTGTGGCCGAAACGGGCTGATGTTCGTGTCCACGGAACCGGCAGCAGCCCAGTGTACGGCGCGTCGTTATGGATGGACCCGATGCTCGGCGTTGGCCCGCAGGAAAAGGGGTCAACCCTTGATGCAGATCACGGGGCGCAATCGAGCGACCCGCCTGGCCAGCCCGGCACGCTCGGCAGCGAGAACCACAGCGCCAACGTCCTTGTAGGCGCCGGGAGCCTCCTCAGCCACACCACGCATCGAGCGGCTGCGCACCAGGATGTGATGCGCTGCGAGGTCGTCGACGATTTGCTGGCCGTCCCACCGGCGCAGGGCCGAGTGACGCGACATCGCGCGCCCGGCGCCGTGGCACGCGGATGCAAAGGCTCGTTCCTCATTGCCGGCCATTCCGACCAGTACGTAGGAACCTGTGCCCATGCTACCCCCGACCAAAACGGGCTGTCCCACGGAACGGAGTGCATCCGGCAAGCTGGGATGTCCCGGACCGAACGCGCGGGTCGCACCCTTGCGGTGGACATAGAGGGTCCTCGGATGGCCTGCGACGAGATGCGTCTCAACCTTACAAGTGTTGTGCGAGACGTCGAACAACAGCCTGGGCGCGGCTGCCGGAAAGAAGTGTCGGATTACCCGCCGTGCGAGGTGGTCGAGAATCTCGCGGTTCGCGAGGGCGCAATTGATCGCGGCGCGCATAGCGCCAAGGTAACGACAGCCCAGCTCCGACTCAATCGGAGCGCAAGCTAGCTCCCGCTCTGGCAGAGCTGTTCCGGCAGCGCCGGAGGCGATGACCATTTCTGTTAAGAATTCAGTGCCGATCTGATGCCCCAGCCCGCGCGAGCCACAATGGATCGTAATCAGGACCTCCCCGCGGACGAGGCCGAATGCCGCAGCGGCGACCGAATCGAAGATCTCCTCGACGGCCTGTATCTCGAGATAGTGATTGCCCGATCCAAGTGTGCCCATTTCTCGCCGCTGGCGTTCCTTCGCGCGCCCGGGTACGCAGCTTGCCTGCGCACCGGCCATGCAACCACCTTCCTCGATCCGCTCGAGGTCCGCAGCGTCCCCCAAGCCGTGCGCCACGGCCCAGACCGCGCCGCCCAGCAACATAGCATCCACCTCGTGCGCATCGAGCGAGATGGATCCCTCGCTACCAACACCTGCGGGAATTGCCCGGGCAAGCGAGTCCGCGAGCGCGTCTTGCACCGTCGCGAGCTCTGACTCGAGGATCCCGGTCGTGACGCTGCGCACGCCGCAGGAAATATCGAAGCCAACGCCACCGGCGGAAACTACGCCACCTTGACTTGCATCGAACGCGGCTACCCCGCCGATTGGAAACCCATAGCCCCAATGGGCATCTGGCATCACGAAGCTAGCCGCGACGATGCCCGGAAGCGTCGAGACATTCCGTGCCTGTTCGTAGACCTTGTCATCCATCGCCTCAATCAGGTTTGCATCGGCGTAGATGACAACCGGAACGCGCATGGCTCCGGTCGGCCCGACCTGCCATGTCGTCTCGTCGATTTGCATCAGACCCGCGATGTGCATGTCATCCTCTTTGGCGCTCGGCTTCACACATCGACGACGCATGCGGCGGTCCATAGACCGTTTGGCTCGCGCTCGACACGCAATGCGGTGACAGTCGCGCCCTTCGGCTCAACTGCCGGCGCGTGGCGCAGCATGTCAATCGGTTCGCCCCACATCGAGCCGCGCAGATGGCGTGCACCGTCAGTGCGCACCGCAAAGCGGCTGAACACCATGCGCCGCACCGCCATCTCGTAGATAATCACGTTCAACCAAGCGACGAGCAGCAACTCCAAATCTGGAGCGTTACAGGCAACGGTGACTTCCTGTGACGGCATCACCTCCGCATTTGTGACGATGCCAGTCAGGGCAGCAGCCGCCTCCTCGAACGCCCGTTCAATCGTCGGCCCCCACGCTCGGACCCCGATGTCGGCACTGTGAGAAAAATGCTCCCAGCCGGCGAACTCCCTCTCGGAGTCGTTGGTGGGCACGGTGGGCATCATCTGCTGACTCCCGTGACGAGTTGTGCGGCATATCAACGACCGGGGTGAGGTCAGTCCCTCTCGGCCTTGGGTGTGGTGCAGGGCGAACTGGGAGACCAGCAGCCCCAACGATATCCTAGCCTCCAGCCGCTAGCAGCTTGATCGCGATCAATGAATGGCGCGTCCGCGCTGTTCAATGTATGGCGGCGTAGGAGGTCAGCAATGCCAACCAGCGAAAGCCGAACCGTGACAACGATTCCGATGCCACATGGCGGTGAAGGTCTGCTTGGACTGCCCGTTTCCGAACCTCACGGAATAGTGCTGTTCGCGCATGGTAGCGGCTCCAGTCGCCTCAGCCCGCGCAATGCCCAGGTCGCCGAGGCCCTGCAGGAAGCTGGATTTGCCACACTGCTGTTCGACCTCCTCACCGAGCGGGAAGCCGCAGACCGCACAAATGTTTTCGATATTGGGCTCCTTTCAGAACGGCTCGGCGCTGCGGCGGATTTTGTCGCACGCAATGATGTGGGGCGAGGGTTGCCGCTCGGATTCTTCGGGGCCAGCACAGGTGCCGCTGCCGCCTTGATGGCCGCCGCCACGCGCACGGACGTGCGTGCCGTCGTAAGTCGCGGAGGGCGACCGGACCTCGCAGGGGATTCGCTCGCGAGGGTCAAAGCGCCAACACGACTGATCGTCGGCAGCAGGGATGTCGAGGTCCTGGCTCTCAATCGCATGGCTTGCGACCGAATGCGCTGCGAATGTCGACTCGACGTGGTACCCGGTGCCACGCACCTGTTCGAAGAACCGGGCGCTTTGGAGGCGGTCGTGAACTTGGCGCGAGATTGGTTTCAACAGCACCTGAAGGGACGACCTGTGGAGGTGCGCCGATGATCTTCGCCGACCGTCAGGAGGCCGGGCAACTTCTCGCGGCAAAGCTGGCCGCGCGAAATTTCAAGAAGCCCGTGGTGCTCGCATTGCCCCGCGGCGGTGTCCCCGTGGGATTCGAGATTGCGAGCGCGCTCTCGGCGCCGCTCAATCTGGTGCTAGTGCGCAAAATCGGCGCGCCTCAGCAAGAGGAACTGGCGATCGGAGCGGTCGCAGATGGTGAGCATCCCGAACTGGTCACCGATTCGCGACTGATCGCCGCGTTAGCTGTTTCGTCCGACTACCTTGAGGAGATGAAGGCAGCCGCGCTCAAGGAGATCGAGCGGCGACGCCGCGTTTATCTCGCTGGTCGCACACAAGCCGACCTCCTGGCATGCACGGCGATCCTTGTCGACGATGGCCTCGCAACCGGGGCAACCATGCGTGCGGCCCTTCGGGCGACGCGCCACCGCCGCCCAGCACGACTGGTGCTGGCCATCCCGGTGGCGCCGCCGGATACATTGGAACGGCTGAAGGAAGAGGCGGACGAAACCGTATGCCTTCATGTAGCCGCAGATTTCTACGGTGTCGGACAATTCTATCGTGATTTTCGTCAACTGACCGACATGGAGGTAACGAGATTGCTCGACCTGGCGCAATCGCGCGCCGCACCATCCTCGACATGACGGGAACCCCCGATGGACCACCGGCCACCTGCGATATTTGGTTTGCACGGAACCCGGGATCTCGCGGAGCGTGTGGCTGCGCGGCTCGATGTCGCGTTGGCGGCACACGAGGAGCGGGAGTTCGAGGATGGCGAGCATAAGGCACGACCGCTTGAGGATGTGCGCGGCCGCGATGTCTACGTCGTGCACTCGCTGCATGGTGGCGTGAACCAGAGTGCCAACGACAAGCTCTGCCGCCTCTTGTTCTTCTGCGGCGCGCTGAAGGATGCCGGTGCGCAACGCGTAACCGCGGTCGTGCCTTATCTCTGCTACGCCCGCAAGGACCGCCGGACAAAGCCGAATGACCCCATCACCACGCGCTATGTGGCAGAGATTTTCGAAGCGGTGGGGATAGACAGCCTGATCACGTTTGAGGTGCACAACATCTCAGCAGTTGAAAATGCCTTTCGCATTCCAACCTGGCATATAGAAGCCGCGCCACTGTTCGCCGCTTACTTCACGCCATTGTTGACTGGCGTCAGCGCAGCGGCCGTCGCTCCAGATGCCGGTGGTGCAAAGCGCGCGGAACAATTTCGACTAGCGTTGGAGAAATTGACGGGTTCGGACGTGGCTAGTGCGCAGATGGAGAAGTTTCGCAGCAGCGGCGTGGTCAGCGGCGCGTTGCTTGCAGGTGATGTAAGAGGCAAGGTCGCAATCATTGTTGACGACATGATCAGCACCGGCGGCACATTGGTCCGCGCGGCAGAGGCATGCCGCGCTGCGGGCGCCGCCCATGTGATGACAGTGGCGGCGCATGGGCTGTTTATCGGCGGAGCGCCCCGGCTGTTCGCGTCGCCGGCGATTGACGGAGTCGCGGTGACAGACACCGTCCCTGTCACGGAAACGGTTTCGCAGATAGCGGCGCCACGCCTCACGGTCCTCGACTCGAGTGAAGCGCTAGCGCGCGCGATCGGCGTTTGCCACGCTGCAGGTTGAGCGCCCCACCGGGCCTTGCTGGTCATGCGCGCGTGATCCCCGCTCGGCGCTTGGCTTGATCCGCGTCAATGCGGCCGAACTGCGGCTGGGTGAACAGGTAACACCGATTGTCCGGGCACGCTGCACGGTCGAATCTCAGGCAAGGGGCTATCATGGGGCATAAGCAGATCTTGTTCCGTTCGGCCGCTCGCGAGAAGATTTTGCATGGGGCAGCGCAACTCACGGATGCGGTGCGCGTGACCCTGGGGCCGCGGTCGAAGGCGGTCCTCATGCAGAAGCGATGGGGCGCACCAATCGTCTGCAACGACGGTGTGACGATCGCCAAGGAGTTCGATCTTAGGGACGCCGAAGAGAATCTTGGCGCGCAGATGCTGCGACAGGCCGCCGAGAAAACCGGAGAGGTGGTGGGCGACGGGACGAGTACGGCAACCGTTCTGGCTTTTGCGATCCTTGCCGATGGCGTCCGCAATGTGGTTGCCGGTGCAAGTGCGGTCGATCTGAAGCGCGGTCTGGATCGGGGAACCAGGGCGGCAGTGGCCGCTCTGCATGCCATGTCCCGTCCGGTGGAGACGCGCCGTGAGAAGGCGCAGGTTGCGGCGATCTCCGCGCATAACGACGTGGCAATCGGAGAATTGGTCGCCGACGCCATGGAGCGGGTGGGGAGCGAGGGCGTCATCACCGCAGAGGAGTCGAAGACGACCGAGACGACCCTCGATGTCGTCGAAGGGATGCGCTTCGACCGTGGTTATCTCTCGCCGTATTTCATAACTAATCCAGAGCGGATGGAAGCGGTGCTGGAGGGGCCGGTGCTGTTGCTCGCTGATCGGAAGATCACGGGGCTCGCCGACTTCCTGCCCCTGCTTGACCAGGTTGCCAAATCCGGGCGACCGTTGCTCGTGGTTGCCGAGGATGTGGAGACGGAAGCGCTGGCAACGCTCATCGTGAATCAACTGCGCGGCACATTGAAGAGCTGCGCCGTGAAGGCACCCGGCTTCGGCGACCGCCGTAAGGCCATGCTGCAGGACATGGCGGTCCTGACCGGTGGCATGGTACTGGCGGAGGAGCTTGGATTGAAGCTCGATACTCTGCGCCTGCAACAACTCGGTCAGGCGAAGCGGGTCGTGGTGGACAAGGACAATACGACTATCATCGGTGGAACGGGTGACCGGGGCGCGTTGGATGCGCGCATTCGGGAAATCCGTCACGAGATTGAGAAGACGACCAGCGATTACGACCGGGAGAAGCTTCAGGAGCGGCTGGCGAAGCTAGCTGGTGGCGTGGCGGTGATCCGGGTTGGCGCTCCGGCTGAAGCAGAGATGAAAGCCAAGAAGGAAGCCTTGGACGATGCGATCAGCGCGACCCGGGCCGCGATTGCAGAGGGTATTGTACCGGGTGGCGGCCTTGCGCTGCTGCGCTGTGTGTCAGCGGTCGCGCGGGCGGAGGCCGAATGCGAGGGAGATGAGAGGACGGGCGTGCAGATTCTTCGGCGTGCGCTCGAGGCGCCGACCCGGCAGATTGCCGAGAATTCGTCGGTCGACGGCGGCGTGGTGGTTGCCCGGATGCTTGAGGAGAAGGGTAATCTGGGCTTTGATGCGTCGCGGAAGACTTACGTCGATCTTTTCGAAGCCGGGATTGTCGATCCCGCGAAGGTCGTGCGGGTGGCTCTGGAGAACGCTGTTTCGGTGGCCAGCGTGCTGCTATTGACCGAAGCGACGATGACTGAATTGCCAGAGGAAAAGCCGGAGCGCCCGGGTGAGCCGGAAATGACATTGTAACTTGGGTCAGGTGAGGTGCAGCACTGGAGTCGGTCGCGTGGGGGAAGCTGCGGAATGTGGTGAGTCGACGCGCGCCGGTTCGACAAAAGATAATACACGCCGTGAACCAGCGGGCAACAGACGTAACACTTGAGGAGAAGGTTGCATTCCTACGAATGCCAGCCTCGTACCCCGATGCTACCCGTGGTGTTGAGACGCGTGAGACGCGTTTCTCCTGGGTATTTCTGACCGATCGCTTTGCCTACAAACTAAAGAAGCCTGCTACGACACGTCATTTTGATTTCAGCACGCCCGCTTTGCGTCGCGTCGAGTGCGAGTCGGAACTGCGTCTCAACGCAAGGCTCGCGCCGGGTATCTATCTTGAATTATTGCCTCTTGTGCATACGCTGGACCAGCGGCTGCGTCTGGGCGGTGAAGGGGACGTGGTCGACTGGTTAGTGAAGATGCATCGCTTGCCGGCTGAGCGCTTGCTCGACACAGCGATCCAAGCCGGAACGCTGCGATCTACCGAAATTGAATCGATAGCCGAGCGGCTCGTGGCATTCTATGGGGCGGCCTCGCCGGTGTCGCTTGCCGCCGATGACTACCTATCGCGCTTTGCGGATGAGCAGGCTGAAAGCCGGCAGGTGCTGTGCAATCCTGCGTTTGGTTTCGACCTTACGGAAGTCGGGACGCTGCTTGGGGCAGTCGACGACGTGCTGCGCGTTGAAAGCGGACTACTGCTGGTTCGGCTCACAGAGCGGCGCATCGTCGAAGGTCATGGCGATTTGCGGCCTGAACATATCTATCTCGGCGACCCGCCAGCGGCGATCGACTGTCTTGAGTTCAGTCGTCGGCTGCGTTTGCTCGATCCGTTTGAAGAACTGGCATTTCTCGGGATGGAGTGCGCCGTCCTCGGTGCTGCTTGGGTGGGACAGTTGCTCATTGCCGCCTGTATGGCACGCTTGTCCGACCCGGTCCCGGACCGGCTGGTGGATTTCTACGCGGCGTTCCGGGCTGCGATGCGGGCGCGCCAGGCGGCGACGCACCTGCTGGACGCCATGCCGCGCGAGCCCCAGAAATGGCACCCGCTGGCGCGTCGCTATATCGCTATCGGTGGCCAGTACGCCGCCAGGCTGGGTAAGTGCAAGTGTTCGACATCTAGGCCGTAGCCCCGTCGAAGAGGAGAGGGACGCCGTGTCGTCCGATCAACATGTCGCGATGCCGGGGCCAGTAGAGCTGTTTGCGGATCTCTACGAACTGCGAATGGCGCGGGCATACGTCGAGCTTGGAATGAGCGAACAGGCCGTTTTCAGCCTCTTTGTGCGCAGACTACCCGCCGGGCGCAATTTCCTAGTTGCTTGCGGCACCGACGTGTTTCTCGAGATGCTCGAAAGGTTGCGATTCGGGGCCGAGAGCCTGGAGTACCTACGTTCGCTCGGCGAATTCCCTCCGGCGTTCATCGACTGGCTCGCCGGCTTTCGCTTCTCCGGCGAGGTGCGGGCGGTGGCCGAAGGAACACCGATCTTTGCCGAAGAACCTATCGTCGAGGTGATGGCACCGATTGCTGAAGCACAAATTCTGGAGACGTTGGTGCTCAATCAGATCGGCCTGCAAACTCTTCTCGCGTCCAAGGCGGCGCGGGTGGTCGCGGCGGCGGCCGGGCGCACGATAGTGGACTTCGGCAGCCGGCGCGCCCAGGGGTTGGACGCAGCAGTGATGGGCGCGCGCGCATTCTATATCGCCGGTGTCTCGGCCACGTCGAACCTGCTCGCCGGCGCACGATGGGGAATCCCGGTCGCGGGGACCATGGCGCACAGCTTCATTCAGAGCTTTCAGTCCGAGGCGGAAGCGTTCCGCGCCTTCATCCGGTTCTACCCGGAGACGATCCTGCTTGTGGACACTTACGATACTCTGAGCGGCGTGGCAGCAGTGGTTGACATGGCTCGGGAGCTTGCCGGCGATTTCCATGTGCGGGGTGTGCGGCTCGATTCCGGCGATCTGGGCGGCCTCGCGCAGGCTGTGCGTTCGATGTTGGATGCGGCCGGTCTGGGCCATGTCCAAATCTTCGCGAGCGGGGGGCTTGACGAGGAGAAAATCGCCGCGCTGATTGGGAGCGGCGCTCCAATCGACGCGTTCGGCGTAGGCACGGATCTGAGCGTCTCAGGCGACGCACCCGCCCTTGACCTTGCCTACAAGCTGACGCGCTACGCCGGACAAGGGCGAACGAAGCTGTCGGCCGGTAAGCGCGTATTGCCGGAGTCGAAGCAGGTGTACCGGAGGATCGCGGACGGAATTGCCGTTGGCGACATGATCGCATTGGCGGACGAACCGGCGCACGAAGGCCGGATGCTGCTGCGCACGATGATGCGAAACGGGCAGCGTCTCGCGCAGTCTGCTCCGCTCTCCGCGATCCGGCGACACGCTACGACGCATGTCGCCGCATTGCCAGAGCGGCTCCGAGCGCTCGCGACCGCCGATCCAACCTATCCAGTCGCAGTCAGCCCGGCACTCTCGCGACGCGAAAGCGAGGTTCGCGCCGCCTTCCGCTCAAATGCGTTGCCACGTAAACGGTCACCGCAGTGTTAGTTGTCGGATCGAAGTCAGCATGATCGCAAATAGCGGTCGTAAGGGAGGACGATGGTAGCGACCCAGCAAGCATCGCGCAGCTCGATTCCTGGCGCCTCGTTTGGCATTTCCCGTGTGGCCCCACGAGCGCTTGATCCTGGCATGGGAATCGCCGTTGCACGGCGAACCGTGTTCCGGCCGGAGGACGCGGAGGATTTCGGCCGGGTCGCTGATCGTGTCGCCTTCGGTAACCTCTCACTACTCGGGGGCACGCAGCGCGCGGCGCTGATCTTTGAACGGCGGTGGCTGCGCAATGCGATTGCCACCGGCGCGCTGCTTACGTCCGGGAGACACCTGCAACATAGCGATGCCGGTCAGGCGGCGCGGAACATGGAGGTGTTCACCAACTGCGCCACAGCTGTGACGTCCTTCGCAAAGTTCTATCTGCTCCTGAATGGCAGCGGCGTGGGCCGGTCGTATGATGACGACCTGATCGCTGTGGACTGGGCTGAGGCGCCGACCCTGCTGCTTCACCTTTCACCTGCACACCCAGACTACCCAGAAAGCACTGCGCAGCTGCGCTCCATTGCGGAAGGATTCGGTCTGGATGGAACCGGGGCGGCACCTCATGACCTAGCCGAGGCCGATGTTCTGTCCTCGCTGGACTCGGTGCCCGCCGATGCCGAGCGATACGTGGTCGCGGACAGTCGGGAAGGATGGGCGAAGGCGGTTGAGATTCTTGAGGCGATGACCTTCCGCCGTGAGCGTCAGCGAACCCTGCTGCTGGACCTCTCGGACATCCGGCCGCGCGGGGCGCCGATCGCCGGAATGCAAGGGCGGCCTGCACCCGGTCCGCTCTCGCTGCTACGTGCATTTATCCGGTTGAGACGGCAGGTGATCGAACCCGCTCGCGCGCGTGACCGCGCCGCCGCGGCACTGCATCCGTGGGAGCAGGCGCTGCTCGTAGACCACATCCTCGCCGTTGAGGTTCAGGGCGGCGGCGCGAGGCGTGCTGCCCGCATGGCGACCAAAAGTTGGCGCGACCCAGGTGCCCTTCGCTTCGTGCGCCTGAAATCGCAGGGCGGGCTTTGGACCGCCAACCATTCGCTGATGGTGGACCGCGAGTTCTGGGCACGTGTGCGCGATGGCGGCGACGATCCCCTGACGCGCCATGCCGTCACGGTGTTCGCGGAAGCGACCGAGTGCGCGTGGGTCAACGGTGAACCGGGTTTCATCAATGGTGACCTGCTAGAGGATTACCGGACCGGCGCGGCTTGGCAGAAACCGGTGTACGCGGACGGCAGCGACGTACGAAGCCGACGTTACAGTGTCGATCATGCCACTGGCCTGCTGACGGAACTGTCGCGTCGCGCGGCACGGACGCGCTTTCCGGTCATCACCAATCCATGCGGGGAGGTTGTGCTGCATGTCACGGGCGGGTACTGCGTTGTCGCGGATTTTGCCCCGCTTCTTGCTTGCCCGGTGCCACTGAACCAGGTGATCGCGAACCAAATGCCAGAGGAGATAGCGGCGCTGTGGGATGCGCGGGTTGAGGATTCCGTTCGGCTTGGAGTACGTTTTCTGATTCGCGTAAACCTTATGGACGCGCTCTATGCGCGCGAGGTGCGGCGCACCAATCGCATCGGCATCGGCCCGACGGGATTGCACGAATGGGCCTGGCTTCGCTTCGGCCTCGCGTTCCGCGACCTGCTGGACGAAGCACGGGCGGCGCCGTTCTGGGCGATGGTGCGGCGGCTCTCGAACGCAGCAAAGGACGAGGCACTCTGCTATGCCTCTGCGCTAGGACTCAATCCGCCTCTCACCGTCACCACGATTAAGCCGGCAGGCACAACGTCGAAGCTGTTCGGACTGACGGAGGGCGCGCATTTGCCGGCGCGGCGGCAATATCTGCGATGGGTGCAGTTCCGCGGTGAGCAGGTGAACGGCATGTGGTTGCCGGGCAGCGATCCGTTGCTGGCCGAATATGCCGCGCGCGGCTATCCGGTTCGCGCGCTGCGGACGTTCCCTGGCATGAGCGTGGTCGGGTTCCCGGCGCTGCCGCTCGCACTACGGCTTGGCCTGGGCGCGCGCCTCGTCACGGCACCGGAGGCGACGCCCGAGGAGCAGTATGCGTGGCTACGACTGCTGGAAAATTACTGGATTGGTGCCGAGCGCGGCAACCAGGTCAGCTATACAATGAAGATCGCTGCCGACCGCTGCGAAATCGGTACATTCCGGGCGTTACTGCTCGCTAATCAGCCACGCGTGCGTGGATGCACCGTGCTGCCGATCAGGGCCGAGGACGCGCTCGGTCATGAATATCTGCCCGAACAGGATATGGACGAAGTGCGTTTCGCCGCTGTGCTGGCGACCATCAGCGATCCCGGGCTGCACGAGGCGATCGATCCGGCGTGGCTGGAGTGCGAGCGTGGACTCTGTCCACCCTGAGCCGCTTATCGCTGCCGGAGCATGGATTTCAGTTCGCGCCAGGAGCGGGTGTTGAGGACGTCGTTGGCTTGCAGCCAACCTCGTCGTGCCGTATCGACTCCGTAGCGCATGAACGCCAATTCTTCGACGCCGTGTGCGTCCGTCGAAATCGCGAGCTTGACGCCGGCATCCGCAGCGAGTCGACAGAACGTGTCCGGCAGATCCAGCCGGTTGGGCTGCGCGTTGACCTCGAGATGGCAGCCGTGCTCACGCGCCGCTCGCAGCAGACGCACCATGTCCAGTTCGTACGATGGACGCTGATTGATCAGCCGGCCAGTCGGGTGCGCGATGATGTCCAGATAGCGGTTGTCCATCGCACGCAGCAGGCGCTCGGTCTGGCGCACCTTCGGAAACTCGAAATGCGAATGGACCGCGCCGACCACCAGATCGAGTTCCTTCAGCACCGAATCCGGAAGATCGAGCTTACCATCCTCCAGGATATCCACCTCGATGGATGCGAGGATCTTGCAATCCGAGGACTTTTCGTTCAGGCGCCGGATTGCCTCGATCTGGTTTGTCAGCTCGCGCGGCCCGAGGCCGTGCGCCATCGCCAGGCGTCGACTGTGGTCGGTTATGGCGAGATAGGAATAGCCACGCTCACGTGCCGCCTGCGCCATTGCGGCCAACGTGGCGCGGCCGTCTGTGGCGATGGTGTGAGCGTGCAGATCACCGCGGATGTCGGCGAGTTTGACAAGTGCCGGTAGAGTTCCTTGCTGTGCCGCCGCGACTTCACCTTGGTCCTCGCGCAGCTCCGGCGGAATGAAAGGCAGGCCGAGGCGGATATAGACGTCTGCTTCTGTTACTCCCGCGATCTGTCGGTCCCCTTCAAACAGGCCGTATTCGTTCAGCTTCCAGCCCTTCGCGACCGCGATCCGCCGTAGCGCGATGTTGTGAGCCTTCGATCCGGTGAAATAGAGCAACGCAGCGCCGTAGCTGGCGGGCAGCACCGCGCGAAGATCGAGCTGCAGATTGTGCTTCAGATTGACACTGGCGCGGGTCGGCCCGTGCTCGATGACCTGTGCCACTTCCTCATCGTGCACGAATCGCTCGATCACCGCAGGCGCAGCGTTGCTGCTTACGACGAAGTCGAGGTCACCCACCGTCTCGCGACGACGGCGGTAGCTTCCGGCCACTTCGGCAGCCAGTACATCCGGAACCTGCCGGAGCCGGCCGAGCAGCGGCTCGGCGATCTGTTCGGCCTGGCGCAGCATTATCCGCCGTGGCTGCTCCGCACGCTCGGCGACGGCCTTAAGAAGCGCGGCCTCGATAGCCGCGCCGAACCGCGGCAGAGAGCGCAGCTTTCCGGCGCGCGCGGCAGCCGCGAGTTCAGCGATATTGCTGATGCCCAGTTGCTCGTGCAGAACATGCACGCGCTTGGGGCCAAGGCTGGGGAGACTGAGTAGCGCTGTTATGCCGGGTGGAACCTCGCGCTCCAACTCGTTGAGCATCGGCAGGTGCCGGCCCTGCGCGAGCGTGGCGATCTTCTCCGCCAGATCCTTACCGATCCCCGGCAGATCGTCGAGATCTTCGCCGGCCAAGAGCATTTCACCGACACCGCGTGGCAGGGTGTCCACGATCCTCGCGGCCCGCCGGTACGCGCGCACGCGGAACTGGTTGGCACCTTCGATGTCGAGAAGATCCGCGATCCTGTCGAGTTCGCGGGCGATGTCCGCGTTGGCGACTGGCACCAGGCGTCCTCCCATCGGGCCTCACGGCCGTGCGACCTGGACCTTTGGTCACGGGGCATAGCACAATCACTGCCGGCAGCCGGCATTGACGTGCGTCAAGGTGCCTGTAGCGTCCTGACGTCGTGAGCAATGCGTGGGCGCAGGGGCCGCCGACCAATCGTCATTCGCGGAAGCGGGGAAGGGGTTTCAATCAAAAGTTGATGGCGATCAGCCGCCGGGCTGGGACTAGCTGCTGCCTGGCGTTATGCTCCGGTCATGCAACGCCGGATGTGGGGCCTTAGATCAGGACCATCGTTGCAGCGTCCCGCGCCGCTTGACGCGGGCGGGTCAGCGACGGCGTCACGCAGCGTTGTGCGTGTGTGGGACGTGGGCGTGCGCGCTTTCCATTGGGGACTGTTCGCGGCGGTCGCGGTTGCGGCGCTGACCGGTTTCGTGATCGGACGTACCGCGCTCGCCTGGCATCTGGCGGCCGGGCTCATGGTCACCGCGGCCGTCGCGTGGCGAGTCGTTTGGGGCCTGCTCGGTCCCACCTATGCGCGTTTCGGCAGCTTCGCCTATCGGCCGGCGGATGTTGTGGCGCATGTACGCGATATGCTTGCCGGCCGGCACCGCCGTTATCTCGGCCATAATCCGCTCGGCGCGATGATGGTGTTCGCGCTGCTTGGGGCGCTCACGGCGATTGTGCTGGCCGGGACCCTGGCGCTTGGCGGGATGCTGAAACAGGGGCCGTTGCGGGCGTTCCTGTCTTACGATACGGGGCGGTTGGCGCTCGGGGTTCACAAGGCGCTGGCGATCCTGTTGCTGGTGATGGTCGGTGCCCATCTGGCTGGCGTCGCGTTCGAGAGTTGGCGTGGGCGCGAGAACCTGGTCGGCGCCATGCTGCACGGAGACAAGCCGCGCGACCCGCCTGCTGACAGCCGCACACCTGTCCCCGCGCGGCCGCGCTTGGCGGTGGCAATCGTACTCGCCGTCCTGTTGGCGGGAGGGGCTGGGATCGCGGCGCTCGCCGATCTGCCGGCGGCCGGCGTGCCGCCCGCCGCGCTCGACCCGATATACGCCGAGCAGTGCGGGGCCTGCCATCTCGCTTTCCCGCCGAGCCTTGCACCGGCCGCGACCTGGGACCGAATCCTGGCCGATCTGCAGCATCATTTTGGCGCGGATGCCACGCTGTCGGCCGAACAAGTCGCACACCTGCGTGGCTGGCTCGACGCCAGCGCCGCCGGGCACTGGGACTCGCTGCCGTCGCATCTGCTGCGCGTGCCGGCTGCGGACGGCTCGCTGCGAATCACGGATACGCCCGGGTGGCGGCGGATGCACCGGCATATTCCGCCGGCCGTCTTCGCTGCCAAGCCAGTGTATCGGCGCAGCGCATGCGAAGCGTGCCACGAGGACGCCGAGTCCGGTCGCTTCGTGCCGCAGAGGATCACCATGCCATAGGGGCCCACCGAGGTGCGATTTGGCGGTTATGTGCGTCTCACTGCCGTCCGGTCACTTCGGCATTGCCCGTGAATGCCAAAGCGTGGCGGATGTGCCGCAAATCCTTCGGCGTCAGGCCTCGCTACCCTTTCGCGCCGCCGCCTCCTCGGCGCTGGCGACGCCGCCATGCGCGGCGGACCATGCCACCGGATTCTCCAGGAACCGCCGCACCTCGGCTAGCGCCGCATCGTCGAAATATGGCCGGTCGCGGCACGCCTCCAGAACGTCCCACCAGGTGCACAGATGGTGCAGGCCAACCTGCATCCGCGCCAGCGTCTCGAAACTGCCGGGAAAGACGCCGTAGAAGAACACAACGAAAGCGTGATCGACGATCGCGCCGGCCTCGCGCAGGGCGGAGGCGAAGCGTACCTTACTCTGGCCATCGGTGGTCAAGTCTTCGACGAGCAGTGTGCGCCGCCCCTCCGGCACGTCGCCCTCGATAAGCGCGTTGCGACCGAACCCTTTGGCCTGTTTGCGGACGTAGGCCATCGGCACCAGCATCCGCTCGGCGATCCAGGCGGCGAAGGGGATGCCGGCGGTTTCACCACCCGCCACCACCTCTATACTTTCGTAGCCGACATGGCGGCCGATCTTCTCCACTGCCAGTTCGCAGATCTTCGTGCGCGCGCGCGGGAAGTAGATGATGCGGCGGCAGTCGATATAGACTGGCGATTTCCAGCCCGACGTGAACGTGTAGGGCTCCGCCGGGCGGAAATTCACAGCCTTGATTTCGAGGAGGATGCGCGCGGTGGTCAGCGCCGCGTCGCGGTCCCAGTCGGTGGGGTGCTGCTTGGTCATCGGCGCCTCCGTGGCATGGCCGCTCAGTCGAGGCCGGCGAGGCCGAGCAGGGCCGGGTTGTCATGCGTCACCAGATAGGTCGGGATCGGGCGCATGTAGTCACTGAGCCGTCCTTTGTCCTCGAAGCGGCCGCGGAAACCGGAGACGGCGAAGCGGTCGGCGATACGGGGCAGGATGCCGCCGATCAGGAAGATGCCGCCACTCGCGCCGAGTGTGATCGCGAGATTGCCGGCAACGGTGCCGAGCATGTCGCAGAAAAGGTCGATCACGCGCCCGCACAGCATATCGCTTCCCGCCAGCGCCGCGGCGGTGATCTCGTGATCCGTCAGGGGCGGCGCGACGATCCCCCGCACCTGGGCCAATGCCCAGTGCAGATTCTGCAGTCCTTGCCCGGAAAGGGCCCGCTCGGCCGAGACATGGCCGAAGCGGTCGCGCAGGATGTCAATGATCGCACTCTCCTCCCGCGTCGCGGCCGGCAGCGTGGCATGACCACCTTCGCCGGGCAGGACCATCCAGCGACCCGCAGCGAAGGTGAGGGTGGCAACGCCCAGCCCGGTACCGGGGCCGATTACGCCGATCGGCCCGTGCTCGATCGGCGTGCCTCTGCCTATCTTGACGCAATCCGACGGCGCAAGCAGCGGAATCCCAAGCGCCGCAGCGGCGAAATCGTTGACCACTTTGAGGTCTGTGAAGCCTAATTCGGCGCGCGCCTGCGCAATCGAGAACGACCAGCCACTATTGGTCAGATGCACGGTGTCGCCGGTGACCGGTCCCGCCATATCGATAGCCCCACGCGTCACCTTGATGTCGGCCGGCAGCTTCGCCAGGAACGCGCGCGCCGCGTCCTGCAACGTCTTGTAGTCCCCGGTCGGCAGCACGGTCAGGTGTTCGACCCGTCCATCGCGCGCTAGGGCGAAGCGGGCATTGGTGCCGCCGATATCGGCGATCAGTTTCGCGGCGGCGGACATGGCGTCGCACTTCCTACCAGGGGCGGCTTGCAGCCGGCAAGCACGCGGGCTGCCTGCTTATGCTTATGCACGTACGCGGGTGCTGACCAGTCGCTCGACCAGCACCGCGGCAATGATGATGCCGCCGATGGCCGAGCCTTGCCAGAACGGCGATACGCCGAGCAGATTGAGCCCGTTGCGGATCATGACCATAATCAGCACCCCTATCAGCGTGCCGATGATCGAACCACGCCCGCCATACAGGCTCGCCCCGCCGATCACCACCGCGGCGATCGCATCCAGCTCCAACGCCGTTCCCGCGAGCGGGTCGATCGACAGAATCTGCGCCGACAGCAGAATCCCGGCGACCGCCGACAAGGCGCCCGAGATCACGTACGGCAGGACGCTGTACGCCAGCACGTTCAGTCCGGCGGTCCGCGCCGCCTCGGCGTTCGAGCCGATGGCGTAGATGGTACGGCCGCCCTTCGTGAAGCTGAGGTACAGCCAGCTCAACACATAGAGCACCAGCAGCGTCGCCACATTCGACGGCACGCCGAGGATGGACGTGTAAACGAGGTTGTTGATCGCCGGCGGGATGTCGGAGATCGAGTTTTGTCCCGACGTGATGTAGGCCAAGCTGCGGCCGATCGCCATCACGCCCAGCGTCACCACGAACGACGCGAGCCCGAACCGCGCCACCAGGAACCCGGAAAACAGCCCGATCGCGCCGCCCGATACCACCGCGACCGCGATGCCCGCGGGGATGCCATAATGCGGCATCGTCAGGCCCATCAGCACGGCGGTGAAGCCAAGCACCGAGCCCACCGACAGATCGATGCCGCCCGTCAGGATCACGAAGGTCATTCCGATCGACACGATACCCGTGACCACCGACTGATCGAGCAGGTTGAGTAGGTTGTTGGTCTGCAGGAAGAACGGCGAGGCGAGCGAAAGGCCGACGAAGACGACCGACGCCAGCGCGAGCATCCGCACCTCGAGCCGCCGGCCGAGGCGGCGGATCAGCGCGGCGGCGGGGCTTGGCCCAAGGGTGGCTTGCGACATGTTCAGGCCGCCCGCGCGAATTGCTCGTGAACGCGCTGCGCGATGGCGGCTGGATCGGGTGTCGAGGTGCCCGCGACGGTCAGGCCGATCCAGCCGAGCTCGTGGCCACGATGGCTCTGAACCCGCACCAGCAGCGTCCGGCGCGCACCGCCGGGCTCGGCGACGAAATGGCCGGCATCGGCGGCGAGGGCGGTCGGGATCCGCGTATCGCCGATGCGCGGCGTGGCGCCAGCGGCGAAACCGGGATCGGCGTCGCCGTCCCCGCCGGCGCGGGCAAGGCAGAACAGCCGCTCGCTGTCCAGAAGCACCCAATAGGCCGCTCCGCCGGTCTCCCCGGCAAGCGTGCGGAGCAATTGCGACGTGATCTCCATGGAGCTACGGGGGGCGGCGAACATCGTCAGTTTAGTCTCGTCAAGCACGTCGCTTTCCAGTTCAGCAATCGACGTGCCGTCACTCATCACCACAATGCGCTCGCACAGTCCCAGCAGCTCCTCGAAATCCGACGACACCACCAGAACCGCTGCGCCCCGGTCGGCCGCATCACGCAGGATGGCGTAGATCGAGCTGCGTGTCCCGATGTCCACGCCCTTGGTCGGTTCATCAAGCAGCAGGACGCGTGGTTCCAGCAGCAGCCAGCGGGCGATGATGATCTTCTGCTGCATGCCGCCGGAGAAGTTCAGCATACTGACGTCGAGAAGCCGATCGCTGCGCAGGTCGAGTTGACGCAGCAGGTCTGCCACGCGGCGGTCGCGCGCCCGATAGCCCAGGCCAAAACCGCGATGCGCCGACAAATGTCCAAGCAGCAAATTCTCGCGCACGGAAAAATCCGGCACGATGCTCTGGCCACGCCGGTCCTCCGGGACGAAGCCGATGCCGGCGCGGATCGCCGCGACCGGACGACGGGGCGTGAACTGCCTTCCGTGCAGGCGGATCTCCCCGGAATCTGGCCGACGCAGGCCGAAGATCGCCTCCAGCGTCTCCGACCGGCCGGCGCCGACCAGCCCGCCGAGGCCCAGGATTTCGCCCTCATGAAGCGTGAACGATACGTCGCGCACCATCGGCGCGGCGCGCAGATGTCGTACCTCCAGCACGCGCGTGCGATCGCCGGCAGCCGCGGCTGCGCGGCGATACTGCGCGCGTGCGAGATCCTGCCCGACCATCAGCCGCACCAGGTCGGATTGCGTCAGCGTCGCTGTCGGCACGGATTGTGTGACCGTGCGCCCCTCGCGCATCACGGTCACGCAGTCGGTAATCGCGAACACCTCCTCCAACCGGTGTGAGACGAACACCAGCGCGCGTCCATCCGCACGCAATCGCGTCATCACGTCGAACAGGCGTTCCACCTCGCCTGGGCTGAGGGAGGCGGTTGGTTCGTCGAAGATAATCAGGGATGCATCCTGCGCCAGTGCCTTGGCGATCTCGACGAGTTGCCGCTGCGCGATCGACAGGGCGCGAACCTCCATATCCAACGGCAGCGCACTTTCCTGTCCGAGACTGTTAAGGATGTCGCGCGCGCGCTGGCGGAGCGCGCCATAGCGCAGCCGCCCCGGCAGTGCGAGTTCGGGCAGGAAGATGTTTTCCAACACAGACAGGTCGGGCGCGAGGCTGGTCTCCTGCGTGACCATTACAATCCCCGCGCCGATCGCCTCGCGGGCGTTGCGCGCGTCCAGGGCGATACCTCGCCACGCAATCTCGCCGCGGTCGCGTCGGACATGTCCGCTGATGACGCGTGAAAGCGTCGATTTGCCCGCGCCGTTGGCGCCGAGCAGGCCATGCACCTCTCCCGCATCGAGCCGCAGATCGGCACCGATCAGCGCGCGCGTACGATCGAAGGTCTTGTCGATGCCCCGTGCCACCAGCAGCGGCGCCGGCGCCGCATCGACGCGCGGCGCCGGCATGACCATCAGAGTTCGCCTGCGAACACGGTCTGCTTGATGGTCGGCAACAGCTTTTCGACGTTCTCGCTGGTGACGACCAGGATCGGCACCGAAGTCTCGCGCGGCACCTGCTCGCCCTTGTAGTGCGCCAGCAGCGCCTTCGCCGATTCCACGCCCATCTGGTAGGGCTGCTGCATTCCCGATCCGACCACCTGGCCGGACTTGATGAGCTTCACGAGTTCGGGTGTTCCGTCGAACGCGGCAACCAGCACCTGTCCCTCGCGCCGCGCCGCCTTGATCGCACGCAGCGCGCCTGTGGTCGGCTGGTCAGTCTGCACGAACAGGCCGCGCATGTTCGGATTCGCGGTCAGCATGTCCTGCACGAACTTGAAGGTTTCGTCGGCCGTGTAGGACTGCATCTGCTGCAAGCCGGCCTCTTTCGTGATCCCTGCTTCTTTCATCGCTTTACGGAAGCCTGCAGTGCGCGCTTGGCCGTTCTTGCGCGCCTGGCTGATGGTCACGAGGCCCACGGAACCGTCCGTCCAGCCTTTGGCCTTCAGGTGCTCGCCCAGCACCTTGCCGATGCCGTACGCCCCCTCGAAGTTATCGGAAATCACGAAGGAGACGTATTCGCCGGAATTGGTGCCGATGTCGGAGACGATCACCGGAATGCCGGCCTTCTGCGCCAGCCCGAGCACCGCCGGTGCGGTCGAGCTGTCGGTCGGCGAAATGCAGATTCCGGCGACGCCGCGCGCAATCACGTCCTGCGCGTTCTTGAGCTGGGTCGCGGCGTTGTTGTGGCTGTCCAGCGCTGTAAAGCCGTATCCGGCGGGCTTGACTGTATTCTCGATACCCTTCGAGAGATAGCGCCAGAATGGCAGGTCGAGCCCGGGCGTGAGATAGACCACTGTCTTTTCGGCGGCGCGAGGCGAAGTCCTGGGCAGCAACCCTAGCGCGGCGGCACCGGCCATGCCCTGTAGCAGGATACGACGTTCCATCATTCCCTCCATCTGTTTTCGTATGTGACCCGCGTGGAAACGCCTAGCAGCGCATGATGGCGCAGCGTGCTAAACGGTTCAATGCACCCCGTGCCGCCCTCAGCCCTCCTTCACCGCGGCCGTTCCCCTTGGACCGTTGCCGGTATCGGCGCCGCCACCGCCTGCAACGGTATCGGACGATGCGTCTGAGCGGGCCCTGGGAAGATACAGGCTGATCGTCGTTCCGTGATCGACAATGCTGTCAAGCGTTGCCGTGCCGCCGCACTGCGTGGCGAAACCATAGACCTGACTAAGTCCGAGTCCCGTTCCCTTGCCGGCCGGCTTGGTGGTGAAGAACGGCTCGAACACGCGCGCGGCGATGTCGGGCGGCATCCCGGTGCCTGAGTCGGCCACGCTCAGTCGCACGAACTCGCCGTCGAGACCCGGCGGATCGCCGTTCAGCCGCGTGTTGACAGTCGCGATGCGCAGGGTGCCGCCTTTCGGCATCGCGTCGCGCCCGTTCACGGTCAGGTTCAGCATCGCCATTTCGAGCTGATTGACGTCCACGGTCACAGGCCAAGTCTCGGCCGCGAGATCAAGCACCAACTGGCACCGGGCGCCGAGCCCCTGCTGCAGCAGCGGCCGCATGGATTGCAAGGTCACGTTGAGGTCGCAGGTTTCCTGGCGCAGCGGCTGGCGTCTGGCAAAGGCCAGCAGGGCACGGATCGCCTGCGCACCCCGCTCGGCCGCATCCGAGGCTGACCGCAGCGGGCGCATGAATTCCGGATCAGTCAGACGCGCCTTCAGCCGGTCAAGATTCCCGATGACGACAGTGAGAAGGTTGCCGAAGTCGTGCGCGATGCTGCCGGCCATCTGCCCCAGTGCTTCGAGTTTCTGGCTTTGCCGAAGCTGCGCCTCGACCGCCGTGCGCCGCTGCAGTTCGTCGTCGGCCAACTGTGCCGCCGAACGCCACCGGGCGGTGGCGACCCTCTCGCGTTGCGCCTGCCGTAGCGCGAGCGCCGCGGTGAACGTGAGCGCCACGCCTGCGATCGCAAACACGCTGCCGAGCAGGCGCAAATCCGCATACCACCGCGCCAGGGCCGTTGCCACGGCGACGCCGTGGACGATGTACTCATCATAGCCGTCAATCCGGCGCAGCGCATAGAACCGCTCCACGCCGTCCACGGGCGAGGTGGCACGGAACATGCCCCGCTCCACGCCCGAGCGCGTCGCGCGAAGTACCAGCGAGTTGGGCGGCAGCCGCGCGGCCTCCGGGCGGATCTCCGGCTGACGCGCCAGGATCATACCGTCGGCCCGTACCAGGGCTGTGACGTTGCCCGGTGCCGGCGATACCGCTTGCCAGAACTTCGCGAGGTGACTCTGCACTGCCGTGACCACGACAAGGCCATCGAACTCTCCGTTCGCGGAGGTGCGGCGCCGGGCGATGTTGAAATTTGGCTCCCCGAACACCCGGTTGAGCACCAATTCGCCGATGAAGATGCCCGAATCGTGGTCACGCAGCGCAACGAAATAGTCGCGGTCCGCCACGCTGACCGGGTCGATCGGAAACAGGCGGCTTGAATTGCGGATGACGCCGAATCGATCGACTAGCCAGATGCCCTTCATTTGCGGATAGGCGTCGTCCACGCGGGCCAGATACTCGTGCACGGCGGCGGAACTGCCGATATCCGCCCAGCTCATCCCGGCGATATGCTCGCTGACAACAGATGCGACCAGTTCGTGCGTCTGTAGTACGTTCAGCGCGTTCTGCGCCGAGATTTCTGCAACTTCGGCAGCCTCCCGCTCGGCCTGCGCGAGTACGCCCGCGCGGTCCACCCACGCGACGGCAGTGAATGTCAGCAGCGGGAAGACAAAGACCGCGACGAGGAGCGCACGGAAGCGCCAGAGTCCTTCGTTCGATCCCTCTCCCGCAGGATTCGCGTGCGCCATCAACAGCCCCAGGGACGACGCAGAGCCGTCCCGACCGCGTTGCGGCTGCCGTCACGCTCTGGCGGCTTGCTCGGACGCGGCTTCATTTATCGTTTGGTTTACAAAGTTCGACTGTGCACATCAAGACAGGGATGGCGCCCCGACGCAACGGCGGCCAATCCCAAAACAGGCGCGATTTATGTATGTCCGTATCAGAGATGCCGGAATCCGGAGTACTGTGCGGCAGGTTCCCCTGGTATCGATCGATCTTCTGATCATCATTGCTACGTTGAATGCAATACGCATTTCCAGACCGTTGCATGAGTTCTGCGATATGCGCGCGACTTTCCAGTCGCATACTTACACCGTCGCGGCGTCGTTCACTACGAAAGTTAGACTCGCGCTGCCGTTCCATTCCTCGGCGCGCAGATGCCCGGCCAGATGCAGCGGCAGGCCGCCGCGCGCCAGCAGGGCCTCGGCCAGCGGCCCATCCTTGGCGCGAAAGGCCACCGCCTTCAGCCTTGTCCCGCCACCCTCGCCCTCGACGAACGCGCGGATTGTTGTGCCTTCCTTGCCGACCCGATCGGCTCGAACCACCCGCGCGCGCGGCAGGATCAGCAGCGGCTCCTCGTTGCCCGGTCCAAACGGCGCCATCCGCGCCAGATGTTGTGCCAGTTCGGTCGTGCAGGCGGGAACCGCCAGGGTGCCCTCTACTACGAGGTCGGCGACCGAGGGAAGCAAGGCCGCCGACGCCAGCCGCTCGTCCAGGAACGCGTGGAACGCGGCCACCTGTGGCGCGGGCAGCGAAAACCCGGCGGCCATGGCATGTCCCCCACCGGTCGCCAGCAGCCCAGCCTGCCGCGCCGCGATCACCGCGCCCCCGAGATCGATGCCTGGCACCGACCGACCCGATCCCTTGGCCACCCCATCGGCGATGCCGGCCACGCAGGCCGGGCGATTGAACCGTTCCTTCAGCCGCCCGGCGACGATACCGACCACGCCGGGGTGCCACTCCGCCCCGGCCACGACCAGTGTCGCGCGGCCGGCCGCGATCTGTGCCGCCGCGGCCTCCATCGCAGCGTCGAGCATCGATGCCTCGACCACCTGGCGTTGGCGGTTCACGGCGTCCAGTGTCGCCGCCAGTCCGCGTGCCTCCACCGGGTCGCCGGCCAGCAGCAGGCGAAGGCCCAGATCGGCCTCGCTGATCCGTCCCGCCGCGTTGATTCGCGGGCCGAGCGCGTAGCCAAGCGTCACCGCACTCGGTCGGTCGCGCACCTGCGCCACCTCCAGCAGGGCCGCGATGCCGGGCCGGCCACGCCGGGCCATCAGCTTCAATCCCTGGGTGACCAGCGCGCGATTCAGCCCGGTCAACGGCATCACATCGCACACCGTCGCCAGCGCCACCAGGTCGAGCAGCGCCAGCAGGTCCGGCTCTTGCCCCGCACCGAAGAACCCGCCGCGGCGTAGCGCCCGCACCGTTGCCACCGCGGTCAGAAAGGCAACTCCGGCTGCGCACAGCCCGGTCAACCCGGAGCCGCAATCGAGTCGGTTCGGATTCACGGTCGCCAGCACCGGTGGCGGCGGCCCCTCGCTCTTGTGGTGGTCGAGCACAAGCACGTCGGCTTGCCCCCGCAGTGCGCCGAGCACCGCGCCCGCTGCGGTGCCGCAATCGACGCACACGACCAGCGTCGCACCGCGCGCGAGCAGCGATTGCAGCGCTGGCAGGTTGGGGCCATAGCCCTCGGTCAGCCGGTCGGGCACGTATGCGATCACCTCGCAGCCGAGTTGGCGCAGCAGCGACACCATCAGCGCGCCGCTGCACGCGCCGTCCACGTCGTAATCGCCGAACACGGCAACTGTCTCGCCGCCGCGCACCGCCTCGGCCAGCCGCGCTGCCGCCGCGTCCATGTCGGCCAGGACGCTCGGGTCGGGTAGCAGCGCGCGCAGCGTCGGTTCCAGGAAGCACGCGGCGTCCTCAAGCCCGATGCCGCGCGCGGCGAGCAGGCGACCGACGATCTCCGGGACACCGAGCGACTGCGCGATGCCCAGGCCAACGCGGTCCTCGGCTGGCCGCCACACCCA
The DNA here is from genome assembly GCA_021818505.1 of Pseudomonadota bacterium. Classification (GTDB taxonomy): domain Bacteria; phylum Pseudomonadota; class Alphaproteobacteria; order Acetobacterales; family Acetobacteraceae; genus JAFKFJ01. Next base: position 33,323 of record JAKADX010000010.1, read on the forward strand.
GCGCCGCCCGGTCAGGCTGCGCGCGACGCCGAGGACCGTGCGGTCGGTTGGCGGAACATCCACCTCAAAGCGCCGCCCACAGCTTAGTCGCGTAGCTGTGGTGCGCCTCGATGTAGCGCACCGTGCCGGACTTGCTGCGCATCACGACCGAATGCGTCACCGCGCCCTGGCCGGAGCGGCGGACGCCGCGCAGCATTGCGCCGGGGGTGACCCCGGTCGCTGCGAACATTACTTCGCCGCGCGCCATGTCGGAGATCGCGAACACGCGATTGGGGTCGGAGACGCCCATTGCGCGCGCTCGCTCGCGCTGCCCGTCGTTCTCGAACAGCAGCCGACCCTGCATCTGTCCGCCGACGCAGCGCAGGGCCGCCGCCGACAGCACGCCCTCCGGCGCGCCACCGGAGCCCATGTAGATATCGACTCCGCTGTCGGGATGCGCGGTCGCGATCACACCGGCCACGTCGCCGTCACTGATCAGCGTGATGCGCGCGCCGGCCTCGCGGGTTTTCGCGATCAGTTCCGCGTGGCGTTCGCGGTCCAGGATGCAGGCGACCAGGTCGGAAACATCGCAGCGTTTGGCGCGCGCCAGGTTGCGCAGGTTCTTCGCCGGCGGGTCGTCGATATCGACCACGCCGGCCGGTAACCCTCCGCCCACCGCGATCTTGTCCATATAGATGTCGGGCGCGTGCAGGAAGTTGCCGCGCTCGGCCAGCGCGATCACGCAGATCGCATTCGCGCTGCCCTTCGCGGTCAGCGTGGTCCCCTCCAGCGGATCGACGGCGATGTCCATCGGCGGGCCGCCGCGGCCGACCTTCTCGCCGATATACAGCATCGGCGCCTCGTCCATCTCTCCTTCGCCGATCACGACTGTTCCGTCGATCTCGACCGCGTCGAACGCGCGGCGCATCGCCTCAACGGCGGCGCCGTCGGCCTCGTTCTTCTTGCCCAGTCCCATCCAGCGGCTCGCCGCCAGCGCCGCCGCCTCGGTAACGCGCACCAGTTCCAGCGCGAGATTGCGGTCGGTTTGGCGCTCACTCTCCAGGATTGCGGGGTCGGGTACGGCTGCGCTCATCGGAGTACTCCTCGGCTCACGCCGGTTCAATACGGATCACGGCGGGATCTTCGAGCACGGCGTCCAGCGCGCCGATGCGGCCGAGCGCGTCGCGCATTGCCGATTCGCGCGTCTCATGCGTCACCAGCACAACTGGCACTGCCTCGCCAGGACTGCGGCCGCGTTGCAGCATGCTCTCCAGGGAGATCCCGGCATCGCGCAGCGCCGCGGTCACGTCGGCGATCACGCCGGGACGATCGACCACCATCAGGCGCAGGTAATAGCAGCCGACATGTGCCGTCATCGGAACCGAAGGCGCATCGGACAATGCGCCCGACTGCGCGCCCCATACCGGCGTCAGCCGCCCGCGCGCGAGGTCGATCAGGTCGGCAACAACGGCGGAGGCAGTCGGGCCGGCGCCGGCACCGCGGCCCTCCAGCATGACGCGGCCGACGAAGTCGCCTTCCGCCACCACCGCGTTGAACACGCCATCGACACGCGACAAAGGCGAGGATTGCGGCACCATGCAGGGATGCACGCGTGCCTCGATCCCCGCTTCGGTCTGCCGCGCCAGACCGAGCAGCTTGATGCGATAGCCAAGCTCGTTGGCGAAGGCGATGTCGAGGGCAGAGACGTGCCGGATACCCTCGATATGAACCGCGTCGAACGCGACCGGCCGGCCGAAAGCGAGCGCGGCCAGAATCGCCAGCTTATGGGCGGCGTCGATCCCGTCAACGTCGAAGCTCGGATCGGCCTCGGCGTAACCGAGTTTCTGCGCCTCGGCGAGCACTTCGGCGAATTCGCGGCCGCGTTCGCGCATCACGGTCAGGATGTAGTTGCAGGTGCCGTTGAGGATGCCCGCGACGCGCGCGATGCGGTTCGCGGCCAGCCCTTCGCGCAGCGCCTTGATGACGGGAATGCCGCCGGCCACTGCCGCCTCGAATGCAAGCGGCACGCCCGCGCGTTCGGCCTCGGCGGCCAGTTCGGCGCCATGCACCGCGAGCAGGGCCTTGTTGGCGGTCACGATTGGCTTGCGCGCGCTGATCGCGGCCTGCACGACCGCGCGCGCGATGCCGTCCGAGCCGCCGATCACCTCCACGACGACATCGACTGACGGATCAGCGGCGAGCGCCGCCGGATCGTCGAACCAGCGCAGGCCGGCGATCGAGGTGCCGCGGTCGCGCGTGCGGTCGCGCGCCGAGACCGCCGTGACCGCGATCGGCCGTCCGGCGCGCGCGGCCACGATCTCCGCGTTCTGGCGGAGCAGCGTCAGCACACCGGTCCCCACCGTGCCCAGGCCGGCGAGCGCGACCGAGAGCGGACGCGTCATGGTGCCGCACCGACCAGTTGCGGCTCGGACGGCGAGGCATTGTCCGCCTGAAGGAAGGCGCGGATGCTGCGCAGCGCCTGGCGCAGCCGGTGCGTGTTCTCCACCAGCGCGATCCGCACATGCCCGTCGCCGTGCTCGCCGAAGCCGATGCCCGGTGCCACAGCGACTTTGGCGCGCGCAAGAAGCTGCTTGCTGAACTCCAGGCTGCCGAGATGCGCAAACCGCGGCGGGATCGGTGCCCAGGCGAACATCGAGCCATCGGGCGAAGGCACCTCCCAGCCGGCCGCGTGCAGGCCACGGATCAGCACGTCACGCCGCTCGCGGTACAGCGCCCGCATTTCGGCCACGCAATCCTGTGGCCCGTTCAGCGCGGCCGTCGCCGCGACCTGGATCGGCGTGAAGGCGCCGTAGTCGAGATACGACTTCATGCGCGTGAGCGCAGTGATGAGCTTGCGGTTGCCGGCGGCGAATCCCATGCGCCAGCCGGGCATCGAGTAGGTTTTCGACAGGCTGGTGAACTCGACCGCGATGTCCTTCGCCCCCTCGACCTCCAGGATCGATGGCGGCACCTTGTCGCCGAAATAGATTTCCGCGTAGGCGAGGTCGGACATCACCCAGATTTCATGACGACGCGCGAACGTTACAATCTCACGGTAGAAGTCGAGATCGGCGAGATACGCGGTCGGATTGGACGGGAAATTGACGATCAGCGCCGTCGGCTTGGGCACCGAATGGCGCACCGCGCGGTCAAGCGCCTGCAGCATGTCGGCGTCCGGCGTGGCGGGAATGCTCCGGACGGCGGCGCCGGCAATGATGAAACCGAATTGATGAATTGGGTAGGACGGGTTGGGCACCAGGATGGTGTCGCCGGGGCTGGTGATCGCGGCGGCGAGGTTGGCGAGCCCCTCCTTGGATCCGAGCGTGGCGATCACCTCGGTTTCGGGGTCGAGTTGGACCCCAAAGCGCCGCTGGTAGTACCCGGCCAGCGCCCGGCGCAACCCGGGGATGCCCTTGCTCGTGGAGTAGCGATGGCTGCGCGGGTCCTGCACCGCCTCGACCAGCTTGGCGACGATGTGCGGCGGCGTCGCGCTGTCCGGGTTGCCCATGCCGAGGTCGATGATGTCCTCGCCGCGGGCACGGGCGCGGGCCTTGGCGGCATTGACCTCGGCAAACACATAGGGCGGCAGGCGGCGGATGCGGTGGAACTCATCGGGCATGGTGCGGGGTCCGGAACGGTCGAGCGCAGTGTAGAGGAACAGGGCGGCCGAGTCTGGCAATCTCGTGCTCAGTCCACCAACCGCGCCGCGGCGCCGCCACCCGAGGGCAAGGCAGCGATGCGCACCGCGGCGGGTGGCACGCCGAGCGCATACAGACTGGCCGCGACCGCTCGCGCCCGGTCGAGCGCCAGCGGCAGTGCGGCGATCTGGGCGGCGATACTGTCGCCGGTCGCGTCGCCGAAGCCGGTGACCGCGATCCCCCGGGCGCCACGGTGCTGGGCCATGCCGCGCAACGTCGCGATTCCCGCCGCCGGCAGGATGGCGGACGCGGCGGGGAATGCGATGGCGACCGGAGCGCCCGGCGCTGGCGGCGGCGCGGGCGGCGGAGGCGGCGGCACCAGTGGCGGCGTCGGGGGAATCATCGCAGGGATCGCCACGCCGGTCAGGCGTGGCGGCGCCGGCGGTGCCGGCGGCAGGTCCGGCATCGCCACCGCAGGCATGACCGCCGCGGCCGGAGGCGCCGCGACGGGACCGGTGTGTGATGTCGGCATCGGGGCCGGAGTTGGAGCCGGCGTCGCTGCCGGCACGGAAGCTGGAGGCGGCGGGGCGTTGGCGGCCTGCAGGGAGGCATTGGGCTGCTCGTCATCGCTGCCGGCCGCGGCGACCGGCGGCGGCGCGGGACGCTCAGCCGGTGGTGGCAGGGTAGGGATCGGTTCGGCGACGTTGGCGTACTGCGCGCTGCCGCGGTCCGTCTGCAGCGTGCTGGCGACCTGTTCCTGCGCCGCTAGGTTCGTCGCCGGCGGTCGAGGCGGCATGGTGCCGAGATTGGGGTAGGGCGCGTCGGCGTTGGGCGGTGGCGGCCGGGTCAGGGCGATCTCGCCCCCAACCTGCGCATGGTACCAGTCCACCGGATTGAACGACGGCGGCGCCACGCAACCGCCGAGCACCAGCGCCAGCGCAGGGGCGACCAGCGGCAGCCGCGCTTGAACGCCGCTTGGGCCAAGGCTAACACCGCAACAGCCTGCACGCTTCATGTGTCGGGGTGGCCCTGCCCTGGCATGGCGCCCGCCCTGTCATCGGGCCGGCGCACCGCCCAGATCTAGCAGCGCCGCCCCAAGGACGAAAGGACGCCGCGATGGCCGATGCCCAGAAGCCGGACCAGGTCCCCTTCCGGCTCCCCGACCCGGCCGAGGTCGGCCGCTCGATGGCCGACATCGCCGAGCGGTCGCAGCGCATCGTCGGCGAGTGGCTGAAGCGGCAGTCGGAGGAGGGTGGCAGCTCCGGTGCCGACCCGCTCAACATCGGCGGCGCGTTCCTGGAGATGACCGCCAAGCTGATGTCCAACCCGGCCAAGCTGATGCAGGCGCAGATCGGCTTCTGGCAGGACTACATGTCGCTCTGGCAAAACACCGCGCGGCGCATGATGGGCATGGACAGCGTCACGGTGATCGAGGGCGACCCAAGGGACCGCCGGTTCCGCGACGATGCATGGAAGGAGAACGAGGTCTTCGACTTTATCCGCCAGTCGTACCTGCTCTCGGCGCGCTACGTGCAGGACGTGGTCGCGCATGTGGATGGGCTTGATCCGCACACGGCACAGAAGGTGGACTTCTACGCCCGACAGTTCGTCGATGCGATGAGTCCCAGCAATTTCCTGCTCACCAATCCCGAGGTACTGCGCAAGACCGCGGAGACCGGCGGGGAAAACCTGCTGCGCGGGCTGAACAACCTGCTCACCGACCTCGAGCGGGGCAAAGGCCAGTTGCGCATCAAGATGACCGACATGGATGCCTTCCGCATCGGCGAGAACATCGCCGTTTCGCCGGGCAAGGTGGTCTATCAGAACGACCTGATGCAACTGATCCAGTATGCGCCGAACACCGAGACGGTGCTGAAGCGCCCGCTGCTCATCATTCCGCCCTGGATCAACAAGTTCTACATCCTCGACCTTCGGCCCAAGAATAGCCTGGTGCGCTGGGCAGTCAGCCAGGGTCATACCGTGTTCATGGTGAGCTGGGTCAACCCCGACGAGCGGCTCGCCGAGAAGGGTTTCGACGACTACATGACCGAGGGCGTGCTGGATGCACTGTCGGCGATCGAGGCGGCGACCGGGGAGACCGATTGCAACGTCATCGGATACTGCCTCGGCGGCACGTTGCTCGGATGCACGCTGGCGTGGATGGCGGCCCATGACGACACGCGCATCAAATCGGCGACGTTCTTCGTCACGCTGATGGATTTCCGCGAATCGGGCGAGCTGAACGTGTTCATCGACGAAGAGCAGATCAAGATGCTCGAGGACAAGATGAACCGGCGCGGCTACCTCGAAGGCAGCGAGATGGGCACGACGTTCAACATGCTGCGCGCCAACGACCTGATCTGGTCGTTCGTGGTCAACAACTACCTGCTCGGCAACGACCCGTTCCCGTTCGACCTGCTGTACTGGAACAGCGATTCGACACGGATGCCGGCGCGGATGCACAGCTTCTATCTGCGCAACATGTATCAGGAAAACCTGATGATCGAGCCGGGCGGCATCTCGCTGGCCGGCACGCCGATCGACCTGCGGCGCATCACCGTGCCGGCCTATTTCCTCTCGACGCGGGAGGACCACATCGCGCCGTGGCGCGCCACCTATCGCGGCACGCAAATGCTTCGTGGGCCGAACCGCTTCGTGCTGGCCGCGTCAGGGCACATCGCCGGTGTGGTCAACCCGCCCGACGGTGGCAAGTACAGCCACTGGATCAACCGCGACCTGCCGCCCCAGCCAGAGCAGTGGTTCGCCGGCGCGACCGAGATCGCCGGTTCCTGGTGGCCGGACTGGCACCGCTGGGTCAGTGCCTTGGACAAACGGCAGGTGAAGGCGCGCGTGCCCGGCGACGGCAAGCTTGCGCCGATCGAGGATGCGCCCGGCAGCTACGTCAAGGTGCAGGCAAGTTGATCGGCAGCCTTCAGGCGCGTTCCACGCGACAGAGCAGACAGCCGGGACGGGCGGTGTGAATGTTGACGGTTTGCGCCCGCTTATCCGCCAGCGCGCGGAACAGCGGTGTTTCCACATCGTCGCCGTCGCAGACCTCACCGAGGTCGTAGAGGCACATGCCGGCGGCGTCGTAGCTTCGCACTGACACCAGCCGGCCACGAATGATCGGCGCGATCGTGTCCGCCTGTGTGAAGCGGGGGCAGTCGTGCGCGTGCACGAACACCGGGCTTGGCGTCCAGTAGATTCCACGCGGAGCCGGCAGATCGTAGGCACCGAGCAGGAGCGGCTCACCCGCCACGGCGTCGCGCAGACAGTTGCGGCACGGTCCCGCCTCGCGCTGCATGACCAGCACGGTGTTGCCGCGATCGTCGGTGCCGGTGCGGCGGAACCGTTCGACAGTCGCGGACTCGATCGGCAGGCAGCGAAATCCGGCCATCGGAATGTTCCCTCTGTGGTGCCACGCCCAATCTGCGGGAACACGGCGGTCCGCGCCTGCCGGAAATTGCGCTGGCTCGGCGCAGCGCGCGATGAGCCGGACAGGCGGCGGTTGCGCCGAGGGTCGGCGGCAGTCAGCCGCTGCTCAACCCGGCGCGATAGCGTGCCGCCATGGCAACGTAATGCGGCACGACGGAATCGAAGCGTGCCCGGTCCTCCGCCGACAGCACGCGTGCCAGCCGCGCCGGCGAACCCTGCCACAGCTCGTTGCGGCCGATGCGCTTGCCCGGCGTCAGCAGCGCGCCGGCGGCGAGCACGCCGCCTTCCTCGATCACCGCACCGTCCAGCACGGTCGCCCCGATCGCGACGAAAGCGCGGTCGTGCAGAGTGCAGGCGTGAACCACCGCAGCGTGTCCGATCGTCACCTCGTCGCCGATGATGGTTGCAAGATCGGCGCCGGTGACATGCACGATCGTGCCGTCCTGGATGTTGCTGCGCCGGCCGACGCGGATCGGGGCGGTGTCGGCGCGCAGCACGCAATGGAACCACACGCTGCTCTCGGCGCCGATCTCCACGTCGCCGATGAGCGCTGCGCTGGGTGCGACGAAGGCATCGGCCGCGATGCGCGGCGTTACCCCGTCGAGCGTGAAGGCCGGTCCGTCACGCATGTGCCGGCTCCGTCGCCAGCGGCACTTCGAGCCCGAGCATCAGTGCAATGTTCTGCACTGCCGCTCCTGACGCACCCTTTCCGAGATTATCCAGGCGCGCGACCAGCACCGCATGTCCGTGCGCCTCGCTGCCGAACACGCGAAGCTCCATCAGGTCGGTGTTGTTCAGCTCCTCCGCGTCCAGCCGCAACTCGGCTGTTGGCGGCAGCACACGCACCTGCGCGGTGGCGCGGTAATGCGCGACCAGCGCATCGTGCAGGTCGGCGACATGGGTACGACCAGTGAGATGATCGAGAAACAGCGGCACAGAGACCAGCATTCCCTGGCGGAAATGCCCAACCGAGGGCACGAAGATGGGCCGTCGTCCGAGCCGCGCGTAGGCGTGGATTTCGGGCAGGTGCTTATGCGCCAGCCCCAGCGCGTAGAGTTCGAACGCCGGGCCGCCGGCGGCGTCATGCGCCTCGATCATGGCACGCCCGCCGCCGGAATAGCCGCTGACCGCGTTGATGCTCACCGGATAGTCGCGCGGCAGCAGCCCGGCATCGACCAGCGGGCGCAGCAGCGCAATCGCACCGGTGGCGTAGCAGCCGGGATTGGCGACCCGGCGCGCGGCGGCGATGCGCGCGGCCTGGTCGGCGTCGAGTTCGGCGAACCCGTACGTCCAGCCGGGAGCAGTGCGATGCGCGGTGCTGGCGTCCAGCAGTTTTGGCGCGCTCGCGCCGAGGTTATCGGCGATCGCCACGGACTCCCGCGCCGCCGCGTCGGGCAGGCAGAGCACGGCGAGGTCGGATGCCGCCATCGCCTCCCGCCGCGCGGCGGTGTCCTTGCGGTGTTCGGAGGGGACGCTGACCAGCTCGATTGCCGGCAGCGCCCGCAGGCGGTCGCGGATGCCCAGGCCCGTGGTGCCGGCCTCGCCGTCGATGAACACGCGCAGGGTGGTTGGCATGGCCCCGTCTCCGCTCGTCCCCGCAGCTTCCACGCGTGGGCCGGCGGGCGCAAGCGGGTCGGCGCAGCCTCAGGCTGTTCCCGCCCGGCCGAACGTCCCCCGGCGACCCTTGATCCGCGTTATCGCTTGCTGAACTGGAAGCTACGGCGGGCCTTGGCGCGGCCGTATTTCTTGCGCTCCACCACGCGGCTGTCGCGGGTCAGGAACCCGGCGGCCTTGAGAATCGCGCGCAGGTCCGGCTCGTAATGTGTCAGCGCGCGGCTGATGCCGTGCCGCACCGCGCCGGCCTGACCGGACAGCCCGCCGCCGCTGACGGTGCAGTACACGTCGAACTGGTTGTAGCGATCGGCGACCAGGAAGGGCTGCGTGATGAGCATCCGCAGCACCGGACGGGCGAAATACTGGCCGACGCGCTTGCCGTTGACGCTGATCTCGCCCTTGCCGGGCTTGATCCACACACGCGCCACCGCGTCCTTGCGCCGCCCGGTGGCGTAGCTGCGGCCGAGCGCATCGCGCTTGGGTTCGCGCTTCGGCGGACCCTCCGGCTGCACCGCGGCGGCAACCGCGAGATCCTTGAGGTCGGCGAGCGTGCGGGTCTGGGTGCCGGACATCGTCTCAGGCTCTCCGGTTCTTCGGGTTCATCGCGGCAATATCGAGCGGGCGCGGCTGCTGCCCGTCATGGGGATGATCGGGGCCGGCATAGACGTGCAGGTGCTTCATCTGCTGACGTTGCAGCGGCCCGCGCGTGATCATGCGCTCCACCGCCTTTTCCAGCACCCGCTCGGGGTGCGCGCTGCCGAGGCGCTGGGCCAAGGTGCGGCCCTTGATGCCGCCGGGGTAGCCGGTGTGCCAGTGGAACGTCGCCTGACCGGCCTTGTTGCCGGTCAGCTTCACCTTGGCGGCGTTGACCACCACGACGTTGTCGCCGCAATCGACATGCGGCGTAAATTGCGGCTTGTGCTTGCCGCGCAGCCGGTTGGCGACGATCACCGCGAGCCGGCCGAGCACCAGCCCCTGCGCGTCGATCAGCACCCAGTCCTTCTTGACATCCGCCGGCTTCAGCGAAACGGTCGTCTTCAACATCGGTCCCAGCCGCCCCACTTGCGACAATTCGGCGGCGGCTTATGCGCAAGGAGCTGCGCCACGTCAAGAGGCTGGGTCGGTGGTAACATGATACCACAGAACGCAACCGTGCATGTGATCGGCGCTGGCGGGCGGTCGGGGGCGGCGCTGGTGCGCGCGCTGCTCGCGGCCGGTGTGCCGGTGCAACCGGTGGTGCGCGATGCCGGTCGCTGGCAGCAGACCGGACTGCCGCCGCATCCACTGCTCGCCCCGCCGCGCATGGCGGATCTGCGCGACGCGGCGGCGCTCGGCGCGGCACTTCGGGATGCGGCGCGCATCGTCTCGACGGCGCATGCCCGCATGACAGCATTGCTGTTGGCGGCAGCACCCGCTTCGGCGCGGTTGGTGCTGCTGGGCAGCACGCGGCGCTTCTCCCGCTGGCGGGACGCGCATGGCGATGGCGTGCGGGCCGGGGAGGCGGCCCTGCTGGCCTCCGGCCGGTCCGGCGTGATGCTGCACCCGACCATGATCTATGGTGCTACAGGCGAGAACAATGTTCAGCGCCTGGCCGCCTTGCTGCGCCGCCTGCCCGTGGTCCCGTTGCCCGCCGGCGGGCGCGCGCTGGTGCAGCCGATCCACCAGGACGACGTGACGCGCGCCATCGTGGCGGCGCTGGCCATCGACTGGGCGGGGTCGCGCGCGCTCGTCATCGCCGGGCCGGCGGCGCTGCCCTACGCCGATTTCGTGCGCGCGGTCGCCCGTGCCGCCGGCCTGCCGCGGCCACGCATCCTGGGCGTGCCGGCCGCCCCCCTGATGGCGCTCGCGCCCCTGACCGCCGTGCTGCCGTTCCTGCCGCGCATCACCGCCGCCGAAATTCGCCGGCTGCGGGAGGACAAGGGATTCGACATCGCGCCGATGTCTGCCACATTGGGGGTCAGGCCGGTGCCACTGGAGACCGGCCTCGCGCGCACCTTTGCCAATTGAGGAGCCTGCCATGCCGATCATCAACCGTATCGCCGAGTTCCACGCCGACATGACGGCATGGCGGCACGACTTCCATCGGCATCCCGAACTCGGTTTCCAGGAGCACCGCACCAGTGCGATCGTCGCCGAGAAGCTGCGCGAGTTCGGCGTGGATGAAGTCGTGACGGGCATCGCCCGCACCGGCGTGGTCGGCGTGATCCGTGGCCGCCCGGGCGACGATGCGGTCGGGTTGCGCGCAGACATGGACGCGCTGCCGATCATGGAGGAAACCGGCCTGCCCCATGCCAGCACGGCGCCCGGTGTGATGCACGCCTGCGGCCATGACGGGCACACCACGATGCTGCTTGGCGCCGCGCGCTACCTTGCTGAGACGCGCAATTTTCCCGGCACCGTCTATGTGATCTTCCAGCCAGCCGAGGAGGGGCAGGCGGGCGGCGCGCTGATGGTCAAGGAGGGGCTGTTCGAGCGGTTTCCGATGCGCATGGTGTTCGGCATGCACAACTGGCCACAGATACCGGCCGGCACGTTCGTGTGGCGCAACGGGCCGATCATGGCGGCCTGTGCGGAGTTCGAGATCACAGTGACCGGCCGCGGCGGCCATGCCGCGCATCCCGAACGCACAATCGACCCGATCGTCACCGCGGCGCATATCGTCACCGCGCTGCAAAGCGTGGTCTCGCGCAACGTCGGCGGGGCCGATGCCGGCGTCGTCACCGTCGGCCACATCTCCGGTGGCCATGCGCACAATGTCATCCCGCAGACTGTGCGGCTGCTCGGCACCGCGCGCTGGTTCGCCCCGGAGATCGGCGACGTCCTGGAGAGCGGCGTACGCCGCGTCGCCACCGGCGTCGCCACGAGCTTCGGCGCGAACGCGGAGGTGCGCTATGAACGCACGTACATCGCAACCGTCAACGAGGAGGCGGCGACGGCGTTGACGGTGAAGGCTGCGGCGGCGGTGACGGGCGAGGCGCGCGTCGCGCCGATGCCCAAGCCGACCCTGGGTGGGGAGGATTTCTCCTTCATGCTGGCGGCCAAGCAAGGTAGCTACATCATGCTTGGCGGCGGCCGCAGCGAGTCCGAGCCCATGCTGCATCACCCGCGCTATGACTTCAACGACGAGATCCTGCCGATCGGCGCCAGCTACTGGGCGACACTGGCCGAGCAGACACTGAGCGGGGGCTGACCCGCGCGCACTACTTGGGCGGCGGGCTGCTGCTGGGCAGGTCATGGTCGATCTGCACCGGCAGCAGGAAGGTCGTGGTCACCGGCTTGCCGGCCTCGCAGGCCGGCAGAGGCTTGGTGCAGGCGACCGATGTCAGCGCCACCACGGTATCGGGCGCGAATTCCTGATTGTATTTCGGATCGACCTGGATTGCGACGCCGTACATCAGCACCAGTTTCGGGCCGTCGGCGGAGGGGTCGGTGAGCGGTGCGACATTGGTGTAGCTCTGGCCGGCGTAGTTGATCAGCACGCCGTCCTTGCTGAACACGCCGACATTGGCGGCAACACCTTGCAGCACGTTGGCGTTGCCGGAGGCGACGCAGAGCGTGATTGAGATCAGCGGGCTGCCCTGGGTGATGTGGAAGTGCACGTCGCGCACCACCGGATCGGCGGAGCCAGGGGGGATCGGCTTCATGCAGGCCGCGGGCGGCGGCTGGTCGGCCGCGCGCGCGGCCCCCTGCCAGGCGAACAGGGCGCAGGCGACGAGCGCGGCGGTGATGGCGTGGCGCGGCATGGATCCTCCCCTCCCGGTTTCACGGGAATGTGGCGATGCTAGCCGCACCGCGCCGGGCAGGACAACGGCGGCCGGCGCCCCGCCTTGCCGGTGCCGCGCGGCGCCCCTACCTTTGCCCCGAGCCGCAGGCAGGAGCGAGACGCATGACCGAGGAGGCCGCCGGCCGGCCGCGCGAGAAGCTGATCGCGCGCAAGCAGGACTGGGCGCGCGAAGGGCGCCTGCTCACCGGTACCACCGCCGATCGCGAAACCGTCCGCCTGCCGCCCGGCCAGCGCGAGGTGTCCGACTGGCCGGTGCTGGATCTCGGCATCCAGCCGGAGGTGACGGCGGACAAATTCCGCCTCGATATCGACGGCGCGGTGGCGAACCCGCTCAGCCTCGACTTCGCGGGATTCATGGCGCTGCCGCAGACCGAGAGCGTCTCGGACATGCACTGCGTGACGCAGTGGACGCGCTACGACAATCACTGGCAGGGCGTCGCCGCGCGCGAGCTGCTGGCGCGCGCGCAGCCGACACCGCAGGCCCGCCACGTTATCTTCCATGCCCATGACGGCTACACAACCAATGTCCGGCTGGACCAGTTCGACCAGCCCGACGTGTTTCTGGTCCACAGCTGGGAGGGGAAGCCGATTCCGCGCCAGCATGGCGGGCCCGTGCGCGTGCTGATCCCGCGCCTCTATCTGTGGAAATCGGCGAAATGGGTGCGCCGCGTCGAAATTGCGGTCGGCGACCGGCCCGGCTTCTGGGAAACCCGCGGCTACAACAACAACGCCGACCCGTGGCTGGAGGAACGGTACAGTTGAGCCACTGCGCGCGGCCCGGCTAGCGCGGCGTCCACCCCGGTCCCAGATCGGGCAGCGGCGTCGAGCCGTCCGTCGTGCCCTCGCGTCCCGCGGCCAGCATCATTGCGACCGTCACATAGGTTCCCGACAGCGTCACCAGATCGACCACCTGCTGGTCGCTGAGGAACTGCTTTGCCCGTGCGAATGTCGCGTCCGACAGGGCGTGGGTCGTCGCCAGCTCGATGCAGAGATCATAGACAGCTTCCTCGTCGGGCTGCATTCCGGAAGGCCGCCGCCCGGCCAGCAGATCAGCCGCGACCGGCGCCGCCAGCCCGGCCTTCAGCGCCAGCGGATAATGCGCCTTCCACTCGACCTGCGAGGTCCATAGCCGCGCCTGGATCAGGATAGCGAATTCGTTGAGGCGGCGCGGTACCGAGGTGTGGAATCGCAGGTAATCCAGCAGCGCCACCATCCGCTTCGCCATGATCGGGCTGCGCAGCATGACGTTGTAGGGACCTTGCAGTCCGAGGCTCGACACTTTCAGCACTTCGTCGGCAACCGCGTGCTGGTCGGGTGTCAGCTCCTCCACCGTCAACTGCCGGAATCGCTTCTCCCCCGCCGCGGCCAGAACGATCGCCGGCACGAGCAGCAGGCCGCAAAGTCCGGTCAGTCTTGAAACGAACTGAGCCACGCGTCTCTCCCCCGGTTTGCCCGCCTGATCGGCGGCATTGCCGCCACGATAGGCCGCGCGCCGGGATTGTCACGCAAAGTTCCGCGCCGGTATGAGCGACCGCACCGGCAGCCGCTCCGGCGGGACCGCCTCGCTGAACAGGTAGCCCTGACCCTCGTCGCAGCCGGCGGCGGCGAGGAAGGCGCGCTGCGCCTCGGTCTCGATGCCCTCGGCGACGACGCTGAGCCCGAGAGCATGGGCAGTCGCGATCAGCGCGCGGGCGATCGCGGCATCCTCGCGCTCCGCCGGCAGCCCGCGCACCAGCGCGCGGTCCAGCTTCATCGCGGTCAGGGGCAGGCGCTTGAGCACCGACAGGCTGGTCTGACCGGCGCCGAAATCGTCAAGCGTCAGGCCGACGCCCAGATCGCGCACCGCCGAGAGCGCCAGCAGCGTCTCGGTGTCGTCGGCCAGAAGCTGAGACTCGGTCAGCTCAAGCTCCAATCGCTCCGGCGGCAAACCGCTTTCCCCCAGCGCCGCCGCCACCTGGCCGAGCAGGACGCCGGCGGCGATCTGGCGTGCCGAGACATTGACCGATACGACCCAGGGCTGCCGCCAACGCCGCGCCTCGCAGCACGCGGCGCGCAGCACCCAGCCGCCGATCGGCACGATCTGCCCGCTCTCCTCGGCGATCGGGATGAACAGCGACGGCGCGATCATGCCCTGTCCGCGATGCGGCCAGCGCAGCAGTGCCTCGGCGCCGCGCACCGCGCCGCTCGCCAGCGCCAGCAGCGGCTGGTAGTGCAACAGCAGCCGTCCCTGTTGCATTGCCGTCGCCAGGTCGCGCTCCAGCCGCCGCCGCTCAGCCGCGGCGGTACGCCGGCTGGGGCTGAGCCGGTAGCGGGCGGGAACCTGGTCCTGGGCGATGACGTCCGGCAGCATCACAAACTCCCTGACAGCGGAGCGCGTCCAGGAATCCGGGACAAAGCTGAGGGGGTCGTTAATGGCCGCGCGTCCTGTGCGACGGCGGGCGTGTTTTCGCGATCTTTACCAGACCGGCGGTATGCGTCTCGTCATTCGAGACGAATCCAGGCCGCGCCGATGCACGACCCGCTTCCCGAACGCTGCGAACTCGGCAATCCCGCCTTTACGGCACTCGGGCCGCCGCTGTTCCGTCGCGCCGAGGCGGGCGGGGCGCCGGCCATGGTGGTGCCGTTGGGCGAACGCCGCGCCGTGGTGCCGCTGGAGGCGCTGAAGCAGGAATTCGCCATCGCCGATGCCAGCCCGGACGGGCGGATGCTCGGCCTGATCGCCGATGCGCTCGACTATGTGGCGGGGCTGCGGCTGGGCGATCTGCTGCCGCCCGAGGTACGGACCGGCGAGGCAAGCTGGTCGCCCGAGCCGCGCCACCATACCATCGCCGAAGCCCGGCTACGCCGCCGGCTGCCTGCCGCCGGCACGGGCGTGCAGCCGGCGATGCTGGCGCCGCTGACCGCCGAACTCGCCTTCATCGAGGCGCTGCGGGAGACGCTGTTGGCGCCGATGCGCGCCCTGCGTCAGACCGTGCAGTCGCTCGGTGTCGATTGGCGCGGCAGTGTCGAGCGGCAGGCGACGCTGATCCAGGTGAGGCGCCTGACCGCGACCGCCTGCGATCATCTCGCCGAGCGATTCGCCGCGATCGACGCGCATGTCGCCGACGTGGCGACGGCACTTGCTGCCCTCGATGCCACCCGCGCCTTCGTCCGCGCCCACCGCGATTGGTTGTTCCGCACGCGCAGCGCTTTCGCCCCGGTGCTGGAGGAGTGGGAGGCGGCCGCGCCGCTGCTGGATGAGGCGGCATGGGGGCGACTCGGCCGCACCTACCAGGTACTCGCCCCACGCTTTATGCCGGTGCAGGAATGGGAGCGGGCAACCGCGCCGCGTCGGCCCGGTCCGGGCCAGGCGCTCGGGGCGATGATGACGTGGTGAGCGCCGCGGTTGCGAAGCGGAACGGAGCACGCTACGCAGCCCGAGGAGTTCACGCACGCAGGAGGCAGCGCGTGCCGATTGAACGCAAGCGCCGGATTTTCCGCGCCGGCCCGCTCGCGCCGCCGCGCCGGCTACCGGGACTGCGCCCGACGCTGGTCGCCGGGGCGGCAGCCGTGCTGCTCGCCGGCAGCCTCGGGCTGCTGCTGCGCCCGACCGCCCCCTATGGCCGCGTGACCGCCGGCGGTTTCACGGTGACGGCGGCACCGTCCGCGGTCGCCGTGGTCGATGGCGAGACGTTGCGCCTGGCGGACAGCGTGGTGCGGTTGCGCGGCGTGGTCGCTCCGGCGCGCGGCCGGGTCTGCCGCCGCGGCGACGGCACGACGTTCGACTGCGGTGCCGCTGCCGCCCAGGGCCTGGCGCGGCTGCTGCGCGACCGCCGCGTGACGTGTCGCGTCGCCGGCCGCGACCGGGCCGGGTTCCCGCAGGGCACCTGCATTGCAGGAGATGCCGATTTGAACGCGGCGGTGATCCTTGCCGGTTGGGCGCGGGCCGAGCCGGGCGCGGCGGCGCTCGCCGCCGCCGAGGCCGAGGCGCGCGCCGCCGGCCGCGGGCTGTGGACCGCGGCGGCATTCTGAAAGCGTCAGCGTCACAGCCATTTGCTGCAAGCGCGAAGGTTGCGCTCGCTCAGCCGGCGCCGTAATTTTGCGCACTGCCGCAAAGTCGGTCAGGGCGCGGCGGCTGACAGGAAACACACAATGAACGGCATGTCTTACACCGGTACCGGGACCGTGACACTCAGCCTGGACGGCACCAACCAGACCGCGAGCCTGCCGCTGATCGCCGGCACGACCGGCCCCTCGGTCATCGACATCCGCAAGCTCTACGCCGATCTCGGCATCTTCACGTTCGACCCCGGCTATGGCGGCACCGCCGCCTGCGAGAGCAAGATCACCTATATCGACGGCGACGCCGGGGTGCTGCTGTATCGCGGCTACCCGATCGAGCAATTGGCGGAGCACTCGACCTTCCTGGAGGTCGCCTACCTGCTGCTGAACGGCGAACTGCCGAATGCCGAGCAGAAAGCGGTGTTCGAGCGGGGGGTCATCCGGCATACCATGCTGCACGAGCAGATCCGCAGCTTCTTCAACGGGTTCCGGCGCGATGCTCACCCGATGGCGGTGCTCTGCGGCGTGGTCGGCGCGATGTCGGCCTTCTACCACGACAGTCTCGATATCAACGATCCGGAACACCGCAGGATCAGCGCTTTCCGGCTGATCGCCAAGGTGCCCACGATCGCTGCCTGGGCACACAAGTATTCCAGCGGCCAGCCCTTCGTGTATCCGTCGAACAAGTACGGCTATGCCGAGAACCTGCTGCACATGATGTTCGCGGTGCCGACTGAGGAATATCGGGTCAGCCCGGTTCTGGCGCGCGCGCTCGACCTGATCCTGATCCTGCACGCCGATCACGAGCAGAACGCTTCCACCAGCACTGTGCGGCTGGCCGGTTCGACCGGCGCCAACCCCTTCGCCTGCATCGCCGCCGGGATCGCGAGCCTGTGGGGGCCGGCGCATGGCGGGGCGAACGAGGCGGTACTGAAGATGCTCGGGGAGATCGGCCACGCCCGCCACATCCCCGAGTTCATCGCCAAGGTGAAGGACAAGAATAGCAACGCCCGCCTGATGGGATTCGGGCATCGGGTGTACAAGAACTACGATCCGCGCGCCAAGATCATGCAGCGCACCTGTCACGAGGTGTTGGCCGAACTCGGCATCAAGGACGATCCGTTGCTCGACCTCGCGGTCGAGCTGGAACGCGTTGCGCTCCATGACGACTATTTCGTTAGCCGCAAACTCTACCCGAATGTCGATTTCTACTCGGGGATCATCCTCAAGGCGATGGGATTCCCGACCAGCATGTTCACCGCGCTGTTCGCGGTCGCCCGCACTGTTGGCTGGGTCAGCCAGTGGCTGGAAATGATCGAGGACCCGTCGCAGCGCATCGGCCGTCCGCGCCAGCTCTACACTGGCGCGGCGCAGCGCGACTACCCCCCGCTCGCCGCCCGCGGCTGAGCCCGCCGCGCCATTCCAGCCCCGGCGGCCCACCCGCCGCCGGGCAAACGATCTTAAATTCTACTTAGGATCGCTCTGCGAAGAGTGGAACGCGGGTGCGCGCGTCAACGCGCAGAGTTGACACAACCTTTGACAAACGATCGCTAACTGACTCTATTGATTCGGTGTGGTTAGCGCACGCAACTTTTAGCGACATTGGCAGCCTGACCAAGTCCCAGAGACAACGTTTAAGAAACGAAAATGCATAAAAATGGTCACGTGTGGATCGCGAATTGTTATCGCTGCGACGGGCGCAAATTCGTTACAGGATACTTTTTCCAATGCTGTTCGTGGGTTAGGATGCGTAGGTAATCAGGTGTCTCGCCTGAAGCCGAGGGGGATAAGGACGATGGCTGATTCTCAATCGCTTGATGCTCTCGTGCGGACGCGGCTGCGCGCCTGGCCGCAGCGTCCGCCCGGACTGGCCAGCGGTGAGCGGCCGCGCTGGCTGCGCGGGCGACCGACGGAATCGCCGGGGGTTTGCCATCCGTTCCTGAAGCTGCCCGGCAGCCGCACGCTGCGCACGCTGCCCGACGGGCTGTGGCTGCATTTCGGCGGCACCCAGGCGGAGCCGTTTGCCGATATCTTCGGCGTTAGGTAGCAAGCACACCAACGGCTTACTGCCTGAGCGGTCACGCATGGGGTAGAATGGCCCTGCAATAAGTGCAGAGGCGACCGTGACCGATCACGTCCTATCCGGCCTTGTCCAGCGCCGCGCCGAATTGGCGGGGCGCATCAACACCATCCAGACCGAGCTTCACCAATTGCAAGCCGATCTGGCGTGCCTGGATGCCGTCATCCGCCAGTTCGATCCGGAATACGAGATCGCTGCGATCCGGCCAAAGTACCGCAAAGCGCCCACACCGGGCGAGTTCGGGGCCATGGGTCGCACAGTGCTGGACATTCTGCGGCGCGTCGCGCGGCCCGTCTCGGCCCCGGAGATCGCAAAGATGATAATCGCCGAACGACGGCTTGATACGACTGACCGAGCCATGCGGCGGAACATGGTCAAGCGCGTCGGAATGGCGCTGCGGTATCAGCGGACCAATGGGGTTGTGCGGGAGGCTGGCGCCGAAGGGGCGGATATCCTGTGGGAACTTGATGGCTGAGGCGTGGTGCGGTCGGAACAGGAGCCGGGGATGTTCGTGCTGTGGGAGGTGGCGCGATAGGGATTCATCACGCGACGTTTCCTGTTCGGCCATTACTGCGTTCTAAGAGATATGCACGCGCGCCGTAGCGCGCGCCGGTCAAACGTCCATATTGCATGGAACCATCACTGTTCATTAGGGTTGCGGCTGGTAGGCTGCGGCCTGCGTTGACGTGCCTAAGCCGTGCCGATTACTCTAGGACCCGCCCCACAACGGGCGGGGAGGAACAAGCAATGAACAATCTTCGTGTGGTCGTGTTCAAGGAGGGTCATGCCTGGGTTGCTCAGTGCCTGGAATATGACATTGGCGCTCAGGCGCCGGACCTTGAGACGTTGAAGCGCCGTTTCACCATGACTCTGCGTCTTGAGTTGGAGCAGAGCATGCAGCGACATGGCGCGCCGCTTAAGGGAATCAATCCGGCCCCGGAATACATACAAAAGATGTGGCGCGAAGATCGTGCAGCCTTCATCTCGATGGGATCGACAAACGGAAGTCCCAATTCAGTCGAATTCGAGATGCTTCTCGCGGCCTGAGTGCTGTGAGCAACCCTTTCGGTAACCATCCTACCCTCACCCAGTATATCAACTGGGCGAGGACTGTGGGCTGCATGGTGAAGCATGGGGTGGGCTACGCAGACGATGGCAGGCCGTCAAATATCATTCTTATTGAAGCACAAGACGGGAAATGGCTCGTAATAGCCGATATGTCTGAGGCTGAATATTTGTTGCCAACCACGATAGCAAGATATAATCGTCGCCTTGGAATTAATTCTCCATTATTCTCGATAGACCCAGGCGATCCGAAAGACCAAGATCAGGATGATTGACGGCCTCTATATTACTGCGCCCGCTGCCAATACCCGACCCAAATCCGACTGACCGGATGCGCCAGCGCGGCTGCCGTCGCCATCTCATGCAGGCTACCGTTCGGCTGCCGCCGGTTGTCCTCCCTCCACGCCATCTCTCGCGCGTAGAAGGCCAGATACCGGCCGCTTATGTGGTGATGCTGGCCCCATTCGGCGCGGCGAAGGCGGGAGAAAAAGGATTCGGCCCAGTTCGTGCAAGCGCCGTCCTCGGCCTTGAACTCTACCGAGTGGTTGACCCGGCGCATCTCGTAGTGAGCGTGCAGTCGATCCCAACCGGCCGCTTCGTCGGCATGCACCGTCGTGCCGGGCTGCACGACCGAGCGCACGAACGGAATGGCGTCGGCTTCCTTCGCCACGACCGTCGTCAGCGTCCGGCCGCCACGCTCGCGCGCCGTTACGACTGACTGCCGCTTGCCGGTCTGTTCCTCGGCAAGCCGTCGGTCCTTCCGATCGGCTTTCTTGTTCTCCTGCTTCGCGTGGCCGCCGAAGTAGGCGCCGTCGATCTCGACCACACCGGACAGGCTGCCGGCGGCTTGTTCGGCGCCGATCGCCTCACGGATTTTGTGCGCCATCACGAACGCTGTCTTATACTGCACGTCGAGGTCACGGCTCAGTTGCAGAGCCGAATAGCCCTTCACGCCGTTCACGAAGATTGCGATGGCCAACAGGTAGTCCCGAATCGGCAGCTTGCGGCTGGCGAAGATCGTGCCGGACGTGACACTGAACTGATGCTGGCAAGCCTTGCACTTCCAGATACAACGCGCGGCATAGGTGTAGATCGCCGTGCATCCGCAGCGCGGGCAAAACGGTTCGCCGCCGTTGTCAGCCCAACGGATCGCCTTGAAGCGCTCATGGGCTTCCTCATCCGTCATGCGGGCCACGGCTCTCAGGGAGAGCGTCCTGGCCTTCGCTGACAGGAGGAAGTGTTGCGCCATGCGCTCACTATGCGTGAGCGCTTAGGCATCGTCAATATGCCTTAGCGCTTACGCATCACTTTTTTTCTGGGGCAGGCTCATGGTCAGTTGAACCAGCCTGCGCCCGTACTTGGCAGCTACGCTGTTCCGAAGCTCCCGCATATCGCTGCACTTCTCTGCCATGCCAATGATCTTGTAGATGTGCGGAATAAGAGCCTTAAGGCCAACGTCCTCCGTAAGCCACTGGTGGTAATTCTGGCCATGGAAGGGCTTTGGTTTGTTCTCTTTCAGGTATTTAGCTACGTCGGGGTCTAGGGCTTCATAGATCAGTTCGTTAACCAAATGTCCCCACCATTTTGGCCGACTATGCAGTGACCCTTTCCAGTTCGTTAGCCTTCCGAATTGTTCCCACAATTCATCTGGGAACGTCTTTTCCCAGTCCCGCAATTCGTCCGCGATGTAGGCTTGTAATTTGACTTGCAGAGCGTCTTGAGCACGTTCGTATTGATAGCCGGTTGCCTCATCAATAAGAGCTACTATGCCGACCTTGAGAAACGACGTGCTCAGGATTGCGCAGGCAGTGGCAATCTCCCGCTGCCTTTCCGTGTTCAATTTGCCTGCTGCGAAGGCGCGCACGTAGCCGCTCAGGATGGCCTCGAACTGCTCCGCTGTGATGCCCTTCCCTCGGAACTGGGTGCCGGGCACGAAAAAGTCCTTGGTTTCGACCAGGACTAAGTCCTTGTCTATAAAGCCTTTTAGGCCCTGAACACTCAGATATTCGACCAGGTTCCCAGCATCCTGCCCGGTGATGGCTTTCACCGCGCCTCGCATGCTGATTACCCGGTCGCCTGTGTCGAGGACATACACGTCAATAGGGACGTCCCCGAGGTTCATGACCCCTTTGTGCTTCGCGAAAGGAGATGGCGGCAGAATCTCGCCTTCAATTGTGGGCGGTTCCGGCGGTTCTAGGAGGGCCTTGGGCGGCTTGGCCCAGCGAGCCGCCGCCGCCGCCTTAGCCGCAAGGGCGCGCTCCTCTGGCGTCATGCGGGCAGCCCGTGCGGCGCCTCCCTTCTTGCCACCCCGGCGCCCGAGTTCGGCAGCCGCTCGGTTCTTTGGGGGCGCCAGCGGCAATTCCGGATGCTGGTTGGATTCTGACGACGAGCCTACAGCCGGCGTCTCGCTCGGCTTCGGCTCTGATATGCGTGTGCGCTTTGGCATGCCGCCACGATGGCGATGCGTGAGCGCTAATGCAAGGGGAATCTGCGGTTTAGCGGCTAGGTGCGCTTGCTACCTAATGTCGGATATCTTTGCCATCGAGGCCTGCGGCTCGCTGTCCAACCTGCTCGACAAGCGATCCCGCTTCGCGCCGAGCACGCACGCGTTGCTGGCGGTCTGCCCGTTGCTCTGGCTGCTGGCGCCGGTGTCTTCGCGCGATCCCGCGCCGCGGTGGCGCGCGACCGGCGTGCTGCGCGAACCGCCACGGCAGGCGCTGGTCCTACCGGTGCGCGACGTGCGCGTGCTGTACGCACTCAAGCCCCGCCACTACCGCAGCTTCGCGGCCGGGCGGGTGCCCCAGGCGCATGAATATTTCATGCCGATGGATGCGCTGGTGGCGGAAGGCTCTGCCGACGATCCGGCGATCTGCGCGCTGCTCGGCCGCGCGTCCGCGGCAGCGAATTTCCTGGATGCGATGTAGCAGAGGGTCAGTCGCAGGCGCAGCCCGGCGTGGGCCCGGTGTCGGAGCGTACGACGTGGTGGTCGATCCACTCCGCCACCAGCCGCCGGGCCTCGTTCAGCGATGCCTCGGGGTGATGGATGCGATAGAGCGTCGTGCAGGCCTGGAACGCACTCACGTCCGTGCTGCCGTGGGCGCGCAGATCGCGGTAGGCGGTGATCACCGCGCGCTCGCAGCGTCGGGCGATATGGCTCATCTCGCGTCCCATCGGGCCTCCTCACCCGGCGCAGCGGCGACGGCGGGCGGGCGGCAATCTAGCCGCCCGCTGCGGCCGCAGCAACGCAGCCGAGGCTTGACGGATGCACCGCCGCTCTGCATGAAGCGCCGCTTCGAGGGATCCTGCCATGGCCAAGACCAACGTCATCCAGATCAAGCTCGTGTCCTCGGCGGACACCGGCTATTTCTACGTAACGAAGAAGAACGCGCGCGCGCAGACCGGCAAGCTGGAGCTGAAGAAATATGACCCGGTAGCCCGTAAGCACGTCGTGTTCCGCGAAGCCAAGATCAAGTAGCCTCCGACCCGGGCCGACCCGCCGTGGTCCCGGGGCGCGTGATCGTCCCGCGTGTTGAGTTGGCGCCGGCGAGGCCCTGTTCCGGCCGGTGCGCCCAGCAAGAGTGACAGTATCATGACCCAGGGCATGAAGGCTGCCGCGATGAATGCCGAGGCGACGACGCGCGCCGTCGCGCCGGTAGCGAATCCCGGAATGTTCTTCCGCCGATGGCTCGCCAATCCGCTGCAGATGGGCTCGGTGGTGCCGTCCTCGGCGGCGCTGTGCCGCCGCATCGTGGCGGCGACGCGCTGCGCCCCGGGCGAGATCGTGCTCGAACTCGGGGCCGGCACCGGCGTGATCTCGCGCGCGCTGCTGCGCTCGGGCCTGCCGCCGGAGCGGCTGTTCGTGGTCGAGATCGTGCCGGACATGGCAATGCATCTGCGCCGGGTGCTGCCGGGCGTGACTGTCATCGAGGGCGATGCGCGCCGACTGCCCGCGCTGCTTCCGGCCACCCTGCACGGCCGTGTCGGCACGGTGATCTGCGGTATCCCGCTGGTCCTGCTGCCCGTCGCCGAGCAGCGCCGCTTCATCGATGCGATCGAGGCGGTGGCCCCGGGGCGGGGTTTCCTGCACTACAGCTACTGCGCCACCTCGCCGCTGCCCTGGCGCAAGCACGCCCTTTCGGCGCGGCGCGAGGCATGGACCCCCCTGAATTTCCCTCCCGCATCGGTTTGGCGCTACCGCCCCGCCGCATAGCGCGCGTGCGGCCTGCCGGCGGACCGCACCGGACCTATGCCCGCCGCCGCGCCTTCGTCGCCACCGCCGGCAAGAGCGGTGCGAGGAACTGTCCCGTGTAGCTGTCCGGCGTCGCGGCGATCTGCTCCGGCGTGCCCGCCGCCACGATGCGCCCGCCGCCGTCGCCGCCCTCCGGTCCCAGATCGAGAATCCAGTCGGCGGTCTTGATGATGTCTAGATTGTGCTCGATCACCACCACGGTGTTGCCTTGCTCGACCAGCGCGTGCAGCACCTCCAGCAACTTGCGCACGTCCTCGAAATGCAGCCCCGTCGTCGGCTCGTCGAGGATGTAGAGCGTGCGGCCCGTCGCGCGCCGCGCGAGTTCCTTCGACAGCTTGATGCGCTGCGCTTCGCCGCCTGAAAGCGTCGTTGCCTGCTGGCCGAGTGCGATGTAGCCCAGGCCAACCTGCTGGAGGATTTTCAGCCGGTCATGGATGCGCGACTGCGCCGAAAAATATGGCACCGCCTCATCGACTGTCATCGCCAGCACGTCGGCGATCGATTTGTCGCGGAACTTCACCTCCAGGGTTTCGCGGTTGTACCGCTTGCCCTTGCAGGTGTCGCAGGTGACGAACACGTCGGGCAGGAAATGCATCTCGATCTTCAGCACGCCGTCGCCCTGGCACGCCTCGCAGCGCCCGCCCTTGACGTTGAAGCTGAAGCGGCCGGGCTTGTAGCCACGTGCGCGGCTTTCGGGCAGTTCCGCGAACCAGTCGCGGATCGGCGCGAACAGGTCAGTGTAGGTCGCAGGGTTGCTGCGCGGCGTGCGGCCAATCGGCGACTGGTCGATGTCGATGATCTTATCGAGCAGTTCGAGATTCTCGATGCGCCCGTATGGCGCCGGCACCTCACCCGACCCCATCAGACGCCGGCTCGCAGCCTTGTAGAGCGTGTCCACCACCAGCGTCGATTTGCCGCCGCCGGAGACGCCAGTGACGCAGGTGAAGGTGCCGAGCGGGAATTCCGCAGTGACGTTCCTGAGGTTGTTGCCGGTGGCGCCGACCACCCGCACCACGCGATCCTTCTGCATCGGGCGCCGCATCCGCGGCACCGCGATGCGCTTGCGGCCGGCCAGGTAATCCCCTGTCAGCGACTGCGGATTCGCCGCAATCTCGGCCGG
Organism: Pseudomonadota bacterium; assembly: GCA_021818505.1. Classification (GTDB taxonomy): domain Bacteria; phylum Pseudomonadota; class Alphaproteobacteria; order Acetobacterales; family Acetobacteraceae; genus JAFKFJ01. Next base: position 58,328 of record JAKADX010000010.1, read on the forward strand.
CGTCCCTTGCGCGACCACGCGACCGCCATTGATCCCGGCAGCCGGCCCCATGTCGATCACATGGTCCGCGGCACGAATCGCGTCCTCGTCATGCTCGACCACCAGCACGGTGTTGCCGAGTGACTTCAGGCGTCGCAGCGTCGCCAGCAGCCGCTCATTGTCGCGCTGGTGCAGGCCGATCGAGGGTTCGTCGAGGACGTACAGCACGCCGGTCAGTCCGGAGCCGATCTGGCTGGCAAGGCGGATGCGCTGGCTCTCTCCGCCCGACAGCGTCGCCGAGCCGCGTGATAGAGTCAGGTAGTCCAGGCCCACGTCCACGAGAAATTGCAGCCGCTCGACGATCTCGCGCAGGATGCGGCGGGCGATCTCCTGCCGCTGCGGCGAAAGCATCGGCGAGACGCCGCGGAACCAGTCCAGCGCGGCGCGGATGGAAAGCTCGCTGGCCTCGGCGATGTTACGGCCTGCTACCTTCACCGCCAGCGCCTCCGGCTTCAGCCGCGCGCCACGACATACCACGCAGGGCTTCTCGGCCTGGTAGCGCGCCATTTCCTCACGCACCCAGGCGCTGTCGGTCTCGCGCCAGCGGCGGTCGAGGTTACGCAACACGCCCTCGAACGGCTTGGTCACGGTGTAGCTGCGCACGCTGTCCTTGTAGGTGAAGGCGATCGGTTCCTCGCCAGTGCCATCCAGGACCGCGTCGCGCACGCGCGGCGGCAGATCGCGCCAGGGCGTGCGCATCGACACCTTGAAGTGCCTGGCGAGGCTGGCGAGCGTCTGGTCGTAATAGGGGCTCTGCGCGCCCGTCCACGGCGCCACGGCACCCTCGGCGAGCGAGCGGCGCTCGTCAGGGATGACAAGCGCGGGGTCGAAGAACGTCTCCACGCCCAGCCCGTCGCAGGCCGGGCAGGCGCCGTGGGGGTTGTTGAAGCTGAACAGCCGCGGCTCGATCTCCTCGATGGTGAAGCCGCTGACCGGGCAGGCGAAGCGCGAGGAGAACACGGTGCGCTCGCCGCTGTCGGCGTTCTCGGCATACACCACGCCGTCGGACAGGCTGAGTGCGGTCTCGAAACTGTCGGCGAGCCGTGGCGCGATGCCCTCGCGGACTACCACGCGATCGACGACCGCCTCGATCTCGTGCTTGAGCTTGCGGTTCAGCGCCGGCACCTCGCCAATCTCGTAGAGCTTGCCGTCAACCTTGACGCGCGTGAAGCCGCGCCGCTGCAGTTCCGCGAGTTCCTTTCGGTATTCGCCCTTGCGGTCGCGGACCACCGGGGCAAGAAGCAGGAGCCGCGCGCCGTCCTTCATCGCCAGCACGCGATCGACCATCTGGCTGACCGTCTGCGCCTCGATCGGCAGGCCGGTCGCCGGCGAATAGGGCACGCCCGCGCGCGCCCACAGCAGGCGCATGTAGTCGTGGATTTCCGTCACCGTGCCGACGGTGGAGCGCGGGTTGCGGCTGGTGGTCTTCTGCTCAATCGAGATCGCCGGCGACAGGCCCTCGATCGCATCGACGTCGGGCTTGCCCATCAGTTCCAGGAACTGCCGTGCATAGGCCGACAGGCTCTCGACATAACGGCGCTGGCCCTCGGCATAGATAGTGTCGAAGGCGAGCGAGGATTTGCCCGAACCAGAGAGGCCGGTGATGACAGTCAGGCTGTCGCGCGGTATGGCGACATCCACGTTCTGCAGGTTGTGCTCGCGCGCGCCGCGCACGTGGATGGAGCCGGCCATTCGAGGGGGTTCCCGAGTCGGATTGCGTTCTATAGGTGTTCTGATATATGGCCTTCGGGCCGAATCAGGGAAGGGGCGGTTATGGCTGGCAGCGTCAATAAGGTGATCCTGGTCGGCAATCTCGGCAAGGACCCGGAGGTGCGTACCACCCAGGACGGGACCAAAATCGTCAATTTCACCCTGGCGACCAGCGAGACCTGGAACGACCGCGCCTCCGGCGAGCGCAAGGAACGGACGGAGTGGCACCGGGTGGTGGTGTTCAACGAGAACCTCGGCAACGTCGCGGAGAAATACCTGCGCAAGGGCCGCAAGGTCTATGTCGAGGGCAGCCTGCAGACGCGCAAGTGGACCGATCAGTCGGGGCAGGAGAAATACACGACGGAGGTCGTGATCGGTCGGTTCCGCGGCGACATCCAGTTGCTCGACGGCCGCGGCGACGACGCCGGGGCGGGCGAGGGCGGCGGCTACCAGTCGCGGGAGCGGGCGCCGGCGCGCAGCAGCGGCGGCGCGGCCGGACGGGAAAGTGGCGGCCCGTCCTGGGACGCGCCCAAGGGCGGCGGTGACCTCGACGACGAGATTCCGTTCTGAAGCGCGATCGGCCCCGGCGGCGGGACGTCACACTGGTTTGACCCCGTGCGTGTGCGCGATCGGGTGAGAGTGGTTTCCCGGGCCCGACGACAAGCTTAACTGCCCCGCCGAGGCGGCGCGTCACGACGTGCGTTCCGCTGGTCACGCGAGTGCATGGGGAGCGATGATGTCGCGCGGGATATTCGTGGGGTTCCTTGGGCCTCTGGCCGCTGGACTTATCGCAGCGGCCCCGATGCTGGGGGCGGCGTCGGCGATTGCCCAGAACGCTCCGGCCTCGTCGCAGCAGCAGCGCATGAAGGACTGCAATGCCACCGCCTCGGCGCGCGCGCTCAAGGGCGACGCGCGCAAGGACTACATGAGCGCCTGTCTCGCCGGAAAGGCCGACCAGACGACGATTATGAAGGTCTGCAACGAGCAGGCGACGCAGGACAAGCTCTCCGGCGACCGGCGCAAAGCATACATGAGCAGTTGCCTCAAGAAGCCGGGCTGACCCCCGCGTGCCGGTGCGCCGCGGCCTCGTCCGCGTTCTTGGCGCTGCCGCCTTCGCGTTGGCGGTCGCCGGCGGCGGGGCGCTCGATGGCTACGCGCAGTATTCCAGCGGCGGCTACACCCGCCCGTCCGTCACCGGTGGGGGTGGTGGGTCGGGCGCGGGCGACCGGGCGTTCTCACGCGGGGCGGCGTCGGAGGCGCTGCAGCGCTACCGCGCCTCGCGCGAACCGCGCCGGCCGCCGCTGACCACGCCCGGCACGTCGGGATGGACCGATCAGCGCCGGCCGGGGGCGTATTACGCGCCGCAATATGGCGGCGGCGGCGATTTCGGCACCATGGCGCTGTGGGCGTTGCTTGGCGCGCTCTCGGCTGCTGACCGGGCGAACTATGCGCGCGAGCATCGCGACGATCCGGCCTATCAGCGCTGGCGGGCGCAAGCGGAGCAGCAGGCGGCGCGCGACCCTGCGCTCGCGCAGCAATTGCAACAGATGGACCCCTCCGCCCGCCCGCCGACCGCTCGGCAGGGGGCTGGCGGCGGATGGTCCTGGCTGGTGGTGTTGGTGGCGCTGGCGATGCTGGTATGGCTGTGGCGTGCCCGCCAGCGGGCCGGCGGGGCGTCGCCCCATGGGCTGCGCGGCAGTGCCGCCACCCGCTGGCGGGTCGGCATGACGCTGCCGCTCGACCCCGCGCCGTTTCTCCTCGCCGCCGGCACGACCCATGTCCGCCCGCCGCCCGGCGAGGGCGCGATGGTCAGCGTCGAGGCGGTTGGCCTGCTGGCGGATAAGGCGGCGCAGTTGCACCGGCTCTACCTGCCGGGCCGCGTGCAGTTCTTCCAGATCCATCTCGGGCCGCGTGGCACCGCCGACGAATGCCGCTATTTCAGCAAGCTCGACGAGGTCACGCCGGCGAGCGAAGCGGACTGGGCGGCCTGGCTGGACCCCGCAAACGGCATGATCGGGTGGCCGGCCTTCCAGACCAAGGACGGCAAGATCTACGGACGCGCCTGGGCGCCGGGCGCTGCGCGCATCCCGCCGCGGCCGATGCAGGAGACGGTGGAGTCGCCGCAGGGCACCGCGCAGCGCCAGCTTCAGGCGATGCTCTATGCCGCGCCAACGGGCGCCGCCGCCCCGGCGCCCACCACCGAATACATCATGGTCGCGGCGGTCGAGGCGGAGGGCCAGGCGTGGGTGGAAATCCACGCCGGCATCGACATCAACCCCGCCGCGCTGGAACTGGCACCGGTGCCGCTGGAACCCCAAGCGAGGACCGCATGACGCATCTCAGCGCCGCCGCCCTGGTTGCCGCACTGCCCGGGATGCTGGTGCAGTTCGTGCTTTGCCTGGTGCTGCTTGCGATCGGCGTCGTGGGCTACACCCTCGTGACGCCGTTCCGCGAGCGTGAGCTGATCCGCGAGGGCAACGCCGCCGCCGCCACGTCGTTGAGCGGTGCGGTGGTGGCGCTGGCGATCCCGCTGGCGGCGCTGCTTGCCACGACCTCGGTCATGCTCGAACTGCTGGCCTGGGGCGTCGTCGCGATCCTGCTGCAACTTCTGACGGTCGCCGTCGCGACGCACCTGATGCGCGACATGCGCCGGATGATCGAGGCCGGGGAGGTCGCCGCGGCCCTGCCCGTCGTCGCCGCCCAACTCGCCATCGCGCTGCTGAACGCGGCAGCGATGGTGCCGGTCTGACACACGCAACCCATGCAGGAGGCAACCATGTTGCGCTTCTTCAGCAATCTCGTCGGCGTCAAGGGCAGCCAGGCCGTGCAGGCAGGGATGGAGGCGCTGGTGCGCTGGGACCCGCGCGCCGCCAGCGAGGCCGAGCTGCGGACCATGGAGCAGCACCTCGACGATCTCGGCCAGCAGGTCGCGGCGGCGCGTCAGAGCTATGACAAGGAAGCGGAGGAGGCGCGCGCCATCCAGGCACTGTCCGCCCAGCGCCTCGCCGCAGCCGACCACCTGCAAGGTCAGATCGCCGCCGAGACCGATCCGGCGCGCAAGGCTGCGTTGGAAAAGAGCCTGGAAACCCTCGTCGGCCTGTTGGAGCAGATGGCGCCCGAGATCGCGCGCGAGAAAAAGGACGAGGCCGACGCCAGGGACTTCCTGCAAATGCTGGAAAAGACCTATGCCGAGGCCGGCGGCAAGCTGCGCGAGGGCCGGGCCGAGCTGGAACGCGCGCAGCGCGATATGGGCCGCGCCGCCCAGCAGCGCGCGATGGCCGACCAGCAGGCCGAGGCGGCGCGCCGCGCGGCCGGCCTGTCCAGCGCCACCAACAGCCTGACAGTGGCCCTGCGCGCGATGCAGGAGGCGGCCAAGCAGGACCTCGCCTCCGCCGAGGCAGCCAACATGAAGGCGAAGCTGCTGCGCCCGAGCGAGCCGGAGAAGGCCGACACCAACATCGCGCAGGCGATGCAGGCGGTGTCCGGCACGCCGGCGGCGCCGACCGGGCTTGCCGACCGGCTCGCAGCGGTGCGCACCCAGGTCCACACCGGCTGACCGCCGCCGGCGCCCGTTTTGCCCGCGGCCGGACTATGGCAGCCTGCCCGCGATCAGGGGGGACGCGGGCGGGAGGGGCATGATGGCCACGCGAATCGCGAAGGTGCTGATGGTGGCCTCGCTCGCCGCCTTCTGCTGGGTGGTGACCTACGACAACATCATCGATTACGGCGCCAACTACGCCTTCGTCAGCCACGTGCTGAGCATGGACACGACCTTTCCCGACAGCGTGCTTCGCAGCCGCGCCATCACCGACCCGCTCGTGTGGCGCCGGGCCTATCTGCTGATCATCGGTGTCGAGGGTCTGACTGCGCTGTGCTTCTCGCTCGGCGCGCTGGCCCTGCTGTTCCGTCTCGGTGTGGGTACCAGCCGCTTCGACCGCGCCAAGCGGTTCACCGTGCTTGGCGCGATGCTTGCCTTCCTGCTTTGGTTCACCGGCTTCATGGTGGTCGGCGGGGAGTGGTTCGCGATGTGGCAGTCGAAGCTGTGGAACGGGCAGGAGGCGGCGTTCCGCTTCTATATGACCGCGCTCGCGGTGCTGATCTTCGTCAACCAGCCCGAGCAGGATCTGCTGTGAGCACCGCTGCGCGGGCGCGCCCGGTGCAGGCGGTGCTGAATTTCGCCGCGCCGCTGCTGTTCGGCATCGCGGCGCTGGTGATCTGGCAGGCGGTGGTAAGCGCCCGGCAGGTGCCCGACTATATCCTTCCCGGACCGCTGCGCATCGCCGAAGCCCTGGTCAGCGGCTTCCCGACCCTGCTGCCGAGCCTGCTGGTGACGCTGAGCATCACCGTCGAGGCGTTCCTGGCCGCCGCCGTGGGCGGGCTGCTGCTGGGGATGCTGTTCACGCTCTCGCGCTGGGTCGAGCGCAGCCTGTTTCCCTACGCGGTGGTCCTGCAGGTCACGCCGATCGTGGCGATCGCGCCGCTGATCATCATCTGGGCCAAGGACACGCATCTCGCGCTGCTGATCTGCGCGTGGCTGGTGGCGTTCTTCCCGGTCGTGTCCAACACCGCCGTCGGCATGAACAGCACCGACCGCAATCTGCTCGACCTCTTCCGGCTGCACGGTGCCTCTGGAATGCAGAAGCTGCTGCTGCTGCGCCTGCCCTCGGCGCTGCCGTATTACCTCGCCGGCCTGCGCATCTCGGGCGGTCTGGCGCTGATCGGCGCGGTGGTGGCGGAGTTCGTCGCTGGCACCGGCGGTGCCCGCTCCGGCCTCGCCTACCGCATCCTGGAGGCCGGCTACCGCCTGGAAATCCCACGCATGTTCGCGGCACTCGTGCTGATCTCCGGCGCCGGCATCCTGATCTTTGCCGCCCTCTCGCTGCTCTCGCGGTTCATGCTGCGGCATTGGCATGAGAGCGCGCTGGGGGAGCATTGACGACCCCGCCCAGGAGCCTTGTGCCCGTTCCGGCATCCGATTATGCTGATCCGATTACGAGCCCGGCCCGGTGGGCGGTCACGCCGAGCGCCCCGCTGCTGGCGGACGCGGATGCAACGTCGAAGGGATATCGTGGGGCCCACGGGACCCGAGGCAGATCCGGCCGAAAAGACGCCGCGGCGCGCCACCCGGAATCGCGTGCTCAAGCGTGCCAGGATCGTCAGCGACGGCGGGGTGTTCGACTGCCTGGTACTGGACATTTCCGCGCACGGAGCGAGAGTCAACTTCAGCTTTCCGGTTCCACTGCCGACAGAGGTCATGCTGCGGCTACCGGAGGGAACGACCTATCCCGCGACCAAGCGGTGGTCCGTCGGAACCGAGGTCGGGCTTGAGTTCACCGGCGCCGTGATCGCGAGACACGACGCCATCCAGAGCCGCCGCGCCGAAGAGGTGTACCGCTCGCTGCAGTCGGCCAAGATGGCCACCTGCCTTGAGATTCTGGAGTCTGAACGATATTTCGGCGACCAGGGACTGCGCCTGGCGGCCGAAGCCGCGGCCGCCGCGCTCGACCGGTTCGCCGCCGCGCTGCTGCCGCATCTGGCGGCGAAGGATACGAAGCCACCCGACGGCGCACGATGAACCGCAGCCGGCGCGTCCGATTCCGCCGGGGAGCAAGTCGTGAGCGACCGCCGCGCTACGCCGACGCGAGCCGTTTACGCATGAACACGCGCTCGTATCCCGCCTGCACGCCGCGTCCTGTCTCCTCATAACCGATCGACGCGTACAGCCGCTGATTTTCGACCATCGTCACGTGCGTGTAGAGGCGAACCTCGGGATAGCCGCGACGCGCAGCCTCGTCCTCGGCGAACGCGAGCAGTCGCCGGCCGAGGCCCTGGCCCTGACGGTCAGGCGCGACGGCGATGTTGTCGAGCAGCATATGGTCGGGTCGGGGCAGCAGCACGAGGATGCCGGCGATCTCCGGACCGAATTCGATGACCCACACGACGCCATCCGCGACGTGCGCGGTGTAGTCATCGAGCATCGGTCCGGGTGGTTTGCCGATGCGGGGGATGTAGTACCGATAAGCATTCGCAACGATCTCCGCGATGTCGGGCGCGTCGCGGGGCGCGGCTGGGCGGATGCGCGGTTCGGTCATGGAGCCTCACGTTTCGTGAGATGCGGCTGTTACCCGTCTTGCGCAAGTCCACCGACATGCGGCCGAGGAACGATCCGGCGCGTTGGCGGATTGCCGTCGCGGGACCGGTGTTTTAGGATCGCGGTACTGAGTCGGGACGCCGACGTGCCGGCCGCGACGGACAAACAGGAGGGGCGTATGGGTCGGTTGAATCGCCTGCTGCATGGCGCTGTGCTGGCCACCGCTACGATCGGCACCGTGCTTGCGGCGCAAACTGCCCGCGCGGCCGACAAGCTGAAATTCATCGCTGACTGGACTGCCGAAGCCGAGCACGGTTGCTATTACCAGGCTCGCACCGCTGGCATCTATGACAGGCACGGGCTGGATGTGACCATCCTGCCCGGCGGACCGCAGGTCAACGGGCCGCAGATGCTGGTGGCGGGAGCGGTCGATGTCGCGCTGATCTCCTCGGGGATGCAGGCGATCGGTTTCACCAAGAACAACATCCCGATCGTGGTCGTCGCCGCGATCATGCAAAAGAACGAGCAGATCCTGATGACGCACAAATCGGCGGGCTACAAGTCGCTCGCCGAGATGAAGGGCCATCCGGTGATGATCTCGGCGTTCTCGCAGGAATCCTTCTGGCCGTGGCTGCGCGCCGCGTACGGCTTCACCGACGACATGATCCGCCCGTACACCTTTAACCTCGCGCCGTACCTGCACGACAAGAGCGCCATCCAGCAGGGCTACCTGACCAGCGAGCCGTTCGCCGCCGGGCAGGCCGGCGCCGATCCGCAGGTGTGGCTGCTTTCGGACTACGGCTATTCCGATTTCGGCGCGCTGCTGGGCGTACGCAAGGCATGGATCAGCGATCATCGCGACGTGGTGCAACGTTTCGTCGATGCCACGATCGAGGGCTGCTACAGCTTCCTCGACGGCGACCCGTCCAAGACCTTCGCCGAGATCAAGCACGACAACCCGGAGATGACCGACGCGCAGATGACCTACACGCGCGACGTGATGAAGCAGTACGGCATCATCGAGAGCGGCGACGCGAAGACCCTCGGTATCGGTGCGATGACCGATGCGCGCTGGAAGGACATCTGGTACCTGATGGTGAAGGCGAAGATCAGCCGGCCGGGCGAGAATTACAGCGCCGCGTATGACACCAGCTTCGTCAACAAGAAGGTCGGGATGCACTGACGTGCCGTCGCCGGCGCGGCCGCGTCATTCGACGTAGTCGGCGACGAAGCGTTCCAGCCGGTCCATCGCCTCGGTCAGGTTGTCGCGACTCTTGGCGTAGCAGATGCGTACCATCCGCTCGGCGCCGCGGCCGAACGCGGTGCCCGGCGCCATGCCCAGCCGTGCCTCGGCGACCGCGCGCTTGCAGAACGTCATCGTGTCGGTCACGCCGTCCACCTCGAACATCGCGTAGAAGGCGCCGGCCGCCGGTATGTTGCGCACGCGCGGCATGGCTGGCAGCCGCGCGTTGACCACCTCGCGCCCGGTGCGGCAGCGATCGACGAAGGAACGGACGAACTCCTCGCCCTGTTCCAGCGCGGCGATGCAGCCCTCCTGCAAGAACTCCAGACCGCCGGAGGTATTGAACTGGATCAGCTTCTCGAACGTGTCGAGTTCCCCGGCGGGATAGACCAGCCAGCCCATCCGCCAGCCGGTCATCGCCCAGGCCTTGGAGAAGCTGTTGACCACGAACATCGGATCGTCCGGCCGCGCGATCTGAAGGAACGAAAAGCCGACCGGCCGGTCATAGACGATGCGGTGGTACACCTCGTCCGACAGGATGGCGATGTTGCGGGCGCGGGCGAAGTCCAGCAACTGCGTCGCCTCCTCCGGCGCGATCATCCAGCCCGTCGGGTTGCCGGGCGATGCGAGGTAGATCAGCCGCGTGCGCGCGTCGCAGGCGGCGAAGACCGCATCGAGGTCCAGCCGCCAGCCCTCGTTGCCCGGCCGCAGCATGACCTCGCGCACCGCCGCACCGTTGATCTGCATCGCGCGCATGATGTTCGGCCAGGACGGCGTGATCGCGACGATGTTGTCGCCCGGCTGGACCGTCGCCTGCGCGACCAGCATGACCGCGTTCATGCCGGACAGCGTCAGCGCGATCCGGTCGTCAGGGATCTCGACGTCCCACAGCCGACGGTGATAGGCGATCAGCGCCTCGCGCAGCCGCGGGATGCCGCGGTTGTAGGAATAGAAGGTCCGGCCCGCGTGCAGCGCCCTGCTGGCCGCGTCGCAGATGAAATCGGGCGTCGGCACGTCCGGCTCGCCCGCCCACATCGCGATCAGCCCCGGCAGGCCCAGGCCGGAGCGGAACACCTCGACGATCGGACTATCTTCCAGTGCCTCGATCTGCTGCCGCACCACGCCCATCCGTCCCTCCGCCGCTGCGCTGCGCGGCGATACGGCGGGGGAGTGGGCGGGTCAACGGGCGCGTGCAGCGGGGCGGCTAGGCCCGGCCGGGCAGGGCGGCCAGCACCTCGCGCCGCAACCGCGTCAGCGCCGAGCCGCGATGCGCCGTGTCGTTCGCCACCAGGTAGGCCCGGGCCGCGTCCGGCAGTTTCACGGCGGGCACGCGCCGCGCCATCCGCCATGCCGCCGGCACGGCGCGCAATGTTTGCCACAACACGCCGTTGCGCGCGCCCTTGACGACGTAGCCGGCGATGCGCGGTGCCATATGTGGCCAGCTCTCCCCTGCCTTGCGGCCGACATAGAGCCGGTTGCGCACGAAGTAGAACCAGCGTGTGCCCGACCAGGCGAAGCGCCGCTCGGGGCTGACCTTGTGACGGATCAGCAGGTCGCCGCGATAGCGCACGCGCCAGCCGCGGGCGATCGCGCGCAGGCAGAAATCGTATTCTTCCCAGGTGAAGAACAGCGCCTCGTCATAGCCCCCGGCGGCGTCCCAGGCGGCGCGGCGGATGGCGTGACCAGCGCCGACGAAGGTCACGGCGTCGAATGCCTCGCCGGCCCGCGCCAGCAGGCTCGTCGGGTAGCCCCAGGAGGACAGATCGTCGCTGCCGTCGGCGTACACCACGATGCGGAATGCCAGCGCGGCGACCTCGGGCGCCGCGTCCAGCGCGGCGATGGCGCGGGCGAGCGTGTCGGCGTCAGCGAACTCGGCATCGTTGTCGAGAGCCACGATGACGCGAGCGTGGCCAAGCGCCGCGCCGCGATTGCGCCCGCCGGCAACGCCGTGGTTGCGATCCAGCCGCACCAGCGTCGCATCGCCCCGCCCCGCGACCGCGTCGGCGAGCTGCGCGAGGTGCTCCGGCTGCGATCCCTGGTCAACCACGAAAACGTGCCGCGCCACGCCGCGCTGATCGAGCGCCGAGCGGATCGCCGCGACCGTCTCCTCGGCACGGTCGAGGGAGAGAATGACGACATCGGCATCGTATTCGCCATCCGGTGGGGCAGCGGCCCCGGCGATGTGCTGCATTCGGATCACCCAACGGGAGCGGTCGCGCCAACGTCCACCGAATCGAACGGTTCCGTCATCACGATCAGGTCATCGCGCGGGGCTGGGACTCGCCGCGTTGCACGCGCTGCTAACGTGCGGCGGTCGGAGCAGTCGGAATGCGTATCACCGTCGTCACCGCCGCCTACAATGTCGCCCCTTATGTCGGCGCGACCATCGATTCCCTGCTGGCGCAGACATATCGCGACTGGCAACTCGTGCTGGTCGATGACGGGTCGAGCGACGATACGGCTGCAGTGGCGACGCGCTTCGACGACCGGCGCATCCGCGTGCTCCGCCAGCGCAATGCCGGTGTCTCGGCGGCGCGCAACCGCGGCATCGCCGAGATCCAGGGTGATGCGGTGCTGTTCCTTGACGGCGACGACTGGCTCGCTCCGGACGCGCTTGCGCGGCTGGTGGCCGCGTTGGACGCGACGCCTGAAGCGATCGCCGCCTACGGCGCCTTCTGCTTCGTCAGCGAGGATGGGCGCCGGCGCGTCGGCGCCAAGACCGGGCCGTTTCCGGCCGGGGACATTCTGGAGCTGTTGCTGGTCGAGAATCTGTTCGCCAATGGCGGCCATCTGCTGATCCGTGCGGACGCGGTGCGTCGCGCGGAGGGGTTCCGGAGTGACATCGCCTATGGCGAGGACTGGGAATTCTGGTGCCGGCTGGCGCTCGCGGGCCGGTTCACGACGGTGCCGGGCGCGCCGCCGCTGCTCTTCGTCCGCCGGCGCGCAAGCGGGGCGCTGCTGCGCATGGCCAGCGAGCCGAGCGCGTTCGGCCCCTGCATGGACGCGATCTTCGGCAACCCCGCACTGGTCGGCCGCCTCGGTGCGGCCCGCGCGGCCGTCCTGCGCGGGCAGGCAGAGGCCGAAAACTGGTGGATCATCGGCCGCGAACTGATCCGCCACGGCCGGCGTGGCGAGGGGCTGCGCTGGCTGCACCGCTCCCTCCGCCAGCGTCGGAGCGTCCGTCGCGCCGCCCTGCTGGTTGCTGCCCACCTGTTGCCGCTGCTGCCGCCCGTTCTGCGCGGACCGTTCCGCAGCTACCATGGCCTCTTGACACCGGCGACCGGCGCCAGTTAATTAAAGCAACCTGATTGAACAATCCGGCGGGCTTACCGCCGTTGAGGAAACGTCGATGATGACCGTCCGCGACGGCGGGGGCGGGGCCCCATCGGCCCCGGTCCGGCAGGACAGCCAGCGACTCATTCTGCAGCGCCTGCGCCGCCTTGGCGAGGCGTCGCGCGCCGATCTGGCCCGGGACGCGGCGCTGACCCACACCGCCGTCGGGCAGATCGTGAAGCAGTTGGAGCGGGCCGGGCTCGTGCGCTCCCTCGGCCGCAAGCACCAAGGGCAACGCGGCCAGCCGGCGACGTTGCTGACCCTCGACCCGCGTGGCGCCTATGCAATCGGGGTGCGGCTGGACCGGGCGCGGATCGAAACCGCGCTCACCGACCTCTCGGGTGCCGTGCTGGCGCACCGGACTCATGACCGGAGCCTGCCGCCGCCCGAGGAGGCGCTCGATCTGGTGCGCGCCGATGTCGAGGAGTTCGTGCGCGCCGTTCCAGCGGCGCGGCGGCGGCGCATCGCCGGCATCGGCGTGGCGCGGCCGTACAATCTCGGCGCGTGGCTCGCGGTGCTCGACCTGCCGCACGAGATCTTCTCCGCCTGGGACGGTTTCGACTTCGCAGGCGAACTGGAGCGGGTGAGCGGGTTGCCGGCCGCCGAGGAGAATGACGGCACTGCCGCCGCGATCGCGGAGTTGTTCCACGGGCACGGGCGCGGTGCCGATGATTTCCTGTATGTCTTCATCGGCCTGGCGATCGGGGGCGGCATGGTGCTCGGCGGTCAGGCGGTGCACGGCAGCACCGGCAACGCCGCCGATATCGGCGTGATCCCGGTTCCACCATCGCGTCTTCCCTCCGCGCCGCAGCCGCGCGATGGGCACGAAATCCTGCTCGGCCGCGCATCCATCGCGACCCTGCTGCGCCATCTTCGTTATCGCGGTGAACCCCCCACAAGTCTGACGGCACCGCAGCGCACGCGCGCGGTCGAGGAGTGGCTGGAGGATTGCGCGGCCGCGCTGGTGGAGCCGCTGGTGACCGCGCGCGCGCTGCTCGACGCGCCGCTGGCGATCATCGACAGCGATCTGCCGGCGGGCCTGATCGACACGCTGCTGGCGCGGCTGGCGCCCCGGCTGACAGCGGCAACGGCAGAGGCGCGCACGCCGCCCGCATTGCTGCGCGGCAGCTTCGGCGCCATGGCTGGCGCGCTGGGGGCCGCGACGCTGCCGCTGTTCCTGCATTACGGCCCTGGCGCGGGCAAGATCGGGGCGGCGCCACGCGATGTCAGAAGCCAGGGAGGTGCGCATGTCCTCGTCGCCTGAGCCGACACCGATCTTGCAGATGCGAAACGTCTCCAAGACGTTTCCGGGCGTGAAGGCGCTCAACAATGTGCAGCTCACCGTCTATCCCGGCGAGGTCCATGCGCTGATGGGGGAGAACGGCGCCGGCAAATCGACGCTGATGAAGATCCTCTCCGGGGCCTATTTCCCCGATGCGGGCGCGGAAATCATCATCGACGGCAAGCCGGTGCATATCGACGGGCCGCTGTCGGCCAAGGCCCTCGGCATCGCCATCATCTATCAGGAGCTTGCGCTGTCGCCGAATCTGACGGTGGCGGAGAACATCTATCTCGGCCGGGAGGCGCATCGTGGCCCGGCGATCGATCGGGCGGGCATGTTTGCTGGCTGCGCCGAGATCCTGGCCAATCTCGGCGCAAACTTCGGCCCGCGCACGCTGGTCGGCGACCTCTCGATCGCCGAGCAGCAGATGGTCGAGGTGGCGCGGGCGATCCACGCCCACTCGCGCATCCTGGTGATGGACGAGCCGACCACGGCGCTGTCGAGCCGCGAGACGCGGCGCCTGTTCGATCTGATCCTGCGACTCAAGTCCGACGGGCTCGCCATCATCTACATCTCGCACCGCATGGCCGAGGTGTACGAACTCGCCGAGCGTGTCTCCGTGCTGCGCGATGGCGGTTATGTCGGCACGCTGAGCCGCGAGGAGATCAAGCCCGAGAGCATCGTGCGGATGATGGTCGGGCGCGATCTGTCGTCCTTCTACAAGAAAGAGCACCGCGGCGGATCCACCGGCAAGGCGGTGATGGAGGTGCAGAACCTGGGCGACGGGCGGCGCGTCAAACGCGGCAGCTTCGTGCTGCATGCCGGGGAAGTGCTGGGCCTTGCCGGCCTGGTCGGCGCCGGGCGCACCGAGCTTGCACGACTGATCTATGGTGCCGAACTGCGCGCCGCCGGCACGGTAAAGCTGGAGGGGCGCGAGGTTGCCTACGCGACGCCGGGCGAGGCGATCGAAGGCGGGGTCGTCTATCTGACCGAGGACCGCAAGGCGCTTGGCCTGTTCCTCGACATGAGCTGCGGCGACAACATCAACCTAGGCGTGATCGGTCGCGACGCGAAGTTCGGTGGGTGGCTCGACCGCGCGCGCGCCAAGGCGCGCTCGATTGGTGCGATCAAGGCACTTACCATCCGCGTGCCGGGGCCAGAGGTGCCGGTCGGTGCACTGTCCGGCGGCAATCAGCAGAAGGTGCTGCTGTCGCGGCTGCTGGAGACGCAACCGAAGGTGCTGATCCTGGACGAGCCGACGCGCGGCGTCGATATCGGCGCGAAATCGGAAATCTACCGGATTATCGACGATCTGGCACAGAGCGGCGCGGCCGTCCTGGTGATCAGCTCGGAACTGCCGGAGATCGTAGGCATCGCCGACCGCGTCGTCGTGATGCGCGAGGGCGAGACTGTGGGTGAGGTCGGGGGTGCGACCGGTGTCGCGATCACCGAGGAAAACATCATGGCGCTCGCGACGGGCGTCGAGCTGAACAAGGTGGCAGCATGAGCGAATCCATCGCCAAGCCGGCATCCACCGGTGAACTGGCGCGCAAGGCGCAGATGCGCGCCTTCATTCGATCCATCGGCATGCTGCCGGTGCTGATCATCCTGGGCATCCTGATCCAGGTTGGCGGCATCTATTTCACCGGCGAGGGGCGGTTCCTCACCTGGCAGAACCTGTCCATCGTCGCACAGCAAGCCTCGGTCAACGCGGTGCTGGCGGCCGGCATGACCTTTGTCATCCTGACCGGCGGCATCGATCTGTCGGTCGGGTCGATCCTGGCAGCGTCGGCGATGGTCGGTCTGATTGTCTCGAAGGGGCTGGGCGATCTCGGCATCCTGGCGGCGCTGCTGATGGGGCTGCTGATCGGGCTGGGCAATGGCGCGCTGATCGCGGGGCTGCGGTTGCCTCCGTTCATCGTCACGCTGGGGTCGCTGACGGCGGTGCGCGGCTTCGCGCGTCTGCTCGGCAACGACACCACCGTGTTCAACCCCAACCTGCCGTTCGCCTTCATCGGCAACGGCGCATTGCGCATCGGCAATATCATCGCGATCCCGTGGCTGATCGTGATCGCCTTCCTGGTGATCGTCGGCTCCTGGCTGATCCTGCGCCGCACCGTGCTGGGCGTGCATATCTATGCGGTGGGCGGCAACGACAATGCTGCGCGGCTGTCGGGCATCAAGGTGTGGGCGGTGCTGCTGTTCGTCTATGGCGCCTCCGGCCTGCTCTCGGGCCTGGGCGGTGTGATGCAGGCCGCACGCCTGTATGCCGCCAACGGACTGCAACTCGGACAATCCTATGAGCTGGACGCGATCGCGGCAGTGATCCTGGGCGGCACCAGCTTCGTCGGCGGCATCGGCAGCATCTGGGGCACGCTGATCGGCGCGCTTATCATAGCCGTTTTGACCAACGGGCTCATCCTGCTCGGCGTCACCGATGTGTGGCAGTACATCATCAAGGGTGCGGTCATCATCGGTGCCGTGGCCCTCGACCGCTACCGGCTGCGCGGGTCCGCACGGACCTGAGCACCGCCACTCGATCTGCGCGCCCGGCCTTATCCTGGGCGGCCGGGCGCGCAGCCTTCAACCAAGCTCCAGGGGGATGGAAAGCATGCTGAAAAAGATCCTGCTCGCCGGGGCCGCACTGGCCCTGAGCGCCCACATCGCCGCCGCCAAGGAACTGAAGTCCATCGGCATCTCGCTTGGCTCGATGGGCAACCCGTTCTTTGTCGCACTCGCAAAGGGCGCGGAGTTCGAGGCGAAGAAGATCAACCCGAACGTCAAGATCACTACGGTCGGCTATGACTACGACCTCGGCAAGCAGAACACGCAGATCGACAACTTCATTGCCGCCGGCGTCGATCTGATTCTGCTCAATCCAGGCGACCCGAAAGCGATCGAGCCGGCGATCAAGCGCGCGCAGGCGGCCGGCATCATCGTCGTCTCCGTGGATACCCATGCTGAGGGCGCAAACGCGACCGTCGAGACCAACAACATCCAGGCCGGCACCATCGCCTGCGAGTACCTGATCCAGAAGATGGGCGGCAAGGGCGACATGATCATCGTCAACGGCCCACAGGTATCCTCGGTGATCGAGCGGGTGGTGGGCTGCAAGGCGGTGATTGCGAAGCATCCCGGCATCAAGCTGCTGTCCTTCGACCAGGATGCGAAGGGTTCGCGCGACGGCGGCCTCGCCGTGATGCAGTCGCTGCTGACCCGCTTCCAGAAGGTCGATGGCGTGTTCGCGATCAACGATCCGACCGCGATCGGTGCCGAGCTGGCGGCTAAGCAGCTCAACCGCACCAACTTCCCGATCACGGCGGTCGATGGCGCGCCCGATGCCGAGACGGCGCTGAAGGATCCGAACTCAAAGCAGTTCGTCGCGTCCTCCAGCCAGGACCCCTTCCTGATGGCGCGGCTTGCGGTGCAGCAGGGCGAGAAGCTGCTGAAGGGTGAAAAGCTCGATAAGACCGTGATGCTGATGGACAGCAAGCTCGTGACGCGCGACAACGTCAATGAGTATAAGGGCTGGACATCGCACTGAGCGGCCGCCGCTGCTGCTTGGGAAGCCCACGGACGCCTAGGGGGGAAGGCGCCGGCCGCAAGGCCGGCGCCTGACCTGTGTTTGGAGAGGAGAAGGCCATGGTTGCGCGCGTCATCGCTGTCGATCCGTTCGATCTGGTCGTGTTCGGGGCCACCGGCGACCTGGCGGCGCGCAAGCTGATCCCGGCGCTGTACTTCCGCGACGTGGCCGGGCAGATTCCGCCGCAGGCGCGCATCATCGGCGCCTCCCGCCGCCATCTTTCGGGCAACGAATTCCGCGACCTCGCACGCGGCTGGCTGGAGCAGCATGTTCGGCCCGAGGAGCGCGAGGACGGAAAGGTTGCCCGCTTCCTCGGCCGGCTCGGCTATGTCGCGGTGCAGGCGGATGGCGATGACGGCTGGAACGATCTGGCCGGCGCGCTTGCCGACGCGCCGGAGCGGGTGCGCGTGTTCTATCTGGCGACCGGACCGGAACTGTTCGGCCCGATCTGCGCCCATATCGGCCGGCACGGGCTGGCCAGCAAGGCGGCGCGGGTGGTGGTCGAGAAGCCGATCGGCAAGAGCCTCGCCTCCGCCACCGAGGTCAACGACGCGATCGGCGCGGTGTTCCCCGAAGATCACGTCTATCGCATCGATCATTATCTCGGGAAGGAGACGGTACAGAACCTGATGGCGCTGCGCTTCGCCAATGCGCTGTTCGAGCCGCTGTGGAACAATGCCCATGTCGATCACGTGCAGATCACGGTCGCCGAGACGCTCGGCGTGGAAGGGCGTGCCGGCTATTACGACACGGCCGGGGCACTGCGCGACATGGTGCAGAACCACATGCTGCAACTGCTCTGCCTGGTCGCGATGGAGCCGCCGACCTCGCTGGAGGCGGACGCGGTGCGCGACGAGAAGCTGAAGGTGCTGAAGTCGCTGGTGCCGATGACGCCTGACACCGTGGCCGAGCGCACGGTGCGCGGCCAGTACCGCGCCGGTGCCTCCTCCGGCGGGCCGGTCAAGGGCTATCTGGACGAACTCGGCGACACCACCAGCCGTACCGAAACCTTCGTGGCACTGCGAGCGGAGATTGCCAACTGGCGCTGGGCCGGCGTGCCGTTCTACCTGCGCAGCGGCAAGCGGCTGGCGAGCCGCGTGTCCGAGATTGTCGTCGCCTTCCGCCCGATTCCGCATTCGGTGTTCCAGGGCGCGGGGCCGATCTCGCCGAACCGGCTGGTGATCCGGCTGCAGCCGAACGAGGGGGTGAAGCTGTGGCTGATGATCAAGGACCCAGGTCCCGGAGGGATGCGACTGCAACACGTACCGTTGGACATGAGCTTCGCCAGCGTGTTCGCCGCGCGCAACCCGGACGCCTATGAGCGGCTGCTGATGGACGTGGTGCGCGGCAACCAGACCCTGTTCATGCGCCGCGACGAGGTGGAGGCGGCCTGGACCTGGATCGACCCGATCCTGGAAGCCTGGGCGGCGAGTACCGACGGGCCCAAGCCCTATACCTCCGGCACGTGGGGTCCTTCGGCCGCAATCGCCCTGATCGAGCGCGACGGGCGGACGTGGCACGAGGATGAGGAAGGGGAGTAGGGGCCCGGCCCGCTACTCCCGCAGCATCGCCAGCCGCTCGCGCAGCAGCATTGCGAGGACGGGCGGGTTGTCGAGCAGGTAGCGCCGTCCGAGGCGCGCGGGGTTGGTCGCCAGCCGGTGCAGCCATTCCAGGCCGGCGCGTTGCAGCCAGAACGGGGCGCGGCGTTGTACGCCAGCGAGGAAGTCCAGGCTCGCGCCGATGCACAGACCGGTGCCGGTGGCCTCGCCGGTGGCAGCGATCTCCGCGGCCAACCGTTCCTGGCGGGGCGAGCCCACTGCGAGGAACACGAACCGCGCCGGGTGCCTCAGCACGAAGTCCACCGTGCGCCGCATCGAGACGCGATCGCGATCGAACCCCATCGGGGGATCGTAATGCGCCGGCATGACAATGTCGCAGGCGGCCATCAGTGCGGGCACGTGGCGGGGGCGCAGGCCGATGATCGTGACACGCTCGCCGGGCATCACATGGCGCGTCAGCAGGCGCGCGGTCAGATCGCTGCCGGGGGCAACGCGCGGCGCGGGCAGGCCGAGTGCGCGGGCCGATCGTCGCACCACGCGGCTGTCAAGCAGACACAGCGCCGCATCCTGATACAGCGCCCGCAGCGCCGGCTGGCGCGCCAGCCGCACCAGATGGTCGGCGTTCGGCGTCACCACATAGCCGAACGGCGCATCTGCCGGCCGCGCAGCGATCCGCGCCGCCGCCTCCACCGTGTCAAGATCGGCAAAGTCCAGGCCGAGCAGACGGATGCGCTCAGCCATGGCCTGGGAGCCCAAGCGCGCGCAGCAGTGCCGGGTCCAGCGTGCGGTGCGGGAAGCGGTCGGGATGGATGTCGAATCCCATGCTGTCGTCATAGCCCCAGATTGCCCAGCCGATGCTGTCCGCCTGCAACGCGCGTCGCATGTCGGTGATCCAGGCGAGGCGGGTGACCGGCGGAAGTTGATCGCTGGCCCCGAACTCCCCGCACACCACGGCGGCGTGGTTACGTCGTCCCCACTCGGCCGCGCGATCGATCAGAGCGCGCAGCTTGGCGGCATCCCAGTGCTCGGAGCAATAGAAGCGGATCGCGTCGCGCGTGTGCGGCTGCAGCGTCGCCTGCTCGGCGGCGTCGCAGGCGTGCGCGCCCACGACCGGGTAAGGCAGGTGTGCCAGCGCCGCGTGATCGAGCGAGCCGTCGAAACTGCCAAGCGAGGTCAACAACGGTGGTTCGTAGATGTGGAAGGAGTACACGACATTGTCATCGGCAAGCGGATGCAGGCCGGTCAACCCGTCCACCGAGCCCCAGTTGGTGCCGGTCAGCACCACGGTCGCGCGCGGCAGCGCCGCGCGGATGCGCGCGAGCACCTTTGCCTGCAACGCTTCCCATTGCGGCTCGCGCTTGTCGAACACCGGCTCATTCATCACTTCCGGAAATGTCCGGGCTGGGTCGAGCGTACGCAGCAGCGGCGCCAGCGCGCCCCAGAGATCCTGCAACTGTTGCTGCTGGGCGGCCGAGTTTTCCAGGTTCCAGGTCTGCGGGTGCCAGCCCACCATGACGCCGAGGCCGCTGCGCTCGATGCGCGCGACGGCGGCGGCCAGCAGGGTAAGGCGATGCGGGTCCGGTCGTCCGTCGCGCAGCATCAGCTCCGGCTGCGCGGCGAGACGGACGAAGGTGAAGCCGGCGCGGCGCAGTTCGGCAAGGGCAGCGTCGCTGATATAGTCACGGAAATGTGCGTCATCCTGACGCGACGGGTAGCGGAACCAGTTGGTGAAGTTGACGCCTCGCGCGAGGACCGCCAGGTGCGTCGCCGGCACTTCCGCGCCGGCGCAGGTCGGCAGCGCAAGCGCCAGCAGGACGGCGGCCAAACAC
The DNA here is from genome assembly GCA_021818505.1 of Pseudomonadota bacterium. Taxonomy (GTDB): domain Bacteria; phylum Pseudomonadota; class Alphaproteobacteria; order Acetobacterales; family Acetobacteraceae; genus JAFKFJ01. The sequence continues at coordinate 78,997 of JAKADX010000010.1, forward strand.
CGCCGGAGGAGTGCGCGCATAAGTCAGCCCGTGTTCAACCACAGAACGTAGTCACGGACTGGAGTCTATCCGATTACCGCGATTGGTCTTGGCGCGATGTCGTGCGCTGACCGGATTGTGACGCGCTAAGCGCGCATTCGGGCGCCCATGGGATCGAACGGCGGCGCCTTGGCGATGCGTGCCGTGCGCGGCGTTCCGAGGATCTCGATGCCGAATGTCTCGTCCGTCGTCGCCAGTTCACGCGGTACGTAGGCGAGCGCCACCGACAGCCCACTCCAGTGCGCAAAGCCGCCCGACGTGACCCATCCGACGGTGCTGGCGCCGAAGCTCACCGGCTCGTCACCGACCACATCCGTATCGGTATCGTGCACGATCATGGTAACAAGGCGCAGCTTGCCGCCGCTCTCGCGTTCTTGCAGGGCGGCATCGCGGCCGATGAAATCCGGCTTGCGGTAGCCGACGAAGCGCGACAGCCCCGCTTCCACCGGTCCGTACATCGGCCGGTATTCGCGGGCCCAGGTGCCCCAGCTCTTCTCCAGTCGCAAGGCATTGAGCGCGCGCAGACCAAAGTGGCGGATGCCGAACTCATCGCCGGCGGCGAGCAGCGTGTCGTACAGCGCCACGTGATAGTCGGGCGTCACCCACATTTCATAGCCGAGATCGCCGGTGAAGCTGATGCGGCCCACTAGCGCGGGCACCATGCCGATGTCCAAGCGTCGGAACGACAGGAACGGGAACGCGCCGGTCGAGACGTCCTCGCCGCTGACCTTCGCCAGCAGGTCGCGCGATTTCGGACCAGCGATCGACAGGCCCATCAGCGCGCTGCGCAACGGACGGATGGCAACGCCGCTTGCCGGCAGATGCGCTTCCCACCAGCGCATGTGATACTGTTCGGCCTGACCGCTGCCGAACACGTAGAAGACGTCGGGCGACAGGCGGGCCACTGTGAAGTCGCCGATCAGCCGTCCGTGGTCGTTGAGCATCGGCGTGAGCGTGATGCGGCCCGGCGCGGGCATCCGGTTGGCGAGCACGCGATCGAGAAACGCCTCAGCGCTGGCGCCGGAGATTTCGTATTTCGCGTAGCCGCTGGTCTCGATCAGGCCGACTCCGGTGCGCACATTGCGGCATTCCTCACCGACCGGACCGTGTGCGTTGGAACGGCGGAACGTCACCTGCTCGACCGCCTCGGTGCCCGGCGGGGCAAACCACAACGGCTGTTCCAGCCCGAAGGAGACGCCGAACACCGCGCCGGCGGCACCCATGCGGTCATACAGGGGCGAGGTGCGCAGCGGCCGCGCGGCCTGCAGTTCCTCATTGGGGAAGGTGACGCGGAAGCGGCGGCCATAGTTCTCGCGTACTTTGGCATTCGCGTAGGCGCGCGTCGCCCAGTCGCCGAAGCGCGCCACGTCCATCGCGAACACGTCGAAGCCGGGGTCGCCGTGGATCATCCACCCGGCGAGCGCCAGGCCGACGCCGCCGCCCTGGCTGAAACCGGCCATCACGCCGCAGGCCACCCAGAAATTGCGCAGGCCCCGAACCGGTCCGACCAGCGGGTTGCCGTCGGGGGCAAAGGTGAACGGCCCATTGATCACGCGGCGGATGCCGGTTTCCGCAAGCACCGGGAAGTGCCTGAACCCGACTTCGAGGTTGGCAGCGATCCGCTCCAGGTCGGGCGGCAGCAGCTCCGCGGAGAAGGTCCACGGCGTTTCCTTGGGCGACCACGGCACGCCGTTGCGCTCATAGGTGCCGAGCAGCACGCCCTGGCGTTCCTGGCGAAGATAGATTTCGCCCTCGAAGTCGATGACATGCGGCAGTTCACCATCCTTCGGCAGGTGCTGTGGGATGTCCTCCGTGATCAGGTAGTGATGCTCCATGGCCAGGATCGGCAGTTCCAGGCCGACCATGCGCCCGACCTCGCGCGCCCACAGCCCGCCGCAATTGACGACGTGCTCGGCAACGATGCTGCCCTGGTTGGTGACCACGTCCCACCCGCCGTCGGGGCGCTGATGCAGCGCCTCGACCTTGGTCTTGCGATAGATTTCAGCCCCCTGTTTCGTCGCGGCGCGCGCATAGGCATGGGTGGTGCCGGAAGGATCGAGATGTCCCTCAAGCGGATCGTAGAGGGCACCGATGAAATGGCTCTTATCGATCAGCGGCATCCGGCGTGCCGCTTCGTCCATGTCAACAACGTGCAGATCAAGCCCGAGATAGCGCCCGCGCGCCTGCGCCATGCGCAGCCAGTCCATGCGCGCAGGCGTGCCGGCAAGCACCAGTCCGCCAGGCAGGTGCAGGCCGCAGGAAAGGCCGGAAATCTCCTCGATTTCCCTGTAGAGCTGGATTGTGTATTTCTGCAGCTTGGCGACATTGGGATCGCCGTTGAGCGTGTGCATCCCGCCGGCCGCGTGCCAGGTCGAGCCGCAGGTCAACTCGTCGCGTTCGAGCAGCACCACGTCCTTCCAGCCGAGCTTGGTGAGATGGTACAGCACGCTGCACCCGACCACGCCGCCGCCGATTACCGCGACCTGCACATGGGTTTTCATCGACAAATCTCCCCACTCATGGCAGCGCGCTCGCCGCCTGCGTGAACCACTCCAGCAGATAGGCCGCCAGTGACCGCTCGGCGTGCAGGCGATAACTGTCGCGCGACGCCACCGCGTACAGCAACACCTTCACACCGGCAAATATCGTCTGAGCGCAGCGTCCGGGCGCCAGCGCCGGCCCGCGCGCGTCGAGGCTGCAGCCCATCGCGAGAATGTCCACCGCGCGGGGACCCACGATATCGAAGACAGCAAACCCGTCAGTCACGTCGGAAACGAATCCGGCAGACGGCATTTCTCCGCCGATCATCAGCACGCGGTCAGGCGCGTGCCAGAGTCGATACGGCGATTCACCGCGCCGCTCGTTCGGTGCAAGGTCACTCGCAGGATCGGTAACCAGAAACAGCGCCCCCGGATCGACCAGCCGCACGGTGACACCCGGCGCGGCAGCAGCCGGATCGGCGGCACCGAGTTGCGCGGCGACCGACAGGCGCGCGAGGTCAGTCATGCAGCCGCGTCCCGGCCGGATCGTAGAACATGGGCGGACAGGCGCGGGCGCGCGAGACACGGCCGAGGTGAAACAGTTCCAATTCCGCGCCTGCCTGCGCAAGCCCCCGTCCGCGCTCGACCATGCCGAGCGCGATCGAACGGTCGAGGGCGGGCGAATGGCACGCGCTGGTCACCCAGCCGATGCTGCGCAACCTGCCGTCCTGGCCGCGCGTGACAGCATGTGCGCCCACCGCCGGCACGTCGGACGCATCCTCCGGCAGCAGGCCGATGAACTGCCGGCGGTCGGGGCGCCGTGCGTCGGGCATGAGCAGCGATCGCCTGCCGACGAAATCCACCTGCTTCGTGCGCAACGGGCTGGACATGCCGAGGTCGCCGGGCAGCGTCAGGCCGTCGGTATCGACGCCGATCAGGATGTAGCCTTTCTCGGCGCGCAGCAGCGATGCGCTTTCCACGCCGTACGGCGTGATGCCGTGGGCGGTACCTGCTTGCAGCAACCGGCGCCACATGGCCACGGCGTAACCGGACCGCACCGAAACTTCGTAGCTGCGCTCGCCGGAAAAGCTGACACGCGCAATCCGTCCGGCGACGCCGCAGATACGGCCCTGTGACAGTGCCATGTGCGGCAGCGCGCTGGGCGAGAGGTCGATGTCGGTGAGCGGTGCCAGAATGTCGCGCGACCGGGGCCCGGCGACAACGAAGGTTGCCCAGGCGGCGGTGACGTCGTGCATCGCCACGCGCAGCGTCGGGCACTCGGTCTGCCGCCACGCTTCCAAATGCGCCAGCACGCTCTGCGTATGGCTCGACGAGGGCGAAAGCAGGTAGCGGTCCGGCGCCAGCCGCGCCACCACGCCGTCGTCTTGAACGACTCCTGTCTCGCGCAGCAGCAGCGCGTAGCGGATGTGGCCGGGCTTCAGGTTGGCGATCTCGGTGTAATAGACGATGTTGAGGAACTGCGCCGCGTCGGCGCCGCAGACCATGATCTTGCCGAGGCTCGATCCGTCGAACACTCCGACGCCGCCGCGCACCGCCATCGCCTCGCGCCGGATTGCCTGCGGCACGGTTTCGCCGGTGCGCGGATAGCAGGCGGGACGAAACCAGCTGCCATAGTCGCGCATGTCGGCATCCAGTGCGACATGTTCGGCGTGTGCCGGCAGGCGGCGCCAGGGTGAATACAGCGCACCATGGCGCATCCCGGCGACGGCGCCGAGCGTCACCGGCGTGTACGGCGGGCGGAAGGTGGTGGTGCCGACCTCGGCGATCGCCCGACCGGTTTCCTCGGCCAGTACCGCGAGCCCGTTGACATTGCTTGTCTTGCCCTGATCGGTCGCCATGCCGAGCGTGGTGTAGCGTTTCAGGTGTTCGACCGAACTGTAGTTCTCGCGTGCCGCCAGCGCTATGTCCCTGGTCGTCACGTCGTTCTGCAGATCGACCCATTGCCGTGCCCCGCGGATCGGCACCCGCCATAGCGCGCGCGGCGCCGCCTGCGGTGCGGTCGGTTCTGCACGTGGCGGAGCGAGGGTGCAGGCCCGGTCGAGCATCCGCGCCGCCGCGCACCCCGCCTCATGGCCGCTGACCAGCGCGGCGGCGAGGTCGGCACCACCCGCAAGATCATGATCCGGCCGTGGCGCCACCGGCACGAAGGCGGCGGTCGCGGCATCCCAGCGCAGCTTTCCACCTGACTGGCTGTGCAGATGTACCGCCGGCGACCATCCACCGGAAATCGCGACCAGATCGGCCGCAACGCGCAGCGTCGCCTCGCGCGCGGACCGTGCGTCCGCGGGACCGAGATCCACCATCCGCACGCCGTCACGCCCGATGACGCCGAGGACGGTACTTCCGGCGAGCACGCGGATGTCCCGGTCGAATGCGGCGCGCGCGGCCGGCGGAATGTCCGCGCGCGCCTCGGCGATCGTCACTTCGGCGCCGGCGAGGCGCAGCGCCACGGCGACGGCATAGGCGGAATCGTTGTTGGTGGCGACGACGGCGCGCGTGCCCGGCAACACGGCGTAAAGCCGCAGATATTGCAGCACGGCATCGGCCGACATCACGCCCGGCCGGTCGTTGTCGGGAAATACCAGCGGCCGCTCGATGGCGCCCGTGGCCAGCACCGCGCGCCGCGCGCGCACGTGCCACAGGCGGTCCTCGGACCACCCCACGGCGGCGGTGCTGCGGCGCTCCAGCAGACCGAAGGTGGTGTGGTCGTAGGCGCCGAACACAGTGGTATGCGGCATTACGCGTACGCCCTGCGCCGCGAGCGCCTCGGCGGTCGCGGCGGCCCATGCGGCGGCCGGCTGATCGTCGATCATGCCGTCGCGCCAGCGTAGCGATCCGCCCGGGGCGATGCGGTCATCGGCAAGGATCACCGATAAGCCTGCACCTGAAGCCGCGCGCGCCGCCGCCAGCCCGGCGGCGCCGGCGCCCACCACCAGCAGGTCGCAAGCGGCGCTGCGCGTCTCGAACCGTCGCGCATCTGGCGTCGTCGCCACGCGTCCCAGCCCCGCCATCGCACGGATGCGCGGCTCATAGCGGTGCCAGTCGGGGAAGAATGTCTTGTAGTAAAACCCGGCCGGCAGGAAGCGGTGCAGCCAGTCGATCGCGGCGTAGCGGTCGTGCGCCACGTCCGGCCGCGCGTTCACGCCGCGCGCGGCCATCCCCTCGCGCAGTTCGACCACGGTGGCCCGTGCGTCGGGTTCCTGACTGTCGCCATTCTCGACATCGACGATCGCATTCGGCTCCTCCGCCCAGGCGCCGAAGATGCCGCGCGGGCGATGGTATTTGAAGCTGCGGCCGACGATGCGCACGTTGTTGGCCAGCAATGCGGAGGCCAGCGTGTCGCCGACGAATCCCGTGAGCGGCCGACCATCCCACGAAAATTGCAGCGCGCGCGCGCGATCGATCACGCCGGCCGCGTCAAGCCGCCGCGCCGTCATGGTTTGCGCGCCGAGAAGATGGCGTGGGTCACCGTGTCGCGCTCCAGCACGAACCACTGTCCGCAGCCGAAGCTGTGGCACCAGATTTCGCGATGTGGTCCCTTGTCGTTGCCGCGCATGTAGAGATAGCCGCCCCATTGCGCATCGCTGATGTCGGCCGCCGGTCCCGGCCGCACCGCCGGCTCGCCGCCATAGGTGAACTCCGGTTCGTCACGCGGGCCACACCAGGGGCAGGGGATCAGCAGCATCGTCCTCGTCCTTAGTGCGCGATGCCGGCGCCGGCGGCCTCGTCGATCAGCGCAGCGGAGTCGAAGCGCGCGAGATCGAACGGCGCCGAGATCGGATGGTGCCGCCCCGTCGCGACGGCGTGCGCCAGCAGCCAGCCGCCGGCCGGTGTCGCCTTGAATCCGCCGGTTCCCCAGCCGCAGTTGAGATAGAGGTTGCCGACCGGCGAGGGACCGAGGATCGGGCTGTAGTCCCATGGCACATCGACGATCCCCGCCCACTGCCGCAGCATCTTCAGCCGGCGGAACGCGGGGAAAATCTCCAGCACCGCCGCGACGATCGCCTGCGTCGTCGGCAGATTGCCGCGCTGCGCATAGGACGGATAGAGATCGAGCCCGGCGCCGAACACCAGTTCGCCCTTGTCGGATTGCGAGACATACATCCCGGTTGCCCAGGATGCGGCGACGGTGTGCAGCACCGGCTTGACCGGCTCGCTCACCATCGCCTGCAACGCGTAGCTGGTGATCGGCAGGCGAAATCCGGCCTTCGCCGCCAGCACGCCGGAATGGCCGGACGGCGACATTCCGACCGCGCCCGCGCTCACCCTCCCGCGCGACGTCTCCAGGCCGGTCACGAGGCCGTTCTCGATGAGGAAGCCCAGAACTTCGCAGTTCTGCACGATATCGACGCCGAGCGCGTCGGCCGCGCGCGCGAACCCCCACGCCACCGCGTCATGCCGCGCGATGCCGCCGCGCCGCTGCACATAGCCGCCATGGATCGGATACCGCGCGCCGGGCGAGAAATTCGCCAGCGGCAGCTCCGCGCGCACCTGCGCGGGGTCCAGCAGTTCCACGTCAATGCCGTTGATCAGCATCGCGTTCACCGCGCGCGTCATCACCTCCATGTCGTGATCGGAATGCGCGAGGTTGATCATGCCGCGCTGGCTCAGCATGATGTTGAAGTTCAGCTCCTCGCTCAGCCCCTCGTACAGCCGCAGCGCGAAATCATACAGTGCTACGCTCTCGGGGAAGAAGTAGTTTGAGCGGACGATGGTGGTGTTGCGCCCGGTGTTGCCGCCGCCGAGCCAACCTTTCTCCAGCACCGCGACACGCTTCAGCCCGTGCAGCTTCGCCAGGTAATAGGCTGCCGCAAGCCCGTGCCCACCGCCGCCGATGATCACCGCGTCGTAGCTTTGCGCAAGCGCCGGTGAGCGCCACGCAGCGGGCCAGGACGCGTGCCCGGTCAGTCCCTGGCGGAGCAGCGAAAGCGAGGAATAGCGCATCGGATCAGTCGGTCACTTCGCGGGTCCGGCGGTGCAGCAGCGATCTGAACAGCGGGCGGACGAGGCGGGGCGCCAGTTCCGCGTGCCGTGGCGGGGCGGAGGGGGCGGGGACGAACGGCGTCCGCATCTCGCGCGGCACCTCGCTTCGTAGCAGCATCCGGGTGGCCGTGAACAGGCCGAGCACGCCCAGGACGGCGGCGATGTACCAGAACAGCCCGGCCGGCCCGACCCGCCCCATCAGCACCCCGGCGGCGGACGGGCTGACCGAGGAGCCGAGCGACCAGACGAACAGCAGGCCGCCACTCGCCGCCACGTAATCGCCGCGCTCCATGCGATCATTGGTCTGGCCGGCGCCGAGGCCGTAGAGCGGGGCGGTCATTCCGGCGAAGACGAACCCCAGTGCCGCGATCGCAGCGAATGGCACGCCGGCGGCGAAACCGAGCGCGATCGCCAGCACGATCGCGGCCGTGATCGCGCCGATCGTCACCGGCCGCCGCCCGACGCGGTCTGACAGCATCCCGACCGGATACTGCACCAGCAGTCCGGCCACCATCGCCGCGGAGATATAGGCCGCGACCGAGCCGGATCCGTAGCCGGCACGTTCGAGAAAGACCGGCACCAGGGAATAGTACGCCCCGTTGATCAGGCCGGAGGAGAGGCAACAGGCGACGCCGACGGGGGAGACACGATACAGCCGCAGCAGCGCGAAATGCGCCTGCGGCCGCACCACCGGGTTCGCCTGCTGCGTCAGCGCCAGCGGCAGCACGGCCGTCGCGAAAGCGATGCCGACCAGCACGAACAGCAGCGGCGAGGCGGGGATGGCGTTGAGCGCCAGCGGCCCCGCCGCGCTGGCGCCCCAGGAGGCGACCAGATAGGCGCCGAAGGCCCGCCCGCGCGTGGTGCTGTCCACCCGGTCGTTGAGCCAGCTCTCGACCACCAGGATCATGCCGGAGCTGGCATAGCCGATGCCCAGCCGCAGCAGCCCGACCAGCCAGGGCGCGCTGGCAAAGGTCAGAAGCAGCGCGGCGTCGGCGGCGATTGCGGCGAACACGGCAAAGGCGCGGATATGCCCGACCCGCATCACCACCCGGTCGCAGCTCAACGCGCCGGCCAGGAACCCGACATAATAGGCCGACGCCACCGCGCCGATCTCCGCGGGTGAGGCGCCGACGCGCAGCAGCAGCAGCGGGATCAGCGGCGTCATCAGCCCTAGCGCGCCCTGGGCGCAGACCAGCCCGAGCAGCACCGGCACCAGGGGGGCAAGGCTGAACCGCATCGCCGCATGATGCCCCGGCGCGGCCGTTGCGTCCGCATCCGTTTTTGTCATGCCGCAATCGACATTTCCGATGTTGCGCGGGCGCGTCCAGTGCGATGGATAGACGCCGCCGGCCCAGGCGGCCCGACGAAGGGGACGCGCCATGATCGACCGTCGCTGGCTGCCGCTGAACGCGCTGCGCGCTTTCGAGGCGGTCGGGCGCAATCTCAGCTTCACCGCCGCCGCGCAGGCGCTCAGTGTCTCGCAAAGCGCGGTCAGCCGCCATGTCATCGCGCTGGAGGGGCTGCTCGGCGCGCCGCTGTTCGAGCGACGGCCCGGCGCCTTCGCGCTCACCGACGCCGGCGCGGCGCTGCTGCCGGTCGTGCGCAAGTCCTTCGACCGCATCGAACAGGCGCTGAACGACATCGTGCATGACGGCGGCACGCGCACGCGGTCATTGCGTGTGCAACTGCCGCCGACCTTCGCGCACCGGCTCGCGGTGCCGATCCTGCGGGAGTTCCGCAGCGTCTGCCCCGATGTCATCCTCGACATCGAAAGCCCCCATCAGGTCGGCCTGGCGTCACGCGACGCCGACGTGGCGGTGATCTATGCCAAGCCCCAGGTCAGCGACCGGGTTTCCAACCTGCTGTGGATGGAGCGGCTGGTGCCGATGTGTCATCCGTCGGTCGCTTCGGGCGCTGGCAGCGACATGACCGCGTTCCTGGCGCGCACGGAATTGCTGCACGGCAAGCTGGAGGGCGAATCGCGCCACAAGCTCTGGCACATGCTGGTCCGGCAGGCGGGGGTCGAGGTGGAAACCGAGCGCGGGCTGGTGTTCGACACCGCCGCGCTTGCCGCCGCCCATGCGCTGTCGGGCGAAGGCGTGGCGTTGCTCGATCCGCGCATGTTCGCTGGCGAACTCTCGACTGGGCGGCTCCGCCAGCCGTTCGAGATCGTGCTTGAATCCGGCTACGGCTATTACCTCACCATTCATCCGGAGGATCTGGCCGATCCGGCGATCGCGCGGTTTCGCTCCTGGATGATCGAGCGGTTCGCGTTGCAGAGTCCGGTCCCGGCTCCGTTGCACGTGGTGGCGGCGCCAGCCGCGCGCACAAGCTGATGCATCATCAGCGAGAGAGGCTAAAGTGACGGCGCGCGTAGCGGAACGCCGTTGATGGGGAGCGTCATGGACAGACCCGGATTTGCCGATCTCGCCGGTCGCATCGTGCTGGTCACCGGCGCCAGCACCGGCATCGGCGCGGCCGTCGCGCGCGGCTTCGCCGCCTGCGGCGCGCGCGTCGCGGTCCACTACAACCGCAGTGCCGCGGAGGCCGACACCGTGGTCGCGACGATCGCGGAGCGCGGCGGCGAGGCCTGGGTCGAGCAGGCCGATCTGGCAAGTCCTGCGCAAGCGGCCGCGCTGGTCGATCGCGTGGCGCGGCGCGCCGGCGGACTTGACGTGCTGGTCAACAACGCCGGGGATCTGATGTGGCGCGGGGCGGTCGCGGATGCCGATGCCGAACTGCTGCAACGCCTGCTCGACGTGAACTTCGCCTCCCTGGTCGCCGCCTGTCGCGCCGCGTTGCCGCATTTTCGCGCGCGCGGGCGGGGTGTCGTGATCAACACGACCTCGATCGCCGCGCGCAACGGCGGCGGACCGGGCGTGGTGCTGTACGGCGCCTTCAAGGGCGCCGTCTCGACGCTGACACGCGGGCTGGCCAAAGAATGGGCGCGCGAGAACATCCGCGTCAACGCCGTCGCACCGGGCACGATCGCGACACCGTTGCACGACCGCCTGACGCCGCCGGAGACGATGCGCGCGATCGTCGCCACGATCCCGATGCAGCGCGCCGGCACGCCGGAGGACTGCGTCGGCGCCTATCTGTTCCTCGCCAGCGAGCAGTGCAGCGGCTACATCACCGGGCAGGTGATCGAGGTCAACGGCGGGCAGTTGATGCCGTAGCTACTCCGCTGCCCGGAGCGTGGGCGGAATGTGCGGGCGCGGACGCGCCTTGCGTCGCAGTTCCATCGTCTCGGCCGCCGCGGTGGCGGCGGTGCGCAGCAACTGCTCGCGACCGGGCGCGTACTGCACCGGGCCGGGCAGCATCGTGCCGTATTCCGCCGCTGCCCGCAGCGCGAAATACGGATCGGTGAGATGCGGGCGGGCCAGCGCCACCAGATCGGCGCGGCCGGCGGCAAGGATCGTGTTCACCTGATCGCCGGTCGTGATGCTGCCGACGCACATCGTCGCCAGCTGCGCCTCATTGCGGATGGCATCGGCGAACGGCGTCTGGAACATGCGGCCGTACACCGGCGCGGCGTCGGGCGTTGTCTGGCCCGAAGAGACGTCGATCAGGTCACAGCCCGCCTGGGCGAAAGCGCGCGCGATCTCAACCGAGTCTTCACCAGTGATGCCGCCGTCCTGCCAGTCGGTGGCGGAGATGCGCACGCTCATCGGCCGGTCGTTCGGCCACGCATCGCGCATCGCGGCGAACACTTCCAGCGGGAATCGCAGCCGGTTCTCCAGCGTGCCGCCATAGTCGTCGCTGCGCCGGTTGGTCAGCGGCGAGATGAAGCTCGCCAGCAGATATCCGTGCGCGCAATGCAGTTCGATCATGTCGAAGCCGGCGCGCAAACCCCGCCGCGTCGCCGCCACGAAGTCGTCGCGCACACGGTCCATGTCGGCGCGCGTCATCGCGCGCGGCACCTGGCTGTCGGGATAGTAGGGCAGCGGCGAGGGCGCCTCGATCGGCCAGGCGCCGGACTCGAGCGGGCGGTCGATCGCGTCCCACATCAGCCGTGTCGCGCCCTTGCGCCCGGCATGGCCGAGTTGCAGGCAGAACTTCGTCGGCCCGCTGGCATGGACGAAATCGACGATGCGCTGCCACGCGGCTTCCTGAGCGTCGTTCCAGATGCCCGCACAGCCAGGCGTGATGCGCGCCTCGGGGCGGATCACGGTCATCTCGGTGAACATCAGCGCGGCCCCGCCCTGCGCGCGGCTGCCGTAATGCACGAGATGGAAGTCGTTGGGCATGCCGTCGTCCGCCGAATACATGCACATCGGGCTGACGACGACGCGGTTGGCGAGCTTCATGCCGCGCAGTGCGAAGGGTTGCAGCATCGGCGGCACCGCGGGCGCAGGGTCGAGGCCGCGCGCGCGCACCTGATCGGCAAACATGCTGTTGGCCTCCGCGACGAAATCCGGTGCGCGCAGGCGCAGATTGTCGTAGGTGATCGACTTCGATCGCGTCATCAGCCCGAACGCGAACTGCGTCGGGTGCATGTGCCAGAACCGCGCGACATGCTCAAACCAGACCAGAGACACATCGGCGGCGTGCTGCGTGCGCTCCACTTCGTCGCGCCGCGTGCTCTCGTACGCCGCAAGCGCCGCCTCGACATTCGAATTGCCGCGGAAGCTTTCATAAAGCGCAATCGCGTCCTCCATCGCCAGCTTGGTGCCGGCGCCGATGGAGAAATGCGCGGTCGATTTGGCGTCACCCAGCAGCACCGCGTTGCCCATTACCCAGCGCGCGTTACGGATCATCGGGAAACGCCGCCACAGCGAGCGGTTGACCAGCAATGGGTGGCCGTCGAGGTCCTCGGCGAACACGCCTTCCAGGAAACGCGCGGACTGCTGTTCGTCCATCGCGTCCAGCCCGGCGCGGGCGAAGGTGGTCGGATCGGTCTCCAGCACCCAGGTCGAATGGCCCGGTTCGTACTGATAGGCGTGGGCGATGAAGATGCCGTGCGGCGTCTCGCGGAACGAGAAGGTGAAGGCATCCAGCGGGCGCGTCGAGCCCATCCAGGCGAAGCGGTTCGGTCGCAGATCGACCTGCGGCTGGAAATGGTCGCGGTGCTGCTCGCGGATAATGGAGTTGATGCCATCGGCCACGACGATCAGATCGGACCCGGCGAATTCGTCGAGCGAGGAAAATTCGCTGCTGAATCGCAGGTCGATGCCAAGGGTGCGGCAGCGGTCGTGCAGCAGCAGCAGCAGCGTGCGCCGCGCGCAGCCGCAGAAGCCGTTGCCGCCGATGCGGTGGCGCGTGCCGCGGAACCGGATCTCGATGTCGTCCCAGTAGGCGAAGGCGTCGGTGATGGCGCGGAAACTCTCCGGGTCATATCGCTCGAAGGTTTCCAGTGTCTGGTCGGAGAACACCACGCCGAAGCCGAACGTATCGTCCGGCCGGTTGCGCTCATGCACCGTGATGTCCACCCGCGGCCAAGTCTGCTTCATCAGGATGGCGAAATAGAGCCCCGCCGGGCCGCCGCCGAGGACCGAGATGCGCACGCGCCGCCTCCTCTCCCGCCGGAGGTATTTTACACTTGAAAGACTTTTCCCGCAATGTTGGGATGCAGGGGGAACGGGAGGGCGTGATGGAGCCGGCCGGGCGGCATGCAATGGTGACCGGCGGCGGGCGGGGGATCGGCGCGGCAGTGGCCCGTGCGCTGACGGCGGCGGGCTCGGCAGTGACCGTGCTGGGCCGGACCGAGGCGCCGCTGGCTGCGCTGGTGGCGGCCGGCGATGCGGCTGGCTGCGTCGTTGGCGACGTGACCGACCCGACGGCGTTGGCGGTGGCGGTGGCGGCGGCGGAGGCGGCGCGGGGGCCGGTCGATATCCTGATTAACAATGCCGGCACGGCGGAGAGCGCGCCGTTCGCCCGCACCGACCGCGCCCTGTGGGACCGCATGCTGGCGCTCAATCTGACTGCGGTCTATGAGGCGACGCGGCTGGTGCTGCCCGGCATGGCGGCGCGCGGCTGGGGGCGCGTGGTGACGATCGCTTCGACCGCCGGGCTGACCGGCTATCCTTATGTCAGCGCCTATGTCGCGGCCAAGCATGGCGCGGTCGGACTGACGCGGGCGCTGGCACGCGAGGTGGCGGCGCGCGGCGTGACGGTGAACGCGGTCTGCCCCGGCTATACCGATACCGAGATGCTGGCCGCGAGTGTCGCGACCATCGTGGCGCGCACCGGCCGCAGCGTGGAGGCGGCGCGGGCCGCGTTGACCGCTGCCAACCCGCAGGGCCGGCTGGTGCGGCCGGAGGAAGTGGCGGCGACGGTGGCCTTCCTGTGCGGCGACGGGGCGGGGGCCATCACCGGCCAGGCGATCGCGGTCGCGGGCGGCGAGGTCGAGTGATGCTGTCGCTGGATGCCGAGACCCGCGCGGCCGAGCGGCCGGAGGAGCACAAGGACGAATTGCGCCTGTGGCTGCGGATGCTGACCTGCACCACGCTGGTGGAGGCGCAGATCCGCCGCCGCCTGCGCGCGACCTTCAACCTGACGCTGCCGCGCTTCGACCTGATGGCGCAACTGGAGCGGGCGCCGGAGGGGCTGACGCTGGGCGAGCTGTCGCGCCGGCTGATGGTCTCCAACGGCAACGTCACCGGGCTGGTGGAGCGGCTGGCCGGGCGCGGGCAGGTGGAGCGGGTGGCACACAAGGTCGATCGCCGCGTGGTGCTGGTGCGGCTGACCGAGGCCGGACGGGCGGAGTTTTCGCGCATGGCCCGCGCGCACGCGGCCTGGGTCGGCGCGCTGTTCGAGGGACTGTCGGCCGAGGAGACGCAGACCCTGATGCGGCTGCTCGGCCGGGTGAAGCAATCGGTGCGGAGCGCGCGATGACGCTGACGGTGCTGCAACCCCCCGGCTGGCCCCGGCCGCGCGGCTATGCCAACGGCATGGTGGGCGAGGGCCGCCTGGTGTTCGCGGCCGGGCAGATCGGCTGGGACGCCGAGGGGCGCTTTGCCGAGGGCTTCGTGCCCCAGTGCGCCCAGGCGCTGCGCAACGTGCTGGCGGTGCTGGCCGAGGCCGGGGCGGGGCCGGCGGAGGTGGCGCGGATGACGTGGTACGTCACCGACATCGCCGCCTTCCGCGCCGCCGGCCCGGCGCTCGGCGTGGCGTGGCGCGAGATCATGGGGCGCGCCTTTCCGGCGATGTCGGTGGTCGGCGTCGCCGCGCTGGTCGAGCCGGCGGCGCTGGTGGAGATCGAGGCGACGGCGGTGCTGGCGCGCGCGGACGCCTGAACGGCGGCGCGCTATTTCGGCTTGCGCAGGCTGAGGATGTAGGTGGCGATGTCCTCCACCTGCGTGTTGCTGAGCTGCAGGTCGGGCATCGGCGGATGCGGCGTGTGCAGGAAGGCGCGCAGCGACATCGTCGTGGTCGAGGGCATGGCCGCGACCGCGGCGAAGCTCGGCACCATGTCGTTGCCGGCGTGCTGCTGCTCCGGCCCCACCACATGGCAGGAGGCGCACCAGGTCCGGGCGAGCGCGTGCCCCGCCTGCGCGTCCCCGCCCGGCGGCTGGGCACGCGCCGGCGGCGTGACAAAGGCAAGCGCCAGGGCGAAGCCCGCCAGCGCCGTGAGTTTGAGTGCCCCGATCGCGGATGTCATCCTGGCCCTCGCCCGGTGATGTCGGTTCGGGCGATGGTCTTGCCCTTGGGGGCGAAGGTTAGGTCCTGGGCCCGAGGCGCGGCAACCGGGGATGTCCGTGCTGGGCGAAAGTTGAGGAGGGTCCGGCGGCGCCGGATCGGGCGGGCGCGGCGGCCCCGGCGCCCGCACCCCGAGCATCCGGCAGAGCGGGCGGAGCAGGCGGCGCATCTGCGGCGCCGCGTCCACCAGGGCGGCGAACTCGGGGTCCGTGAGCAGGTGCTGCAACTGCGACCCGTAGGCGCTCGCCCCTGGCACCAGGGGGAGCAGCCAGGCGCGGCCGTGCGGCAGAGGCCGCTGCGCCGGCCGCCGCTGCGCCGGGCGCGGGGAGCGTCGGGCAGGAAAGCGCCGGTGCCGCCCCGCCGTGATGCGGGCGGTCAGCGCGGCGACGCTGACGGCGATGCGGCGCAGCCGCGACCAGATCAGGATGACCAGCGGCCCATGCAACCGATCCCGCCCGCCGCCGCGCGCGGCCACGGCCTGGCACAGCCCGTCGATGATGGCGGCGAAACGCTCGGCCGGGGTGGTGGGGAAGGGGAAGTGGGTCACGACAGACGAACTAACACAAGGGGGCCGGGGCTGGGCAAGCGGAATTTTCGGCGGCGGGGCTGTCGCGGCGGGGGTTCACGATGGCTGATGGCAAACGGAACGGCTGGCCGTAGCCAGCCGTTCATTTGGTGCGCCCGAGGGCACTTGTTAACGGAAAGCCCGCATTCCCCCATCGGCTACGTTTGGAACGGCAGCCTTCCGACATGATGTTGCAATGGACCCGCAGGCGAGTCAAGCTGGCGCATGGCAGACCGTCTGGCACTCGACATCGGCGCCAACTCGATCGGTTGGTGCCTGCTGACCCTCGATCCGTCCGGTGCGCCCTGCGCGATCCGCGCGATCGGCGTGCGTGTCTTTCCGGACGGTCGCGATCCCAAGACCAATGCCTCGCTCGCAGCCGACCGCAGGCAGGCGCGCGCCATGCGGCGGCGGCGCGATCGCTATCTGCAACGGCGTCGGGCGATGCTGAATGCGCTGACGCGCCACGGCCTGATGCCGTCCAACCCTGCCGCGCGTGCCGAGGTCGCGACGCGCGACCCGTATGCGCTGCGGGCCAGGGCGCTGCGGGAACGGCTGGACCCGTATGACCTCGGGCGCGTCATCTTCCATCTCAATCAGCGGCGCGGCTTTCGCAGCAACCGCAAGACCGACCGCGGCAACGAGGAACGCGGCAAGATCGCCGACGCCGCCGAGCGGTTGAAGGCGGAGCTGGCCCGCGGTGGCCATGTCACGCTCGGATCGTGGTTCGCCGAGCGTCACGCGTCGCGCCAGCCGGTGCGGGCACGGCTGCACGGGACCGGCGCCAAGGCCGCCTATCCGTTCTATCCGACGCGGGACCTGATCGAAGCGGAGTTCGACACGATCTGGGCCGCGCAATCCGGCTGGAACCCCGCGCTGACACCTGCGATCGGCAAGGAGTTGCGCGACATCCTCACGTTCCAGCGCCCGCTGAAGGAGCCGAAGGTCGGCCGGTGCTGGCTGGAACCGCAGGAGTTCCGTGCCCCGCGCGCGCTGCCCAGCACGCAGGCATTTCGCATCGCGCAGGACCTCGCGCATCTGGCGATCCGGCGGGTGGGCGAGCCGGACCAACCGCTGACCGCGCAGCAGCGCGACGTTCTTGCCGCGCAGTTGAACGCCGGCCGCGACCTGTCGTTCACCCAGATGCGCAAGCAACTGGGGCTGGTTCGGGGCGAATCCTTCAATCTGGAATCGCGCGTGCGCGACGAGATCAAGGGCGCCGAGACGGCAGCGCGGCTTGCCACGGGCAAACGGCCGCTGGCCCGCATCTGGGCGGATTTGGACCTGCAGACGCGCGACGCGCTGGTGACTGCCCTGCTCGATGCGGCGGATGAAGATGCGGCGGTGGCGTCGCTGGTCGCGCTCGGCATTCCGCGCGAGGCTGCCGTGGAGGCGGAAAAGATCACGCTGCCGGACGGCCACGCCGCCCTCTCGACAAAGGCGATCCGCAAAATCCTGCCGCATCTGCAAGCGGGTATGACGTACGCCGCCGCGGTGCAGGCGGCCGGCTACGCGCATCATTCCGATGACCGCGACGGCGTGATCCTGCCGGCCCTGCCGTATTATGGAGAGGTGCTGGGCGAGCGTCTCGGCACCGGCAGCGGCGAAGCGCATGATCCGCCGGAACGGAGATACGGGCGCGTGCCGAACCCGACGGTGCATGTCGCGCTGAACCAGGTGCGTCACGTGGTGAATGCGCTGATCGCCACGTACGGCCCCCCGCAGCAGATCGTCGTCGAAGTGCTGCGAGAACTCGCGCACTCCGCGAAGCAGCGCGCGGACATCGAGAAGGAGCAGAAGGCCAACAAGACGCGGCGCGACGGCTGGGCGAAGCAACTTGCGAGCCTGGGCCTGCCCGTCAACGGGCGCAACATGGCCTTCATGCGTCTGTGGGAGGATCAGGCGAGAGACCCCAAGGAGCGGGTCTGTCCCTACACCGGCGAACGCATCTCCATCGAGCGGCTGTTTTCCGGCCAGTTCGAGGAAGATCACATTCTGCCGTTCGCGATCACGCTCGATGACAGCTTCAACAATCGCGTGCTGGTGACGCGCGAGGCGAACCGGCGCAAGGCGCGGCAGACGCCATTCGATGCGTTCCACGCCGCGCCGGAGTGGGCGGATATCCAGGCGCGCGCGAAGCTTCTGCCGCAAGCGAAGGCGTGGCGGTTCGGGCCGGACGCGCTGAAGAAATGGCAGGGCGAAAGCGGCGACTTCCTCGCGCGCCATCTGACCGACAGCGCCTACATCGCCCGCCTGATGCGTCCCTATCTGCGCACGATCTGCGACGACCGGCAGCTTTGGTTTGTGCCGGGGCGCCTGACCGCACTGCTGCGGCAGGGCTTGGGCCTCAACAGTGCCTCGTTGCTGGGCAAGGGCAGCGCGCGCAAGGAGAGAACCGACCATCGCCACCATGCGATCGACGCGCTCACGGTCGGGTTGATCGACCGCTCCATGCTGCAACGTGTCGCGACAGCGGCGCGGCGGGGCGAGGAGGCCGGGCGGCTGATGGAGAAGCTTGACGAGCCTTGGACGGGATTCGTGGCGGAGGCGGCTGGGGCGATCGGGAGGGTCGTCGTATCCCACAAGCCGGACACAGCGCCATCCGGCCGGCTGCACAATGACACCGCGTATGGAACGCTGCCGGACGCCGACCAGTCAGGCCCGAACGTGACGCATCATGTGCCCGTTCAATCGCTCGCCGGCTGGACGGACGCGGACGTGGCTGATGCGGTGACCGATCCGCCCTTGCGCCGGCGGATCGTGGCTGCGCTTACATCGGAGGGCAAGCCGGCGCAGGCAGCGGAACTGGCGAAGATAGAGCATGCGCCCGACGTGTTCGTACGAAGGGTGCAGGTGCGCGAGCGGCTGGAGAGCACGGGCGAAGTTCGCGACCGCCGGACAGGGAAAGCGTACAAGCGCGTGAAGCTGGACGCAAATCATCGGGCCGAATTCTGGCGTCTGCCCAACAACAACGGCGGATCAGCGAAGGTGGTGATGATCGTGGTGCCCATGCTGCACGCCGCAGCGGACGAGGAGGCGAAGCGGCTGGGCCGCTCCGTCCCCGACCGCCGGCCGCATCCGGCCGCGAAGTTGTTGATGCGACTGCACAAGAACGACGTCGTTGCACTTGGGACCGGGCCTGCGCGGCGCCTTGGGCGTGTGGTGAAGTTTTCGGGTGGGCAGGTAACGCTTGCCGCACCAAACGAGAGTGGCAATCTGAAGGCAAGAGACGCAGACCGCGGCGACGCGTTCAAATACATATACGCAGGCGCCAAGTTCTTCCGCGAGAACACCGGGCGGAAGGTATTTGTCGATGCACTGGGTCGGGTCCGCGACCCCGGACCCTTGACCTGGTAAGGCATGACCAGCCCGCTCGGTCGTGTCATCGAGATCGCCGAAGAAGGCCGCTATCTGTCGAAGGAACGCGGCTTCCTGGTGGTGACGAGCGGGCGGGACGAGATCGGGCGGGTGCCGCTGGATGACATCGCGGCGGTGCTGGCGACAGCGCGCGGCACCTCGGTCTCGGTTGCGCTCCTCACTGCGCTGGCCGAACGCGGGCTGCCCTTTGTCGTTCCCGGCGCCAATTTCGCGCCGGCCGCCGTGTTGTGGCCGATGGTGGGACACCATGCGGTGTCGCGGCGCATGGCTGCGCAGATCGAGCGGACGCGGCCGTTGGAGAAGCGGCTATGGGCGCAGGTCGTTGCGGCAAAAATCCGCCGCCAGGGCTGGACGCTGCAATGCGCCGGCAAGCCCGCCGGGGCGTTCGTCCGCCTTGCGCGGCTGGTCAGGGCAGGCGATCCGGACAACCTGGAAGCGCAGGCGGCACGGCGATACTGGCCGCTGCTGTTCGGGCCGGACTTCCGTCGCGACACGGATGCCGATGGCATCAATGCACTGCTGAATTACGGCTACGCGGTGTTGCGTGCGGCAACGGCGCGGGCGATCTGCGCGGTCGGGCTGCATCCTGGCCTCGGCATCTTCCATCGCCACCCGCAGAACCCGATGCCGCTGGCCGACGACATGATGGAGCCGTTCCGACCCGTAATCGACGACGAGGTGCGATTGCTCTTGTTGGACGGAATCACCGAGGTGACGGCGCCAGCCAAGCGGCGAATGGCCGGCGTTCTTTGGCGGGACGAGCAGACGGCGGCCGGCACGACGCCGTTGGCGACGGCGATTCTGCGATGCGCGCAGAGCCTCGTGGAGAGCTACCTGACGGGTGAACCGGCGCTGGAATTTCCGGCCTTCCGTCTGAGGGAGTCGGCCGATGGCAGCGACTCTGAGCGGGTATCGGATCATGTGGCTGGTGCTGATGTTCGACCTGCCGGTGATGACGAAGCCGCAGCGGAAGGCGGCGACGGGCTTTAGGCAATGGCTGCTGGACGAAGGGTGGGAGATGAGCCAGTTCAGCGTGTATCTACGCTGGTGCGCCGCCAAGGAACAGGCGGAGTCGCGGGTGCGGGCGGTGGCGCGGAAAGTGCCGTCCGAGGGCAAGGTTCACGTCCTGACGGTCACGGACCGGCAGTTCGAGACGATGGCGGTATTTCGCGGCCGGACGCGCGAGCGACGCGGCCGTTCCGCGCCGGAGCAGTTGACCCTGTTCTGATCCGGACGATTCCGGCGCACTCCGTGTGCTCTATTCCGCCGCGAAATCAGCGGGTTAGAGGCGCACGGAGTGTAGCCGATGGGGGAATGCGGGCCAACCGCAACGGAAGGGAGAGTGAAGATGATCCGCACCGGAGTGTAGCCGATGGGGGAATGCGGGCCAACCGCAACGAATTATGCTGACAGGTCATTTCGGGTGCCAGTGTAGCCGATGGGGGAATGCGGGCCAACCGCAACAGTAGCGTAGCGCCTAAGAAGTGGAACAGTAGTGTAGCCGATGGGGGAATGCGGGCCAACCGCAACTATGCCGACTAGCTGGAGACGGCGAAGGTGAGTGTAGCCGATGGGGGAATGCGGGCCAACCGCAACTCAGCGAACTCGGGCGTTGCGCAGGCGATCAGTGTAGCCGATGGGGGAATGCGGGCCAACCGCAACGGCGCGGGCTGAACACCGGCGGCGCGTTCTAGTGTAGCCGATGGGGGAATGCGGGCCAACCGCAACGTGTTCTGGCGAAAGAAGATGGCGCCTGGGAGTGTAGCCGATGGGGGAATGCGGGCCAACCGCAACCGAACCACGCGCGGACGCAATGGGTGGACTAGTGTAGCCGATGGGGGAATGCGGGCCAACCGCAACGTGTGCGGGCGCCATGTCCGATCCCGATGAAGTGTAGCCGATGGGGGAATGCGGGCCAACCGCAACTACTGAGAGGCGATCATGTCGGGACAGGGGAGTGTAGCCGATGGGGGAATGCGGGCCAACCGCAACATACTACCAGGATACGCTTCGAATAGTTCGAGTGTAGCCGATGGGGGAATGCGGGCCAACCGCAACGCGCGCTCCCTCACAACGCAAGGGTATGAAGTGTAGCCGATGGGGGAATGCGGGCCAACCGCAACTTCCGCAAAGATCATTGTCCCGGACGAGGAGTGTAGCCGATGGGGGAATGCGGGCCAACCGCAACTTGCGGTAGTGGAGAAAGTCCGACGCAGCCAGTGTAGCCGATGGGGGAATGCGGGCCAACCGCAACAGAGTCAGCACGACCATGCAGACTGATGCGAGTGTAGCCGATGGGGGAATGCGGGCCAACCGCAACAACAACAACCTTTTAACCTTCTTGCAGCTAAGTGTAGCCGATGGGGGAATGCGGGCCAACCGCAACCGAGTCCGGTCTGCAGTGCCGCGCTGGTGAAGTGTAGCCGATGGGGGAATGCGGGCCAACCGCAACATTATCGCGCTCACCGAGCCTATCAGCATAGTGTAGCCGATGGGGGAATGCGGGCCAACCGCAACTATGGAGTACCGCGCCGCGACGGCGGCGAAGTGTAGCCGATGGGGGAATGCGGGCCAACCGCAACCCATCAAGGTGTATCAGGTCTATCTGGACAAGTGTAGCCGATGGGGGAATGCGGGCCAACCGCAACACAATGCGGCGCCTAGTAATAGGCGCCGCTAGTGTAGCCGATGGGGGAATGCGGGCCAACCGCAACGCCGCCGCGCCCGCGCCAATATCGTGTGGGAGTGTAGCCGATGGGGGAATGCGGGCCAACCGCAACGTCGCGCTCAACCTGCTCGATCCCAACGCTAGTGTAGCCGATGGGGGAATGCGGGCCAACCGCAACTACGCTACCAATCAGCCCCAGGCGACCTTTAGTGTAGCCGATGGGGGAATGCGGGCCAACCGCAACGTGATGAACACGCCGCCGCCGTATCCGCCGAGTGTAGCCGATGGGGGAATGCGGGCCAACCGCAACCGGCCGATGTGTGATGTCCGGGCTTTTCGAAGTGTAGCCGATGGGGGAATGCGGGCCAACCGCAACCGAGTAGTGCGTTTCGGACAGTCATCACATAGTGTAGCCGATGGGGGAATGCGGGCCAACCGCAACCAGCGCGTATTGGTCCTGAAGCTGCTGCGTAGTGTAGCCGATGGGGGAATGCGGGCCAACCGCAACTCACACACGCCCCAACAGTCGGTCGAGCGAAGTGTAGCCGATGGGGGAATGCGGGCCAACCGCAACTGGATTTGCCTGGACTTTAAAGGCGATGAAGTGTAGCCGATGGGGGAATGCGGGCCAACCGCAACGATTTGAATCTGATGCTGTTGCTCACAGACTCCGATATGGTGGTTCGGGGGAATCCGCCGCGACTCGCTTTCGCCGGGCCAGCGGCCGATCCGCCACGCTTCGTACTGAAATCGCAATAATAATCACCGCAAATACACCGACAGCCTCCGCTCCATCACCCGCGTCACCCCCGCGACCACGCTCGTCATCGCGTAGTACATCGCCCCGATCGTCAGGAAGAACGCGAAATCCTGGAAGGTGCTGCTGATCGCCATCTGGGCGGACAGGAACAGCTCCCGCACCGTCACCAGGGATACAAGCGCGGAGTTCTTGGTCAGAGCGACGAACTCGTTGCCGAGCGGCGGCAGCATGCGCAGCAGGGCTTGCGGCAGCACGACGAAGCGCAGCGTCTGCGCGCGCGACAGGCCGAGGGCCAGGGCGGCCTCCCGCTGGCCGGCATCGACGGACTGGATGGCGCCGCGCACGATCTCGGTCTGATAGGCGCCGGAATACACGCCGAGCGTGCCGACCGCGGCCAGCATCGCCGGCACCGGCAGGCCGAGTTGCGGGATGCCGTAGTAGATCAGGAACAACTGCACCACGAACGGCGTGCCGCGCACCACCGAGACATAGGCGGCGGCAATGCCGCGCACCGCGCGGTGGTGCGACAGCCTTGCCAGTCCGCCGGCGAGGCCGCAGACGATGCCGAGCATCAGCGCCAGCACGACGACTTCCAGCGTGCGGGCGGCGCCGCCGAGCAGCAGCGGCAGCCACTGGATGACGGCGGCGAAGCCGGCAGCGGTCATCCGCGCGCGGCGCGGGTCAGCCGAACCACTTGGCTTCCAGCGCCTTCAGCGATCCGTCGGACTCGAAGGCGGCGAGCGCGGCATTGACCGCGGCGAGCAGCGCGGGGTCGGTCTTGCGTATCGCCAGGCCGTACTGCTCGTGCGTCAGCGTGAACGGCGCCAGCTTCGCCCCGCCATGCGTCTTGATGTAGTATTTCGCCGCCGGCAGGCCGGTGACGACGGCATCCGCCTGCCGGCTTTGCAGCGACTGGAACATCTGGTCGTTGGTCTGCGCGATGTGCAGGCGCGCCTCCGGCAGGTTCTGCTGCAGCCAGTTCACCGACTTGGTGCCGACCTGCACCGCGACGGTCTTGCCGTTCAGGTCCGCGGGCTTCGTCACGCTGTCATCGCCGGGCCGGAGCATCACGCTCAGGCCGCCGGTGAAATAGGGCTGCGAGAAATCGACCACTTTCGCGCGCTCGGGCGTGATGTAGATCGCGGAGGCGGCGAGGTCGATGTGGTCGGCGAGCAGGCCGGGGACGAGCTGGCCGAACGGCACCTGCTGGAACTCGACTTTCGCGATGCCGGCGTGGCGCGCCACGGCGCTGACCAGATCGATGTCGAAGCCGGATTTCTCGCCGGCGGGCGAGGTCTGCTCGAACGGCGGGAAGGTCGCATCGGTGCCGACGCGCAGCGCGCGCACGCCGGATTTGAGGTCGGCCAGCAGGTCGGCGGCGCGCGCCGTCGCGGAAACTCCGGCCAGCAGCCCGGTTGCGGCCAGACCCAGCGCGCGTCGGCTGATCGGCATCTTCGTTGCCCCCTCGATTCCGCCGAACGCTACCCCGCACGGCCGGCGCGATCAACGTGGGTCCCGGCGCAAGCGGCGGAGGGCGCCGGATCGCGTTTTCCGCCATGCTGGCGGCGAAGGAGAACCCGCCATGACGACGATCAGGCCGGAGCTTGCCGCCCGTATCGCCGCGCTCGACTGGCCCGCGATCGGGGACGGGCTGGACGCGCGGGGTTGCGCGCTGACGGGACCGCTGCTGACGGCGGCCGAGTGCGCGGCGCTGATCGCCGGCTATGACGACGAGCGGCTGTTCCGCAGCCGTGTGGATATGGCGCGCCACGGCTTCGGCCGCGGCGAGTACAAATATTACGCGCACCCGCTGCCGCCGCTGGTGGCGGCGCTGCGCGCGGCGCTTTATCCGCGGCTCGCGGCGACCGCCAATCGCTGGGCGGCGGCGCTGGGGCTGGCGGACGGATTCCCGGCGGAGCACGCGGACTATCTCGCCCGCTGCCACGACGCCGGCCAGACGCGGCCGACGCCGCTGCTGCTGCGCTACGGGCCGGGCGACTACAACTGCCTGCATCAGGACCTCTACGGCGCACTGCACTTCCCGTTGCAGGTCGCCGTGCTGCTGAGCCGGCCGGAGGCGGAGTTCACCGGCGGCGCCTTCGTGCTGACCGAGCAGCGGCCGCGGATGCAGTCGCGCGCGGAGGTGCTGACGCCGCGCCAGGGCGAGGGCGTGGTGTTCGCGGTCAACCAGCGGCCGGTGCGCGGCGCGCGCGGCAGCTATCGCGTGACGATGCGCCACGGCGTCAGCCGGGTGCTGAGCGGGCAGCGGCATACGCTCGGCATCATCTTCCACGACGCGCAATAGCGCATGGCTCGACGCGCGGCCGGCGGGGCCGTCACGGAGGATGGCAGGACGTCCAGCAGCCGGTGCCCGAGCAGCCCGCTGGCCGCGAGCGGTGCCGGGTGCTACTCGCGCGTGGTCAGTCGTAGGCCGGGTAGCTGGCCATCAGGCGCTTCTGCCGCCGCCAGTTGCGCCACAGGGCACGCACGCCGGCCGGCCGGTGGCCCTTGGCGCGCAGGGCCGCGCCGATCTCGAAGGCGGTGCGATAGTGGAAGAACTGGTCCGCCCAGGCGTCGCGCAGCCGCGTGCGCGCGTCCCAGACATGGGTCGCCTCCGACCCCACGCCGTTGATTTCGATGACGGTGAAGCCCTCGCCGCGCCGCAGCGCCGCCAGCGAGCCGAAACGCACGTCGAGCCGACCGAAATGAAAGCCGGGGATGCCCTGCGCGAGCGCGTCCACCGCCTCGGTCAGCGCCGGCGTGATCTCCTGCCGTCCGTCGAAAAAGATCGCGCCCTTGCAGTGGTTGCCCACCAGCACCAGCCGCACCCGCTCACCGCGTGCCGGCACCAGGTAGCGCCGGTCGCCGAGCCGCGGGACGTACATCTGCGGAATGCGGCCGGCGCGCGGATCGGCGCGCACCAGTTCCTCCAGCGTGCTGTTGCCGTCGCCCACGACCACCGGCGGCTGCTTGAGCGTCACCGAGGTGAGCCGGCCCCGTGCCTCGCCGGGGCGGCGGATATAGAACAGGCCGGCCTCGCCCTCATCGGCGATGAAGCGTTGCAGCAGCAGCCGCGCGCCGGCGGGGAAGGCGGCGAGATACTCGGCCAGCGCCGCGCGGTCGCACAGCAGCCGCACGCCGGCGCCGTTGCATCCCACATCGGGCTTGGCGATCACCGGCCAGTCGAGGCCCGCCGCCGCCATCGCCTGCTCGGCCGCCGCCGCGTCGGTCGGCACGAGCCGGATATAGGGCGCGATCCGCGCGCGCGCCGCGCCCTGCACCTGGTCCAGGATGTCCGCCTTGCTCTCCCCGCACAGCCCGCCAAGTTCGATGCCCGGGTTGGCGGCGGTGGGCAGGGTGAACGAGCCGTGGCGCAGCCCAAGCAGCAGCCACTGCGCCACGATCGGCGTGTAGAACGCCCAGGCCGGCCAGAACTCGAAGTGGCTCACCACCGGCTCTGGGCGGGTGGGGAGGGCGGGCGCCAGCAGCAGCGCGGCCTGTTTCATCGCCGCGCCTCCTGCATCCGCGCGGCGGTGCGGCCGAGCAGGATGATGACCAGGGCAAAGCCGATGCCGCCAGCCCAGCGCCAGGGGCCGAGATACTCCATCAGCAGCGCGCCGATCTTCAGCGACACGCCAAACAGCAGCGACGTCCAGATCAGCGTCGCGATCATCGTCGCCACCGCGAAGCGGCGCCAATTGGCGCCGAGGAAGCCGCAGGCGGTATAGGTCGGCAGGCGGGCGCCGGGGATGAAGCGGCTGATGAACACGACCTGGAACACCCGCCCCTCAAGCCAGTCGCGCCCCTGACGCATCCGGTGCGGCGGAATGATGCGCGCCGCCCAGGGCAGCCTGGCCGAAAGATGCCCGAGCAGATAGAGGCCGAGATCACCCAGCACGATCCCGGCGTAGAGCGCGCTCAGCGCCAGCGGGATGGGCACGCCGCCAGCCTGGGCGTGCATGGCCGCCAGCACAGTCGCGGCGTCCTCCAGCACGAAGGTGCCGAGCACGATCACGAGGGCCTGGAGCATCAGGTTTTGCCCCGCGAGCGCCAACAGACCTGCGACGGAAATGACCGGCATCGCGCGTCAGCGCCAACCGCGCCGAACGGGCCGACTCGGGCTGGGTCGGCCGTGCCGACGGGGGCGTTGCTGTGTCACTGCCGGCTATATGCCCCTGCTTCGGCGCGGTTCGCCAGAGGCGCTGGTCACCGTTGCGTGAATTTTATCCAACGTGTGGTGCTGTCGGGGGCGGCCGGATCGGCGGCATTCGCGGCGTTGCGGGTCGGGGCACGTGGTCGTCGTGCCTGACGATGCCGTCCCGTATCGGCCCCCGGCCGCGAGCCCGACCGAGGGGCGGGGCAAAGCGCGGGCTGGGGTGCCGAAGCGCGTCGCGGAAGGCGAAAGTCCGGATCGCGCATCCACCGCTCGCTCGGGCAATGGAATGCAACAATGCCAGTTCCGGACATCGATCTGGACGATGCGCGCGAGCGCGATGCTGCGGACGCAGGAATGCCGGTCGCGCATCCTGATGTGAGCCGTTCGCATGCCGGACCGAGTTGCCGGAGTGCTGGCGTTTCGACGCCCCGCGCCGTATGCAGACGGACTGCGCGGACGGCCGCGGGCGGCAGGCGGCTGCCGTGTCGCGCCATCGCGCTTGCCGTGATGGCGTGACAGTGGGGCTTACGCAAGGGAGCGCGCATTTGCGAGCGGTCCTGCAAATCGGCGAGGAAGTTCACTGATTCGTGATGATATCTGCGGTTGTGTCTGCTTTCGGGTGCGGGGCTGATCGGGCGGAATGCAGGGAATGAACGAGCCCGTGAACCGAGCGGCGGTGAAGATCCTGGTCGTGGACGACGATGCCGAAGTCCGCGAAATCCTCGCCGAAACGCTCGTCGAGTTCGGCTACGGCGTGATCCAGGCCGCCAGCGCCGAGGAGGCCCTGCCGATGCTCGCCATGCGGAAGGACATCAACCTTGTCATCACCGACGTGCGGATGCCGGGCATGTCGGGGCTGGAGTTGGTCGAACATGCACGGGTGCGCTGCCCGGCGGTGCGGGTGATCGTGATTTCCGGATATTTCCTGCCGCAACCGATTACGGTTCGCTTTCTCAAGAAGCCGTTCCATATGCATGAACTGGCATCCGCAGTACGGGCGGAGCTGGGCTGACCGCTGACGCACGCGCGTCGCGGCCGCCGCGCTAACACTTCGTCAATCGCCAGCGCGCAATCTGCGCGCCGGAGCTGATGCGGCGGACAGGGCGCGACAGGATGTCGATGCTGACGATCGATGAGGCGCGCGGCGAAGTACGGATCGTCCGCGCCGACGGCACGCGCGCGGCGTACCAGATGGACACGGCCGACGCATTCGAGGCGGTGTCGGCGGCGTGGTTGCGTTGCGGCTGGGACGTGAAATACGTCTATTCCTTCACCTGGCTCGGCCGGCCGGTGATCCAACTGCCCGAAGACCTGCTGCGGATGCAGGAACTGCTGTGGCGCGAGCGTCCCGACGTGGTGGTGGAAACCGGCGTCGCGCACGGCGGGTCGCTGATCTTTCATGCGAGCATCTGCGCACTGATCGGTGCCGGCCGCATAATCGGCATCGACCGCGACATCCGCACGCCTGCGCGCGAGGCCATCGCGGCGCATCCACTGGCCCCCCGCATCACGCTGATCGAGGGAGATTCGGCAGCGCTCGGGACGATCAAGGCCGTGCGCGCGCTGATCCCGCCCGGCGCGCGCGTGCTGCCGGTGCTTGACAGTGGGCACACACGCGCGCATGTGCGCGCCGAACTCGACGCCTATGCGACGCTGGTCGCGCCCGGCGGCTGCATCGTGGTGTGCGACGGCATCATGGCGGCGCTCGCGGGGGCGCCGCGCTCCCAGCCCGACTGGGGGTGGAACAATCCGCTCGCGGCGATCGACGACTTCCTTGCCGTCAACACCGACTTTCATGTCGAGGAACCGGACTTCCCCTTCAACGAAGGGGTGGTGCGCCGGCGCGTGACGTATTCGCCGCGCGGCGTGCTGCGTCGCGAGGGCGGCGCGTGATGAAGGCAGTGATCCTGGCGGGTGGGCGCGGCACGCGCATCAGCGAGGAATCGCACCTGCGCCCCAAGCCGATGATCGAGATCGGTGGGCGGCCGATCCTGTGGCATATCATGAGCCTCTACGGAAGCCACGGCGTCAACGACTTCATTGTCGCTCTCGGCTACCGCGGCGAGGTCATCAAGCAGTATTTCGCCAACTACGCCATCCATGCCTCCGACGTGACGGTCGATCTGCGGCGCGGCCAGATCCGCTATCACCGCAACGACGCCGAGGATTGGCGCGTGACCCTGGTTGATACCGGAGAGGCGACGATGACCGGCGGGCGGCTGAAGCGGCTGGCGCGGTTCCTCGACGACGACTGCTTCTGCATGACCTATGGTGACGGCGTTGCCGACATCGATATCAGTGCGCTGATAGACTTCCACCGCAGCCAGCGACGGCTGGCGACGGTGACGGCGGTGGTCCCGCCCGGGCGCTACGGTGCGTTGGTGATCGACAGCGGGCGCGTGCGCAACTTCACCGAGAAGCCACCGGGTGACAACGCCTTCGTCAATGGTGGCTTCTTCGTCCTGCAGCCGTCCGTGCTGGACCGAATCGCGGGCGACGACGTCCCGTGGGAGCGCGCGCCGCTGGAAAGCCTAGCGCGCGACGGGGAACTGGCAGCCTATCGCCACACCGGGTTCTGGCACGCCATGGACACGCAGCGCGACCGTCTGCACCTGGAGGCGCTATGGGAGTCCGGCCGCGCGCCGTGGAGAATCTGGTGCAACGCGAGCTAGCACGCTGCCGTCTCTGCGGCGCGGAACTCCGATACAGCCTAGTCGATCTCGGCGCCACTCCGCTGGCCAACGCGCTCGTCACGCCGGAGCGGGCCGCGCTGGGGCCTGATCCGATCTGGGACCTGCATGTGCGCGTCTGCAGTCGCTGCAAGCTGGCCCAGGTCGAGACGGTGGTACCGCCGGACGCTGTCTTCGCCGACTACCCGTATTTCTCCTCAGTGTCGTCAAGCTGGGTTGAGCACGCGCGGCGATGCGCAGAAGCGATGATCGCGCGGTTCGCCCTGGGACGCCGTTCATTGGTTCTCGAAGTCGCCAGCAATGACGGCTATCTGTTGCGACATTTCGCGTCACGCGACATTCCGGTGCTCGGCATCGAGGCGGCCGCCAATGTCGCCGCCGTCGCAAATGCGTGCGGTATCCCGACCGAGACGGCGTTCTTCAATCACGCCCTGGCACAGCGACTGGCGGTGCGGGCCGATTTGCTGGTGGCCAACAACGTGCTTGCGCATGTCCCGGACCTTGCCGGTTTCGTCGCCGGAGTGTCGCAGGCGCTGGCGCCGCACGGTGTCGCGCTGTTCGAGTTTCCGCATCTGTTGCGGTTGCTGGAGGACGTGCAGTTCGACACGATCTATCATGAGCATTACTCCTATCTATCGCTGCTGGTGGTCGAGCGGGCGCTGGCGCTGGCCGGACTGCGTGTCTTCGAGGTGATCGAGTTGCCGACGCATGGCGGCTCGCTGCGCGTGCTGGCCTGCCACGACGATGCCCCATACGACGCACAGCCGGGGCTGGCAGAGGTGCGCGCACGAGAGCGCGAAGCGGGTCTGCACACGCTCGCCGGATACGACGGCTTCGCCGCGCGGGTGGCGGCGGTGCAGCGGGGGCTGCGCGACTTCCTGGCGACGCGGCGACGTGACGGCCGGCGCGTGGCCGCCTATGGTGCCGCCGCCAAGGGATGCACGCTGCTCAATACGAGTGGCGTCGGTGCCTCGGACATCGCCTTCGTCGCTGACCGCGCACCGTCCAAGCAAGGGCGGATGCTGCCCGGCTGCCGCGTGCCGATCGTGGCGCCGGAGGCGTTGCTGGCGGCGCCGCCCGACGACCTGCTGATCCTGCCCTGGAACATCGCGGGCGAAATCGCCGAGGAACTGGCGCCGCTGCGACGCGCCGGCACGCGGTTCTGGGTCGCGGTGCCGGCGCTGCGCGCGCTCTAGCCGCGGCCGATGAAGGGCATCTTCGTTGCCATGATGGTCATGAACTGAACATTACTGTCGAGCGGCAGGCTGGCCATGAACAGCACCGCGCGGCCCACGTCGTCCACGTCCATGGTGGGTTCGGGCGCCAACGTGCCGTTGGCCTGCGGCACGCCTTTGGCCATGCGTGCCGTCATTGGAGTCGCCGCATTGCCGATGTCGATCTGGCCGCAGGCGATGTCGTGCTTGCGTCCATCGAGCGAGATGCTCTTGGTCAGGCCGGTGATGGCGTGTTTGCTGGCATTGTACGGCACGGCGCCGGGGCGCGGCGTGTGCGCAGAGATCGAACCGTTGTTGATGATCCGCCCGCCGCGCGGCGACTGTTCGCGCATGATCCGGTAGGCGCCGCGCGCGACCAGGAACGCGCCGTCGAGGTTGACGGTGACGACCTTGCGCCAGGTCTCCCACTCGGTGTCGCCGAAATCGGCATTTCGCGCGCCTGTGCCGGCGTTGTTGAACAGCACGTCAAGCCGGCCGAACCGCTCTTTGATCGCGGCAAACAGGGCATCGACCGCGGCGGGGTCGGTCACGTCGGCCGGCATCACCGCGGCGCGCGCGGCTGCCGCCCCGGCGAGCGAGGCCGTTTCCTCCAGCACGTCGCGCCGCCGCCCGGCGAGCACGACCGTATCCCCCGCGCCCAGCAGCGCCAGTGCCGCGGACCGCCCGACGCCGCTGCCCGCGCCGGTGACCAGCGCAATCCTGCCGTCAGTCGCCATCGCCGTTCCCTCCGTCCTGATGACGGTGGGCAGTGTGCCACCGATCCGTCGCGCTGGCACCGCATGTCGGAACATCACCTTGTGACTAATTCGTACGCACCAACCGCTGCCTTTTCACCGGGCAGTTGGTGATACGGCTGGCACGTCGTCTGCATAACGGGCGTTCTGTCGGGCGAACGGGACGGAATGACGGCATGGCGGACGGGGTTGAGCTGATCGCGGTGACCAAGCGCTACGGGACTGTCACCGCGGTGGACGGGATTGACCTGCGCATCCCGGCGGGCAGCTATTGCTGTCTGATCGGTCCTTCCGGCTGCGGCAAGACCTCCACATTGCGCATGATCGCCGGGCACGAGGCGGTGACCGAAGGCGACCTGCTGATCGGCGGGCGCAACGTCACCGGCCTGCCGCCGGCGCGGCGCGGCACCGCGATGATGTTCCAGAACTATGCGCTGTTCCCGCATCTGAGTTGCCTCGACAACGTCGCCTTCTCGCTGCGGATGCGCGGCGTCGGACGCGAGGAGCGGCGTCGGCGTGCCGCCGAGATGCTGGAGCGCGTGCATCTGCCGGAGATGGCGGCGCGGCGGCCCGCGCAACTGTCGGGCGGGCAGCAGCAGCGCGTGGCACTGGCGCGTGCGCTGATCACCAACCCGTCCGTGTTGCTGCTCGACGAGCCGCTGTCGGCGCTGGATCCGTTTCTGCGCGGGCGTATGCGCGAGGAACTCAAGCGACTGCAACGCGATCTCGGCATCACCTTCGTCCATGTCACGCACGCGCAGGACGAGGCGATGGCTCTCGCCGACCTGATCGTGGTGATGGAACGCGGGCGCATCCTGCAAAGCGATGCGCCGCGCGCAGTGTTCGAGCGCCCGCGCACGCCCTTCGTCGCGCGCTTTCTCGGCGGGCACAACATCATCGAATGCCGCCCGCTCGGCGGCGGTGCCTTCGCGCTGCCCGACGGCAGCGCCATTCGGCTCGATGAAGCCGCGCCGGCCACCGCCGCAACGGTGCGGCTCGCGGTGCGCAGCGACCGGATGCGGCTGATGCCCGGCGCGGACTTGCCCAACCGGATGGCGGGCGAGGTCACCGCAGTCGAATACCACGGCAGCTTCGTGCGCGTCGCCATGCAGGACGCCGGCGGCGCGGACCACAGCCTGCTGCTGTCGGAGGCTGATTTCTACGCGCGCCCGGTGGCGCTCGGCGACCGCGTGGTCGCCGGGTTCGCGTCGTCGGACGCGCATCTGCTTGCCAACTGAAGCAAACGGGGGACAGGAGTTGATGGATTGCAAGTCAGGCCTGACGCGGCGCGGCGTACTGAAGGGCGCGGCCGCTGCCGGCGGCGCGCTGGCCGGATCGGGAGCGATCACCGGATTCCCGACGATCTGGGCGCAGAACATCAAGAACATCACGCTGCGCCAGTTCGGCACCGGTGTGTCCAATCTCAACGCGGTGGCCGAGAAGTGCAAGGCGGATACCGGCATCACCTTGCAGATGACGGCACTCGATTCCGACGCGGTGACGCAGCGCGCGATCACGCAGCCGAACAGCTACGACATCGC
This sequence comes from Pseudomonadota bacterium, assembly GCA_021818505.1. Classification (GTDB taxonomy): domain Bacteria; phylum Pseudomonadota; class Alphaproteobacteria; order Acetobacterales; family Acetobacteraceae; genus JAFKFJ01. The sequence continues at coordinate 111,888 of JAKADX010000010.1, forward strand.
CGACATCGAATACTGGATCTGCAAGAAGGTGTTCCCGCGCGGCGTGCTGCAGCCGATGGACACCAAGCGGCTTAAGTATTTCGACAAGGTCGTGCCGATCTTCATCACCGGCAAGCTGACGCCGGAAAGCACGATCGCGCAGGGCACCGCACCGCACACGGTGGGCTTCGTCGAGAGCCAGACTGCCACCAAGTTCGCAAAGGCGCCGACGCGCTGGTTCACGATGATGCCGACCATCTACAATGCCGACACGCTCGGCATCCGCCCCGATCTGGTGGGCAGGTCGATCACCAGTTGGCGCGACCTCGCCGATCCCGCGTTCAAGGGCAGAGCGTCGATCCTCAACATTCCCTCGATCGGCATCATGGATGCCGCGATGATGTGCGAGGCGGCCGGCGTTATCAAATACGGCGACAAAGGCAACATGACCCGCGCCGAAATCGACACCACCATCGCCAAGCTGATCGAGTTGAAGAAGCAGGGCCATTGGCGCGCATTCTGGAAGACGTTCGATGAATCGGTGAACCTGATGGTCTCCGGCGAGGTGGTGATCCAGTCGATGTGGTCGCCGGCAGTTGCGGCGGTGCGCAGCAAGGGCGTGAAATGCGTCTATCAGCCGCTCAAGGAAGGCTATCGCGCCTGGGGCGGCGGGCTCGGTCTCGCCAAGCATCTCAAGGGCCTCGAACTCGATGCCGCCTATGAGTACATCAACTGGTACACTTCCGGCTGGGTCGGCGCGTATCTCAACCGCCAGGGCTACTACTCGGCGGTGCTGGAGACCGCGAAGCAGTACATGCAGCCGTACGAATGGGCGTTCTGGATGGAGGGCAAGCCGGCCGAAAAAGACATCCTCAGCCCCGAAGGTAAGCTGATGGAGAAAGCCGGCGCAGTGCGGGACGGCGGCAGCTTCTACGAACGCATGGGCCATGTCGCGTGCTGGAACGCGGTGATGGACCAGGACAAGTACATGGTCCAGAAATGGAATGAGTTCATTGCCGCGTGATGCGGTGAGCGCCGTGGCGCTGCCGGCGGCCCCTGCTGGGGCCGTCGGCGCGCGAGCATCGCGAGAACCCGGACGGCTGCTGCCCTATCTGCAATCGCTGCCACTGTGGCTGGTGATGGGCGGGTTCCTGCTGCTGCCGATCGCGGCCATCGTCGTCGTCAGCTTCTGGGACGATCAGGACTACGCGCTTGTTCCGGCCTTCATCTTCGACAACTACCGCGACGCCTTTTCCTCATCAGTCACCTGGTCCACCTATCTCTCGACGCTGCGTTATACCGCAATCGTCTGGGCGGCGACGCTCGCGATCGGCTTCACGGCTGCGTATTACCTGGCGTTCCACGTGCGGTCGATGCTGTGGCAGATGGTGCTCTTTCAGATCTGCGCGATTCCCTTCCTGACCAGCAACGTCATCCGCATGATCTCGTGGATCCCCTTCCTCGGCCGCAACGGGTTGCTCAACCGCGCGCTGATCGGCCTCGGCCTGACCGATCATCCGTTCGAGTTTCTGCTGTTCTCGCCGTTCGCCGTGTGCCTTGCGTTCGTGCATCTCTACACGCTGTTCATGATGGTTCCGATCTTCAACACCATGATGCGCATCGATCGCAGCCTCATCGAGGCGGCGCGCGATGGCGGCGCGGGTCCGGTTGCCGTGCTACGCCATGTCGTCGTGCCACTGTCGCTGCCCGGGATCGCCATCGGCACCATCTTCGTCGTCACTCTGGTGATGGGTGACTTCGTCACCGTGCAGATGATGAGCGGTGGGCAAAGCGCCTCGGTGGGCCTGCTGATGAAGAACCAGATCAGCCTGTTGCAGTACCCGTCAGCCGCCGCGCAGGCGGTGGTGCTGCTGCTGACGGTTCTGCTGATGGTCTGGGCCATCCTGCGTGTTGTCGATATCCGCAAGGAGCTGTGATGGAAAAGTCGGGGCTGCGGCACTGGCTGCTCGCGGGCTTCTTTGCGCTGTTCGTGGCGTTCCTGTACGGGCCGACGCTGACCATCCTGATCCTGTCGTTCCAGGGACCGGATGGCGGCCTGACGTTCCCCATGCGCGGGGTGTCGCTGCACTGGTTCGTGAATTTGTTCCAGCCGCAGATGGTCGGCGATTTCGGCGGCGCACTGCGCCGGTCGCTGGCCTTGGCGCTGATCGTCATGGGGCTGACGGTACTGATAGCGCTCAGCGCCGGGCTTGCCTTTCGGCGCCGCTGCTTCGGCGCGACGGCGCTGTTCTATCTCACGGTCGCCAGCCTGATCGTGCCGTCCATCCTGATCAGCCTGGGCATCGGCCTGATGTTCAATCTCGCCGGCCTGCCGCCGGCTTGGTGGAGTTCTGCCCTCGGTGCGCACCTGACATGGACGCTGCCGTTCGGCGTGCTGATCATGCTCGCAGTGTTCAACCGCTTCGACCGCTCATTGGAGGAAGCGGCGCACGATCTCGGCGCCTCGCCATGGCAGGGGTTCCGCTTCGTCGTGTTGCCGCTGATCCTGCCGAGCCTGATCGGTGTCGGGCTGTTCGGCTTTTCGCTCTCCTATGACGAGTTCTCGCGCACGGTCATGGCGGCGGGATCGCAGAACACGCTACCGCTGGAGATCTTCGCCACCACCACCAACGTCACCACACCGGTGCTGTACGCACTGGGAACGCTCACCACGGCCTTCTCGCTGGCCCTTGTGGTGACGGTGCTGATTGCGGTGCTGGCAATGCGCCGTCGCCGTCGGGCGACGGCGTGACGTGGCCCCCGCCGGTCAGAGGTTACGCACCAGCTTCGGCTTGACCAGGCGCAGCGGTTGCCGTTCCTCGGCGGGCTCGCGCGCCGGCTCACCGGTGGAGAGGTAGCTTTCCTCCGGCAGCTTGATGTTGAGCCGCTGGCCGCGGCCTTCCGCCGGCCCCACGAGCGTCAGTACCTGCGCGAGGGAAAGGGGGCGCGCAAAAAAGTATCCCTGGCCGCTGGCGCAGCGATAGCCGGCGAGGATGGCGGCCTGCCGGTCGGACTCCACGCCCTCGGCGGTCACCGAGATCCCCAGTGCCCGGCCAAGGCCGATCACGGCCTTGACGATCGAGCCGTCGCCCTCGTCATCCTCCAGGTCGGTGATGAAGCTGCGGTCGATCTTCAGCCGGTCGAACGGGAAGCCGCGCAGTACGGCCAGCGAGGAGTAGCCGGTGCCAAAATCATCGATGGCAACACGGTGCCCGCGGCTGCGCAGCCCGCGGAGATTTTCCAACGACCGCCCGCTGGTCTCCAGGATCACCGATTCAGTTACCTCGAACTCGATGCGCTCGGGCGGCAGCGCGAACTGATCCAGCACCGACTGAACGCGATCGAGGAGGTTCTCGTCGCGAAGTTGCAGCGGCGAGAGGTTCACGGCAATCCGCAACCGCGACGGCAACCGGTTGGCAAGCGCCGCGGCCTCGGTCAGCACGAAAGTGCCGATCGCGCCGATCAGCCCGCTCTGCTCGGCGATCGGCACGAAATCGCCGGGCGGCACCAGGCCACGCTCGGGGTGTGACCAGCGCACCAGCGCTTCGAACCCAGTGAGTTCACGGGTGCGCAGATCGACGATTGGCTGGTACATCACGAACAGCTCGCCGCGCGGCAGGGCGTCGCGAATGTCGCGCTGCAGCAGCCGACGTTCGTGCAGATGACGATCCATGTTCGGGTCGAACTGCCGCCAGGAGCCTCGGCCAGCCGTCTTGGCGCGGTACAGAGCCAAGTCGGCATTGCGATAGAGGATCTCGGGGTCCTCGCCATCGGCGGGTGCGACGGCGATGCCGATGCTGACGCCGATCTTGATTACCAGATCGCCGCAGGCGAAGGGCGGACTGAGGCATTCGATGACGCGATCGGCAACCGCGCTTGCGGTGTCGCGATCGGCGTCGAAGAGCAGGATCGCGAACTCGTCGCCCCCGAGGCGTGCCGCCAGATCGTGGTCGCGCAGCACACCGCGGATGCGCTGCGCGGCGGAGCGCAGAACGGAGTCGCCCACGTCGTGACCATAGCTGTCGTTGATGCTCTTGAATTCGTCAAGATCGAGGCAGAGCAGGGCGGCGCTGTGCCGATGACATTCAGCGGCGGCAGCCGCTATGGCTTCGTTAAAGCCGGCACGATTGGCGAGATCGGTGAGTGCGTCGTGCCGTGCCAGATAGGCGATGCGCTCGCGTGAGCGGTGCATCACCGTCACGTCGGAGCCGACACCGCGGTAGCCGGCGAATATTCCCTGCGAGTCGAACAGCGGCTTTCCAGTGAGCGCCCACCAGCGGCGCTCCGCCCCAACGACCACTGGCACGACGAGCTCGCGGAACGGCGCGTGCGCCACGACACGTCGCTGCAAGGTCGCAATGGCGTGATCGACCGGAAACGCCTGGGCGTCCGCAGCCGTCGGACCCTGCAACAGCTGGATGAAGTCGATTTCCATCGCCACGGCGTCGCGCTGTGCAACCTCGGCGAAGCGTGCAGAAACATGCCGCAGGGTTAGCGATTCGTCGGTTTCCCAGAGCCAGTCGCTCGAGCTTTCCTCGAAATCGCGCAGAAGGATGCCAATTGTCTCAGCATGGCGCTCGAGCCGTATCATCGTCAGGCTACGTTCCACGACCTGCCGATCAAAGGACAAGATCGCCCTTAAGGTGAGCAGCGTGTGAGCAACAAGGCAGGTCAATGGAGCGATGGCAATCAGCGACCCGCTTGCGAAGAGTGTTCCGAAACCTCCCACAGTCAGGGGAAACCAGAACGAGAGGGCGTACAGGGACGGCCCGCCGAACAGCGCGGTCGACATCATACCGATCGCCAGTGCGACGATCATTATCTGCTCGACGGAATTGCTCACGGCCATCATCGCGACCAGGCTCAGCCCCCAGAAGGTGCCAAGCACGAAGCGCATGACGAGCAGGTTGCGCATCGTTCGCCTGAGTTCGTCCAAAGACTTGCCGGTATGCTTCCAGCCACGGCAGAACTGAAACAGCATAAAATAGCTGGCTAATGTCCCGGCTACGCCGATATCCAGCCACCAATGGCCGCGTCGATCCCAGTAGGTCGCAAACAAAACGACAGCAACGACGGCCCCGACCGGAACGGTCGCAAAGCTCATCTTCACCCAACCGTCGAGCTGCGAAACCTGGATGCGCCGGCTCAGATCGTCGGACACGCCATCCGGGACGACAACGGAACGAATTCTAAAGCGATTAACCAGTCTTACCAGGTACGAATATGGCACGATTGCTTCCGGGTAAAGTTCACGTCGCGCCCCTGCGACCCAGTACCACCTTATACCAATTGAGTGTGCACAGAAAGCGAATCGCTCAGCAGAACGAGTCGCGTTCCGCGACAATCAGCGTGTCTCAGTCACTTTACGCCGCGCTCGCCAGCGACCGCCCATCTACATCGTAATCGTAATACATGCGACTATACATCTATAGAGGCTGCCCGTATCACGCGGCCAATCCCATCTCTAACGGCCGGCGGCCTTGAGGGAGTATCGCTGGACGAACGGTCGCAGGTTCCCAGTCGGTGCGGCCGGCCAGCAGCCTGCTGACCCCTTCCGGCGACCGCACTCCGGCGAATACTGGCACCATCTCGCCATGAATGAAATTTTCGTACACGTCATCATCGACTGATACGGGATGAAGTATTGGCGCTGCGCGCTTAAGTTCTTCTGTGTTGCGCTGAACGCAAGCCATCAGCCCAGTTTCAAATTTTAACTTGGGATATGGGCGAGGTTCGGTCACTTTCTTGAAGCCAAGCCGACGATAGAATGGCATATGATGCTTGCGCACGGCGCAAACGACTGCATTAGCCTCAAAATATAGTGTCAGGTATCCTGCCACCATGAATAGCGCCATTGTCGGTTCGCGATCGTTGCCGATGTCGGGGTGGGTTGCGAGCCGCATGACTTCGACAGCCCTCGGCCCGCGTAATGTTGGCGGGGTCGCTTCCAGCAAACCGGTAATTTCATCGCGGAATACATCCATGGCCGGGATTGAATCCGCACCTGGAATCCCGCTGGCAGGTGCGTACAGGCATACGCGCACTGTGCCAATAGGCAAGTTGTTCCGGTACAGAACGACCACTTTCGTGTTGGGAAAGTAATCGCAATCGTCCATGAACATGCCGCTTGGAGTTGCCTCGATGAACCCGTGCGATGCGTATGCTGCGTGCCGCAGCATCCACGCATCTCTGAAAACCTCCGGGCTCATGGCTATCCTGGCGGTGATCTCGCCACCCCCGATCTGATCATACGTCGACCCATGAAGATCTGGCGAAAGCAGGCCAGGATAAATAGATCCGTCCATTGTGACGGTCCTTTCGGGAGTGGACTGAGTAACCCGCCCAGATGGGCCGGTTCGTAAGATTT
>JAKADX010000051.1 GCA_021818505.1 Pseudomonadota bacterium
CGGCGGGGCTACGCCGACTTCGCCATGATCTCGTCGGCGATGTTGCGCGGCACCGGGTCGTAGTGGTGGAACTGCATGGTGAAGGACGCGCGGCCCTTGGTCATGCTGCGCAGGTCGGAGATGTAGCCGAACATCTCCTTCAGCGGCACGTGCGCGCGCACCATCACGGTGCTGCCGGCACTCTCCTGGTTCTGGATCATGCCGCGGCGGCGGTTGAGGTCACCGACCACGTCGCCGACATGGTCCTGCGGCGTCGTGACCTCGACATCCATGATCGGCTCCAGGATCACCGGGCCGGCCTTCTTCATGCCCTCGCGGAAACACGCCTTGGCGGCGATCTCGAAGGCCAGCGCGGAGGAGTCGACGTCGTGGTACTTGCCGTCGATCAGCGTGTACTTGAAGTCCACGGTCGGGAAGCCGGCCAGCACGCCGGTGTCGGCCTGCATGCGGATGCCCTTCTCGACCGCGGGGATGTATTCCCGCGGCACCGAGCCGCCGACCACGTTGTTCTCGAACACCACGCCGCCGTTGCGTTCCAGCGGCTCGAAGACGACCTTGACCTCGGCGTACTGGCCGGAGCCGCCGGTCTGCTTCTTGTGCGTGTAGGTCTCGGTGTGCGCGCGCGTGATGGTCTCGCGATACGCCACCTGCGGCGCGCCGACATTCGCCTCCACGCCGTATTCGCGGCGCAGACGGTCGATGATGATCTCCAGATGCAGCTCGCCCATGCCGGACAGGATGGTCTGCCCGGTCTCCTGGTCGGTCTTGAGCCGCAGGCTCGGATCCTCGCCCGCCAGCTTCTGCAGGCCGATCGTCATCTTCTCGACCGAATCCTTGGTGCGCGGCTCGACCGAGATGTCGATCACCGGAACCGGGAAGGCCATGCGCTCCAGCACCACCGGGTCGTCCGACGACGCCAGCGTGTCGCCGGTCGCGGTGTCCTTCAGACCGACGAAGGCGGCGATGTCGCCGGCGGACACTTCCTTGATCTCGGCGCGCTTGTCGGCGTGCATCTGGAACATGCGCCCGACGCGCTCCTTGTGCTCGCGGGTGGTGTTCAGCAGCGTGTCGCCGCTTTTCAGCGTGCCGGCATAGACGCGCACGAAGGTCAGCGTGCCGTACTTGTCGTTGATGATCTTGAAGGCGAGGCCGGCGAACGGTGCGTTCGGATCGGCCTTGATGCGCCGGCGCGTGTGCTCGGCCGCTTCGTCCTCGCCCTCCTCGGCGGCCACTGCGATGCCGGGCACATCGACCGGCGAGGGCAGGTAGTCGAGCACGGCGTCCAGCAGCGGCTGCACGCCCTTGTTCTTGAACGCGGTGCCGCACAGCACCGGGCGGAAGGCGCCGCTGATCGTGCCGGTCTTGATCGCGCGCTTGAGCGTGGCGACGGACACGTCGCCGTTCTCGAAATACTCCTCCATCCCCGCGTCATCGACCGACAGTGCGGTGTCGAGCAGGTTCTGGCGGTACTCCTTTGCCTTCTCCAGCAGGTCGTCGGGGATCGGCTCGTCGTGGAACTTCGCCCCCAGCTCGCCGCCTTCCCAGATGATTGCCTTCATCTCGACCAGATCGACGACGCCCTTGAAGCCGTCCTCGATGCCGATCGGGAGCTGCAAGGGCAGCGCCACGATATCGAGCTTCTCCTTGAGGCTGTCGAAGGCGCGGAAAAAGTCCGCGCCGGTGCGGTCCAGCTTGTTGATGAAGATGATGCGCGGCACGTTGTAGCGGTCGGCGAGACGCCAGTTGGTCTCACTCTGCGGCTGCACGCCGGCCACGCCCTCGATGATGAACACGGCGCCGTCGAGCACGCGCAGGGACCGGTTCACCTCGATGTTGAAGTCGATGTGGCCGGGCGTGTCGATGATGTTGATGCGGTGGTTCTTCCACTCGCAGGTGACGGCGGCGGAGGTGATGGTGATGCCGCGCTCACGCTCCTGCTCCATGTAGTCGGTCGTGGTGTTGCCGTCGTGCACCTCGCCGATCTTGTGTGACACGCCGGTGTAGTACAGGATGCGCTCGGTCGTGGTGGTCTTGCCGGCATCGATATGCGCGGTGATGCCGATGTTGCGGATCTTCTCAAGCGGTGTCGCGACCACGATAGCCTCCATTAGCCCGTAGGGCACAGAATAAGCGGGCGCGGCAGGACCCCTCGCCCCGCGCGCCTCGCCCCATCCGGCCCGTCAAGCCGGCGTTCCGCTGCGTCAGATGCCCGCGCGCCCGCCGAATTGCAAGCCCGGCGTCGCCCGCGCAGGGCCGATCCCGATTATTTACAGGCTTTTACACATCGTCACATGGCTGCCCGGTATGGCTTGCAGATGGACATGCGTACCGCCGTGGCACTGGTCCGCTTCGGCCTCGGCCGCCGCGCCAGCGAACCGCTTCCCGCCGACCCCGATGCCTGGCTCGCGGGCCAGCTCGACGGGCCGGATGCCGCCCTCTCCCGCCTCGCCACCGGCAGCGCCGGGGGGCTGGCCGCGCTGCGCGCCGACCGGCGGGAGAAGCGGGCGGACGGGCAGCCGCAGCGTGTGCGCGAGCTGTTCCGCACCGAGGCGGCGGCGGCAGGCGCGTGGCTGATCGAGACGCCGGCGCCGTTCCGCGAGCGGCTGGTGTGGTTCTGGGCCAACCACTTCACCATCAGCCTGCGCCGCACGCCGTTGCACGCGCTGGCCTTCGCCTATGTGAACGAAGCGATCCGCCCACACGTCACCGGGCGCTTCGCCGACATGCTGCTCGCCGTCGCGCGGCATCCGGCGATGCTGCTCTATCTCGACAACGCCGTCTCGATCGGCCCGCACAGCCCTGCCGGCCGGCTGACCGGGCGCGGGCTGAACGAGAACTTCGCCCGCGAGTGCCTGGAGCTGCACACGATCGGCCGCGACGCCGGCTACAGCCAGGCCGACGTGACCGAGTTCGCCGCGCTGCTCACCGGCTGGAGCATCGACCGCGCCGAGGGCCGCTTCGCCTTCTTCCCGCGCCGGCACGAGCCGGGGACCAGGGTGATCCTCGGCCGGCGCTACGCCGCGGGCGAGGACGGCGGCATCGCGGCGCTGCGCTGGCTCGGCACGCACCCGGCGACGTACCGCCGGATCGCGGCGCAACTGGCACGGCATTTCATCGCGGATTCGCCTCCGCCCGATGCGGTCGCACGCATCGCGGCCGTGCTGCACGACACCGGCGGCGACCTCGGGGCGGCATCGCGGGCGCTGTTGCGCCTGCCGGCGGCGTGGCAGACGATGCGCAAGCTGCGGACGCCCTTCGACTACGCGGTGGCGGCCCTGCGCGCACTCGACCTGCCGGCGGAGACGCGACCGTTCCTGCCGGGTGTCACGCGCCGGCTGGGCCAGCCCTGGCTGACCGCGCCGCTGCCCGACGGCTGGGTCGACACCGCGGCCGCCTGGGGCGATGGCGAGTTGTTGCTGCGCCGCGCCGACTGGTCGATCGCAGTCGCCGCGCGCGCCGGCACCCGCGACCCGATCGCGACCGCGGAGGCCGCGCTCGGTCCGCTGCTCGGCGCCGGGACGGCCCAGGCGCTGCGCCGCGCCGCCTCGCGGCGGGAGGCGCTGGCGCTGCTGCTCGCCTCCCCGGAGTTCTTCGGGAGATGACGCGATGCGCCTGACCCGCCGCGCCGCGCTGCTCGGGCTGGGGTGCGCGATGGCGCGCGGCCACGCCTCTCTCGCGCTGGCCGCGGCCCCGACCGAACGACGCTTCGTCGTCGTGCTGCTGCGCGGCGGGCTGGACGGGCTGGCGGTGGTGGTGCCGCAGGGCGACCGCGACCTCGCCCGCTGGCGCGCCCCGCTCGTGCCGGAGGGACTGCTCGACCTCGGCGGCTTTTACGGACTGCATCCGGCGCTGGCGGGGTTGCACCACCTCTATGCGGCGGGCGAGGCGCTGGCGGTGCAGGCGGTGGCCGGCCCCGACCGCAGCCGCAGCCACTTCGCCGCGCAGGATTCACTGGAACTCGGCGCCGGGGGGCACGTCATCGCCGACGGCTGGCTGAACCGCGCCGCCGCCGAACTGCACGCGCCGGCGCTGGCACTCGGCGCCGGCGTGCCGCTGCTGCTGCGCGGGCCGGCACGGGTGGACAGTTTCCTGCCGGAAGGCGCGCACCATCCGCCGCCCGACTATTACACGGCGGTGCTGGCGCTGCACCGCGACGACGGTGCGGCAGGCGCGGCGATGGCGCGGGCGCTGCGGGAGCGCGGGTTTACCGAGGCGGCGCTGGCCGGCACCGAACTGCCGCATGATCGCGACGCCTTTCCGACCCTGGCCGAGGCGGCCGGGAAACTGCTGGCGGCGCCGGACGGGCCGCGAATCGCGGCCCTCGAACTCGGCGGCTGGGACACGCATGTCCGCCAGGTGCCCCGGCTGGCCACGGCGCTGGCCACGCTCGACCGCGGGCTGATGGCGCTGCGGGAGGCGCTCGACCCGGTATGGCGCCGGACCGCGGTGCTGGTGGTGACGGAGTTCGGCCGCACCGTCCGCGCCAACGGCGCCGCGGGCAGCGATCACGGCACCGCCAGCATCGCCTTCGTGCTCGGCGGCTCGATTGACGGGGGGCGGGTGGCCGGTACCTGGCCGGGACTGGCCCCGGCGCGGCTGTTCGAGAACCGCGACCTGCAACCGACCAGCGACGTGCGCGCGCTCGCCAAGGGACTGCTCGCGGCGCATCTCGGCCTCGGCCCCACGGCGCTGGCGCGCGTGTTTCCCGACAGCACCAGCGCGCCGCCGATGCAACGCCTGCTGCGGACGTAACGACCCTTCTCGCGGGCGGTTGCCGCGGCGCGGCTCGCGTCGCATCCTCCCGGTCAAATCCTTCGGGGGGAGCGCCATGACGCCGCTGATCCGCCTGTTCGCCGCCGCCGTTCTGCTCGCGCCGCTCGCGGCGCAGGCGCAGGAGGCACAGGACGCCGGGGACCGCTGGGTCGCCTCCTGGACCGGATCGGCGCAGGGTCCATACCCGAGCGGCTACGCCTCGGCGCAGCCGGTCCTGACCTTCGCCTTCCCGTCCCCCGCGTCGGGCGCCCACGACCAGAGCTTCCGCCTGATCGTCCGTCCCGACCTCTGGGGTCCGGTGGCGCGGCTGCGCTTCTCGAACGCTTACGGCACCCAGACGGTAACGCTGGACGCGGTGCATGTCGGCCTGCAACAGACCGGGGCCGCCGTGCTGCCCGGCACCAACCGCGCCGTCTCCTTCAGCGGGCTGCCGCGTCTCGTCATCCCGCCCGGACAGGTGGCGTGGAGCGACCCGGTGGCGCTCGATCCCGCGCCGGCCGGGGCGCGGCTCGCGGTCAGTTTCCACGTGGTCGGCGACAGCGGGCCGATGACCTGGCACGCCAAGGCGCTGACCACGTCGTACCTGTCTCGGCCGGGCGCGGGCGCGGCGCCGGCCGGGGACGACAGCGAACTCGGCTTCCCGTTCACCACCACGTCCTGGTACTTCCTCGACGCCATCGACGTGGCGGCGCCGCCGACGACGCGCGCGGTGGTGGCGTTCGGCGATTCGATCACCGACGGCACTGCCTCCACGCTCAACGGCGACGATCGCTGGCCGGACGTTCTGGCGCGCCGGCTGCACGCGGTCGTCGGCGACCGCGTCAGCGTGGTCAACGAGGGCATCGGCGGCAATCAGGTGGTCGGGCCGGCGGCCTACGGCCCCGACCATCCCTTCCCCGGCGGCCCGGCGGCGTTGCAGCGGCTGGATCGCGACGCGCTGGCGCTGTCCGGCGTCGGCACCGTGATCGTGCTGGAGGGCATCAATGACCTCGGCACGCAGGGCAACGCGACACCCGAGGCAGTCGAGGGCGGGCTGAAGCAACTGGTCGCCCGGCTGCGCGCGGGCATCCCCGGCGTGCGCGTGGTCGGCGCCACGCTGACCCCGGCGCTGGGCAGCAGCAACCCCGCGCACGGCTCGGCCGCGGAGGACGCCATGCGGCAGGCGCTCAACACCTTCATTCGCGACAGCGGCCTGTTCGACGCGGTGGTCGATTTCGACGCCACCACGCGCGACCCCGCCAGCGGTAGCCTGCGCCCCGAGTTCGTGCCGGAGAGCACCACCGGCGGCCCCGGCGACAAGCTGCATCCCAACCGCGCCGGCTATGCGGCGATGGGCGCGTCGGTCCCGCTCGCGGTGGTGCTGCCCAAACCCTAGCGCGGCCCCGGCGTACTTTGCAGCCGGCGTGGGCGGCGGTACGCTGCCGCCGACCGCAGGCAGGGGGCGCGCCATGGATTTCGACCATTCGCCGAAGGTGCTGGAACTGAGGGCGCGCGTCGAAGCCTTCATGGCCGAGCACATCTACCCAAACGAAGCCCGCCTGCTCGCCGAGATCGCCACCGGCGACCGCTGGCAGGCGCCGGCGCTGATGGAGCAGCTCAAGCGCCGCGCCCGCACCGCCGGGCTGTGGAACCTGTTTCTGCCGACCAGCGGCCACGGTGCGGGCCTGACCAATCTGGAATACGCCCCGCTGTGCGAGGTGATGGGCCGCTCGGCCTTCGCGCCGGAGGCGTTCAACTGCGCCGCGCCGGACACCGGCAACATGGAGGTGTTGGAACGCTACGGCACCGATGCGCAGAAGCGGCAATGGCTGACACCTTTGCTGAACGCCGAGATCCGCTCCGCCTTCGCCATGACCGAGCCCGACGTGGCCTCCTCCGACGCCACCAACATCGCCACCTCGATCCGGCGCGACGGCGCGGACTATGTGATCAACGGGCGCAAATGGTGGACCTCCGGCGCCAATGATCCGCGCTGCCGCATCCTGATCGTGATGGGCAAGACCGACCCGCAAAATCCCGACCGGCACCGCCAGCAATCCATGATCCTGGTGCCGCTGCCGCATCCCGGCGTGACCGTGAAGCGCGCGCTGCCGGTGTTCGGTTACGACGACGCGCCGCACGGCCATGCCGAGGTGGTGTTCGACAACGTGCGCGTGCCCGCCGACAACATGCTGCTCGGCGAAGGGCGCGGGTTCGAAATCGCACAGGGAAGGCTCGGGCCGGGGCGCATCCACCACTGCATGCGCCTGATCGGACTGGCCGAGCGGGCGCTGGAGCGGATGTGCCGGCGCGCGCAGACGCGCGTCGCCTTCGGCCGCGCGATCGCCGACCAGACGGTGACGCAGGAGCGCATCGCCGAGAGCCGCATCATGATCGAGCAGGCGCGGCTGCTGACGCTGAAAGCTGCCGACATGATGGACAAGCGCGGCAACAAGGCGGCGCTGGCGGAAATCGCGATGATCAAGGTGGCCGCGCCCAACATGGCCTGCCGCGTCATCGACTGGGCGATCCAGGCCTTCGGTGGCGCCGGCGTGACCGAGGATTACGGGCTCGCCCACGCCTACGCGACCGCCCGCTATCTACGGCTGGCCGACGGGCCGGATGAGGTTCACCGCAACCAGATCGCGCGGCTGGAACTGCGCCGCTACCAGGGGCCGGAGAGTCTCACCGGCGGCAGCGCCGGCGTGGTCCCCTCCGACCCGGCGCCGGGGCCGCGGCGACAGCCGGTGTGGATCGCATGACCGACCGGCAGGCGCTGGACGCGGCGCGGCTGGAACCGTGGCTCGCCGCGAACGTCCCGGGCTATGCCGGGCCGCTCGATATCGCGCGATTTCAGGGCGGACAGTCGAACCCGACCTTCCGCCTGACCACGCCGGCCGCGACCTATGTTCTGCGCCGCAAGCCGGCCGGGGAAGTGCTGCCCAGCGCCCATGCCGTCGATCGCGAGTTCCGGGTGCTGCGGGCGCTGCACGGCACCGACGTGCCGGTGGCGCGGCCGCTGGCGCTGTGCACCGACCCGGGTGTGATCGGCAGCATGTTCTACGTGATGGACTACGTGGACGGCCGCATCTTCTGGGACCAAAGCCTGCCCGGCCTGGCACCCGCCGAGCGCGGCGCGCTGTACGACGCCATGAACGCGACGATCGCCGCCCTGCACCGGCTCGACTGGCAGGCGCTGGGGCTGGCGGATTACGGCCGCCCCGGCAACTACCTCGCCCGCCAGGTGGCGCGCTGGACCAAGCAGTACCGCGCCAGCGAGACCGAGCCGATCGAGGCGATGGACCGGCTGATCGACTGGCTGCCGGCGCACCTGCCGGCGCGCGAGGTGCCGGCGCTGGTGCATGGCGATTTCCGCATGGACAACCTGATCTTCCATCCGACCGAGCCGCGCGTGGTGGCGGTGCTGGACTGGGAGCTTTCGACGCTGGGCGATGCGCTGGCCGATTTCGGCTATCACGCGATGTCCTGGCGTATCCCGCCCAACGGCTTCCGCGGCATCGGCGGCCTCGATCTCGCGGCGCTGGGCATCCCGAACGAGGCGGACTATGTCGCCGCCTGGTGCCGGCGCACTGGCCAGAGCTTCCCGGTGCCGGACTGGGAAGTTTATCTCGTGTTCGGCATGTTCCGCATCGCCGCGATCCTGCAGGGCGTGCTCAAGCGCGGGCTGGTCGGCTCAGCCTCCAGCGCCCAGGCGATCGAGCACGGCAGCCGCGGCCGCGCCGTCGCGGCACAGGCGTGGGAGATGGCGCGCACGCTCGGCTGACCCGGCGGGCGACCGCGCGGATGGCGACGATCAGCGGCGCAGGCGCGGGAAGGCGACCTCCAGCGCCTCGTTGATCTCCTGCAGGTCCTCACCCGGCAGCGGGCAGAGCGCCTGCACCGCCTGGCGCAGATTGTCGAATTCGCCGACCCGCCGATAGGAGTCCGCGCCACCGGACGCCACGCGCCGCTCCACCACCACCCGCACCGAGGGGCGGGTGATGAGGAATACAGGCTCCTGCGCCCCGGGGGGCAGCACGTGAACCCGGTCGGGCACCGATTCCGGCTCCAGCAGGATGCGCCAGCCATCGATGCCGGGCGCACGCTCGCTCCAGCGTTGTGCGAAAGCCACGTCGGAAGGATGGAACATGGATGTAACCAAAGCAATCTTCCCGTAAGCAGGCACCGCGTCCCCCGCCAAAGGTTCGGCCTGAAGCGTAAGTCCTAACCTATTTCCGTTCAGTGAATCCAGGGGCAATTCATAAACACAAATCGACCATTTACTTTTTGGCAAGATTACCGCACGCGTGCCTCTCGACGCCGCCCGCCGTCGGGGCCATCTGCTCGCCGTCGAGGAGGTATGCATGTCTCAGGCCCTGCTTCGCCCGCCGCCCGTGCTGTTCATGCCCCAGCGCCAGCCCGCCCGGCCGGCGACGCGCGCGTTGCGGGCAGTGTCGGAGTTCGCGCCGAGCGGCGACCAGCCGACCGCGATCCGCGACCTGGTCGCCGGGGTGGAGGGCGGCGAGCGCGATCAGGTGCTGCTCGGCGTCACCGGATCGGGCAAAACCTTCACCATGGCCAAGGTGATCGAGGCGGTGCAGAAGCCAACGCTCATCCTGGCGCCGAACAAGACGCTGGCGGCGCAACTGTACGGCGAGATGAAGGGGTTTTTTCCGGACAACGCGGTCGAATACTTCGTCAGCTACTACGACTACTACCAACCGGAAGCCTATGTCCCGCGCACCGACACGTACATCGAAAAGGACGCGCAGATCAACGAGCAGATCGACCGGATGCGCCACGCCGCCACCCAGGCGCTGCTGGAACGCAACGACGTGATCATCGTCGCCTCGGTGTCCTGCATCTACGGCATCGGCTCGGTCGAGACCTACGCCAAGATGGTGGTGAAGCTGGAGGTCGGCGGACGCATCGACCGCGACCAGCTTGCCCGCGCGCTGGTCGATCTGCAGTACCGCCGCAACGACGCCGCGTTCCAGCGCGGCACGTTCCGCCTGCGCGGCGAGACCGTCGATATCTACCCGAGCCATTACGAGGATCGCGCGTGGCGCATCGGCCTGTTCGGCGATGATATCGACGCCATCAGCGAGTTCGACCCGCTGACCGGCGAAGTCACGGCGAAGCTCGACAGCGTCACGGTGTACGCCAACAGCCACTACGTCACGCCGAGACCCACGCTGACCCAGGCGATCGCCCAGATCAAGCAGGAGTTGAAGGCGCGGCTTGCGGAATTCGAGAGTCAGGGAAAGCTTCTGGAAGCCGAGCGGCTGCTGCAGCGCACGACCTTCGACATCGAGATGATGGAGACGACGGGATCGTGCAAGGGGATCGAGAACTACTCGCGCTATCTCTCCGGCCGCAACGCCGGCGAGCCGCCGCCGACACTGTTCGAGTACCTGCCGGAGAATGCGCTGCTGATCGTCGATGAAAGCCACGTCACCGTGCCGCAACTTGGCGGCATGGAGCGTGGCGATCACGCGCGCAAATCCATCCTGGCGGAGTTCGGTTTCCGCCTGCCTTCCTGCATCGACAACCGGCCGCTGAAGTTCGAGGAATGGGAGCGGTTCCGCCCGCCGACCATCTTCGTCAGCGCCACGCCTGGCCCGTGGGAGATGGAGCGCACGCAGGGCGTGTTCGCCGAGCAGGTGATCCGCCCGACCGGCCTGATCGACCCGGAGACCGAAGTGCGGCCGGTGGAGAAACAGGTCGATGACCTGCTCGCCGAATGCCGCGCCGTCGCCGCGCGCGGCGGGCGCGTGCTGGTGACGACTCTCACCAAGCGCATGGCCGAGGACCTGACCGAGTATCTCGGCGAGAATGGCGTCAAGGTGCGCTACCTGCACTCCGACATCGACACGCTGGAGCGCATCGAGATCATCCGCGATCTGCGTCTGGGCGTGTTCGACGTGCTGGTCGGCATCAACCTGCTGCGCGAGGGGCTGGACATTCCCGAATGCGCGCTGGTCGCGATCCTGGATGCCGACAAGGAGGGGTTCCTGCGCTCGCAGACCTCGCTGATCCAGACCATCGGGCGCGCGGCGCGCAATGTCGATGGCCGCGTCATCCTCTACGCCGACACGATGACGCCGAGCCTGCGCTTCGCGATCGAGGAAACCGCGCGGCGGCGCGAGAAGCAACGCGCGTGGAACGCGGCGCACGGCATCACGCCGCAATCGGTCAAGAAGCAGATCGGCCGCGTGCTGGAGAGCGTGTTCGAGCAGGATTACGTGACCGTCGCGCCAGTCGCGGACAGCAAGGCCGCCGAGTTCGTCGGCAAGGATCTGAAGTCCACGATAGCCGAACTGGAAAAGCGGATGCGCGCCGCGGCGGCCGATCTGGAATTCGAGGAAGCCGCGCGGCTGCGCGATGAGATCAAGCGGCTGGAGGCACTCGACCTCGGCCTGACGCCGCCGCCTGCGCCCTCGGCGACGCTGCGCCCGCGGCGCGACCGCACGCCCGAGCCGCTGGGGCCGGGCGGCGGCGGGTATGATCCGAGCAAGCGGCGCGGCGGCGGGCGCGGACGGCGGCGCGGCTGAGGACGCCGATCAGGGCCAGGCCTGCCCGAACGTCTCGGGCCCCCCGCCCTCGATCGTGAGGGGTGCTGCGGGCGTCAGGCGGTGCCCGTCCCAGTGCAGCACGCTGATCGTGTCGTCGCCCATGTTCTGGATCAGCAGCGTGTGCCCGTCGCGCGAGAACGCGGCACCCTCCGCCCACGGCCCGACCGGCGCCTGCGCCACCTGGCGCAGATGCGTGCCTGCGACGGCAAACATCGTGACAACGCCGTGGTCGTGGTGGAACGGATCGCCCGGCGGCTTGTTCGAGCCCATCTGCGCGCCAACCGCGAGATACGCGCCGTCGGGCGAGAACTTCAGCGGCTCCGGCCCGCTCGGCACGCCGGCAGTATCGACGGTGCGCGGCGGGGATTGCGTCAGGTCGATGAGGCTGACCGAGTCAACGTCGCCGTCACCGCGACCCATGTTGGACACCGCCGCCAGCGTGCCGGCGGCGTTGATGTCGAGCGTGTACGGCCCGACTCCCGTGGTGATCGGCCGCTTGTCGATGGTGATGTGCGTGCCGTCGATGTGCAGCACGTTCACCATGTTGTCGCCGTAGCGCGACAGCAGCGCCGTCTTGCCATCATGCAGGAACGCCAGCCCGCTCGGCAGCGCCGCCTTGTTGCCCAGATCAAACGTGCCGGCCGGCGTCAGGCGCTTGTCGCGCACGGTATAAATCGACAGCGTGCCGGCCATGCGGTTGACGATCAGCGCGATCTGCCCGTCCGGCGAGACCCGAACCGTGGTCGCGCCGAGGCCAGCGGTCAGCGACTGCACGATGCGCGGCGGCATCACCGTCAGGTCGAGCACGCTCACCCGATCATCGAGCGAGATGCCGTTCTTCCCCGCCGGATCGGCCTTGGTCGCGGAGGTCGCGATGGCCCAGCTTTCGTCCGGCGCCACCCAGATCGCCGTCGGCGGACCGACGACGCTGCCGGGCACGTCGATGGTCGCGGTGATGCGCTGCGTCGCGCCGCTGACATCGATGACGCTGATGGTGTCGGGCTTCGGCTGCGCCGGCGCCACCAGTTGCCCGTCCGCGCCCAGCACGGTGTGACCGTCATTGGCGGACAGGATCACGTCGGCGCGCGCCGCCGATCCCAACGCCGCGCCTCCGGCGACCGCCAGCGCCAGGACCGCCCATCCGTTCCGCACATTCCGCATCATATTCCCTCCCATCGCCCGCCGCCGCGTCACCCGACCGACGGAGGGTGCTCCTTGTGCCAGTGCCGGGCAATGTCCAGCCGGGTCGCCACCCACACCCGGTCATGCCCCAGCACGTAATCGACGAACCGCGCCAGCGCCGCCGTCCGCCCCGGGCGGCCGGCGAGGCGGCAGTGCAGCCCGACCGACAGCATCTTCGGCTGACCCGCCATGCCCTCGGCATGCAGCACGTCGAACGAATCCCTGAGATACGAGAGGAACTGCTCGCCTGCGTTGAAGCCTTGCGGGGTCGCAAACCGCATGTCGTTGGCATCCAGCGTGTAGGGCACGACCAACTGAGGCCGCCCGCCGGGTCCGGCCATCCAGTACGGCAGGTCGTCGGCATAGGCGTCGGCGGCGTAGAGAAAGCCGCCCTCCTCCGCCACCAGATCGAGCGTGTGGACCGAGGAGCGGCCGGTGTACCAGCCGAGCGGACGGGTGCCCGTGACCTCGGTATGCAGGCGGATCGCCTCCTCCATGTGCGCCCACTCCTGATCGCGGGTGAAATCGCGGTAGTCGATCCATTTCAGGCCGTGGCTGGCGATCTCCCACCCCGCCTCCCGCATCGCCGCCACCTGCTCCGGCCCGCGCTGGAGCGCCGTGGCCACGCCATAGACCGTGACCGGCACGCGCCGCGACGTGAACAGACGCCACAGGCGCCAGAACCCGGCGCGGGCACCATATTCGTAGATGCTCTCCATGTTCATGTGCCGCTGGCCGGGCCAGGGGGCGGCGCCGACGATCTCCGACAGGAATGCTTCGGAGGCGGCATCGCCGTGCAGGACGCAGTTCTCCCCGCCCTCCTCGTAGTTCACCACGAACTGCACCGCGATCGCCGCTCCGCCCGGCCAGCGCGGATCGGGCGGGGTGCGGCCGTAGCCGCGCAGGTCGCGTGGATAGGAGGGGGGATAGGGCATTGGAGCACTGCTCATGGGGGCCTCCCGTCGCGCCCCTGCTCTGTGTCATGGTCCCGCCCGCCCCGGCAAGCGGCCGGGCAATGATGCGGGAGGACGCGCGATGCTGCACCTGGCCCAGATCCGCCACCCCGATGGCAGCCGCGCCGTGGTGGCGCTGACCGATGCGGGGGCCGCGACCGTGCCCGGCTTCGCCACCACCTATGACCTCGCCCAGGCCGCCATCCGCGCCGGACGCAGCCTCGCGACCGAGGTCGCCGCCGCCGGAGACGGGCTGCCGATCAACCTCGACGCGGTGCTGGCGGCGGGGCGGGTACTGGCGCCGATCGACCACCCCGACCCGGCGCACATGCTGATCACCGGCACCGGGCTGTCGCATCTCGGCAGTGCCGAGGGGCGCGACAAGATGCACCGCGACCTCGCCGACCCGGCGAAACTGTCCGATTCCATGAAGATGTTCCGCATGGGGCTGGAAGGCGGCAAGCCGGCGGCGGGCACGCAGGGCGTGCAGCCGGAGTGGTTCTACAAAGGCGACGGCAGCATCGTCGCGGGACCGGAGCAGCCGCTCGCCTCGCCCGACTTCGCGCTGGACGGCGGCGAGGAACCGGAGATCGTCGGCATCTACCTGATCGGTCCGGACGGCACGCCCTACCGGATCGGCTTCGCGCTGGGCAACGAATTCTCCGACCATGTGACGGAGCGGCAGAATTATCTGTATCTCGCGCACTCGAAACTGCGCGCCTGCGCGCTGGGCGGGGAACTGCTGACCGGCGCGCTTCCCGGCGACGTGCGCGGCACCTCGCGCATCCTGCGCGGCAACACGGTGGCGTGGGAGAAGCCGTTCCTCTCCGGCGAGGACAACATGTCCCACAGCATCGCCAACCTCGAAGCCCACCACTTCAAATACCCGCTGTTCCGACGCCCCGGCGACGTGCACGTGCATTTCTTCGGCACAGCCACCCTGTCCTTCTCCGACGGGTTCAAAACCGAGCCAGGGGACATCTTTGAGATCGAGGCCGCGCCGTTCCGCCTCAAGCTGCGCAACCGGCTGACCGTCGCCGCGCAGCCGTTCGCGCATATCAAGCCGCTCTGACGCACGAGGAATCCAGACGATGAGCCATGCCAATCTGATCGCCGGCGAATGGGTAAAGGGCCAGGATGCCGTTCCCAACATCAACCCCTCCGACACCGCCGATGTGATCGGCGACTACGATCGCGCGTCCGCCGCGCAGGTCGAGGACGCGATCGCCGCCGCGCGCGCCGCCGCGCATGCCTGGGCACGCACGACGGTACAGCAGCGCGCCGATCTGCTCGACAAGGTGGGCACGGAAATCCTCGCCCGCCGCGCCGAACTCGGCGATCTGCTGGCGCGCGAGGAGGGCAAGACGCTGGCCGAGGCGACCGGCGAGGCGACGCGCGCCGGCATGATCTTCAAGTTCTTCGCCGGCGAATGCCTGCGGATTCCGGGCGAGCGGCTCGGCTCCGTCCGGCCCGGCATCGACATCGAGATCACGCGCGAGCCGGTCGGCGTGATCGGCCTGATCACGCCGTGGAATTTCCCGATCGCGATTCCGGCGTGGAAGATGGCGCCCGCACTGGCCTACGGCAACTGCGTCATCATCAAGCCGGCGGAACTGGTCAGCGGCAGCGCCTGGGCACTCGCCGACATCATCCACCGCGCCGGCTTCCCCGCCGGCGTGTTCAACCTGGTGATGGGCCGCGGCTCGGTGGTCGGCGAGAAACTCGTGACCGACCCGCGCATCGACGCCATCAGCTTCACCGGCTCGGTTCCGACCGGCCAGAGCATCCTCGCGAAAGCCGCCGGCCGGGGCGCGAAAGTACAGCTTGAGATGGGCGGCAAGAATCCGCTGGTCGTGCTCGCCGATGCCGACATGGACACGGCGGTGCGCGTGGCCCTCGACGGCGCGTTCTTCCAGACCGGGCAGCGCTGCACCGCATCGTCGCGGCTGATCGTCGAGGAAGCCGTGCACGACAAATTCGTGGGCGCGCTGACCGAGGCGATGCGCAAGCAGGTGGTGGACGACGCGCGCAAGCCGGGCACCACGATCGGCCCGGTGGTCGATCAGAGCCAGCTTGACCAGGATCTGCGCTATATCGACATCGGCCAGAAGGAAGGCGCGCGGCTGGTCATCGGCGGCGAGCGGCTGAACCGCGAAAAGAGCGGCTTCTACCTCGCTCCGGCGCTGTTCGACGCCACGCGCAACGACATGCGCATCAACCGCGAGGAAATCTTCGGCCCCGTCGCCTCGGTGATTCCCGTGCGCGACTACGACGAGGCGCTGTCGGTCGCCAACGACACGACGTTCGGCCTGTGCTCCGGCATCGTCACCACGTCGCTGAAAAAGGCCGCGCATTTCCGCCGCAACGCCGAGACCGGCATGGTGATGGTCAACCTGCCGACCGCCGGCGTGGACTATCACGTGCCGTTCGGCGGGCGGAAGGGATCGAGCTACGGCTCGCGCGAACAGGGGCGGTACGCGGTGGAGTTCTATACGCAGGTCAAGACGGCGTATGTGATGCAGAGCTAGGCGTTCGTTCCCCTACCGGACTCATCAAGGCGCGCCTGCGCGCGGCGCGCTCACGCCGCAGCCGGCGGGCCGCAGGTGCGGACGGGGCTGGCCGGCGCCGGCGCACCGGGTCGCGGCAGGTCGAGGGTGCGGTGGCCGGTAGGGGGCGCGAACGGAAGTGGAACGCGAGCCGGCCGGGCAGCAAGCGGGATCATTCGGGCGGCGCCTCGTCCTCCGGCGCATCGCCCTGGCCCATCTGCCGGCGCACACTTTCCCACAGGTCCGGCGCCACTTCGTCGATGAACAGCGGCCAGAAATACAGCGGTTGCAGCCGCAGCGCCTCGGTCACGAAGGCGCGGCGAATCCGCAGCGCCTCTTCTTCCTCGAACCATTGGTTGGCCTTGCCGTGGAAGCAGACTTCCTCCGACAGCCGTCGCGCGGGATCGGGCCAGGACGATGTCTGCGCCTGGCGCATCATCTCCACGGTGGCCCACATTTCCTTGCGGAACTGCTCAACCTCCGGCATCTGATAGTTGCCCCATCGTCCCGCGTGCGCCTCCTGCGGCGAGGGGTCGAACAGGTCGGGCTGGTCGGAGCGGTGCTTGCGGGCCATGCGGCCGATGATACCCGATTCGCCCGGTCCCGTCCGCTGCGGACGAGCGATTGCCGCGACGCCCCGCGCGGCAATGTCCCGGCACCGCCCGTAGATGATGCGGGCGAAGCGGTCGGCCGGGAGCGGGGGAGGGTTGCGGCTGGGCCTGGGGACGCTGGGGAGTTCAAAATCAGAAGGAGCGTGGCTGGCGTCGTTCGATTTGGGTGGGGAGCGGACATTCGCGCCGATACCGTCACCAAACCGACCGTCTGCGGTTCAGGTCAGTCGGAGTGCGCCAGTCCTTGGTCCGTCATCCGCCCGCTTGCGCCCGAGCGCGGATGCATTAACCACCCAGAAACTTATTGCAGCACAAAAACCCCTGAGCTAGCCTCTTATCGTCATACAGGAGTCGGGTATGGGTCGCCCTAAGTCCCAGCATCCACGGGCCCGCACGACCAGCGTGCGCCTGACCGACTCCGAGCACGAGGACATGACCCGGGCGGCTGCGTTGGCGGGGTTCAACACCGTGTCCGACTACCTCCGCCACCTGCATGAGCGCAGCCAGCGGGATCAAGCCGCCGCGGTGCCGGTCGTCCGGCGGGACACCGCCGCGCAGTTCCCGGCCAACCTCGTTCGCCCATTCTACCGTACCCGAAACGGGACGATCTTCCAGGGAGATTCGAGGGGCTTCCTGTTCGGTGCCGCGGCCGAGAAATCCGTCGACCTCATCATGACCTCGCCGCCGTTCGGCCTGGTCCGCAAGAAGGACTACGGCAACGAGGACGCGCATAGGTACTGCGATTGGTTCCGGCCCTTCGCCGAGGGCTTCCGCCGCGTGCTCAAGGACAGCGGCAGCCTGGTGATCGATATCGGCGGCGCCTGGAAGCCGGGCACGCCGACGCGCTCGCTCTACCACTTCGAGCTGCTGATCATGCTCTGCGAGGAGTACGGCTTCCACCTCGCCCAGGAGCACTATTGGTGGAACCCCTCCAAATTGCCGACTCCGGCGGAATGGGTGAACGTCCGCCGTGTCCGCGTGAAGGACGCTGTTAACACGGTCTGGTGGCTCTCGCCGACACCTTGGCCGAAGGCCAACAATCGCCGCGTCCTGGCACCCTACAGCGCCGCCATGCTGGACCTGCTGGCAAACGGCTATACGGCCAAAACTCGTCCGAGCGGCCACGTCATCAGTGAGAAATTCGGGCACGACAACGGAGGGGCCGTGCCGCCGAACCTACTGGCTATCGCCAACACGGAGAGCAGCGGCCTGTACCAAAACTTCTGCCGCGAGGAGGAGATCGCGATCCACCCGGCCCGCTTCCCGGCACAGCTTCCCGAGTATTTCATCCGTATGCTGACCGACCCCGGCGATGTCGTGGTCGATCCCTTCGGGGGATCGTGCGTCACTGGCATGGTGGCCGAGGCGCTCGGCCGCCGCTGGGCGTGTGTCGAGCTTGAGGAGGAGTATCTCCGCGGCGCCATGGCTCGCTTCACGCCATGCCCGACTGCGCTGCCGAAAATCAGGTCCGAGCCTTACGCGCTGCACGCGCCATGCACGCTGCCTGCCGACGGAGTTCCGCTCGTGGTTGACGGCGGAAAGACGCGGCCGCCGGTCGGCGACGCCGCTGCAGTGGTAACATCCGGCAAGCAGAAGCGCCCAGGGCGGACCAAGCAGGAGTCCCTGGTGGCCTAGCGTTCCGATCCCGAATCGCTCCATCCTGAAGGATCGGGCCGCAAGCCCGGCCACAGGAGGCGGGGTATGGCGGGCCTACAAAAGCGTGTACTCAATGGGTTGTTCGAGGAGGCGTTGCACGACAGCGGCTGGCGCGCGCTCATGCTGCCGCCCACGGACGTCTTCCCGGCCCGCTTTCAACTCACCCAGGGCACCGAATCCTTTACTGTCAGCCTCTACATCTGGACCATCAGCCACGGCGGCGGAGCGGCGCGTGCGGCTAAGGAATACCGGATCCAGATCACCGACGGCGGGAAATCCCTGACGCAGTTCGTCCCGGAGCAGGATGGCAAGACCCTGATCATAGGCTGGTGGCCCGAGGCCCAGGTCTTTGCCGGATTCGACTACGCCCATCACACCGGTCCCCTCGGTAAGTCGCCCTCGATCCAGGTTGGTGAGGACGCACTTCGCAAGGCAGCCACCGACGGCATGGCGGTCCATACCCGCGGCAACGGGGAGATCGTCATCGCCTTCCGGCCCGAGTTCATGGGCACCTACGTCGCGCAGATGGAGGACCTCCACAAAATCGGGATCTCTGAACAGGAAGTCGCCTTGCTCGGCCGCATCGTCTCAGAGCCGGCCTCTGTCACCGACAAAGAGATCGGCGCTCAGGCCGATCCCTCTCACCAGCGCACCATGGTCAACGTCCGGCGGGCAGCGCGCGCCTACAGGTTCAGCGCCCGTGTATTGGTGGCCTACGGCCACCGGTGCGCGTTTTGCGGCGTGCAGCTACGGCTTCTCGACGCCGCCCACATCCTGCCGGTTGCGCACCCCGGCAGCGTGGACAAGACCGAGAACGGCGTCGCGGTCTGCGCCCTGCATCACCGCGCCTACGACAACGGGCTGATCACCTTTGACCACAAGAGCAAGATCCACGTGAACGAGGAGGCCGTCGCCGAGCTGAAAGCGCAGGGATTGGACGGCGGCCTGAAGCAGTTCACGGACGGGCTGCGCAAGCAGATCGTCGTCCCGGCCAAGCCAGCCGACCAGCCGAAGGCCGCAATCATACGGCAAGCCAACAAGCACCGCGGGTGGAAGAAGCTGTAGCGGTGTCTCGGAGGCACAGCGTGCATCGCGCCCGACCTGTTCCAGAAGGTCGAGGCCCCGGCAAATATCTCGGTTATGGCGGAGTCCGTCCGGGGTCGAGAACAGTCCTTCCGGAATGGTCAGGCGGGCATCGTCTTCAACGCTTCGCCCCGCTCCCGCGCCGGCCGCCAGTTCATCCCCGCCTGTCCGCGCAGGTAGCCATTGATGAACGCAATCGACCCCGCAATCTCCCGCAGCCGTGCGAGACCCTCCTCCGCCGCGGTCGCACCATCGAGTACCGCGCGATAGATCGTCGCCACCGCAACCATGTCGATGGCGTGCGGCGAAAGTCGGAAATGGCTCACCCCGGCCGCCGCCAGACCGGCCAGCGCGTCGAGCAGGACGACGTGGCCATGCGTGAGGGTCTGCGTGCCGTTCACGGCGAGCAGTGGACCGCCGTCGAGTTGCGTGGCCGGCAGCCCGTCCGTGTCCTCGCCGCAGACGAAGCGGCAGTCGTCTTTGTGCAGGTCGTGTGCCCGCGCGTGATAGCAGCGCTGCGCGATGGCGAGCGGCTGGCGGCCGAAGGCGAACACTTCGGTCTCGCCGGAGCTGTTGTGCCGCGCAAGGGTCGCGATGGCGGCGGCCGGCAGCTCGACCGGCACGCCGATGCGCACCGCGCCCAGCCGCAGCAGTACCGCCAGTGCGCCTTCGTTGAAGACATTCAGCAGCGGGCCTGCGACGAAGCGATGTCCTTGCAGCAGTTGCACGCAGGCAAGATCGTTGACCTCGATCAGATCGCCGGCATCGCAGCGCGCGCGCACCGCCGCCGCCTCGCGTTCCGTGGTGATCAGCGCAGGGGTGGAGAACACCACCTGCTTGCCGGCGCGGCGCAGGCGTTCGGCAATGGCCGGCAGGTCCTTGCTGAACCATGCCTCGCGCTTGGAGCACACGACCTCGCCGAGATAGACGCACGCGACCGGCGCCTCGTCGGCGATGCGGGCGTAGAAGTCGCGCCGGCGCGCCGGCGTCCAATGAAACAGCAGCGGTCCCAGAGTCAGGCTGCTCATCGCCATCCTTTCGCATAGGCGCCGAGGGTTTCGCGGCCGCCTTCGGCAAGCGCGCGCAGCTCGGCCGCCACGTCCGGCGGCAGCGGCGCGCCGGCCGCCTGTCGGTCGAGAATCTGCCTGAAGGCAGCTACGACCTTACTGACATAGGCGCGCCCCCGCTGCCGACCTTCGATCTTCAGCGCGGTGACGCCCGCTGCCTTCAGCGGTGCCAGCACGGAGACGACGTTGAGCGCCTCCGGCTCGTCGAACAGATAGGTCGGCCGGCCGCGCGCGAGGAAACGGCCCTTGCAGGGCGTGGGATAGGCGCCCGGCTCGCCGGGCGCGAAGCGGTTCATCATCGCCGCGCCCAGGCGGACGGTCAGCCCGCCGTCTTCCTCGCGATAGGTGACGTGCTCGGCGGGCGCGCAAACGCCGTCGCAGCTTGGCGAGCGGCCGGTGAAGTAGGAGGACAGGAAGCAGCGCCCCTCCACCATCGTGCCGAAACTGCCGAAGGCGAAGACCTCGGCCTCGATGTCGATCTTGCCGATGAGCGCGGCAACGTCCTCGACCGACAGCACGCGCGGCAGCACCACGCGGCTGATGCCGAACGCCTCCTGATAGAATCGGATGGCGAGCGCGCTCGCGGCGGCGGCCTGCACGGACAGATGCCGGCGCAGGCCCGGATGATGCCGGGCGGCGTAATCGAGCGCGCCCAGGTCGGCAAGAATCACCGCATCCGCGCCGCAGTCGGCGGCGGCGTCGATGGCACGATGCCAGGGACCGGGATCGCCGGCACGCGCGAAGGTGTTGACCGCGACGAAGACCCGGCAGCCGCGCGCGTGGGCGTAGGCCACGCCCGCGCGCAACTCATCGGGGTCGAAGTTCAGCCCGGGATAGTTGCGGGCATTGGTGCTGTCGCGGAATCCGCAATAGACGCTGTCGGCGCCTGCATCGACGGCGGCGCGCAGCGCGGCGGGCGTGCCCGCCGGGCAGACCAGTTCAAGATAGCGGTCGGTCATGTCACATCGATCGCGGTTGCTGACGACGGGCTGTTTCGCCGGCTGCGCGCTTCGAGTCTTGCCACGCGGGCACTCAGTGTCCGCACATCCGCGTCCAGCCGTTCGGCGCGCGTGGCGAGCGCACGGTCATCGTGCAGGTCGCGATGCAGATCCGCATGGATCGCCGCCAGATGCCGGCGCACCGCGACCAGCCGGCGTTCCAGCGTAGCGGCGGTGCGGCGCAGCAGACCATCGAACGGGCCGAACGTCCCGCTGGCCGACGCGAGGACATCGACTTCATCGCGTTCGAGCAGGTTGCGCAGCGCGACCACGGCGGCCGTGTCGCCGGTGATGACGATGTCGCGCGAGAAGAACAGCGCGTCGCCGTCGGCGCGCGCTTCCAGCAACGCCAGCAGCGCCGCCAGCGGGCCTTTCACGCAGGCATCGACAGGACCCATCGGGCCGGTCAGCGGCCGCAGCGACGGCGGATTGCCGCCGAAGCGCAGCACGAAGCGGTACCGCAGATCGGTCGGTATGATGCCGACCGCACAGGGCGGGTGCTCGGCAAGGGCGCGGAACAGGCGCGGATGCGCCCGGCCCAGCCGGCGCATCATCAGGTCCGTCGCGCGCGCCAGCAGCGGTGCCGGCAGCAACGTCATGACGTTGCTCATAAGCAACGTCGGCAATTCCGCGTCCGCCAACCGACCACCCCTGTTCCCGCGCGACCGGGCGCATACGGGCGCCCCATCCGCCGCCGTGGCGTTGATCTGGATCAAGGGGACGTTGCCGGATCGCCGACACTCTGGCCGCGCACCGACAGGGCGGGTGTGACCACCGCGCCGGACAAGTGACCGCATCGAGATCGACGACCGGCGAGCGGCGGTTTGCTCCGTTCTTCCTGGCAGCCGGCATCGACGCGATGGCGGGCGCGGCGATCTGGCTGCTGGCCGGTCGCCTTTCCGCCCGCGCCGCGATCGGCGTCGCGCAGGTGATCGACTGGCATCGGCAGGAACTGCTGTTCGGGGCGGAACCGGCGGTGTGTGCCGGCTTTCTGCTGACGGCGCTGCCGCGCTGGACGGGGTGTCCCCCCGCCTCGCAGGCCGCGGCGCGGATGCTGCTCGCCCTCTGGCTCGCTGGCCGGGTCGCGGGGGTCCTTTCGCGGCCGGTCGCGGCGATCGTGGCCGCGGTGTTCATCCTCGCACTCGCCCTGATCGCCGCCCGGAACGTCATCGCGGCAGGCGACCGCCGCGATGCCAAGATCGTCGGGCTGCTGGTCATCTTCGCCCTCGGCGCGGCGCTGGCGGCGCGTTCGCCCGCGGCGGATCTCGGGTTCCGGGTGAGCCTCGCGGCCGTCGTCGGGCTGATCATCGTCATCGGCGGCCGGATCGTTCCGAGTCTGACGGCCGCGCATCTGCGGCGATCCGGCGCCGCCCCCCCTCGCCCGCCACTGCCGGTCATCGAGATCCTCGCGGCGACGACGGCGGCCCTGGCGCTGGGGGCCTGGCTGGTCAGCCCCGACGCCGGATGGACCGGCGGCGCCTGTGCCCTCGCGTTCGGCGGGCAGGTCGCGCGGATCGCGCAATGGCGCGGCCGGGCGGCCATCACACGGCTCTCCGTCCTTGCCTTCCACATCGCCTACGGCTGGATCGCCGCGGGTTTCGCGCTGGCGGCCGCGCATGGCCTGGTCGGAACCGCGCATATCGCGACGACCGCCGTGGTCCATGCCTGGACCGTGGGCGCCATGGGCCTGATGAGTCTCTCGGTGATGGCCAGCATGATCCGCCGGCACACCGGGCAGGCCTTCGTCGCCTCCGCGCCGATGACGGCGGCCTATATCTGCGGCGGGATCGCCGGCCTGGCTCGTGTGGCGCCGGAGCTGTTCCCGCTGGCCCGCCCGTTCTGGTTCAGCGTCGCGGCCGGCGCCTGGGTCCTGGGCTTCGGCCTGTTCCTGGCGGCGTTCCGAGGGAGTCTGCTGCGCCGCGCTGACGGTGCGACGCCATAGCCCCCGGATCGTCGCTGCTGCCCCGCCTCAGCGCGGGGTCAGCACCATCACCATCTGGCGGTTTTCCATCCGCGGCATCTGCTCGACCTTGGTGGCGGCGTCCATGTCGGTGCGGATGCGTTCGAGCACCTTCACGCCGATGTCCTGGTGCGCCATCTCGCGGCCACGGAAGCGGAGCGTCACCTTGACCTTGTCCCCCTCCTCGATGAACGTCTTCATGGCCCGCAGCTTGACCTGATAGTCGTTCTCGTCGATGTTCGGGCGGACCTTGATCTCCTTGATCTCGATGACTTTCTGCTTTTTCTTGGCTTCGTTCTTCTTTTTCTGCTGTTCGTATTTGAACTTGCCGAAATCGAGGATCTTGACGACGGGCGGTTCGGCGTTGGGGCTGATTTCCAACAGGTCCAGGCCGGAGCCGTAGGCGCGTGCCAGCGCCTCGCGGGCGCTCATCACGCCCTGCATTTCACCGTGCTGGTCGATCAGTCGAACCTGGGGGGCACGAATCTCCTCGTTCACGCGGGGCCCGTCGCGGGTCGGCGGTGCGGGCAGGGGTCCTCTGGCTATGGCGCTCTCCTATGGCCGTTGCAACAACGGCCCCGATGCGGCCGGATCATCCCGGCCCCGGGGCATTCACAAGTCTGGCGTAAGCGGTGGCGACCGATCAAGGTTTCATGCCGCCGCCATTGCAGTTTCCCGCAGATCGGGTGGCGTGGCCTCGGCTGCAAGACGGGCAAGCGCCTCGGCGAGCGGCAGCACCTCCTGCGCCTCCCCGCCGAGGCGGCGCAGGGCGACCGTGCGCGCCTCCGCCTCCCGCCGTCCGACCACCAGGATCACCGGCACGTGGGCGAGGCTGTGGTCGCGGATCTTGGCGTTGATCTTCTCCCGCCCGGTATCGACCGTGACCGCCAGACCCGCCGCGCGCAGCGCCGCTGCCACTTCCTCGGCATAGGCGTCGGCGTCCGAGACGATGGTGGCGACGACGGCCTGCACCGGCGCGAGCCAGAGCGGGAAGCGACCGGCATACTGCTCGATCACGATGCCGAGGAAGCGTTCGAAACTGCCCAGGATCGCGCGGTGCAGCATCACCGGGCGGCGACGGGCGCCATCCTCGGCGACGAATTCCGCGTCCAGCCGCTCGGGCAGGACGAAATCGACCTGCAAGGTGCCGCACTGCCAGTCGCGCCCGATCGCGTCGCGCAGGACGAATTCCAGCTTGGGGCCGTAGAACGCGCCCTCCCCCGGATTGAGGTCGTACTCCACGCCGGCGGTGGCGCACGCCTCGCGCAGCGCCGCCTCCGCGCGGTCCCAGGTGGCGTCGTCGCCGGCGCGCACGGCGGGGCGGTCCGAGAACTTCACGCGAAACTCCGCGAAGCCGAAGTCGCGATAGACCGAGGCGAGCAACTCGACGAAGCGCACCGTCTCCGGCGCGATCTGCGCCTCGGTGCAGAAGATGTGCGCGTCGTCCTGGGTGAAGGCACGCACGCGCATGATGCCGTGCAGGGCGCCCGAGGGTTCGTAGCGGTGGCACGATCCGAACTCCGCCATGCGCAGCGGCAGCTCGCGGTAGCTGCGCACGCCCTGGCGGAAAATCTGCACGTGGCAGGGGCAGTTCATCGGCTTGAGCGCCAGCACCCGGTCCTCGTCCTCGACACGGGCGATGAACATGTGCTCGCGGAACTTCTCCCAATGGCCGGAGGCTTCCCACAGCGCGCGATCCACCAGTTGCGGCGTGCGGACTTCCTGATAGCCGGCGGCATCGAGGCGGCGGCGCAGATACGCCTCCGCGGCGCGATACAGGCGCCAGCCCTTGGGGTGCCAGAACACGCTGCCCGGCGCTTCCTCCTGGAGATGGAACAGGCCCATGTCCTTGCCGATGCGGCGATGGTCGCGCCGCTCGGCTTCGTCGAGCATGGTCAGGTAGGCGTCGAGTTCCTTCTGATCGCGCCACGCGGTGCCATAAATCCGCGAGAGCATCGGGTTGCGATGGTCGCCGCGCCAGTAGGCGCCGGCCACCTTCATCAGTTTGAACGCGGAGCCGACGTCGCCGGTCGTGCGCATGTGCGGGCCGCGGCACAGGTCGATCCACGCGCCCTGGGTGTAGAGCGTGATCGTTTCATGCGCCGGCAGGTCGCGGATCAGTTCGGCCTTGAAGCGTTCGCCGCGCTCCTCGAAGAAGTCGATGGCGGCGTCGCGGTCCCAGACCTGGCGGGCGAAGGGCGCGTTGGCTGCCACGATCTCACGCATCTTCGCCTCGATCGCCGGGAAATCCTCCGGCGTGAACGGCTCGTTGCGGGCGAAGTCGTAATAGAAGCCGTTTTCGATCGCAGGCCCGATCGTCACCTGCGTGCCGGGATAGAGCGCCTGTACCGCCTCGGCCAGCACATGCGCCGCGTCGTGGCGGATCAAGGCCAGCGCGTCGGGGTCGCGGCGGGTGACGAACACCACGCTGGCGTCGCGGTCGATGACGGTCGCCAGATCGACCAGCCTGCCGTCGAGCTTCATCGCCAGCGCCGCGCGGGCGAGGCCGGGGCCGATCGCCTCCGCCACCGTGGTGCCCGCCACCGGCGCGTCGAAGCGGCGCACGGAGCCGTCGGGCAGGGTGATGGCGGGCATTGCGGTCCTCATGCGGTGGGCGGCGAAAGCGCGTGTCTATGGCGTCATGCCAGCGAGGCCGCAACCCGCTCCACCGGCAGATCGGCCAGATCGGGCACGCGCAGCACGGTGGGCCATGCGCCGCCCGGGCCGCGCGGGGCGGTCAGCGCCGGGTCGCTCTCGGCCGAGAACAGCACCACCGAGGGGCAGCCCACGGCCGCGATCAGGTGCATCGGCCCGGTGTCGTTGCCGACCGCGACGGCAGCACCGCGCGCCAGGGTGGCGATATCGGCCAGCGTCGTCTGCCCGGTCAGGTCGATCGCGGCGGGGATCGCGGCGGCGAGCGGCGCCTCCGCGCCGCTGCCGAGCACAACGGGCGTCACACCCCGCCCGCGCAGGCGTTCGGCCAGTTCGCGGTAACGTTCGGCCGGCCAGCGTTTCGCCGGCCGATGCGGCGCGGCGCCGGGCACCAGCAGCGCGTAGGGGTGCGGCAGGTCGAAGGCGCGGCCGGCAAGCCAGGACAGGTCCGGCTCGGGGAACGCGCTGACGCCGGCCATCGCCAGTTGCTCGCGCTGGCGCTCCAGCGTGTGCATGAAGTCGCGGCGTGGGTTGGCGTGCGGGTGCGAGCAGCCGGGCGCGATGCCCGACCAGGGCGGCCGCCCCGCCAGCCGGAAATAGCGCGCGGAGCGCGCCGAGGTCTGCAGGTCATAGGCGGCGTCGAACCCCCGCACCTGCCGCGCGAGGCGCAGCAGGCCGGGAAGGTTGCCCCAGGACGGGCGCGCGTCCACGGCCACGCGATCGAACCACGGCGCGCGGCGCGCCAGATCGGCGAAGGGTGCGGTGGTCAACAGCGTGATCTCGGCGAACGCGTGACGCGCGCGGATGGCGGCGAACGGGCCGAAGGACAGCACGAAATCACCGAGGGCGCCGAGGCGGATGACGAGGATGCGCCGGCCCCCGGCTCCAACGGCGGGGGCGGGGCGGGCGGCGGTGTTGGGCGTGGTGTCCTGCATCGGGCGGATGTCCTACCCCCTCCCCGGCCCTCCCCCGCAAGGGGGGCGCAGGTGGACTGGGCCGCCGCCCGCGGGCGGGCGGGGCGCGGCGGCAGGGCGAGCGCGGGCGGCGGGCGCACCCCGAGGGTGCGGCAGAGTGGGC
>JAKADX010000011.1 GCA_021818505.1 Pseudomonadota bacterium
CCCCGAGTTCGGCATTGCGGATCATGTCGACGACCTGCCCGTTATCGACGACGTAGTGCCGGTCGGCGACGGTCGCAGCGAAGCGGAAGTTCTGTTCGACCAGCAGCACGGTGAAGCCGCGCTCCTTGATCTCGCGGATGGTGCGGCCGATCTGCTGCACGATCACCGGTGCGAGCCCTTCGGTCGGCTCATCGAGCATCAGCAGCCGCGCGCCGGTGCGCAGGATGCGCGCGATCGCCAGCATCTGCTGCTCACCCCCCGACAGCCGCGTGCCCTGGCTGTGGGCGCGTTCCTTGAGGTTGGGGAAAAGCGTGTAGAGCGTAGGGAGATCGAGCCCGCCCGGTGCGATCACCGGCGGCAGCACAAGATTTTCGGCGACGGACAGCGAGGCGAAGATCCCGCGCTCCTCCGGGCAGAGCGCGATGCCGGCGCGCGCGATCCTGTCGGGGCGCATCTCGATCGTCTCTGTCCCGCGGTAGGCGATGCTGCCGGTGCGGCGGGAGACGAGGCCGATGATCGCCTTCAGCGTCGTCGTCTTGCCGGCGCCGTTGCGGCCAAGCAACGTGACCACCTCGCCCTCGGCCACGTCGAAATCGACGCCGTGGAGGATATGGCTTTCGCCGTACCAGGCATTGAGGTCGCGCACCCGCAGCATCGGCGCGGCGGTGCCGGGTGCGCCCTCAGGCATGAGCCGCGCTCCCGGCTTCGCTGCCCAGATAGGCGGCGATGACTTCGGCATTGCCCGAGACGGCGGCGTAGTCGCCCTCGGCCAGCACGCGCCCGCGGGTCAGCACGGTGATGCGGTCGCACAGCCCTTCCACGACCGACAGATTGTGTTCCACCATCAGGATGGTACGGCCGTCGCGGACGCGGCGGATCAGGGAGACGATGCGCTCGACATCGGCATGGGTCATGCCGGCGGTGGGCTCGTCGAGCAGCATCATCTCCGGGTCCAGCGCGAGCGTCGTGGCAATCTCCAGCGCCCGCTTGCGGCCGTAGGGAAGCTGCCCTGCCGGGGTCTGTGCGTATTCGGCCAGCCCCACCTCGTCAAGCAGCGCAAGCGCGCGGGGATTGAACACATCCAGCGCCCGCCCGGAACGCCAGAAGTCGAAGCTGCCGCCACGGGCGCGCTGCAGGGCTATGCGCACGTTCTGCAGCGCCGTCAGGTGCGCGAACACCGCCGAGATCTGGAAGCTCCGCACCAGACCGAGCCGCGCCACGGCAGCGGGCCGCAAGCCGGTGATGTCGCGGCCCTTGAAGCGGATGCTGCCGCGTGTGGGCGGCAGGAACTTGGTCAGCAGGTTGAAGCAGGTGGTCTTGCCGGCACCGTTCGGCCCGATCAGCGCATGGATCGTGCCGGCGGCAACCCGCAGATCGACGCCGTTCACCGCGACGAAGCCGCGGAACTCCTTGGTCAGCCCGCTCGTCTCCAGGATGGGTTCGGACACCCCGGACGCCTCCCAGATGATGCAATGGCGCCCGTGCTTTGCACATGGTGACCCTGGGCACAAGCCCGACCCGAGCGGAACGCATGACTGTCGGGGTAAACCGGCATTCGCCGGTGCCGGCTGTGGCTCCTCGCGTCCGGGCTGCGATGCCCGCTAGGGCGCCGCGCGTGCCCCGACTGGTCCGCCATCGCCCAGCTCCAGCGCGGTGCCGATCAGGGCGACGTGGCTGAATGCCTGCGGGAAGTTGCCGATCTGGCAGCGGCCGCGCGGGTCATATTCCTCGGCCAGCAGGCCGACATCGTTGCGTAGATCCAACAATCTTTCGAACAACGCCTCGGCCTCCCGCTGGCGGCCCTGCAGCGCATAGTTGTCGGCGAGCCAGAAGCTGCACGCCAGGAATGCGCCCTCCTCGCCCGTCAGGCCGTCGGCGCCGCGGCCAGGGTCATAGCGCAGCACGAATCCGTCCGCCATCAGCTCACGCTCGATCGCGGCGACGGTACCGCGCACGCGCGCGTCGTCGGGGGGGAGGAACCCGACCAGCGGGATCAGCAGCGTGC
This sequence comes from Pseudomonadota bacterium, assembly GCA_021818505.1. GTDB lineage: Bacteria > Pseudomonadota > Alphaproteobacteria > Acetobacterales > Acetobacteraceae > JAFKFJ01. The sequence goes on from JAKADX010000011.1 coordinate 2,006, forward strand.
TGGCATCGAGGTCGCGGGACCCGAAGCTTTGGGTAAAGCTGTTGCGTTCGGCGTCGAAGCCCTCGCCGCAGATGGTTTCGTGCATCTCGGTACAGAGCGCGCGCCAATGGTCGAGCGGCGCGGGCAGGCCGAAGCGTTCGGCACTGCGAATCGCCCGGTCGAAGGCGACCCAGGCCATCACCCGCGACAGCGTGAACGGCCGGCGCCCGCCGCGCACCTCCCAGATGCCCTCGTCGGGCAAATGCCAGATCTGTTCGAGGTGATCGGCCAGGCTGCGTTGCAGGTCCCAGCTCTCAGGCGCCGCCGCGAGCCCACCCTCACGCGCGTGGTGCAGCGCGTCCATCATCTCGCCGTAAACATCCAGCTGCAACTGCGCGTGCGCGGCGTTGCCGATGCGCACCGGCCGCGAATTGCGATAGCCGGGCAGCCAGTCCGCCTCCCACTCTCGCAGATGCCGCTCGCCGGCCAGCCCGTACATGATCTGGATCTGGTCGGGCCGCCCCGCGACCGAGCGGTGCAGCCAGTCGCGCCAGGCCTGCGCCTCCTCGAAATAGCCGGCATGCATGAAGGCGAGCAGCGTCAATGTCGCGTCGCGCAGCCAGCAGAACCGGTAGTCCCAGTTGCGCTGTCCGCCGATCCGTTCGGGCAGGCTGGTGGTGGGGGCGGCGACGATGCCGCCGGTGGGATGATAGGTGAGCGCCTTGAGCGTGATAAGGCTGCGCTGCACCGCATCACGGTAGCGGCCGCGATAGGTGCAGCGGCGGCTCCAGCGTGTCCAGAACCGTAGCGTCTCCGCCAGCGCGGCCGGCACGTCGATCGGTTTGGGCGGGCGCAGATGGCTCGGGCCATGCGTCAGCACGAACGGGACCGACTGGCCGGCATGGACGGTGAAGCTGGCATGGCTGATGAAATCCTCGCCGGCCAAGGAGACCGGACTGCGCAGCACGGCCATGTCCGGCCCGGCAATGGCGCAGATCCCTCCGCCCTCGGGCAGTTGCGTGACCCAGGGGACGGCGGCGCCGAAATCGAAGCGTAGCGCCAGCGCCGTGCGCATCTCCACCCGTCCGCGCCGCCCTTCGACCAGCCGCACGATCGAGGAGGCGTGGTTGCCGACCGGCATGAAGTCGGTCACCGCAACTTCGCCCCCGGCTGTGGTGAACACCGTCTCCAGCACCACCGTGCCGTCGACGTAGCGGCGGCGGACCTGCGCGCCGGGATCGGCGGGGGCAAGGCGCCAACTGCCGTTGTCCGGCGTGCCGAGCAAGGCGCTGAGGCAGGCGCCGCTGTCGAAGCGCGGCCAGCACAGCCAGTCGATGGCGCCGGCCCGGTTGACGAGGGCGGCGGTGATGCAGTCGCCGATCAGGGCGTAGTCCTCGATCGCCGCAGGTCCCAGGCCGAGGAAGTCGCGTGCTTCCCCCATCCGCTCAGCCGACGCGCCCGGCGGCCCGCCCGGTATTGGTCGGGCAGGAGCAGGGCGAGCCGACCGCGGCCGGCGCGTCGAGTGGGCAGACATAGAGGCCGGCGCGGCACACCGGCCCGGCGGCGTCCTGCGGCGTGGTGGAGGGCGGCGGCACAGCGTAGCCCGGCGGCGCGGCGTAGGCTGGGGGGGTCGCGTAGGCCGGCGGCGGGGCATAGGCCGCCGGCGGCGGGGCGTAGATCACCGGCGGCGGCGGATAGAACACCGGAGGCGGCGCGTAGTAGAACGGTGCGATCGGCGGAAATCCGAAGAACACCCCACCGCGCCACCAGGCGTGCGCGTGCGGCGGTGCGGCCAGCGCCGCGGCCAGGGTGGCCAGCGACGCGGTGGCGAAAGTCTCTCGCAGTGTCATGGCGCCAACATCCCATGCGCGTTGAGGCGACGCGCCTCATAAGATAGTGTCGCCATCGGGACACCGCACCGGCGCCAACCTTGACTTCCGGGCAGCGTTTCAGGATATGGGCGACGCGGCGCCTTGGCGCGGCGCGCATCCGGCGCGCCGCCGTGGCGCGTTCCGGCACCGGCGCCGCAATGGAAGCCATCCGATTTGACCGACACCGTCCAGATGCAAGACAGCGCGTCCGCCGCCCCCGCGGAGGTTCCGACGCCGCCCGAACCCTCACACGGCGAGGCGCCGGCCACCGACGGCTTCGCCACTCTTGGCCTCTCGCCCGAACTGCTGCGCGCGGTCGCCGAGATGGGCTATCGGGAGCCGACGCCCATCCAGGCGCAGGCAATTCCCGTGGTGCTGATGGGGCGCGACGTGCTCGGGGTGGCGCAGACAGGCACCGGCAAGACCGCCGGATTCACCCTGCCGATGCTCGACATCCTCTCCGGCTCCCGCGCGCGGGCGCGGATGCCGCGGAGCCTGATCCTGGAGCCGACACGCGAACTGGCCCTGCAGGTCGCCGAGAACTTCGTCAAATACGGCAAATACCTCAAGCTGACGCACGCGCTGATCATCGGTGGCGAGAGCATGTCCGATCAGAAGGACGTGCTGGCGCGCGGCGTCGATGTGCTGATCGCGACGCCCGGCCGCCTGCTCGATATGTTCGAGCGTGGCGCCATCCTGCTGACCGACGCGCGGCTGCTGGTGATCGACGAGGCCGACCGGATGCTGGACATGGGGTTCATCCCCGATGTCGAGCGCATCGTCGGCCTGCTGCCGCCGAACCGGCAGACGCTGTTCTTCTCGGCCACCATGGCGCCGGAGATCAAGCGGCTGGCCGATGCGTTCCTGCGGAATCCCAAGGAAATCTCCGTGGCGCGCCCGGCCAGCGTCGCGACGACGATCAGCCAGAAGTACACGCTGGTCGCCGAGCACGACAAGCGCGAGGCGCTGCGCCGGCTGATCCGCAGCGAGGACGTTCAGAACGCGTTGATCTTCTGCAACCGCAAGCGCGACGTGGACGTGTTGTACAAGTCCCTCACGCGCCATCATTTCTCGGTCGGCGCGCTGCACGGCGACATGGCGCAGCCGGTGCGCTTCGCGACGCTCGAGCGGTTCAAGGCCGGCGAGACCCGGCTGCTCTGCTGCAGCGACGTGGCGGCGCGGGGGTTGGACATCGGCGGACTGTCACATGTCTTCAACTTCGACGTGCCGGTCCATGCCGAGGACTACGTCCATCGCATCGGCCGCACCGGGCGGGCCGGGCGCGAGGGGCGTGCCTTCACGCTGGCGACACCGGACGACCGGGTCGCGCTGGAGGCGATCGAAAAGCTGATCGGAGGCGCGATCGAGCGAATCCAGATCGAGGGCCTCGACCCGGTCGAATGGAGCGAGGAGGGTGGTCGCCGCGGCCGCGGTCGGGGACGCGCACGTGCGGCGGCACCCGCCAGGCCGCGTGCCGAGGCGGCCGGGCCAAAAGCCGAGGTGAAGCCGCCCGCGCGAAAGGCCACGCGGCCGAAGCCCCCGCCCGAACCCGCCCACGCTGCGCCGCAGAAGCGCGAGGCGCCGCGGCGGCCGGAGGAGGAGCAGGGCGGCGCGGTCGTCGGCTTCGGCAGCGAAGTTCCCGCATTCATGCTGGTGGCCGCCCGCCCGCGCCGCGGCCGGAGCACGGAAACGCGCGAACAGGTGGAGACCGAGGCATGAACGACGCGCCCAACGCCGAGCGGCGCCAGCCCGCTGCCTTCGACTGGACCGACCCCCTGCTGCTCGATGCGCAACTGACTGAGGATGAGCGCGCCATCCGCGACGCCGCGCATGACTACTGCCAGGAAAAGCTGTTCCCGCGCGTGCTGCTCGCGCATCGCCATGAGCGGTTCGACCGCGAGATCATGACGGAGATGGGCGCGCTTGGCTTCCTTGGCGCCACACTCGACAGTCACGGCTGCGCCGGGGCAAACTATGTCAGCTACGGGCTGATCGCGCGCGAGATCGAGCGGGTCGATTCCGGCTACCGCAGCGCGTTCTCGGTGCAGTCCTCGCTGGTGATGTATCCGATCTGGGCGTTCGGATCGGAGACGCAGAAGGACCGCTATCTGCGGAAGCTGCGGACCGGCGAGTGGGTCGGCTGCTTCGGGCTGACCGAGCCGGATGCCGGCTCCGATCCATCCGCGATGCGCACGCGCGCGAAATCGGTCGATGGCGGCTTCGTGCTGAACGGCTCGAAGACCTGGATCAGCAATTCGCCGATCGCTGACGTGTTCGTGGTGTGGGCCAAGGACGAGTCCGGCGACATCCGCGGCTTCATCCTGGAGCGCGGCCTGGCCGGACTGACCGCGCCCAAGATCGAGGGAAAATTCAGCCTGCGCGCCAGCATCACCGGCATGGTGATGATGCAGGATGTGTTCGTGCCGACCGAGAACATGCTGCCCGGTGTAAAGGGGCTGCGCGGCCCGTTCTCCTGCCTCAACAATGCCCGCTATGGGATTGCCTGGGGCGCGCTCGGGGCGGCGGAGTTCTGCTGGCACGCGGCGCGCGATTACACGCTCAACCGCATGATGTTCGGCCGACCGCTGGCGGCGACACAACTGATCCAGAAGAAGCTCGCCGACATGCAGACCGAGATCGCGATCGGCCTGCAATCGGTGCTGCGACTCGGCCGGCTGCTCGACGAGCATCGCGCGGCACCGGAGATGATCAGCCTGTGCAAGCGCAACTCCTGCGGCAAAGCGCTGGAGATCGCCCGCGCCGCTCGCGACATGCACGGTGGCAACGGTATCGCCGACGAGTACCACGTGATCCGCCACGTGCTGAACCTGGAGGCGGTCAACACCTACGAGGGCACGCACGACGTGCACGCGCTGATCCTTGGCCGCGCGCAGACCGGACTTTCCGCTTTCGGCGCCTGAGCAGGCGCGCATCCTGCGCATCGGCGCCGAGGGCGACGGCGTCGCGTTGCTGCCCGATGGCCGGCCGCTTTATGTGCCGTTCACGCTGCCTGGCGAAACCGTGCTGGCGCGCCGCGTCGGGCGGCGCGGCGACGGCGTCGCGGCGATCGCGGAGGCGATTGCGGAGCCGAGTGGCGAACGTGTCACGCCACCCTGTGCGCAATTCGGCACCTGCGGCGGCTGTGCGATGCAACACTGGCACGAAGCGCCGTATCGCGCCTGGAAGTCCGGATTGCTGGCGGCGGCATTGCGGCGGGCCGGATATGACGCCACCCCCACGCCGATTGCAACTACGCCGGTGGGATCGCGCCGGCGCATGGATTTCGCCGCGCGGCGTGAGGGTTGCTCAGTGCTTCTCGGTCTGCATCAGGCGCGCGGTCGTGATGTCGTGGACATCCGCGCCTGCCCGGTGCTGCACCCGGTGCTGGCGGCGCTGCTCGATCCGTTGCGCGCGCTGCTGGCGACGCTCGCGGGGCTGCGGCGCGAAGCCGCGGTGATTGTCAATCTGCTCGACAGCGGCCCGGATCTGCTGCTGCGTACCGACGCCGCACTGACAGCCGGTGACCGCGCGCGGTTGGCCGAGTTCGCGCGCGCGCAGGGCCTGGCGCGCATCGCTTGGGCGCAGGACGGCGATCCGCCGGAGATCGCGGCGCAATTGCGCCCGGCGCGTGTGATTTTCGCGGGCGTGGCAGTCGCGCCGCCGCCGGGCGTGTTCCTGCAAGCCTCTGCGGAGGGCGAGGCGGCGATCATTGCCGCCGCACTCGCCGGCCTGCCCGAGCGCCTGTCGTCGCGCACGCGGGTGGTGGAACTGTTTGCCGGCTGCGGCACGCTCACCTTCCCGCTTGCCACGCGCACGCGCGTTGTCGCGTTCGATGGCGATGCGGACGCGATCGCCGCGTTGTCCGCCGCCGCTGGCCGCGCCGGGCTCGCCGGTCGTGTCACGTCGTGCCATCGCAATCTCCAACGCCAGCCTCTATCGTCGAGAGAGCTGCAATCGTTCGCCGCGGTTGTGCTCGACCCGCCGCACGCCGGCGCCGCCGCGCAGGTCGCGCAGATCGCTGCGAGCGGAGTTGCCCGCGTGATCTACGTCAGTTGCAATCCGGCGTCGCTGGCGCGCGACGCGTCGATGCTGCGCACTGCCGGTTACCGCCTGCTGTCTGCGCAGCCGATCGACCAGTTCCTGTGGTCGGCACGGCTCGAATCGGTTGCGGTGTTCGCGCGCTGATCAGATGTGGAAACTCTCGCCGCAGCCGCAGCGGCCCTTCTCGTTCGGATTGGTGAAGGTGAAGCCGGACGTCAACGCCTTTACCTCGTAGTCCATCACCGTGCCGATCAGGAACAGGCTGGCCTTGCGATCGACCAGCACGGTCACGCCCTTGTCGGTGACGATCTCGTCGCCCGGCCCCGGCCCGTCCACCCAGTCCATGCGATACGACAGGCCAGAGCAGCCCTTGGTGCTGACGCCGATGCGCAGCGTCCTGCCCTCCTGGCCCTTCGCGTAGAGCGCGCGCAGCCGCTCGGCAGCGGCATCGGTCAATGTCATCAATTGCGGCAACGGCCGTCGGGGGCGTGGGCTCGGGGGAGTCGTGATCGTGCTCATCGTGATCTCGTCCGTCAGAACATGTTCAGCGACAGGCGCGCATCCTCGCTCATTCGGCTGGGGTCCCAGGGCGGGTCCCAGACCACTTCGACGTCACAGTCGGCGACGCCCGGCACCGCCATCACCGCCTCGCGCACCTGGTCGGGCAGTTCTTGCGCGCTTGGGCAGCCCGGCGCGGTCAGCGACATCTCGACATGCACGCGCCCGTCGTCGCCGATGTCGATCGCGTAGATCAGGCCGAGTTCATAGATGTTCACAGGAATTTCCGGATCGTACACGCTGGCGCAGGCGGCGATCACCGCCTCCTCTGACGGCTTGCCCGCGACTTCGCCCTGGGGCGTCCAGGCGGTCGTGTCCGGCGCGGGGGGCTGCGTCAATTCGTCATTCACTGCTGGCCTCTCCTTTGCCGTCCAGCGCCGCCAGAAGCGCATGCCACGGGAGCGTGGCGCACTTGACCCGGGATGGATATTCATGGACCCCCGCCAGCGGCCGCAGCCGCTCGATCGCCGCATCCTCGCCCGCAGCCTCGCCGGTACGCGCCATGTCGCGGAACCGGCCGGCCAGCTCTCGCACTTCGTCATCCGTACGGCCTGCCACCGTCTCCGCCATCAGGTCCGCGGAGGCGACGCTGATGGCGCAGCCGCGCGCCTCGAACCCCGCCTCGGCGATGCGGCCGCCTTCGTCGTGGCGCACGAACACCTGCACGCGGTCACCGCACATCGGGTTGTCGCCCTTGGCACTCGCGTCATACGCGGCCAGCCGCGATCCGTGCCGGGGCCGGCGGCCGTGGTCGAGGATCACCTCCTGATACAGGTCGCGCAGATCGTCGAACATCAGGCGAAGAACTCCCGCACGCGCGCCAGCGTGTCGGCGAGCGCGTCGATCTCCTCGTGTGTCGTATAGACGCCGAAACTTGCGCGTGCCGTGCTGTCCACGCCGAAGCGGCGCATCAGCGGCTCGGCGCAATGATGCCCGGCGCGCACCGCGATGCCCTGCCGGTCCAGCAGCGTCGCCACGTCGTGCGCGTGCGCGCGATCCAGCGTAAAGCTGACCACGCCGCCACGGTCCTGCGCGCGGCCGAGCACATGCACGCCCTCGATCGCCGACAGCCGCGCCAGCGCGTGATCGGTCAGGCGCGCTTCATGCGCCGCGATCGCGTCGTAGCCGATCGATTCGACAAAGCCGATGGCGGCAGAAAGCCCGATTGCCTCGATGATCGCCGGCGTCCCCGCCTCGAACTTGTGCGGCACCTCGGCCCAGGTGCTGCGCTCCCACGTCACTGAGGAGATCATGTCGCCACCGCCGAGGAACGGCGGCATTGCCTCCAGCAGTTCGTGCCGCGCCCACAGCACGCCGATCCCCGTCGGGCCATAGAGCTTGTGGCCGGTGAACACGTAGAAATCGGCGTCCAGCGCCTGAACATCGATGCGCCGGTGCACGATCGCCTGGCTGCCGTCAAACAGCACGCGCGCGCCGTGCGCGTGCGCGAGCGCGGCGATCCGTTCGGCCGGCGTGCAGGTGCCGAGCACGTTGGACATGTGTGTGATCGCGACGAGGCCGACGCGCCCGTCGGTCAGCAGCGTCTCCAGCCCCGCCATGTCCAGCTCGCCCGCACCGGTCACCGGGGCGACTCGTAGCTCGATGTCGTGCGCGTCGCGCAGCATCTGCCAGGGCACCAGATTGCTGTGGTGCTCCATCGCGGAGATCAGCACCGCCTGCCCCGGTCTCAGCACGCTGCGGCCGAAGCTGTGGGCAACGAGGTTGATCGCCTCGGTGCTGTTGCGGGTGAACACGATTTCCCGTCGGTCGCGCGCGTTCAGCAGGCGCGCCACCGCGTCGCGCGTGCCTTCATAGGCGTCGGTGGTGCGCTCGCTCATCCAGTGCAGGCCGCGATGCACGTTGGCGTATTGCGATTCCATCGCCTGAACCATCGCGGCGATCACCGCGCGCGGCTTCTGCGCGCTGGCGGCGCTGTCCAGATAGACCAGCTGCTTGCCGCGTATCGTCTGGCGCAGGATCGGGAACTCGTCACGGATCGCGGCGATGTCCAGCAGCGCGGGGCGCGTGGTCACGTTCATGCCGCCTGCCTTTCCCACCATTGCGCGACCGCCGATTCCAGCACCACCCGCCCGGCCTCGTGCGCGATCGGGTCCAGCGCATCGGCCAGGAACGCGCGCACCAGCATCGCGCGTGCGTCCGCCTCGGCGATGCCGCGGCTGCGCAGATAGAACAACTGCTCGGCGTCCAGCTCGCCGACCGTGGCGCCGTGGCTGCACTTCACATCGTCGGCGTAGATTTCCAGCTGCGGCTTGCTGTCCACCTCGGCTTCGGTGCTAAGCAGCAGCGCCTGGTTCATCTGATATCCGTCGGTCTTCTGCGCGTCCCGCGCGACCTCGATCTTGCCCTGGAACACGCCGCGCGCGCGCCCGGTCAGCACGTTCTTCACCGTCTGGCGCGAGATGCAGGACGGCGCATCGTGCGTCACCACGGTCGTGAAATCGCCGTGCTGCGTGCCGCCGAGCAGTTGTACCGCGTTCAGATGCGCTGTCGCACCGCGACCGGCCAGCCGTGCATGGACTTCCAGCCGCGCCAGCCGCGCGCCCAGCGTCAGGGCGAAGCTGTCGTAACTCCCGCGCTGCGCGACATCGGCATAGAGTGTGGAGATGTGGAACGCCGCCCGGCTTTCGTCCTGCAGGCGCAGATGCGTCAGCGTCGCGGCGGCGCCGACGGTGATTTCGAATACCGGGTTGTGCAGATAGGCGCCCTCACCGATCGCGACCTCGATCAGCGTCAGCCGCGCGCTGTCACCAAGATTCAACGCATGGCGGGGATGAAACGCGACCGGGCGATCCGGTGATCCGCCGATGCCGACGCTCGCCAACAGCAGCGTCCCGGCATCCGCTCCGGCGGCGACTTCGATCGCGGCGCCGTCCTCGGCCAGCATCGTGTTAAGCGCCACCAACGGCTCGCGCCCGGGCTGCGCCAACGCGCCATAGGCCGGGCCGCCGACGCGTACCGACGCGCCCGACGGCACCACCGAAAGATCGTCGCGGAACCGGCCATCCACGAAAACCAGTCGCGGTGCGTCGATCTGCGGCAACCGCGTCATCAGCGCCGCGCAATCCGCCACCGGCGTCAGCGGTTCGGCGAAGCGAGTCTCCACGAGTGGGCGGAGGCTGGTGTAGTGCCACGCCTCGTCGCGCACGCCAGGCAGGCCGCGCGCGCGGAACGCGGCGGCGCCGGCGTCCCGCGCTGCCGCGTCGCCCGGCAGCCGGTCGCGCAGCCCCTCGTAACGTGCGACGAACGCCGCTGCGCCGTCGCGCAACCACGCCGGCTGCAACTGCGTGACCGCGTTCATGCGGCGTCGGCTACGACTGCCGCGTAGCCGCCCTCCTCCAGCGCGCGCGCCAGATCCGGCCCGCCGGAGCGCACGATGCGCCCACCGGCCAGCACATGCACGCGATCCGGCACGATATGTTCGAGCAGGCGCTGATAGTGCGTGATGACCAGCGCCGAATTCTGCGGCCCGCGCAGTGCGTTCACGCCCTCGGCGACGATGCGCAACGCGTCGATGTCCAGGCCGCTGTCGGTCTCGTCCAGGATCGCCAGCCGCGGCCGCAGGATCGCCATTTGCAGCACTTCGTTGCGCTTCTTCTCGCCGCCCGAGAAGCCGACATTGACGTTGCGCTTGAGCATGTCGTCCGGCATCGACAGCCGCTTCGCCTCCGCGCGCGCCAGTTTCAGGAACTGCACCGCGTCCAGTTCCGCTTCCCCCCGCGCGCGGTGCAGCGCGTTCAGCGCGGTGCGCAGGAAATTGGCATTGCCGACGCCCGGTAGCTCCACCGGATACTGGAAAGCCAGGAACAGTCCGGCCGCCGCGCGCTCCTCCGGCGCCATCGCAAGAAGGTCCCGCCCGTCGAAGGTGACGGTGCCGCCGGTCACCTCATAGCCATCACGGCCCGCCAGCACGTACGACAACGTCGATTTGCCCGAGCCGTTCGGCCCCATGATGGCATGCACTTCGCCTGTGGGCACGGTCAGGTCGATGCCGCGCAGGATCGGCTTGCCTTCGACGGACGCGGTCAGTCCCTTGATCTGAAGCATCACGGTCAGCCCACCGAACCTTCGAGGCTCACGGCCAGCAGCTTCTGCGCCTCCACGGCGAATTCCATCGGCAGTTCCTTCAGCACGTCCTTGCAGAACCCGTTGACAATCAGGTTGACCGCGTCCTCCTCCGACAACCCGCGCTGGCGGCAGTAGAACAACTGGTCCTCGGCGATCTTCGAGGTCGTTGCCTCATGCTCGACCCGTGCGGTTGGGTTGCGGCTTTCGATATACGGTACGGTGTGCGCGCCACAGCGGTCGCCGATCAGCAGGCTGTCGCACTGCGTATGGTTTCGCGCCCCCGCCGCCTTCGGCATGATACGCACCAGCCCGCGATAGGTGTTGTCCGACCGCCCGGCGCTGATGCCTTTGGAGACGATGGTGCTGCGCGTGTTGCGGCCGATATGGATCATCTTGGTTCCGGTATCGGCCTGCTGACGGTTGGTCGTCACCGCGACCGAGTAGAACTCGCCCACGCTGTCGTCGCCCTGCAGGATGCAGCTCGGGTATTTCCAGGTGATCGCCGATCCGGTCTCCACCTGCGTCCAGCTGATCTTGCTGCGCGCCCCGCGGCAGGCGCCGCGCTTGGTGACGAAGTTGTAGATGCCGCCGCGCCCTTCCGCGTCGCCGGGGTACCAGTTCTGTACCGTGCTGTACTTGATCTGCGCGTCGTCGAGAGCGATCAGCTCGACCACCGCGGCGTGCAACTGGTTCTCGTCGCGCTGCGGCGCGGTGCAGCCCTCAAGATACGAGACATAGCTGCCGACGTCGGCGATGATCAGCGTGCGCTCGAACTGGCCGGTGTTGCGGGCATTGATGCGGAAATAGGTGGACAGCTCCATCGGGCAGCGCACGCCCGGCGGCACATAGACGAAGCTGCCGTCGGTGAACACGGCGGAGTTCAGCGCCGCATAGAAATTGTCACCCTGCGGCACGACGCTGCCGAGATACTTGCGCACGAGATCGGGATGTTCGCGCACCGCCTCGCTGATCGGGCAGAAGATCACGCCGGCTTTCGCCAGCGTCGCGCGGAACGTCGTTGCGACCGAGACGCTGTCGAACACGGCATCCACCGCGACCGGCGCACCCTCGCCCTCGGCCGGCTCGACGCCGGCGAGGATCGCCCGTTCCTTCAGCGGGATGCCGAGCTTCTCATAGGTCGCCAGCAGCGCAGGATCGACCTCGGCCAGGCTGGCGGGGCCGGGCTTGCGCTTGGGGGCCGCGTAATAGTGCAGGTCCTGATAATCGATGGGCGGGTGTGCGACATGTGCCCAGTGCGGCTCGGCCATCGCCTGCCACGCCGCGAACGCCTTGAGCCGCCACTCCAGCAGCCACTCCGGCTCTTCCTTGCGCGCCGAGATCAGCCGGATGATGTCGGCGTTCAGGCCCTTCGGCGCCAGCTCCATCTCGATATCGGTGGAGAACCCCCACTTGTACGGGGTCTGCGTCACCGCGTGGACGGTCTGCATCGGCTCGGCGGCTTGCGACATCTCGGCTCCTATTCGGCAGCGGCGGCCGCCGCGGCCAGCGGCACGCGCAGCGCCGCCGGGATCGAGGCCGCCCGCATCTCGGCCAGCGTGATCTCGTTCAGCGCGCCGCGGATGGCATCGTTTACCAGGTCCCACCGGCCCTTGACCGCGCACAGGCTCTGCACGTCGCAGCCTCCGGCACCGCCATCGACGCAGGCGGTCAGCGCGATCGGCCCATCGACCACGGCGATCACATCGCTGATCGCGATGCGCTCGAGCGGACGCGCCAGCCGATAGCCGCCGCGCGCCCCGCGCTGGGAGGCGACCAGCCCGCCGCAGGTCAGCGCCTTCAGCACCTTCGCCACTGTCGGCTCCGGCACTCCCGTCGCAGCGGCGATGCCCGGCGACGTCTGCACGGCATCCTCACCGCCGTGCTCGCCCTCGGCGAGGCGGATCAGGACGACAACGGCATAGTCGGTGAGCTTGGAAAGCCTCAGCATGGCGGATGGCGCCCTATGGGCCGCGTAACCGGACCCCCATGGTCCTGATTGGGGCGACATGGGGCATCCGGCGCGGCAGGTCAAGCCCGCGCGCGCGTTTGGTGCTAGGTTTTCGGCCATGTCCCGGCCGCACCTGATGCTGCTTTCCGTCCTGCTGCTCGGCATCGCCGGCGCGGTGCTTTCGGCTCTCGGGGAGGAGAGCGCGGCACGGATCGCCTGGGGCGCGGCGGCGGTGCCGATCGCGCTCGACCTGTTGATCTCCTCGGGCCGCGCGCTGGCAGGGGGCGCCATCGGGGTGGACGTGATCGCCCTGCTGGCGATCGGCACGGCGCTCGTAATGGGTGAGGCGTTCGCCGCGGCGCTGATCGCGCTCATGGTCGCCGGGGGCAACGCGCTGGAGGCGTTTGCCGAGGGCCGTGCGCGGCGCGAGATGACGGCCCTGCTCGCCCGCGTCCCGCGCGTCGCGCACCGCACAGTGGATGGACAAATCAGCGACATCGCCGTCGAGGCGATCCGCCCTGGCGACCTGCTGCTGGTCAAGCCTGGCGAGACGCTGCCGGTGGACGGTGTGCTGGAGGACACGGCGGCCTCGCTCGACGAGGCGGCCCTGACCGGGGAGCCGCTGCCGGTCGCGCGTTCCGCCGGGGAGGCGGTGCGCAGCGGCGTGGTGAACGCCGGCGGGCCGCTACGGCTGCGCGCGGGCGCCACCGCCGAGGCCAGCACCTACGCCGCCATCGTCCGTCTGGTCCGCGCCGCCGCAGCGGAGCGCCCGCCGATGGCGCGGCTGGCGGACCGCTGGGCGCTGGCTTTCCTGCCGGCGACCCTGTTGGTGGCGGGGCTGGCCTGGTTCCTGTCGGCCGATCCGGAGCGGGCGCTGGCAGTGCTGGTGGTGGCAACGCCCTGCCCGCTTATCCTGGCGACCCCGGTGGCCCTGGTCTGCGGCATCTCGCGCGCGGCGAAGCGGGGCGCGGTCATCAAGGGCGGCGGCGCGCTTGAACGGCTGGCGCGGGTGCGCACGGCGCTGTTCGATAAGACCGGCACACTCACCTCCGGCACGCCGCACGTTGCGGCGATCGCGCCGATGCCGGGCTTCACGGCTGATGAGGTGCTCGGCTTGGCCGCCGCGCTCGATCAGATGTCGCAGCACGTGGTGGCGCGCGCGGTGGTGGCGGCTGCGCAGGCCGCCGGGCTGGCGCTGCCGCTGCCGCGGGACGTGACCGAGATTCCCGGCGGCGGGGTTGGCGGCACGGTGGAGGGGCGGGCCGTGTTGGTTGGCAGCGGCGGTCTGCTGCAGGCTCAGGGCTGCACGCTGCCTGATGCGGGAGCGTCCAGCCGTCTGGCGGCGGCAGCAGCAGCGGCGGCCTGGGTCGCCGTGGACGGGCGGGTGGCCGGCGTGCTGTTGCTCTCCGACCGGCTGCGGCCCGAGGCGCCGCGGGCGCTGCGGGCGCTGCGCGCGGCGGGAGTGACGCGGCTGGTCATGGTCAGCGGCGACCGCGCCGCCGCGGCCGAGGCGATCGGTACGGCGCTCGGCCTCGACGCGGTGCGAGCCGAGCTGACACCGGCGGAGAAGATCGCGGCGGTGCGGGCGGAGGGCGCGGCCGGCCCGACGCTGATGGTCGGCGACGGCATCAATGACGCGCCTGCCCTGGCGGCGGCCGATGTCGGAGCGGCGATGGGGGCGCGTGGGGCGGCCGCGGCGGCTGAGGCGGCCGATGTGGTGCTGCTGGTGGACCGACTGGACGCGCTTGCGGCGGCGGTCGGCTCGGCGCGGCGCGCGCGGGCGATCGCGCTGCAATCCATCGCTGTCGGCATGGGCCTGTCGGCACTCGCGATGCTGGCCGCCGCCCTCGGCCATTTGCCACCGGTGTTTGGCGCGCTGTTGCAGGAGGCGATCGACGTCGCGGTGATCGTGAACGCGCTGCGCGTGCTGCGCGGTCCACCGGTGCCGGCGCCGCTGCCCGATTCCGCTGGAGTGCCGCGCATGTTGCAGGAGCATGAGCGGTTGCGCCGTCTCGGCGTGCGGATGCGCCGGGCCGCCGACCAGCTTGATGCCGCCGCGCCGCCGCCGGAGGCGGACCTGCGCGCCATCGTCGCCGAGCTGCAAACGCTCCTGCTGCCGCATCAGCAGACCGAGGAGCGGCTGCTGTTCCCGCAACTGGCGCAGCGGCTGGGCGGGCGCGACCCGACCGGCACACTGATCCGGATGCACGAGGAGCTTGCCGAGCTTTCCTCACGCCTCGCCGGCCTCGCCGGGTCGCTCGACCCACAGGCCGCATCGGATGGCGAGCGGCGGGAGGTGCGGCGGCTGCTCTACGCGCTCGATGCGATCGTGGCGCTCCATCTGACCGCCGAGGAAGAAGTGCTGGAGCAGGCCGGCGGCGGTTGACCCGCGCCGCCTGCTCGCCGATGAACGCTCCGATGCCGTATCGCGCCCCTGTCCATGTCTGACGTTGTGGTCACGCCGCGCCCGGCCGCGAGCCTGCTGCTGCTGCGCGAGGCGGCGGACGGGCCGGAGGTGCTGATGGGCCTGCGCGGCGCCGGGCATCGATTCATGCCCAACCGCATGGTGTTCCCCGGCGGTGCGGTCGATGCCGAGGACCACGCCGCCTCCTGCGCCGCGCCATTGCGCGCGGAGGTGCTGCAGCGGCTGGAGGTGGCGGCCGACGCTTCGCTCGCGCGCGCGCTCGGCATCGCCGCGGCGCGGGAGCTGGAGGAGGAGACGGGGCTGTCGCTCGGCCGCCCGCCGCGGCTCGACGCGCTGGATTATCTGTGCCGCGCCATCACGCCCGCGCGGCAGCCGCTGCGCTTCGACGCCCGCTTCTTCGTTGCCGACGCCGCCACAGCCTCCGGTGCGCTCGCCGGCTCGGGCGAACTGGAGGGGGTGCGCTTCTATGCGGTGGCCGAGGCGCTGACGCTCGACCTGGCACTGGTCACGCGCGGGGTGTTGGAGCGGCTGCTGGAATGGCGGGCGATGACCCCCGCCGCGCGCGCGGCCCGGCCGCATGGCCACGTGCTCATCGAGAAGGAATGGCAGATTGAATAGCGGTCAGCGGAGCCGCCATACCCCGCCGTCATCCGTCGCCACGCCATCGGCAGCGAGCTTGCGCAGGTGCGCGGTCACGCTCGCCTCGGCGGCGCCGCGCAGGCGGGGGTCGAGGGGGACGTAGAGCTGTTCCACCAGCGTCGCCGGGACGGCCGGCGCCGCACGCAGCGCCGCGACGATCGCGGCCTCCCGCTGTAGCCGGTGGCGCAGCAACGCCTCGGTGAAGCGGCGGGGGTCGGTGATCGGAGGCCCATGTCCGGGCAGGAACAGGATGTCGCCGCGCCGTGCCAGCAGCCGCCGCAGCCCCGCGATATAATCCGCCATATCGCCCTCGGGCGGGATCACGACACTGGTGGCGAAGCTCATCACGTGATCGCCGGTGCAGACCACGCCGTCCTCCCGCGCGAAGCAGACGTGGTCCGCCGCGTGGCCGGGCGTGTGCAGCGCCGTCCAGATGCCGATGCGCGCGCCGTCGGCCAGCCCCCGCGCGGCGGCGAACACCTCCGCCCCCGTCGCGGCCGTCAGGGCGGGCAGCGCGCCGATATGGTCGGGATGGCCGTGGGTCAAAAAGATGCGCGTCACCTTGCCCGCCGCCGCAAGGATCGCCGCGACGTGGCCGGCGTCGTCAGGACCGGGGTCGAGCACCGTGGTTCCGGTGGCGCCTTCGATCAAATAGGTGTTGGTGCCGTGATAGGTCAGCGGGCTGGCATTGGGTGCGACAAGCCGGCGGATCCCAGGGGCAACCGAGAACGCGACGTCGTGCGGCGGCGGTGCCTCGGTGAGCAGGGCGAGCGGCGTCATGCCGAGACGGCCCGCTCGGCGCGGCTGCGCCGGTGTTCGGCAAGGACGGTCGACAGCCCGGCCGCGACCACCAGCAGCGCCCCTCCCATGGTCAAGGTCGCGGGGGTCTGGCCGAAGAAGAGATAGCCCAGCACCACCGCCCAGATCAGCCCGACATACTCGAAGGGTGCCAGCGCCGCCATCGGCGCCAGCGCCCCGGCGTGAGAATAGAGCCAGTGCGCGACCCCGTTGGTCAGCCCGAGCACCAGCACGCAGGCCACCGCCAGCACGCTGATACCCGGCGAGGGAAAGCCCAGCGCCAGTAGCAACAGCCCGATCGGCAGATGCGCCAGCAGCAGCCAGAAGGCCAGGCACTCCGGCGTCTCGGTGGTCGCCAGGACGCGCGTCATGTTGCGGCTGATCGCCATGAACACGACGCCGACCAGCAGCAGCGCCGCCGCCGGCCGCCACAGATCGCCACCCGGCCGCATCATCACCAGCATCCCCAGGAAGCCGATGCCGGTCGCTAGCCCCCGCCGCCAGCCGACGCGCTCGGCCAGCATAGGGCCAGCCAGCAGCACCATGACCAGTGGCGCCGCGTAGCCCACGGCGTAGCTGTCGGCGAGGCCAAGCGACCAGCTCCAGGCGACGTACCAGGTCAGCGAGGCGAGCGCGTGGATGGTGCTGCGGAAGGCGACCAGCCGGCTGCGCACGGGGCGCAGCCTGCGCAGCCCGTCCGGGCGGCCGAGCGCCAGTGCCGCGACCACGCTGGCCCCGACGACGGCGCGACCGGCCATCGCGCCGACCACACCCATGACCGGCAGCGCCAGTACCGTCGCCACATCGCCGAGCGTGAGCAGCAGGAAGCAGAGATTGGCCAGCGCGATGCCGCGCACCGTCTCCGCCCCGCTGTCGCGCAAGGCGCGCCGCGTCGTGCGGTCAGGCACGGGCGGCACGCCTTGCGGTGCGGTTCAGCCGGCCGGCGGCGTGCCGGGCAGCATCATCACGGCCGGCGCGAACAGGTAGAACCCGACGCCGATCAGGATCAGGTAGCCGAGCAGGATCAGCGTCCAGCCCAGGTTGTGGCGGATGATCTCGCCCTCGTTGCGCACGAAGCGGCTGGTGGCGACACCCACGCTCGCGGTCTGAGGGGCGATCGGCTTGCCGATTTCGGCGCCCACCGAGTTGAGTGTGGGCAGCAGCAGCGGCGGGAAGCCGAGCAGTCGGCCGACCGAGGCCTGGAAGGCGCCGAACATGGCGTTTGTCGAGGTGTTGCTGCCCGACAGCGCAACGCCGATCCAGCCCAGGATCGGGGCAACGAGGATAAACCAGGGGCCGAGTTTGGAGAAACCGCTGGCGAGCGAGGCCGCCATGCCGGAGTAGTTGAACACGAAGGCCAGCCCGAAAATAAACACGCCGACCAGCATCGCCCCCCACATCTGATGCCAGGTCTTCTGGAACACCACGACGAATTGCGAACCACGCAGGCCGAGCAGCACGGCCACGATCAGCCAGGAAACGAGGATCGCGGTGCCGCCGATGAACGGCGCGAAGACGAACGCCGCGCTGACCGTCTTTCCCGCGGCGAGCGAGGAGTGCGCGGAAACCGAAAGGGTGAACAGCCGCACGCCGGGCAGATGCGACCACGGTCCCGTCCACAACACCACCACGACGATCAGCACGATAAACGGCAGCCACGCGCGACCGATCTCCGCCACCGACAGATTATGCCCGGTGCTTTCGGCCCGCACCGCCGCGGTGATCGGCGCGCCGCCATAGCCCAGCACCTCGGCCGGGCGCCAGACCTGTAGCAGTAGCAGCAGCGCGATAAAGCAGACGATCGAGCCGGTCACGTCGGGCAGGTAAGGGCCGAGATAAACGGCGACGGGGAACTGCCCAGCGATGTAACCGAGCGAGCCGACGATCGCGAGCGGCCAGCCACCGCGCATTCCCCGCCAGCCGCTGACCAGATACAGCAACACCCAGGGCGGCAGCAGTGCCAGCACCGCGACAATATGGCCGATGGAGGAGGACAGTTGCATCAGCGGCAGGCCGGTCACCGCGGCGAGTGCGATGATCGGCACGCCGAGCGCGCCGTAGGACACCGGCGCGTTGTTGGCGATCGCGGCAACGCGGATCGCATCCAGGTCGGGGATGCCGACAGCGATCAGGATGGGCGCCACGACCGCCCAGGGATAGCCGAAACCCACCAGTCCCTCCAGCAGCGCGCCGAATGCCCAGGCGAACAGCAGCGTCTGTACCCGGACGTCGCCGGTGCCTTGGGCCGTGAGCCACTTGCGGAACGTCTCGAACGTGCCGGTGACGACGAGGGTGTTGAACAGCACCACGCCCCAGAAGGTGATCCAATCCACCGCCCAGATACCGGTCAGCGATCCGCTGATATAGGCCCTGACACCGAGCGAGGTCGGCATCCCCCAGACCACGATGCCCAGCAACAGGGTCACCAGCGAGCCGATCAGCGTCGCCAGCCATGCCGACATCCGCAAACCCGCCAGCAGGACCAGCAGCAGCACCACCGGCACCAGCGCGATCAGCCAGGTGAGAAATAAATTTCCCGTCGGGTTGAGTATCTGGTCGAACATTGTTCCCGTCCCTGTCCTCTGGCCGGGCGTTGGCCGCATGGCCCGACTCTGCGGGACGCAATGACAATAGTTCCCGTAATCGTGCAAGGCCCTATCTTTGCGCCCTGCCACGGCGGCCATCGGTGCCGCCGCGCCGCGCCGGCCGGTCCCGCAGCGATGGAGTCGTTTCCGCGCGATGACGCTTGACTGAATAATGCTCTTGCGCAATATTATTCGAGTGACGGTCGGGGATCCTGGGCAGGCTCAGCGCACTCGTCTTGCGATCCGGCAGCAAGTTCTCGAAATATCAACGGAAAAGGTGTCGCAGTGATGCGTCTGCTTGCCTTCCTGGCTTTGCTGGCCTTTACGACTTCCTGGGGCCGACCGTCGGCGGCCGCGTCCCCCGATGTCCTGGTGGCGCAGACGGGCATCGGCGCGAAATTCGGCACGCACGATCCCTACTCATGCAAATCGACGACAGCGCCGAGGCAGGGCGCGATCACTGCGGCGCTGGCCGCACAATACGTGACCTGCACCGTGGACAGGATCGACCATGACGGTAACCTGTTTCTTGCCGAGAACATGAAGGTCGAGGTCGGGGCCGGCGTGCCCTATCAGACCGCCGGCGTGATCGGCGTCGAGGATATCGAGCCAGACGGCAAAATCTACGCGATCCGCGGCAGCTACGACCAGTATCTGTGCGCGCCGGTCAACAGCACCGGCTACGTGTTCAACGGGCAGCGCCAGGGCGTGAATGTCGGCCGGAATTGCAGCCTCTGGCACGCCACCCATGCCACGGGCCACTGCTACCGGACATCATTCGGCGACTGGAAATGCGCCATGTTCGATTCGGACGCCCGCATCATCTCCGATCAACCACCGCCGCGCTGACCCGCTGTCCCGCTGCTGCCGAGGGGCGGGCCTTTCGGGTTGTGCAATGGCGGTACGGAAATTGCGATCATGGGATACCTCGCGTAGGCTGACCGCCACGGCGCGCGACGACGCGCCGCGTGGGGAAGCGAACAGAAAGGGGGCGTGGATGACTCGGGCTGGGTTGAAACTGGCGGCGTTGCTGATCGGGCTGGCGACGCTGCCGCTGCTGCCGTCCGGCCGGGCGGCGGCGGAGACGGTGAAGATCGCGCATTCCACCTGGGTCGGCTACGGGCCGCTCTACATCGCGCGCGACAAGGGATTCTTCAAGCAGAATGGCGTGGACGTCGATCTGATCGTCATGGAGGATCCCAAGGAGCGGTTCCCGACGCTGATGGCCGACCGCATCCAGATGATCGCGAGCACGGTCGATACCGCACTGCTCTACATGAAGAAGCCGACCGACTTCCAGTACGTCGTCGCGATCGACGATTCCAACGGCGGCGACGGCATCGTGGCAAAGAAGGAAATCACCTCGATCGCCGACCTCAAGGGCAAGCGCGTCGCGGTTGATGAAGGCTCAGTCTCGGACTTCTACCTCAACGTGCTGCTGTCCAAGGCTGGCATGAAGGAATCCGAGCTGCAGACCGTGAACATGACCGCGGCTGATGCCGGGGGCGCGTTCGTGGCCGGCCGCGTCGATGCCGCGGTGACGTGGGAGCCGTGGCTGTCGCGCGGCAAGGCCACCAAGTTCGGCCATCTGCTGGTGGACAGCTCGACCTCGCCGGGCCTGATCACCGACGTGATCATCGTCAAGACCGACTGGGTCAAAGCGCACCAGAAGGAAGTTGCCGGAATCGTCAAGTCGTGGAACGAGGCGGTCGCCTACTACGAGGCGCATCCTGACGAGTCCATCACCATCATGGCCAAGGGCGTGGGCGGTTGGCTGAAGAACCCGAAGGACTTCAAGGAGACGCTGCCCGGCATAAAGTTCTACGACGCCGCCGCCAACAAGGCGTTCTTCGGCACAGCGGCCGCACCCGGCCCGCTCGCCAACACCGTGCAGGCGGCGATCGACATCTGGTCGAGCCACGGCAAGATGCAGGTCAAGCCGACTGCGGCCGACCTAATCAACTACAGCTTCGTCAACGAGTGATGGCGTCATTTCTCGACGCCTACACGGCGCCGAAGAAGGACATCCCGCGGCGTGCTTACCTCACGGTGAGCACGCTCGTGGGTGTCATGATCGTCGTCGTCTGGTGCGCGCTCTCCTATGGAGAGCTGGTACGCGGTGATTTCCTGCCCACGCCGGGCGCGGTCGTCGGCGCCGCCATCAGCGGTGCCGGCGACGGCTCGCTGCAGGAGAACACGCTCGTCAGCGTCATCGAGATCATGAGCGGGTTCATCATCGCCTCGATCCTCTCCGTACCGCTCGGCATCCTGATGGGTAGCTTCAAGGTCGTCGAGGCGGCGATCGAGCCGGTGACCAATTTCGTTCGCTACCTGCCGGTCTCCGCCCTGATCCCGCTGCTGATCCTGTGGATCGGCATCGGGATCGAGGAGAAGATCACCGTCATCTTCATCGGCACGTTCTTTCAGCAGCTGATTCTGATCGCCGACGTGTCGCGCGGCGTGTCGAAGGATCTGCTGGATGTGTCGTACACACTGGGCGCCACGCGGCGCACCGTGGTCTGGCGCGTGTTGATCCCGGCCACCATGCCCGGAGTGATGGACACGCTGCGCATCACGCTCGGCTGGGCCTGGACCTATCTGGTGGTCGCGGAACTCGTGGCTGCCAACAAAGGGCTTGGCTATTTCATTCTCAACTCCATGCGCGGCCTGTTCACTGACCAGATCTTTCTCGGCATCATCGTGATCGGTCTGCTCGGCCTGCTCACCGATCAGGCGTTCAAGCTGCTGCGTAATCGGATGCTGCCATGGGCGACGGCGACGTGATGGCGGCGCCGGCGGCGGCGCTGAAGCCGGCCAAGCTGCGCATCGCCGACGTGGCGCTGCGCTTCACGCCCCGGCGCGGCGCGCCGGTGACGGCGCTGGACCGTATCTCGCTGGATGTGCGCGACCAGGAATTCTCCGTGATCGTGGGCCCGTCCGGCTGTGGCAAGACGAGCCTGCTGCGGCTGGTCGCCGGCCTGATCGAGCCGAGCGAGGGCGCGATCTGGCTCGACGACAAGCGTGTCACCGGGCCGGGTCGTGATCGCGGGATGGTGTTCCAGTCCTACACGCTGTTTCCGTGGCTGACGGTGCAGCAGAATGTCGAATTCGGGCTGAAAGTCGCCGGCATGCCGCTGCGCCAGCGTCACGACATCTCCCGCCGCTTCATCCTCCAGGTCGGGCTCGAAGGTTTCGAGGAGCATTATCCGCGGCAGCTGTCGGGTGGCATGATGCAGCGTGTGGCGCTGGCGCGCGCGCTTGCCAACGATCCGGCGTTGCTGCTGATGGACGAGCCGTTTGGCGCGCTGGACAGCCAGACGCGATCATTGATGCAGGAGCTGCTGCTGGATATCTGGCAGCAATCGAGCAAGACGGTGCTGTTCATCACCCACGACATCGACGAGTCGATCCTGCTCGGAGACCATGTCTACGTGATGACGGCGCGCCCCGGCCGGATCAAGGAGATGGTGGAGATCGACCTGCCGCGCCCGCGGCACGTCGATATGCTGACCAGCCCGGCCTTCATGGCGCTCAAGCGCCACATCATGCGGTCCATCCATGAGGAGGCCGTGCGCAGTTTCGCCAGCGGTGAGGCATGACGTTCTCGATCGCCGCGCGCTGCGCGCGCACCGGTCGGTTCGCGGTCGCGGTGGCCTCGTCCTCGCCTGCCGTCGCCGCGCGCTGCGCCTATGCGCGCGCAGGCGTCGGCGCGGCGCTGTCGCAGAACGTGACCGACCCGCGACTCGGCACGCACGCGCTCGATCTGCTGGCACTCGGTGCAGGGGCTGATGATGCCGTGCGCATCCTGCGCGCCACCGCGCCGCACGCCGAGCACCGGCAGGTCGCGGTGATCGACGCGCGAGGCGGTGTGGCGGCGTTTTCCGGCGCGCGCGCGCTGGGCGTGCATGCGATCGCGCCGGGCGGGGATTGCATCGCTGCCGGCAACCTGCTCGCCAATCCTGATGTGCCCGCCGCGATGATCGCGGCATTCGCCGCATCGTCGGCATCCGATCTCGGCACGCGCGTCATCGGTGCCATGCAGGCGGGGCTGGCGGCGGGTGGAGAGGCGGGGCCGGTGCGCTCGGCCGGACTGCTGATGGTCGATCGTGTACCCTGGCCGGTCGCCGATCTGCGTGTCGATTGGCACGACGCGCCGGTCGCGGAACTGGTGCGGTTGTGGGAAGTGTGGCAGCCGCAGCTTACCGCCTATGTCACCCGCGCGCTCGACCCGGACGCCGCGCCTTCCTACGGCGTGCCGGGCGATGCGTGAGCGGCGCGCGCGTTACGACGTGACCGGTTCGGGCCGTGATTCTGCCGTCGCGGCGCGCGGCATCCCTGCGCTGTCGGTCAGCATCTCCATCCGCCCGGTGATCTGACCGCCATCCTCCACCTGCAGGCGGCGGCAGCGCGCCGTGCCAAGGACCTTGCCGGTCGATCGAATCTGCAGACTGGCGCGCGCGGTCAGCGTGCCGTCGATGGTGCCGGCGATCTCGGCCTCGTCCACCTCGACCTCGCCCTTGAAGATACCGCCGGGCGCGATGGACAGCTCCGAGGCGTGGATCATGGTCGCCTCCACTGTGCCCTCGACCACCAGCCGCTCGGCGTCCTGCACGGTGCCCTGCAGGCTGATGCCGCGGCCGACCACGAGCGTGCGGCGCTCGGCCGCGTCGCGGCCCGGGCTGCGGGGGGCCGGCGCGACCACCGGGCGCAGCGCGCTGCCCGGCAGCGGCTGCGGGGCGGGCGTGGGCGTGGGTGTGGGCGGCGTGGGCGCGAATGGGGCGCGGCTCATGGCAGGAGCTTCCTTCGATGGGGCAGGGCGAAAGGGCGGGACGCCGAGGCCGGTATCGGAGAGCCGGGGCGGGACGCCGACGGAGTCGGAGTGCGTCACGGCCGGCGTCACCGCCTGAGACATCGACGGGCCGTCCGGGTCGGCACTGTGCGGATCATCGGGCTTGCGGCGCTTGAACACGGCCCCTCCGATGTTCTGGGGAAATGGGCGAAAAGAATCGTCGGCGGCTGGCCTATCACAGCCCGGTGTGTCGAAACAACACTCCGTCGTCGCTTGTCCGCCAGAAAGAACAATGTCGTATCAGCGACCTTCTTGCAGGATGTGCACCATGGCCGCTGTGCCGAGGACCGGGACCAGAAGATTGACAACGGGGATAATGCTGCCGAGCGCGATCAGCGCGCCCTGCGCCAGCACCGCCGGACGCTGCGCGCGATAGCGTTGCGTCGCCGCCAGCCGGGTCATGCGGCGCATGGCGACCGCAACGAACAGGCCGCGCCCCACCGACCACGCCGCGATCAGCCAGCCGAGTGGGGCGGCGATCGGCGCCAGCGGCGGCACCAGCGACAGCAGGAGCGCCGCCACTTGCCAGGTGAGCACGCGCAGGCCGAGCGCCAGTCCGTCCCAGGCCTGCGACGCCAGCGGCGCCGGCCTCGCGCGCGGCAGCGTCGGATACCACCGCCGCTCCACCGCGATCGCGATACGATCGACGAACAGCAGGGCGATCACGGAAGCGATCGGAAGGAAAAAGTAGAACGCCAGTACCAGCGCCCCGACGCCGCCGAACAGCCAGGCCAGCACCGGATGGCCGGCCAGCAGCGCCTCGGCCCCCCGCGCCAGCAGGACGGCCAATGCCAGGAACGCCACCAGCGCCCAGGCCACGCTGCGCCCAACCACGCCGAGGAAGGCGGGATCATCCAGTTGGCCGATGGCGCGCAACGGCGGGACGAGCAGGGGCATCCGGGGAGTCCTCTTTGGTTGCGGCGCGGCGGCGCGGATGTTAGGCGGCGCGCCGTCCCCCGCTCGCCCAGGAGTTTCCGGCATGGATGACGCCGCCGCGCCGCCCCGTTTCGATATTCTCGGCATCGGCAACGCCATTGTCGATGTCGTGGCGCCGGTGCCGGAGGCGTTCATCTCGCGTCACGACATGCGCAAGGGCAGCATGACGCTGATCGACGCCGCCACCGCCGAGCGCATCTACGCCGCCATGCCGCCAGGGCAGGAGAGCAGCGGCGGGTCGGTGGCCAATACCTGCGCGGTAGCGGCGGGGCTGGGGGCGCGGGTGGCGTATCTCGGCCGGGTGGCGGACGATGAGCTCGGTGCCGTGTTCCGCCACGACATCGCCGCCGCCGGCGTGCATTTCCCCACGGCCCCGCTGGTCGGCGGCGCGCCGACCGCGCGTTGCCTGATCCTGGTCACGCCGGACGGGCAGCGCACGATGAACACCTATCTCGGCGCCTGTGTGGCGTTCGGCGAGGCGCAGGTCGATGCGGCGGCGGTCGCGGCCGCTGCGGTCGTTTATCTGGAGGGCTACCTGTTCGACGAGCCAGCGGCGCAGGCGGCGTTCCGCCGCGCCGCGGCACTCGCGCACGCGGCCGGGCGACAGGTCGCGCTGACACTCTCAGACTCGTTCTGCGTGGATCGCCACCGTGACGCCTTCCGTGCGCTGGTCGCCGGCCATATCGACATCCTGTTCGCCAACGAGGCCGAGCTGTGCAGCCTGTATGAGCGCAACGACCTCGCCGACGCCGTGGCGGAGGTGCGCGGGCAGGTGGCGCTGGCCGCCGTCACGCGCAGCGAGCAGGGCAGCCTTGTCATCCGCGGTGGGGAGGCGGTGGAGGTCGCGGCCGCGCCGGCGCGCGTGGTGGACAGCACCGGCGCCGGCGACGCCTATGCCGCTGGCTTCCTCGCGGCGCTGACCGCCGGGCGCAGCCTCGCGGCCTGCGGCCGGCTCGGGAGCCTCGCGGCAGCCGAGGTGATCGGCCATTACGGCGCGCGGCTGCAGCGCGACCTGCGGGCGGAGGCGGCGGCGCTGGCGTGACCGCCGCATGAACTCGAATTTCAAGAAGGCGCGAGAACCGCGCCGGTTGCATGTCGTTTCCAGGGTGTTGCGCGTCCGGTGCGCGCAGCTTTCTCCCAACGCAGAAGGAAGCCACACATGCGCACGATGTTGCTTGCCTCCGCTGCCATGCTTGGCATGGCGCTGGCGACCCCCGCCCTCACGCCCGCTTTCGCGCTCGACAATGCCGCCGCGCCTTCGGCGGCGCGGCAGCCGGACCCGGGACTGAACGCCTCGCCCACGCAACTTCTGCAGGCGGCGCAGCAGGCCGTGCAGCACCATCGCGGTCCTGCCGCGGAAGCGGCGCTGTCGGAGGCCGAGACGCGCCTCTTGACCCGCTCCGTGGTGCCGAGCCAGGCCGACACGCCGGACCGTTCGCCGGCGGTGCAGGATATCGTGGGGGCCCGTGAGGCGGTGGCCCACCGCGACTGGGCGGGCGCCGACCAGCACATCGCCGCGGCGATGCAGCATGCGCAGATGGCCGAGTCCGGCGGCGGCGAAGCGATCCATCCGAACCAGAGCATGGCTGCCCCGCCGGCAGCGCCCGGCACCGCGCCGATGGCCGCGGTGGCCGCGAGCAATGTGTCCTGCGCGAGCAACCCCTCGTCACCCGCGTGCGCGTCGCAGACGTCGGGTCCGATGACCCAGGGAACATCCTCGATTCCGCTCGGCGGCGTGCTGCCGCCCAATGGCGGGCTGATGGAGCCCAACGGCGGCGTAATGGCGCCCAACGTGCCCTGAAGTCGGCGCGACGGATATCTCTCCGCCGCGTTGTTCCGCGGGCCTGCGCAAGGCGATGGGACATGCGTTCCCGGCGCGAGCATTGCAGTAATCATCGGCGGGAACTGAGTCCTGCCCCGCTGTCTTGACCTGCGCCAGCGTGCCGCCGATCTGTCATGCCTGAGGCAGGACAGAGGAGGCTGCGGTGCTGAGGGTGATGGCCGCGGCCCTGCTGATCGCGATCGGATCCGGGATGGCGGCCTGTGCCGTGCCCGGTCCGTCCGACACGGTCAGCTATCTGCGGCAAGCGCAGGCAGCAACACGGGCGCACCAGTCTGATGCGGCGCTGAGCGCCCTCGCCGCCGCCGAAAGCGCGTGGCTGGCGGGTAACGCCGCCGCATCCAATCCGGTCGTGTATCACGAGCATACGGCCCTGCGTAACATCGGATTGGCGCGGGTTTCGGTGCAGCAGGAACGCTGGGGCGATGCCGACCATTATATCGGCGCGGCGTTGAGCGACCCCAGCACGCTGGGGCAAGGCTGACGGTTTCGCGGCGCGGTTTGGTCGCGATGGCGCTGGCCGGGCTGGCCGCGCTGCCGGGCGGCTGCGCGTGGCAGGCCCCTGATCCGGCCACGCTGCCGCGTACCTATCTTGTGCGCGCACAGCAGGCGGTAGCCTCCAGGGACGGTGCGGGCGCGCTTGCCGCGCTCGACGATGCCGTCGCGCTGTGGCGCGGCACCAATCCGGGCCCCGTCGGCCGCATCTCGTTCATCGTGGATCCTGTGTTGCAGGACATGCTGCTCGCCCGCCAGGCGATCGGCATGGGGCGTTGGCGGGATGCGCGGTACTACATCGCCACCGCCTTGAACCACCCGAGTACGATCACACCTCCCTGACAGAGGTCGTTGCAAGGAGGCGACGGTGTTCAGGCGGATGGCGATGGTGGCGATCCTGCTGGCGGGCGTGGCA
Organism: Pseudomonadota bacterium; assembly: GCA_021818505.1. Classification (GTDB taxonomy): domain Bacteria; phylum Pseudomonadota; class Alphaproteobacteria; order Acetobacterales; family Acetobacteraceae; genus JAFKFJ01. Next base: position 29,471 of record JAKADX010000011.1, read on the forward strand.
GCGCAGGCCGGCTGCGCCAGTCTGACCGCCGACAATCCGAACACGGCGCGCCCCTATCTGGTGGCGGCACTCAAGGCGGTGCAACAGCACGACGCGCCGACTGCGCTGGCGCAGATTGACAAGGCCGAATCGATTTGGATCGGGGTCAATGTGCCGTTCTCCAGCCCGTTCTTTGAGTTTGACCCCGACGCCATGCGCAACATGGCGCGGGCGCGTCAGTCGGTGGAGATGCGGCGCTGGGCCGACGCCGAATACTACGTACGCACAGCGCTGACGCATCCCAGCGTCGTCATGCCGAACTGACCGGCGCCGAGGGCTGCGGCCGGATTGTGCGTGGAGACCGGCGATGGTCAGGACATTCGCGATGCGCGCCATCCTGCTCGTCGGCGCACTCGTGCTCGGCGATTGCGCGGGGATGCTCGCCGAAGACCCGAATACGGCGCACCCTTACCTGGAGCGCGCTCTGGCCGCCGTGCAGCAGCGCGACACGAAGACGGCGCTGACGCAGATCGACCGTGCCGAGGCGATCTGGCTCGGCAGCAATACTCCCTACGGGAACGCGTTTGTCTCCTCCGACCCCGATGCTCTGCGGGAGATGGCGCGTGCCCGGCAGTCGGTGCAGATGGGGCGATGGGGTGACGCGGAATACTACCTGCGGACAGCCATGACGCACCCGAGCACAACCACGCCGTACTAGACGCCGCCGCTTTCCCCTCGCATCCGGGCCTGCGATCGCCTATGTGTGCGGCGCAACACGCGACCGCGCCGGCGCCCGCAGGGACGCCGGTGCGGCGTTTTGCGCCCAGTTCGCGCAGCAGGCCAGGCCATCATGCAGATCCGCAACATCGCCATCATCGCCCATGTCGATCACGGCAAGACCACGCTCGTCGATCAATTGCTGCGGCAGTCCGGCGCCTTCCGCGAGCACCAGGCGGTGGCCGAGCGCGCGCTGGATCGCAACGAACTGGAGCGTGAGCGCGGCATCACCATCCTGGCGAAATGCACCAGCGTCATCTGGCGCGACACCCGCATCAATATCGTCGATACCCCCGGCCACGCCGATTTCGGCGGGGAGGTCGAGCGCATCCTCAACATGGTGGATGGCGCCCTGGTGCTGGTGGATGCCGCCGAGGGCGTGCTGCCGCAGACCAAGTTCGTGGTCGGCAAGGCGCTGGCACGCGGCCTGCGCCCGATCGTCGTAGTCAACAAGATCGACCGCCAGGACGCTCGCCCGGACGAAGTTCACGAAGAAGTGTTTGACCTGTTCGCCGCCCTCGGCGCCACGGACGCGCAGCTCGATTTCCCGATGCTCTACGCCTCCGGCCGGCAAGGCTGGGCGGATGCCGTGCTCGACGGTCCGCGTCAGGACCTCTCCGCACTGTTTGACCTGGTACTGCGCCACGTGCCGCCCCCTGCGGTCGCGCCGGACGCGCCCTTTGCCATGGTCGCCTCCATCCTCGATTACGACCCCTATCTCGGCCGCGTGCTGACCGGGCGGGTCGAGCAGGGGAGGGCGCGGATCAACATGCCGGTGCGCGTGCTGCGCGCCGACGGCAGCGTGGTGGAGAGCGGGCGGCTGACCAAGCTGCTGTCGTTCCGGGGCCTCGATCGCGTTCCGGTCGAGGAGGCGGAGGCCGGGGACATCATCGCGGTCGCGGGCTTGGCCGAGGCGACCGTTCCCGACACCATCGGCGGGCCGGAACTGGCCGCCCCGCTGGCGGCGATCCCGGTCGATCCGCCGACGCTGGCGATGACCTTCCGCATCAATGACGGCCCGCTCGCCGGGCGCGAGGGCAAGAAGGTCACCTCCCGCCAGATTCGCGACCGGCTGCTCCGCGAGGCGGAGGGCAATGTCGCGATCCGCGTGACGGAGAGCAGCGAGAGCGAGGCCTTCGAGGTCGCCGGACGGGGTGAGTTGCAGCTCGGTGTGCTGATCGAGCAGATGCGGCGCGAGGGCTTCGAGCTGACCATCGGCCGCCCGCGCGTCATTACCCGCCGCAACGAGGCGACCGGCGAGCGCGAGGAGCCGCTGGAGGAGGCGCTGATCGACGTGGACGAGCCCTATGCCGGCGTCGTCGTCGAGAAGATGAGCCGCCGCAAAGGGGAGTTGCGCGACATGCGCCCCTCGGGCGGCGGCAAGGTGCGGCTGACCTTCCTGATCCCGAGCCGCGGGCTGATCGGCTATCACGGCGAGTTCCTCACCGACACGCGCGGCACGGGCATCATGAACCGGCTGTTCGCCGGCTACGGCGCCTGGCGCGGCACGATCGAGGGGCGGCGTAACGGCTCGCTGATCTCGAACGCCGACGGCGAGGCGGTTCACTACGCGCTGTTCTATCTGCAGGAGCGCGGTGCGCTGTTCGTGCAGCCGGGCGACAAGGTCTATGTCGGCATGATCATCGGCGAGCACTCGCGCGGCGCCGATCTGGATGTGAATCCGATCAAGGAGAAGAAGCTCACCAACATCCGTGCCGCCGGCAAGGACGACGCGATGCTGCTGACGCCGCCGCGGCGGATGAGCCTGGAACAGGCGATCGCCTATGTCGAGGATGATGAACTGGTCGAGGTGACGCCCTCTGCCGTGCGGCTGCGCAAGCGTTTCCTCGACCCGCACGCGCGCAAGCGGTCCGAGCGGCGGGAGGCCGAAGCCGCCGCCTGAAGGGGGCGCGCGTGTTCAGTAGGTCAGCGAGGTACTGTCGCTGATCGTGCTGCTCAACGTCCTCCAGGCGGGAAGCAGGAAGGCGAAGGTGTATTGCGCGCTCACGGACGTCTGAGTCTGTCCGGACGTCGTGGCGGAGGTCACCGCGACGCAGAGATGCGAGGTGCTGAGCATCGGCACGCTGCCGGTAATCGAGGTGGGGAGCGTGACGCCGGAGCCGGGGCAGGTGCCGCCAGCGGTGACGGTGCCGACCATCGCTGCGCGCGCGGTGAGCGCAACCACTGTGTCCAGCGACTGCTTGACGGCGAGATAGCGTCCGACGTCGAGGATGGCGAACATGATCACCAGGAACACGCCGCCTGTGATCGCGAATTCCAGTGTGGTGGTGCCGCGCTGACTTGCGCTACTGCGTGCGGATGACATTGCTGGCCGAGATGCTGTTGAGCGAACTGAGCAGCCACGGGGAATACGTTTTCGATGCCGACAGCGTCACCAGCGTCTGCAACGTCTGTCCGGTGCCGCAGGTACCGTTGGTGGCCGGAACGATGCCGCCCGAGGAACTCCAGCAGACATAGGAGGTGGTCGGCGTGGCGACTGTGGCGTTCACGCCCGACGGCAGGGCGGCGCTGATTGCGTTGGCCATGCCGGTGGTGTCGGTCGGCCACTGCACGGCATAGAGCGCGCCAGCGCGCACCGCCTGGCGCAGCAGCAGGCTCTGCTGCATGACGGTGCCGACATCGAGCGTCCCCAGCATCAGCAGCACCAGTAACGGTCCCAGCAGCGCCAGTTCGAGCGCCGAGACGCCACGGCGATCCTGCCAGAGCCGCGCGGGCGGGCGGGGAGCAGGTTTTCGTGAAGAATCGATCGTCATCGGGGCTTCCGTTTGTACACCAGGGCGAAAAGCTCGTCGCCCAGATAATTCGCGTAGCGAGTTTATATTGACTCCCGGCGTCGATGCGAATTAAAAATTGCAACGTGTCGGCGAGATAACGTGATCGTCGGGGGTCAATGGGCTGGGAATGCGAGCTTAGAACACTTGGCATCCTTCCCGAGAGGATAGAGTGCTAAACGGTGCCGTCTGAGTCACGATTGCGGAAAACGCCATCCTGGCAGAGTTCACCGGGATGGCCGTCGGGAGCGGCGTTCAGGGCATCTGTCGAAATCAGAGGGGCGTCAACCGTCCAGGCGTAGCCGATCCGGAGGCGCGAAAAGCAGCAGGAGGTATCCGAACCAGCGATCCAGCAAGCCATGCCGGCAACATCGGTCGGGGTGATCCGATCGGGATATTCTTCGGCGGCGCCAGACCTCATGGCCGAGCCGCCGCCCCTTTCTCCGGGTTAACGATGTTCGGCGGAACGGCGGGCGGCGACGCAAATCGGCCCATCCGGGGTCTTTTGTAAAAACGCGGATTGGCGAAGGACATGGCATGTCGCAGCAGAGTGACACGTCAGTATTGTACTTGTACACATCTACACTACTGCAAAAATGTCTCGCGTACGACCGTTTATGGTGTGAGGAGCATTGACTTTTTTAAGGAATTTGATTACGACTGGTCATCGTGAAGGCGACCCAGAACGGTTCGCCCACGAGCCCAGGAAGGCCATCAAAAAATGATCAAGGCAATCGGATCGCGTCTGCTTCTCAAGACCCTCGGCGACAAGAAGGGCGTCACCTCGCTGGAATATGCCGTGCTCGGCGTGTTCCTGGTGATCGCCATCATCGCCGCAGTGGGCGTTCTCGCCGGCAGCATCACCACCGCGCTCGGCGTAATCGGGGGCAGCATCTAGCCCGGTAAGGCCCGGCGATCCGGCGGCGCAGGCCGCCTCCGGGTCGCTGGGCCGAGCGCCCACGGTGCGGGCGCGACAAGCGATCGGCGTGACGGCGTGCAGCAGATTGCCTGCGCGTCATGCTTGTTCGGGTGAGATGCTGTCGTGCCCATGTCGGGGAAGGCTTGGCGAGGGTTGCTCCTTCAACGGAGCGAATAATGATCGGGAAAAACAAAGTCGTTCTGTACGCACCGCGGACAGAACGCGATTTATCGCGCAAAATTTTTCTATGCCATTGCAAAAATGCCTCAGTCAAGACTGTCTTGGTCGCGATATAGATTGACTCTTTGCTGTCGTTGCATTAACCATTCGCCGCGTGCCGGTGGGCAATCGCCCACCCACGAACCCAGGAAGGAAAGCAAAAAATGCACAAGGCAATCGGTCAGCGTCTGTTCGCCACGGTGCTCGGCGACAAGAAGGGCGTCACCTCGCTCGAATACGCCGTGCTCGGCGTGTTCCTGGTGGTGGCGATCATCGCGGCGGTCACCGCGCTGAAGGGCGACCTGTCCACCGCGCTGACCACCATCGGCGGCAGCATCTGAGGCCGGCGCGCACTCGCGCCATGTCGTGCGACGCCTGCCGCCCGAGCGACGGCAGGCGTCACACGGCGCAAGCCGCGCGGCGCCCGCGGGTTCGCGGGCCCAGTTGAGAGGGAACGCAAGCGGTGTTGAGCCACCTGACGCCCCTGATCCAGGCCGCCGGTGTCCTGTTGCTGCTGGCCGCCGCGGCCAGCGACGTGGTCCGGCGGATCATTCCTGATTGGGTATCGATTGCGCTCGCCGCGCTCGGCCTGCTCGCCGGGCTGCTGCGCGGGCCGCATGCCCTGCTCGGCTCGGTCGCGGCGGCGCTGCTGCTGTTCGCGACCCTGGCGCTGCTGCACCGGCGCGGCGCGCTCGGTGGGGGCGACGTGAAGCTGGCCAGCGCGGTCGCGCTGGTGCTGCCGTTCGGCGCATTCGGCGATTTCGTTGAGGCGACCGCGATCGCCGGCGGCGTGCTGGCGCTGCTGCATCTCGCGCTGCGACCGTTCGCGCCGCGTCTGGCGCCGGTGCGCGGTGCGTCGCTGGCACGGCGGGTGCTGGCCGCCGAGTGCTGGCGCCTGCGCCGCCACGGTTCCATCCCCTACGGCGTCGCCATCGCCTGCGGCGGCGCCCTGATGCTGCTGGGCGGGAGGTGATCCGATGTCGATGCGGCTGGTTCTCTTCGGCCTGTTGCTGTCCGCCGCAGCCGTGCTCGGCGTGGTCATCTACCAGTCCTCGCTGACGCTCTCGCCGCACCATGCGCCCGTCGCCGCGCCGCCGCCGTCGTTGATGGTCAGCTATCTGGTCGCAGCCCACGCGCTGCCAGCCGGCACGCTGGTCCGTGATTCCGATCTCGGCATCAAGCAAGTGCGCGCCGACCAGGTCCCCCCGCACGCAATCACCGAGAGCCCGGACGCGCGCGCCAGCCTGCGCGGCGCGCTGGTGCCGCGCTATCTCGATGCCGGTGCGGCGGTGACGCTGGAAGACGTGCTGCGCCCGCGCGACCGCGGCTTCCTCGCCACCGTCCTGGCCCCCGGCACCCGCGCCGTCTCCGTCCCCGTCGACGCAGTCACAGGCGTCTCCGGCCTGATCTGGCCGGGCGACCTGGTCGATGTGCTGCTGACCCAGCAGGTCGAGGGCCAGCATACCGCCCCCGACAAGCGCGTGCTCAGCCGCACCATCCTGACCGGCATCCGGGTGATCGCGGTCGATCAGCAGATCGTCCAGGGTGCGACCGGCGACGTGCAGTCGGCCGGCCACGTCGCCCGCACCGTGACGCTGGAGGTCACACCCGGCCAGGCGGAGCGGCTCGCCGTCGGGCAGCATCTCGGCGTGCTGTCGCTCGCGATCCGGCCGTTGCAGCAGGAAGCCCAGCGCGCGACCGACACGCCCGTGTTCGGCGGCGACCTGTCGCCCGAGCTGCGTCAGCAGCCCCATGTCGAGGTTCCGCCCAGCCTCGGAATGCAGATCATCGAGGGCGACCAGCGCAGCGTGGTGAAGTTCCAATGAACGCGCGACGGACTCTGTGGGCGTTCGCCGTCGGACTGGGGCTGCTCGGTGCCCCGGCTGGGGCCGAGACGCCGCCGGCCCCGACTCCCGCCCAATTGGCGGCGCAATCGTCCGGAGCGACACCGGGCGCAACGCCGTCGCCGGCCGAAGCCGGCACTGCTGCGGCGGCACCGGCACCATCGGTGCGCGCGGTGACCCTGCAGGCGGGCACCGGCGTGCTGCTGCGGCTGCCGGCGCCGGCGGCGACGGTGATGTCGGCTCAGCCGGCGATCGCGCGCGTGCAGCCGGCCTCGCCGACCAGCCTGTTCCTGATGGCGGTCGCGGCCGGCCGCACCACCCTGATCGCCACCAACGACACCGGCGCGCCGATTGTACAGTACGACGTGACGGTCACCCCGCCCCCCGGCCCACCACCGGGCGCGATGCCGCCCCGGCCGCCCGAGATGATGCCCATCGTGGCGCAGCCACCGGGCGGCGGCGGCCCTGCCGCCCCGGTCGCGGTGACGCCGGAGACCGCCTCCAAGATCCGTGCCGCGATCGCCGCGACGGTCGCCGGTGCGGCCGATATCGGCGTCACTCCGAACGGTCACACGATCCTGTTGCGCGGCAGCGTTCCGAGTGCTGCCGCCGCGGCACAGGCCGAGGCCATTGCCCGCGGCTTCCTGCCGGACAGCGAGCACATCATCGACGAGATCGCCGTGATCGGCCGGCTGCAGGTCAATGTTCGCGTGCGCTTTGCTGAGATCAGCCGCCAGATCACCCGCGAAATCGGCATCAACTGGCAGGCGCTCGGCAGTGTCAGCGGCTGGCGCCTCGGCATGCTCACCGGCGCCGCCGCCTCCGGCGCGATCAGCGCGTTCGCACCGGTCGGCCTGACCCCGCTCGGCAACGTGCCATACGGACAGGCGGGAGGCGGATACAACGGCGCCAACGGAAGCGTTGACGGGCTGATCGACGCGCTCGCCGCCGACCAGCTGATCACAATCCTGGCCGAGCCGAACCTGACGGCGCTGTCGGGAGAGACCGCGAGCTTCCTCGCCGGCGGCGAGTTCCCTGTTCCGATGGCTGCCACGTCGATGGGCGGCGTGCCGCAGATCACGGTGCAGTTCCAGCAATACGGCGTCAGCCTTTCCGTGGTGCCCACGGTGCTGGCCGACAACCGGCTCAATCTGCGTATCCGCCCGGAGGTCAGCGAGTTGACCACCACCGGCGCGGTCAGCATGCCGCTCGGCGTCGGCGCCGGGTCGCTGACCATCCCGGCGCTGACGGTGCGCCGCGCGGAGACGACAATTGAACTCGGCAGCGGCCAGAGCTTCGCCATCGCCGGGCTGCTGCAGAAGACGACGACCGACATCACCAACGCGCTGCCGGGCCTGGGGGAGATGCCGGTGCTGGGGGCGCTGTTCAAGTCCAACTCGTTCCAGCGCGGCGAGACCGAACTGGTGATCGTCGTCACCCCCTACATCGTGCGGCCGGTGGCGCGGCCGCAGATGCTGGCCACGCCCGCCGACAACTTCACGCCCGCCACCGACCTCGACCGCGTGCTGCTGGGCCGCCAGCTCGGGGCGAGCGCGAGCGGACGGCCGCTCGACGCAGGGTTCATCCTCAAGTGAGGTCGTCATGCAGCAAGTCGCAAGTCTGATCGCGGCACTGATCGCCGGCCTGCTGGTCGCGTCGAACCTGACGGGATGTTCGACGTTTCAGGACCCCTATGAGCGCCCCGGCACATGGGCGCCGGAGGGCGTCAACGACGCCAACCTGCGCGCGATGATCGCCGATCCGAACGACCTCGCCCTCGGGCGTGGCACCGAGCGTTCGCTGGCCGTCGAGGCGGTGCCGCCGGTCGCGCGGCTGCTGAGCGGGCACCGTCCGGCCCTGCCCACCGAGAGTGCCTCCGGCCTCGGTTCGGAGACGCAGAGCCAGGCGACGCCGCAGGGGGGCACCGGCAATGCTGGACAGTGACCATCCCGCCGCAGCGGCGGAGGACGACCGCCATCTTCCGCCGGACAGCCGGCTGGTGGTGGCGTTCCTCGATGACGAGGCGACGATCACCGCGGTGCGCGCCGGCTTGGCGCCGCTGGGCAGCAGCATCGACGTCCGCCGCGGCGGATTGAGGCAGGCGATCCGGTTCTTCCGCTCGCTCGCGCCGGTACGCGCCGCGATCATCGACATTTCCGACGCGCCCGACCTTGCGTCGGGTGAACTCCAGCCGGCGCTCGACGAGCTGGCCCGCACCTGCCCGCCGGACGTGCCGGTGTTCCTGCTCGGCACCAACACCGACATCACGTTCTACCGGCTGGTCGTGCACGAGATGGGTGCCACCGATTATTTCCCCCGCCCGCTGACACGCGACCTCGTGCAGCGGCAGTTGCTGCCGCGACTGCTCGGCACCGCCCCGGAGATACAGGACGCCCGCAGCGGTCGCGTCATTGCCTTCTGCGGCGCGCGTGGCGGCGTCGGCGCAACCACGCTCGCCGTCAACAGCGTCCTGCAACTCGCCGCCATGGCGCAGAACCAGTCGGTCGGGCAGATCGCACTGCTCGACCTGCACCTGCATGACGGCAGTGCCGCGATGATGCTGGGGGCGCGGCCCGGCAGCGGCCTGCGGGTGGCGCTGGAGGACCCGGCGCGCAGCGACGCCCTGTTCCTGGAGCGGGCGACGATCGCGCTCGACCAGCGGCTGCATCTGGTCGCTGGCGACGAAGCGTCCGACTCCGCCGCGACCGTGACGCCGGAGGGCGTCGTGCATGTCTTCGACGTGCTTCGCCAGCGGTTCAACTACGTCTTCGTGGACGTGCCGATGCCGGTGCCGCCGGAGATGCGGATCCTGCTGCGGCTCGCCTGGCATGTCGTGGTCGTGCTGCACCCCGACCTGCCCGGTCTGCGCGACGCGCACGCGTTGCGCCAGGCGGCGACCCAGGCCGCCGGCAGTGATCGCGTGTTCACCGTGCTCAATCGCGCCGACATGCGTGGCGCACTCAAGCGCGACCTGGTGGAGCGCGGCCTTGGCCGGGCGCCCGATTTCGTCATTCCCGATCTCGGCGGCCGCATGACCGAGGCAGTGAACCTCGGCAAGCCTGCGCTCACTCACGTTCCGGCGCTGCGGCGCCATCTGCTGCCGCTGGTGCGCGAGGTGGTCGGCTTGCCGACCGAGACGTCACGGCGCTGGTCGCTATCGCGGCTGATCTCACGATGAAGCCGCTCACCGGTTCCTGGCGGGCGGCTCACGAGGTGCCCGCCCCGGCACCTATGACGCCGGTCCCCAGCCCCGTCGCAGCCGAGCCGCGTGCGTCTGCCGTCGATCACACGCCGATGCTGCGCGAGCGCGTGCTCAAGCAGGTGGACGCCGCCGCCGCCGCGGAGCTGTCTGCCGCGGCGCTGCGCCGGCAGCTCGAAGAGGTCGTGCACCAGATCGCGACCGACGAACGCCTGGAGATCTCGGCGCGCGAGCAGTCACGCATTGCCGAAGAGATGGCCAACGACATGGCCGGTTACGGCCCGTTGGAGCCTCTGCTGCGCGACGATTCGATCACCGACATCATGGTGAACGGGCCGAATCGTGTCTTTGCCGAGCGTGCCGGCAAACTGCAGCTCACTGATGTGCGCTTCCGCGACAACGACCACGTGGCGACGGTGGCGCAGAAGATCGCCGCCCAGGTCGGCCGCCGCATCGACGAGTCGAGCCCGATGATGGATGCGCGGCTCATCGACGGGAGCCGCGTCAACGTGATCTTCCCGCCGCTCGCGCTCGACGGGCCGTGTATGTCGATCCGCAAGTTCGCGCGCCGCCGGCTGGACCTCAACGGCTTGGTGGCGAACGGTTCGGTATCCGCGTCGATCGCCCGTCTGCTCGGCATCGCGGCGCGCTGTCGGCTCAACATCATCGTCTCGGGCGGCACCGGCTCGGGCAAGACCACGCTGCTGAATGCCCTCAGCCGCCTGATCAACGAGGAAGAGCGCATCGTCACCATCGAGGACGCGGCCGAACTGCAATTGCAGCAGCCGCATGTGGTGCGGCTGGAGACCCGCCCGGCCAACGCCGAGGGCGTGGGCGAGGTGACGCAGCGCGACCTGGTGCGCAACGCACTGCGTATGCGTCCCGACCGCATCATCATCGGCGAGGTGCGCGGTGCGGAGGCGTTCGACATGCTGCAGGCCATGAATACCGGCCATGACGGCTCGATCTCTACGATCCACGCCAACAACACGCGCGACGCGCTCATCCGCATCGAGAACATGGTGCAGATGGGCAGTTTCAGCCTGCCGACGGCCGCGATCCGCACACAGATCGTGAGCGCGCTGGACCTGATCGTGCAGGTCGAGCGTCAGCGCGACGGCATGCGCCGCATCACCCAGGTCAGCGAGGTGTGCGGCCAGGAGGGCGAGGTCATCACCATGAACGACATCGCCGCGTTCGTGTTCGATCGCGAGGACGCGCAGGGCCGCATCATCGGGCACTACCAGGCCGGCGCGATGCGCCCGAAGTTTTTCGAGCGGCTCGAATATTACGGCATGGACCGTGCCTGGCTGCAGGCCGAACAGAGCCTGGTCAGCGGGACGGGGCAGGCGGCATGACGCCGGCGCTGCGCGTCGGGCTGATGGGGCTGGCGTTGGTGGAGCTGGCGGCGGCGGCGTTCGTCGTGCTGCAGATCGACCGCCGCACCAAGCGCCTGAACAGTCGCGTCGAACGGCTCGGCGCGGCCCCCGCCCAGGCGGTGGTGACGCCGCAGCGCGCGGTGGTCCGACGCAGCGAGTCCGCGACCGGGAAGCGGAACCTTCTGCGCGTCCTGCTCAACATGCCCTCGCATTCGCTGCCCGGAGCCTCCGTGCCGCTCTGGATCTCGGCGACCGGGGCGCTGTTCGCCGCCGGATTCTGTGGCATGGTCGCCAGCGTGTTCATCTCCCCTGTGGTGGCGCCGTTCGCTGCGGCGGGCGGGGCGATCATGATCGTGCGGGTGCTGCATGGACGCCAGCAGCGCAGCTATGCCCGCAAGCTGCTGCTGCAGATGCCCGACATGATCGAGCTGGTGGTCAGTGCCGTGCGTGCCGGGATGCCGCTGGCCGAGGCGCTGCGCAGCGTGGCGCGCGAGATGCCCTCGCCCACGCGCGATGAGTTTGCGCAGGTCAACAACGCGATTACCCTCGGCGTCGCGCCCGATGTGGCGATCCGGGCGCTGCACGAACGCTCCGGCCTGACAGAATACGCCATCTTCTCGGTGACCCTGGCGGTGCAGTCGCGCAGCGGCGGCCGGCTCGCCGAGACGATCCAGACGCTGGCCGAGACCACGCGTCAGCGCGTCGCGATGGCCGGAAAGGCCCGCGCGTTGTCGGCCGAGGCGCGCATCTCGGCCGTGGCGCTGGAGGTGCTGCCGATCATCGCCGGGGTGCTGCTGTCGCTGGAGCAGCCGGGCTACCTCACGGGGCTGATCAGCCAGCCGGCCGGGCGCAAGATGATGGCGGTCGGTGCCGGCACACTGACCGTCGGAACGCTGATCATGCGCTGGATGATCCGTTGGGCGAGCGAGCCATGACCGCCACTTCCTCCATGTTCGGGCTGCCGACGCTGGTGGCGGCCTTCGCGCTGCTGCTGGGTGGCGCCTTCGCTCTGCTGCTGCGCGACAGCCGGGCGCGATACATGCAGCATCGCGTGGACCGCTTCGTATTCGGCACCGGGCCCGAGCCCACCGCCGCCGCGACGACGCGCGTGCCGGTGCGCGCCGCTCTGGCGATGGTTGGGCGGATCGGCGATCGTGTCCGCCGCAGCACCAAGCTCTATTCGCCGCGCGACCTCGAGGCGCTGGGCGCGGTGCTGCAGGCGAGCGGGTTCAATCCGACGCGCGCCGTGCCGGTGGTGCTCGGCGCCAAGATCGTGCTCGTGCTGCTGCTGCCGGCGGCGGCGCTGATCTATGGCGAGGTCGCCGGGCTGGCGGCGCGCGAGCGCCTGCTGCTGCTGGGCGGCGGCGTCGCCGCCGGGCTGCTCGGCCCGGACTCGGTGGTGGGCTTCCTGCGCCGGCGCTACCTCAAGCAGATCCGCTTCGGCATCTCTGACGCGCTCGATCTGCTGGTGGTCTGCACCGAGGCCGGCATGGGGCTGGAGAGCGCGTTGGAGCAGGTCGCGCGCGAGATGCAGCACTCCAATCCGCCGACCGCGCTGTCGCTGTCCAGCTTCCTCGACGAACTGCGGATGCTGCCTGACCGTCGCGAGGCGTTCATCAACTTCGGAACACGACTCGGCCTGCCGGAGCTGCGGCGCACCGCGACCATGCTGGCGCAGTCGCAGCGATACGGCGCGCCGCTGTCGCAGGCGCTGCGGGCCGTCGCCACCGAACTGCGCCGCGATCGCCTGATCCGCATGGAGGAGAAGGCGATGGGATTGCCGGCAATGCTGGTATTCCCCCTGATCCTGTTCATCCTTCCGACACTGTTCATCGTGCTGATCGGCCCGGCCGCCCTGCAAATGGCGGACGCTTTCAAGGGCTTCACGCACTAGCGGAGGCAAACGCCCATGTGCCCGCGTGCATCGTCGGTCGTACAGGCTTTCCTGGTCCTCGGACTCGCGGTGCTGGCAAGCGCCTGCGCCGCGCCGGCGGCGCAGCACGCGGCGCAGGGGTCGCTCGGCGCCGCCGATCGGCTCAGGGTGGCGCAGGCTGCTGCCGAATCCGGCAATCCTCAGCTTGCTGCCTCGATGTATCTGCGGGCGCTGGCTGACCCGAAGCTGGCGACGGCCGATCGCATCCGCGCCGCCGACACGCTGGTCGTGCTCGGCCATCCAGGCAGCGCGGAGGCAGCCCTAACCGAACGCCTGCACGCCGCGCCCGCGCTCGACGCGGCCGACGAGGCGGCACTGCGGCGGGCGCTGGCCAGGCTGCACATTGTCGCCGGCCAGCCGGCGCAGGCGCTGCTGGAATGCGACGCGCTGCTGGCGCGCGACCATGGTGACACGGCCGCAACCGTGGACAAGGCGGTGGCGCTCGACCTGCTCGGCCGGCATGAGGAGGCGCAGGCACTGTACCGCGAGGCACTGCAGAAGACACCGGATGATGCGGCGGTACGCAACGACCTCGCGCTGTCGGTGGCGTTGCAGGGCCGCATCAGCGAGGCGCAGGCCGTTGCGGCGCCGTTGCGGGCGCGGCCGGACCTGCCCGATCGGGTCAAGACTGACCTCGGTCTGCTCTACGCCGCCGGCAACGACCCCGGCAACGCGGCGTCGTGGCTCGACGGCCGTTCGACGAGTGATGCAGACGTGGAACTTCTGGTGGACGCGATGCGCGCCCGCGCGGCCAAAGGCCAGTAACAGTGGGGCAGCCGGCGCGCCTGCTGGCGGCGCTGCGTGATGGACGGTTCCTCGATCGGCATCGCGCGGTTGGCTGGAGCGCCGTTCTGCTGGTCGTGGAACTGATCGCAGCGGCCTTCGCGACGTTGTGGACGCACGGCGTCTTCACCACCGTGCAGCCAGCGACCACCGACTTCAGCAGCTTCTATGCCGCCGGCAGGCTGGCGCTCGGCGCCGACCCGGCGCTGGTCTATGACCAGGCGGCGCACTACGCCGCGCAGCAGGCGGCGACGTTGCCCGGCGTGGAGCACAACGTCTTCTTCTATCCTCCCGTGTTCCTGCTGCTGCTCGCGCCGCTGGCGCGCCTTCCCTACCTGGTGGGATTTGCGGTGCTGGCCGGGCTGGGGCTTGCACTCTATCTGCCGGTCGGCGCGCGCGTCCTGGGGCTTCCGGGTGTCCGCGGGCTGCTGCCGGTGCTCGCTTTCCCCTCGGTCGTCTGGGCGATCGGCATGGGGCAGAACTCGCTGCTGACCGCGGCGATCTTCGGCGCTGGACTGCTGTTGCTCGACCGCCGCCCGGTGCTGGCCGGGCTGGTGCTCGGGCTGCTCTGTTACAAGCCGCATTTCGGCCTACTGCTGCCGGTCGCACTGGCCGCGGGCCGGCACTGGCGTGCCTTCGCCGCCGCCGCGTTCTCCGTTGCGGGCCTGGTGGCGGTCACGCTGCTGCTGTTCGGCTGGCAGACGTGGCACGCCTATCTGCTGGCCTTCGCCGGCTCGGGCGGCGTCTATACCAGCGGCAAGGTCAGCTTCGGCGCCTTCGTCACCCCCTTCGGCGCTGCGCTGCTACTGGGTGCGCCGCCCGCCGTCGCCGGCTCTGTGCAGGCGGTCGCGCTGGTGCTGACCGCCGGCGCGGTGGCCTGGGTGTGGCACGGTGCCGCGCCACTTGCGGCGCGGGCGAGCGTGCTGCTGGCCGCGACGCTGCTCGCCGTGCCACTGGCGCTGTTCTACGATATGATGCCTCTGGCACTGGGCATCTTCTGGCTGGCGCGGCAGGGACGCAGCGACGGCTTCCTGCCGTGGGAGCGGCTGACGCTCGCCGCCGTGTTCGGGGTGCCGCTGCTCTCGCGCTATATCGGACTTGGCCTGCACCTTCCGTTGGGTCCGCTTGCCAGCCTCGCGGTGCTGACCTTCGGGGTGCTCCGCGCTCGGTCAGGGCCGCAGCCGGATGGTTTCGTTGCGTTGCCCAGCGACCGCCGCCTGCTGATCGCGCGGCATGTGGCGCCGTGAGCCGTCAGGCGCCGGAGGGAGCGCGCCACAGCCAGGTCAATTCGTGCTTGTTGTGAAACAGGTGCGCCAGCCGTCCCCCTGGAATGGCGGCGAAAGCCGCCGCGGCCTCGTGGTCGGTGGCGCCCTGGAACTTCACCGTGCAGACGATGCGCCGCGCCGCGCCCGACGCCACCCAGCGTTCGACCAGGGCGAGCATCCGCCGCGGATAGGCAACCACGTCGCTGAACAGCCAGTCCACCGGTTCCGGCGTCAGCGCGAAGGCGCTGCCGGCGCGCCAGGTCACGCCAGGCATCGCGGCCACGCCGGGCGCCAGCGGCGCCTTGTCCACCGCCGTCACCGCGGCGCCAAGGCGCGCCAGCGCCCAGGTCCACCCGCCCGGCGCGGCGCCGAGGTCGAGGCAGCGCTCGCCCGGATGTGGCCACTCGCCCAGCCGGATCAGCGCCTCCCACAATTTCAGGTAGGCGCGGCTCGGCGGCCCGCTGCGGTCCTCGACAAAGCGGCACTCGCCGTTGCCGAACGGGCTCGTTTTGGTGGCGCTCGCCAGCAGCCGCTCGGGCGCCAGCAGGGTCCAGGCGCCGAGATGGGAGGTCGGGGCCGCACAGGGAAAGATCAGCGGACGCGCCGCGACCGGCGGCAGCCGCGCGGCGATCAGGGCGGCGCGGCGATGGTGCACGGCGGCATAGAGCCACCAGTTGCGCTGCACCGCCCGCAGTGCGTCGGCGGCGGCCTTCACCGAGGCAACCGCAATCTCCTGCGGCGCGGTCCAGATATCGAGCGCCCAGACAGACTGGGCCGGAGGGTCTGGTGACAGCGCGAGCCGCCCATGCCACGCCTCGACGGCGACGCCGAGTCGGTCCAGTTCCTCCGCCAGCGTCGCCTCAAGCCCGCCCGGCGCCAGATAGGCGCTGGCGATCACGCGCGCGAGCGCAGTGCCGAGATACCGAGCAGGGCCCAGCCGACCATCAGCAGCGTGCCGCCGACCGGCGCGAGCGGGCCGAGATGGGCACCTTGCAGCGCGAGCGCATAGACCGCGCCGCAGAAGGCGACCGTGCCGAGCGCGAACGCCGCCGCAGCCAGGTGCGCCGCCAACCCGCCGCGCCGCGCCCACAATCCGGTGCCGATCAGCGCAAGCGCGTGCCAGCCCTGCATCTGCACCGCACGTCCGGCGATCACCGCCGCCGGGTCGGCGAGCAGGTGCGCCGTCGTCGCCGCCATCCCGACCGCCAGCAGGCCCAGCAGTGACCCCAAGCCGATCCACACCCGTTCCATCGAATCACCCTCGCGAGAGCGCGGCTGTTCCACCACGCGCGGCTCCCGGTATAAAGTTCCGGACCATGCCCCGCGGCGATTTGTTTCCCGAGATCGGCCCTTTCGAGACCGGCTATCTGCCGCTGACCGAAGGCCATGTGATGTACTGGGAGCAGGTCGGCAATCCACGCGGGATGCCGGCGCTGTTCCTGCATGGCGGGCCAGGCGCCGGGGCCGGGGCGGTGCACCGGCGCTTCTTTGACCCGACCTTCTGGCGCGTCATCATCTTCGACCAGCGCGGCGCCGGCCGCTCCCGGCCCCTCGGCAGCCTGGAGGCCAACACCACCGACCATCTGGTGCATGACATCGAGACATTGCGCCAGCATCTTGGCATCGATCGGTGGCTGCTCTTCGGCGGGTCCTGGGGTTCGACGTTGGCGCTCGCCTACGCCCAGGCCTATCCGCTGCGCGTGACCGGCTGCGTGCTGCGCGGCGTGTTCCTCGGCCGACGCGAGGAGGTGGACTGGTTCTTGCACGGTCTCGGCACGCTGTTTCCCGACGCGCACGCGGCGTTCACCAATTTCCTGCCGGAGAACGAGCGCGGTGACGTGCTTGGCGCCTATCTGCGACGGCTGACCGATCCCGACCCGTCGGTCCACATGCCGGCCGCGCGCGCCTGGTCAATCTATGAGGGATCGTGCAGCACGCTGCTGCCCAGTCCCGACACCGTCACCAGCTTCGCCCAGGACCGCACCGCGCTCGGGCTGGCCCGGATCGAGGCGCATTATTTCGCCCACGACCTGTTCCTACCGCCTGAGACCACCGAGGGTGGACTGCTCGGCGGGATGCACAAGATCGCCCATGTGCCGGCCGAGATCGTGCAGGGCCGTTATGACGTGATCTGTCCGGCCCGCACAGCCTTCGACCTCGCCGCGGTGTGGCCGACAGCGCGGTTGACGCTGGTGCCCGACGCGGGGCACTCGGCGCTGGAGCCGGGCATCCGCCGCGCCCTGGTAGCCGCGCTGGAACGCTTCCGCGTCGGCCGCTGAAGGGCGCCGCGCAGGGAGCGCGTGCAGGGAGGAGATAGGATGGACGTAGCCGTGATCGGCCTCGGCTCAATGGGGATGGGGGCCGCGCTCAACCTGCTGCGCAAGGGCCATGCGACGAGCGGCTGCGACCTCAGCGCCCCGGCGCGCGAGGCGTTCGCCCGCGCCGGCGGCCGCGCGGTGGAGCGCCCTGCCGAGCTGCCCGACGGTCTCGGCGCCGTCATCGTGCTGGTGGTCAACGCCGCGCAAGCCGAGGATGTGCTGTTCGGCCCGCAGGGCTGCCTTCCCCGGCTCGCGCCTGGCGCGGTGGTGCTGTGCTGCACGACCATGGCGCCGGAAGCCGCGCGCGGCCTCGGCGCCCGGCTCGCCGAACGCGGCATATCCATGCTGGACGCCCCGGTCTCGGGTGGTGCGGCGGGGGCGCGGGAGGGGCGGATGACGGTAATGGCGTCCGGCCCTGACGAGTCCTTCGCCCGCGCCCAGCCAGTGCTGGACGCGATCGCGGGCAAGGTCTGGCGGCTCGGCGCGGCGCATGGTGCCGGCAGCACGGTCAAGATGGTCAACCAGTTGCTCGCCGGCGTGCATATCGCGGCGGCGGCAGAGGCGATGGCGCTCGGGATCCGCGCCGGCGCCGATCCGCAGACGCTGTTCGACGTGATCACGACCTCGGCCGGCAATTCCTGGATGTTCCAGAACCGCATGCCGCACGTGCTGGCCGGCGACGACACGCCGCTGTCCTCGGTCAACATCTTCGTCAAGGACCTCGGCATCGTGCTCGATCAGGCGCGCGGCCTTACCTTCCCGCTGCCGCTCGCGGCGACGGCGCATCAGTTGTTCCTCGCCGCGGCTGCCGCCGGGCTTGGCGGGCGCGACGATGCCTTCGTCATCCGCTTCTGGGAAATGCTCGCCGGTATCAGGCTGCCGCAGGGCAAGCCGTGAGCGGACCCGATGCCGAACTGGTCCTGGATGCGCGGTGCGGCATCGGCGAAAGCTGCACCTGGGACGGCGCGCAGGGTTTGGTGCTGTTCACCGACATTCCCGCCAAGGTGATCCATGCCTGGGCGCCCGCGACCGGCACGCGGCATTGCTGGGAGATGCCGGACATCGTGCCGAGCTTCGGCCTCTGCCGCTCCGGGCGGCTGGTGGTGGCGCTGCGCGATCGCATCGTGCTGTTCGACCGGGCGGCGGCCAGGATCGCGCCGCTCACCGGCCCGCTCGATCAGCCGGCGCGCGTGCGGCTGAACGACGGCAAGGTCGGGCCGGACGGCTGCTTCTGGGTCGGTGGCATGGACGAGGGCGCCGACAAACAGCCGCTCGCCGCGCTGTGGCGCGTCACCCCGGACGGCCGCGTCGAGCGCAAGGCCGAAGGCTACATCAACAGCAACGGCCTCGCCTGGTCGCCGGACGGGTCGATGATGTTCCACGCCGACACCCGCCCCGGCTATGTCGAGGCGTTCGACTTCGACGCTGCCACCGGCGGGCTGTCCAACCGCCGGCGGCTGGCGACACTGACCAACGAGGAGGGGCGCCCCGACGGCGGCGCCACCGATGCCGAGGGCTGCTACTGGTCGGCCGGCAATTCCGCCGCCTGCCTGAACCGGTTCGCGCCCGACGGCCGGCTGCTGGCGAAGATCCCGCTGCCCGTGCCGCGCCCGACGATGCCGTGCTTCGTCGGGACAACGCTGTACGTGACCAGCTTGCGCGCCGGGGTCGATCCGGCGACGCTGGCGCGCCATCCGGCGATGGGCGGACTGTTCCGGCTTGACGCCGGGGTGGCCGGCGCGCCGGTCGCGCTGTTCGCCGACACCTGAAGGAGCGTGCGATGGCCGAGAGTCCGCAAAAGCCCGTCCTGTTGACCGGCGCTTCCGGCGCGCTCGGGCGGCAGATCGCGCGGTATCTCGCCGGCCTCGGCTGGACGCTTCGGCTGACCGACATCGCGCCGTTCCCCGACAGGCTGCCGCCCGGCGCCACCTTCACCCGCGCCGATCTCAACGACGGGGTGGCCATCCTGCGGCTGGCCGAGGGCTGCGGCATGATCCTGCATTTCGGCGGCGTCTCGGTGGAGAAGCCGTTCGAGGAGGTACTCGGCCCGAACATCCGCGGCCTCTACCACATCTATGAGGCGGCGCGGCGGGAGGGTGCGCGGGTGCTGTTTGCCTCCTCCAACCATGCCATCGGCTTTCATGAGCGCAGTGTGCCGCTCGACGACGACTGCCAGTTCATGCCCGACGGCTATTACGGACTGTCGAAGGTGTACGGGGAGGGAATGGGCAGGCTGTATTGGTACAAGCATGGCGTGGAGAGCGTGCTGGTACGCATCGGCTCGTGCTTCCCCGAGCCGACCGAGGAGCGGATGCTGTCCACCTGGCTGTCCTATGGCGATCTGTGCCGGCTGTGCGAGCGGGCGACGCTGGCGCCGCGCACCGGCTGCTGCGTGATCTGGGGCGCGTCCAACAACAGCCGCAGCTTCTGGCGCCGCGACGCGCGTGACCTGATCGGCTGGCAGCCGCAGGACAGCGCGGACGCCTACGCGGTTGTCGTGCGGGGTAAGACCAGCGGCGATCCGGTCGTGGAACGCTATCAGGGCGGTGCCTACACGCGCATGGACTACACCCGCACCGCCGCGCCGCCAGGGAACTTGTTCGATCGTTAACAGAGTTGCCCTGCCATGCGCGATACGCATGGTTTGAGGACTCCGCCAGAAGATAACGCTGCTTATCATATGCAGTGTGACCCAGACCCCCGACTTGCTGTTCCTGTTGCACGATGTGGCCCGGCTGCTCCGCCATGAGGCGGACCGACGCGCCGGCACGCGCGGGATGACCCGCGCACAGTGGGTGATCCTGTTCTGGCTCGATCGGCAGCCCGGCCTGTCGCAGAAGGAACTGTCCGAAATCCTCGAGGTCGAGCCGATCACGGTGGCGCGACTCATTGACCGGCTTGAGTCGCGCGGCATGGTGGAGCGACGGCCGGACCCGAAGGACCGGCGCATCTGGCGGCTGCATCTGCTGCCGGCGGCGCTGCCGGTGCTGGCGGAGCTGCGCGTCGAGCGCGCCGACATGCACCGCATGGCGACCGCGCATCTCGACCCCGGAACCGAGCAGGCGATGATCGAAGGACTGACGCGCATGAAGGCCACTCTCGTCGGCGAATGCCGCCATCGCGCGCCCGAGCGCGAGCCGGCGGCGAAGGCGGTGGCCTGATGGCATCGGCGACCACGGCCCCCGGCGTGCTCGGCGTTGGCGTGCGCCGGCGCGCGGCGACGCGCGTGCTGCGTCCGCTGCTGATGTTGGGCGGCATCGCCGCCGTCGCGATCGGCGCGACCTGGTTCTGGCTGCAAGGCGGACGCTATGTGTCGATCGACGACGCCTATGTGCGCGCGGCCAAACTCGCTGTGTCCGACGACATCTCCGGTATCGTTGGCGAGGTGCTTGTACATGAGGGCCAGCACGTCAGGCGTGGCGATCCGTTGCTGCGGCTGCGCGACCGGCAGGTGCGCATCGCGCTGGCCGGCGCGAAGGCCAATCTGGCTCAGACGGCGCTGACGCTGGAGTCGATGAAGCGCGACTACCGCCGCATGTTGAGCGATGTCGCGGCAAAGCAGGCGCAGGTCGAATCGGATCAGGCAAATCTCGATCGCTTCGAGCATCTGGTAAAAAGCGGCGGTGTCACGCGCGTTGAATATGACGATGCGCGCTTCAAGCTGATCTCCGACAAGGCGGCGGTGGAGAGCCTGAAGGACCAGGCCTCGGTGCAGCTTGCCCGCATCGGCGGCAATCCCGATGCCGAGGTGACGACGATGCCGCAATACCTGCAGGCGCAGGCGCAGGTGGATGAGTTCCAGCGCCAGATCGACCACACCACTATCTATGCACCGTTCGGTGGCATCGTCACCAATGTTGAATCCGCGCAGCCCGGCATGTATCTCGCGGCGTCGCAGCCGGCGTTCGGTCTCGTCTCCGTCAGCGATCTGTGGATCGAGGCCAACCCGAAGGAGACCGAGCTGACCTGGGTGAAGCTCGGCGATCCGGTGGAGATCACCGTCGATACCTATCCCGGCCATGTCTGGCACGGCACGGTGGAGAGCATCGCGCCGGCAGCCGCCTCGGAATTCTCCCTGCTGCCGGCTCAGAATTCCTCCGGCAACTGGGTCAAGGTGGTGCAGCGTCTGCCGGTGCGCATCCATGTCGATCGCAAGCCCGGCGATCCCGCGCTGCGCGCCGGCATGAGCGTGGAAGCCGAGATCGACACCGGGCATACGCGCCACCTCGCCGACCTGCTGCCGTGACGCTGGCCGGCGCCGAGGCCGACCGCGCGGTGCCGCACCGGGCGATCATCACGGTCTGCGCGATGATCGCCACGCTGATGCAGGCGCTGGACTCGACCATCGCGAACGTGGCGTTGCCGTACATGCAGGGCAGCCTGTCGGCGACCTCCGACCAGATCACCTGGGTGCTCACCTCCTACGTGGTGGCGGCGGCGATCATGACTGCGCCAGTCGGCTGGATGGCGGCGCGCTTCGGCCGCAAGAATCTGTTCGTGCTCTGCCTCGTCGGCTTCACCGTCGCATCGATGCTTTGCGGGGTGGCGCAGTCGCTGCCGCAGATGGTGGCGTTCCGGCTGATCCAGGGCGTGTTCGGCGCGGCGCTGGTGCCGCTGTCGCAGGCGCTGATGCTCGACATCTATCCGCCGGCGCAGCGTGGCACCGCGATGGCAGTGTGGGGCATGGGCGTGATGGTCGGCCCGATTCTCGGCCCGACGCTCGGCGGCTATCTCACCGACGTCTACAACTGGCGCTACGTGTTCTACGTCAACCTGCCCTTCGGCATCCTTGGCGTCGCGGGGCTGGTGCTGTTCATGCCGAAGGCCGCGACGAACCCGAGCCTGCGCTTCGACTGGACCGGCTTCGGCGTGCTGGCGCTCGGGCTGGGCGCGTTGCAGATGATGCTGGACCGCGGTCAGGACCAGGACTGGTTCTCCTCGCGCGAGATCATCGCCGAGGCGGTGCTGGCGGGGCTGGGCATCTATCTGTTCGTGGTGCATCTTCTCACCGCCGAGCGCCCGTTCATCGCACCGCGCATCTTCCGCGACGTCAATTTCAGCGCCGGGCTGATGATGATGTTCAGCGTCGGCGTGGTGCTGCTGGCCACCTCGGCGCTGCTGGCGCCGTGGCTGCAGACGCTCGGCAACTATCCGGTGGCGACGGCTGGATTGGTGATGGCGCCGCGCGGCATCGGCACCATGGCGTGCATGCTGATCGCCGGCAAATTGTCGTCGCGGTTCGATCCGCGCAAGCTGATGGCGTTCGGGCTGCTGTTGCTGGTCTGGTCGCTGTATGAGTCGACGAAATGGACGCCGGACATCGACCGCTGGCCAATGATCGCGACCCTGGTGGTGCAGGGTGCGGCACTCGGGTTCGTGTTCATCCCGCTGAACGTTGTGGCCTTCGCGACCTTGCCTCCGGCGCTGCGCACCGAGGCGACCGCGCTGCTGGCGCTGTTCCGCAATGTCGGCAGCGCCATCGGCATCTCGATCACCTTTGCCCTGCTGGCGCGGAACGTGCAGGTCGTGCACAGCGAACTTGGCGCCTATGTCAATCCGTTCAATCGTGCGCTGCAGGCCGGGGGTGCGGTGACGCAGATCCTCGACCCGGCACAGAGTCGCGGAGCGCAGGTGCTGGACGCGATCATCAACAACCAGGCGCAGATCATCGCCTATATCGACGACTACAAATTCATGATGCTGACAACGCTGCCGGCGCTGCTGTTGTTGCTGATTATGCGCCGGCCCGGCGCTGCGCCGAAGGCGGCGGCGGGGCACGCGGTGGTGATGGACTGACCCGCGCGCCTTCTGCCGCCGCCTCCCGACCCATGGCTTCATCCGATCGCGGTCAGGGCTCCGTAGGTTTCCGGCCGCCGGTCGCGAAAGAACTGCCACGTGTTGCGGACTTCGCGGATCATGTCAAAGTTCATGTCGTGGACAAGCAGTTCGTCGGCATCGCGGCTGGCGATGGCCTCGATCTGCCCGCGCGGATTGACGAAGTAGCTCTGGCCGTAGAACGTGCCGATGTTCCACGGCGCCTCGGTGCCGACGCGGTTGATGGCACCGATATACACGCCATTGGCCGCCGCGGCCGCCGGCTGCTCCAGCTTCCACAGATGTTCCGACAGCCCCGCCACCGTCGCCGAGGGGTTGACGATGTACTCGGCGCCGTTCAGTGCGAGGGCACGCCAGCCTTCGGGGAAGTGGCGGTCGTAGCAGATGTACACGCCGAGCTTGCAGTAACGGGTGGCAAACACCGGATAGTCAGAGGCGCCAGGCTTGAAGAAGAATTTCTCCCAGAAGCCCGCGACCTGAGGGATATGCGTCTTGCGGTATTTGCCCAGATAGGTGCCGTCCGCATCGATCACCGCGGCGGTGTTGTAGTAAACGCCGGTCATCGCTTCCTCGTAGATCGGCACGACGATGACCATGCTGTATCGGCGCGCGAAATCCTGCATGCGCGTCACCGTCGGCCCGCCTGGGATCGGTTCGGCGGCAGCGTACCATTTCGCATCCTGGCTGGGACAGAAATACGGCTGGTTGAACACTTCCTGAAAGCAAAGGATCTGCACGCCCGCCTGCCCCGCCTTCTCGATCAGCGGCACGTGCGCCTCCAGCATTGCGCGGGCTATGTCCTGGGGCGACCGCTCGGTCGGCGCCTTCAGCGCCATCTGGATAAGCCCACCGCGCACCATCGTCATGCTACCCTCCCTCGCTTGCGTTCACCGCTTCCGTCAGCGGCACGACCTTCATTTGCGGCACTGTGACCATCCCTTTGTCGGTGAGCCGGATTTCCGGGATCACCGAGAGCGGGATCAGGTTGAACCCCATGAACGGCAGTGTGCAGCCGAGCGTGCGCCATGCCAGTTTCAGCGCCGCCGTCTGCGCCGCTACTTCTGGCGCGCGCCGGTCGGACAGCAGGCCCGCGACCGGCAGCGGCACCGATGCGAGCACCGCGCCGTCGCGCACCACGGCCACGCCACCCTGATGGCGCTTCACCTCGGCCAGCGCCGCCTGCATGTCGGCCTCGCTGCGGCCGGCGACGATGATGTTGTGCGCGTCATGGCCGACGCTGCTGGCCACCGCGCCGGCGGTCAGCCCGAAATCCTTGAGCAGCCCGTGCGCGACGGTGCCGCCCTGGCCGTGCCGCTCGATCACGGCGACGAAGCAGAGGCCGTGGCGTTCCAGATGTGCGGTCCAATCGTTGGCCGCGTCGAGCAGGATCGTTTCGTGATACAGGATGATGCCCGACAGCGCGGTGCGGATCGCGTGCGCGCGCACGCGCCCGGCGGGCAGCGGTGGCGTCAGCTGCACCGTGTCTGGCACATGCACCGTGCGATACGCCGCCGGCGGATAGCGGTAGCGCGACGCGGCCAACTGCGCCTCCAGCACCGGCGTGATTCGCCGGTCGCGCACTACGAGCGCGCCGCCGTACCAGGTTGCGTGTGGCCGCAGATCGTCGTCCAGCAGCACGAGATCGGCGCGCCGGCCGCCGCCCAGACCGCCGATCTCCCCGTCCATCGCGTAGCGTGTCGCCGGGTGCAGCGAACCCATGCTCCATGCCTGCTCGCGCGTCATCCCCGCGCGCGCTGCCTGTCGCACCACCCAGTCCTGGCCGAACAGGAAAAGATCGTCGGCATCGCGGTCGTCGGTACACACGCAGATGCGTTTGTGGCTGGCGCCGAGTTCAGTGATCGCGCGGATCGCTTCCGGCAGGCTGTGCCACGGCGTCGTTGGCGGCCCGCCGCGCAGAAAGATCCACAGGCCCGCATCGAGCAGATCGTCGGCGATGTCGCGATCGATTGCTTCATGCGTGTCGGTGACACCGCTTGCGGCATAGGCGGCGACGAACTCGCGCCCATAGATGTGGCCGCTCACTGGCCGGCCGCGCCGCAGGGCCGCGGCGAGGATCGCATGGCTTCGTTCGTCGCCCTCGCAGACCTGCACGAAATCCATCTTCTCGCCTAGCCCCACTGCCTCCGGCCAGGCATCAAAAATGGCGCCGATCTTCTCGGCGGTCAGGTCGCCGCCGGCCGTCTCGAACTCGGCCGACGTTGCCGGCACCGTGCTCGGCACCGTCAGGAAGATGTTGAGGGGGGCCGCGCGCGCATCGTCCAGCATCCATTCGATGCCCTGGCGGTCGCAGACATTGCCGATCTCGTGGCTGTCGCAGAAGATCGTCGTCGTACCGTTGAGCAGCGCCGCTTCGGCATAGGCACACGCGGTCATCATGCTGCTCTCGATATGCAGATGCGGATCGACCAGGCCCGGGGCGAGGATCGCGCCCGCACCATCGAAGAACGTGGCACCGCTGTCGCGCCGGCACATGCCCGCCGGTCGTACCGCGGCGATGCGCCCGCCGGCGATCCACAACTCGCGCGGCCCGGTGATGCGCTCGCTGTAGGTGGAGAGCGTGCGTACGCCGGTGATCACGCAGTCCGGCGCCTGCCGCCCGGACGCCACGTCGGCGAGGCGGCGGGTTATGCTGTGCAGCGGGGCGACGGAAAAGCGGTTCATGCGGATTTTCCTGCGGCGACGCGGCGTACGAACGCTAGCATGTGTGCGGGATGACGGCGGCAACTATCGTGCCGAGGTGACGGAATGGGGGCAATGCAGCGCGTGACGGCGGAGGCGGCGGCCGGCCTGCCCGTGCTCACCGTCGATCTCGGCGCGATCGTGGCCAATTGGGAGGTGCTGGCGGCGCGAGCGCGGCCGGCGGAGTGCGCCGCGGTGGTCAAGGCCGACGCCTATGGGCTCGGTGCTGCCGCCATTGCCCCCGCATTGGCACGCGCCGGGTGCCGGACGTTCTTCGTCGCCCATCTCGCCGAAGGCATCGCGCTGCGCCGCGTGCTCGGCGGTGCCGCGGGTATCCAGGTGCTGCACGGCCCGGCGCCGGGCAGCGAAGCTGCCTTCGCCGCGCACGATCTGGTCCCGGTGCTGAACAGCTCGGCCCAGGCCGCCGGCTGGGCGGCGTTCGCGCGCGAGGCGGGCCGGCCGTTGCCGGCCAGCCTGCATCTCGACACCGGCATGGCGCGCCTTGGCGTGCCGCCAGCCGAGGTCGCGACCGTCGCCGCGCTGCACAGGCTCGATGTCGGTCTCGTGATCAGCCATCTCGCCTGCGCCGATGAGCCGTCGCATCCGGCGAATGCCGAACAGCGCGCCGCCTTCACCGTGCTGCGGGGGCAGTGGCCGCTTGCGCGCGCCAGCCTTGCTGCCTCCTTCGGCATCTACCTCGGCGCCGGCTATGTGTTCGATCTGGTGCGGCCGGGCGCGGCGCTGTTCGGCGTCGCGCCGACTGCACCGCCGAACCCGATGCGTGCGGTGGTCCGGGTGCAGGCGCCGGTGCTGCAGGTGCGCGAGGTCGCGACCGGAACCGGTGTCGGCTATGCGCATACCTGGCGGGCGGCAGCGCCGGCGCGGCTGGCGACGCTGGGCGTCGGCTATGCCGACGGTCTGCCGCGCAGTCTGTCCAATCGCGGCGCCGCGTGGCTCGGCGCGCTGCGGCTGCCGATCGTGGGGCGCGTTTCAATGGACAGCATCACCGTCGATGCCTCGGCGGCGCCGGAGGCGGCGCTGGCGCCGGGCACGCTGCTCGATCTGATTGGACCGCACTGTGATGTGGACACCCTGGCGGCGGAGGCGGGAACGACCGGCTACGAACTGCTCACGCGGCTTGGCGACCGGTTCGACCGGCGCTATCTGCCGGCGTGACACTCACGACAGGCCGGTTTCGGCGAGCCAGGGCCGCAGCGATGCCGGGTCAATGCGCATGTCGCGGTTTGCATGGGCGTTACGCGCCGCCAATTCCCAGGCGGGATCGTTGAACTCCGCCGCATCGGACGCGCCGTCGCCCGCGACCAGCGTGGCGTAGTCGAGACCGAGCGCCGCCGCCGCCATCGCATAGGCCCAGGTGCCGTAATGCGGGTGGAACACTTCCAGCACATGCGTCCGTGGCGCACAGAACAGGATATTCGCCAGCCCCGCGCCATGCGGCGCCACCACATGCGTCGCGTCGCGAAACGCCGCGATCTGTTCGGCGAAACTCAGGAGGCCGGGCACGATGACCTCGAAGCCCAGCGGCGCCAGCACGGATGCCAGCTCCGCCTCGTTGACGACGCGGCGCACGCCGGCATCGGCGCGCGAGATCAGCAGCCGGCGCGTGCGCGCGCGCGGCCTGAGGTCGAACAATGCGCGCATGTCGGTGATTGCCCAGTCGCTTCCCCAGTGCGCCGGATGGCGCAGATGCCGGCAGTTGGACGCGACATAAAGCCGCGCGACATGCAGCCGCGCCGGCGCGTCGGTGTCATGCCACCCGCCGACGCCGATCCGCGCAACCGTCTCATGCTGATATTTCTCGCACTGGCGCGGTCCGATCACGGTCGCGGCCGCCAGATCTACACCGGCGCGGCGATACAGCAGCAGGCGCGGGGCGTGGTCGAACAGGAAATGGCAAAGATTGGGCGGGGGAAACTCGTCATTGAGCAGTACCGCGCGATCCAGTCTGTGCTGCATCGGCGCCCGGCCGGCCTGCGCCAGTTCGGCGAAGCGGCGTGGCAACAGCGTTGGCACGCGGCCGACCGACTGCTCGGTCTGGATCGCGCCGTCGGCGCTGAAGACAGCCACGGTGTCGTCAGCCACCAACACCTCGGCGTCGGCGAGTTCGACCACGCTGACGCCGTCGCGCTCAGCGGGCACCGCCAGTTCCTTCAGGCAGTTCGGCACGCCATTGCCGAAGCTGCGCCAGCGATGTGCCGGTCGGTGCGTGCGCGGGAACAGCGTGTGCACCTGCCCGGCCGGCTTTGGCGCCGCCACGGCGAGCGGACCCGCTTCGGTCAGCAGATCGACAAGCTCGGCGTCACCGATCACCGGCGCATGCGGACACAGCGCGCGCTGGCGCACCGCCAGCTCGGCGGCATCGCGCGGCCGCCCGGCGCGCCGAAACATGGCCAGCAGCCGCGCGTAAGGTTCGTTCGCTTCGCGGCTCGCGGGTTGGATCTGGACTGCGAGCGCCGCCAGCAGTGCCGCCTCCTCGGGCCGGTCGAGCTGTTCGTACACCGCGCTCATGCGGAAATAGACCCAGTACTCGCCGATCGGCCGCAGGCACGGCCAGACCGCCTCGAACAGTCCTGCCGAGCCAGTCCAATCCAGCGTCCGCCCCCGCCGCTCCAGGGCAGAGAGCAGGGCATGGTCCTGGTCCGCAACGGCCACGATCTCCGCGCCTTCGGCGTCAGAGGGCGCAGGCGCCGGGGTCGTCAGCTGCGCCGCCAGCCCTTCCAGCAGCCGCGCGACGTTGCCGCGGAACGCCTGGGCGGCGATCGCCGGCAGCCGCGCGTCGGCGAACGGCGGCAGGCGCCAGAACACGCTTTCGAACAGCGCGGCGCCCTCCGCCCGCGCGGCGTCGGTCCCGTCAAGGAGCAGCGCCTCGATCTGGTCACGCAGCGCGCGGGCCGGCGCGCGGTCCGCCAGCACTGTCGCGACCAGTGAGGCTGACATCAGCGCAGCCGGCCGCCGGTAGCCTTGGTCACAGCAGCGGCGATTTTCGCGCACAGCGCCTCGATCTCGGCATCGGTCAGCGTGCGCTCGCGCGGCTGCAGCACGACCTCAACGCCCAGCGACTTCTCGTCCGCCGCAAGTTGCGCGCCGGCGTAGACATCGAACAGCGAAACCGCCGCGATGAGCGCCCGGTCCGCCCCTTTCGCCGCCCGCAGCACCGTTTCGGCCGCTACGTCGGCGGCGACGACGAAGGCGAAGTCGCGCCGGACCGGCATGAAGGCGGGCAGGTCGGGCGGCGCGCGGCGGCGGCGCTTCGGCTCGGCGATGGCGTCGAGGAAGATCTCGAACGCGACCGCCGGTCCCGGCAGCTCCAGTGCGGCCAGCACGCGCGGGTGCAGCACGCCGAAGGTCGCCAGCGCCAGCTTCGGTCCCTGCCGCACCACGCCGGACTGGCCGGGGTGGTAGAAGCCGGGCGCGTCGGCGCTCACGCTCAGCGCCTCCATTGGCACGCCGAGGGCCGTCAAAACCGCCCAGACATCGGCCTTGGCGTCGAAGGCGTCCAGCTTGCGGGCGGGTGCAATCCAGCTTCTCGGGGTTGCGCCCGTGCGCAGCCCGGCGGCCAGCACAGGCTGCGCCTCGGGTGCAACTCCGTGGAACGCAGGTCCAACCTCGAACAGCGCCAGGTCCGGCCAACCGCGCGCGGCGTTGCGCTGGGCGGCCAGGGCCAGTGTGGCGACCGGCGTGGGGCGCAACTGATCGAGGTCGGCGGCGATGGGGTTGGCCAGCCGCAGCGCCGGATCAGCGGGGGCGAACAGGGCCGCCTGCGTGCCTTCCGTAAAGCTGAAGGTGACGCATTCCGCCAGCCCCTGCGCCGCCAGCACCCGCCGCGCCAGCGCCGCCCGCGTCTGCCGCGGCGTCAGTGTCGGCTGCGGCACCGGTCCGGGGACAGTCATGGAGACCGGCGGCACCGCATCGAGGCCCCGGAGGCGCAGCACTTCCTCGACCAGATCGGCTTCCGGTTCGGCCAGCGCGCGGCCCGCGGCGGCGGCGGTCACGTCCAGGCCCGGTACGGGATCTAGGGGGGTGCCGGCGGCGATGTCGTTGCGCCAGGACGGGACATTCACCGTCACCCGCTCCGCATCGCGCGCGGCGACCGTGAAGCCGAGGCGCTCCAGCGACGCGACGGCCTCGTCGGCGGGCACATCCAGGCCGCCGAGGCCTGCGAGCCGGGAGAAGCGCAGGCTGGCGGTGCGCTGCCAGCGCGGCTCCGCGCCAGCGGCAACGACCTCGCTCGCCTCGCCGCCGCACAGGTCGAGAATGAGGCGCGTCGCTGCCTCGGTCGCGGCGGGCAGCAGGGCGGGATCGATGCCGCGCTCGAAGCGTTGCCGGGCGTCGGAGGTGATCTGGTGGCGCCTGCCGGTCAGCGCCACGCGCACCGGGTCAAATAGCGCGCATTCGATGAACACCGTGCGCGTGCTGTCATCGCACCCGGTCGCCTCGCCGCCGATCACGCCGGCGAGCGATTGCACGCCGGCCGCATCGGCGATCACGCAATCCTCCGCCGTCACGGTGTAGTCGCGACCGTTCAGTGCGCGAAAGGTCTCGCCGGCGCCGGGACGCATCGTGAGCGTGCCGCCCGCCACCTTGTGTGCGTCGAACACGTGCAGCGGCCGGCCGAGGTCGTAAGTGAAGAAGTTGGTGACATCGACCAGCGCGTTGATCGGCCGCAGCCCGATCGCGATCAGCCGCTCGGCGAGCCAGCGCGGGCTTGCGTCGTTGCGGGTGACGCGCAGCGTGCGGCCGAGCACAAAAGGGCACGCCTCCGGCATCGCGATCGCCCAGCGCAGCGGCGATGCAAACGACGCCGGCACCGGTGGCGCCGACCACGGTTTCAGCGTGCCGATTCCGGCCGCTGCGAGGTCGCGCGCGACACCCCGCACCGAAAGCGCGTCGCCGCGATTGGGCGTGACGCTGATGTCGATCACAGGATCGTCGAGTCCGGCCCAGCGCACATAGGATTCGCCGATCGGCGCGTCTTCCGGCAGATCGACGATGCCGCTGTGATCGTCGCCCAGCCCCATCTCGCGCGCGGAGAGCAGCATGCCCGCGCTCTGTATGCCGCGAATCTCGCCGACCTTCAGCGTGATGCCGGTGCCGGGGATGAAGCTGCCGGGGGCGGCGAACACCGCCTTCATGCCGGTGCGCGCGTTCGGCGCACCACACACGACGGAGATCGCCCGTCCATCGCCGACATCGACGGTGCAGGCGCGCAGGCGATCGGCGTTGGGGTGCTGCACCGCCTCGACGACCCGCGCGATGCGGAACGGCGCCAGCGCGGCGCCGCGGTCCTCCACCGATTCAAGCTCGAGGCCGATGCGCGTCAGCGTGTCGGTGATTGTGTCCAGCGACGCATCGGTGTCGAGATGCTCGCGCAGCCAGGAGAGAGTGAACTTCATCGCTCACACCCCCTCGTGTAGCATCGCCGGCGCGAGCGGTGTGGTGCCGTAGTGGCGCAGCCAGCGGATGTCGCTGTCGTAGAACGGGCGCAGGTCGGGGATACCGTGCTTGAGCATGGTGACGCGCTCCACGCCCATGCCGAAGGCGAAGCCCTGCCAGACCGAAGGATCGATCCCGACATTGGCGAGCACTTTCGGATGCACCATGCCGCTGCCGAGAATCTCCAGCCAGTCGCCGCCGCCGCCGAGTTCGCCGGTCCTGCGGTTCCAGCCGATATCGACCTCCATGCTCGGCTCGGTGAACGGGAAGTAGCTGGCGCGGAAGCGCACCGGCAGCGTGGCGATGCCGAAGAAGCTGCGCAGGAAGTCGATCAGGCAGCCTTTGAGATGGCCGAGCGTCAGGTCGCGGTCGATCGCCAGCCCTTCGAGCTGGTGGAACATCGGCGAGTGCGTCGCGTCGTGATCGGCGCGATAGGTGCGGCCCATGACGACGACGCGCAGCGGCGGCTGCTGGCGCAGCATCGCGCGCACCTGCACCGGCGAGGTGTGCGTGCGCAGAACCGGTGGCGGCGAATCCTCGGTCGCGGGCGGCAGGTAGAACGTGTCGTGGTCGGCGCGCGCCGGATGGTGCGCGGGGATGTTGAGCGCGCCGAAATTGTGCCAGTCGCTTTCGACATCCGGTCCCTCGGCGATGGCGAAGCCCATGGCGCCGAAGATCGCCGCCATTTCCTCCATGGTGCGGCTGATCGGATGGATCAGCCCAGCGGGCACCGGGCGCGGCGGCAGCGTCGGGTCGATGCGCTCGGCGGCCAGCCGCGATGCGAGATCGGCTTCCTCCAGTTCCAGCCTGCGGGCTTCGATCAGGGCCGCGAGCGCGTCCTTGAGCCGGTTGAGTGCCGCGCCACGCTCGCGCCGCTGCTCGGCCGGCACGGTCCCGAGTTGCTTGAGCAGCGCGGTCAGTTTGCCGTTCTTGCCGAGCACGCCGACGCGCACCGTGTCCCAGGCGCGCAGGTCGGCCGCCGCGCGCAGCGCCGCCGCAGTCTCGCTGTGGAGGGATTCGAGATCGTCGGTCATCTTCCGGGTCCGTGCAAGCAAAAGGGCTGCCCTTGGCGCCGGGCAGCCCTTTGCGGTTCGATCGCGCGCGCGGGTTGCGGCGGATCAGGCCAGGGCGGCCTGCGCTTTCTTGACGATCTCGCTGAAACTCGCCGGATCATCGTAGGCGACCGCAGCCAGCACCTTGCGGTCCATCTCGATTCCGGCGCGCTTCAGCCCGTCAATAAATCGCGAATAGGTCAGCCCGTGCTCGCGCACTGCGGCGTTGATACGCTGGATCCAGAGCGCGCGGAAATCACGCTTCCTGTTGCGCCGGTCGCGATAGGCGTATTGCAGCGACTTCTCCAGCCGCTCCAACGCGATGCGGTAATTGGTCGATGAGCGGCCGACGAAGCCCTTGGACTGCTCGAGGACTTTCTTGTGCCGTGCGTGCGTGGTGACGCCGCGCTTGACGCGTGCCATGTGCGATCCCCCTTAACCGAGCCCGTACGGCGCCCACTGCTTCACAGTGATGGCGTCCTGCGGCGTGAGCGTCTGATGGCGGCGGTTCTGCCGCTTCATCTTCTGGGGGCGGTTGATCAGGCCATGGCGCTTGTTGCCCGGCCCGGCGAGCACCTTGCCGGTGGCGGTGATCTTGAAGCGCTTCTTGACCGACGACTTGGTCTTGAGTTTGGGCATTTTGGTCTCCTTCTCGGTGGCGATCGCGCGCGAACGGCGCGCACACGTCGCGGCCGGGCATGCCCGAGAAGGCCCGGCGCGCAGACGGAGGGCGGCTTATAGCGGCAGGCGATCCCAACGACAAGCGCCGGCCGGGCACCCTACCGATCGTGCCGTGCGTATTTCACGCCGACCGCGCCCAGCCACAGCAGCCCTGCCACCCCCAGTGCCGCCATCGCGTGCAGTGGCCCCAGCCGATCGCCGAGCCAGCCCGAGAGCAGCATTCCCAGCGGCCAGCAGCCGATCGCGGTGGTCACCAGCCCCATGACTCGCGACCGTGCCGTCTCCGGCGTGTCGGCCAGCGCGATCGTCACCTGCTCATTGGAATAGACCGCGAGCCCCAGACCGCCGACAAGAAGTAGCGCCGCTGCGGCCCAGAACCACGGCGCCGCCGCGGTCAGCGTGAGTGCGGCCAAAAACCAGGCCGAACTGCCGAGGAACACCCAGACCCGCTTCCCCGGTACCGTCAGACCGGAAGTCAGCCCCAGCCCGCCCAGCGTTGCCCCCATCGGCTCCGCCGCCGCCAGCACGCCGACCAGCGTGGCGGAGACGGCGAACACGTCGCGGCCGACCGGGGCGACCAGCGAGGTGTAGGCGAAGCCGAACAGGTTCTGCGCCACTGTGATTCCCAGCAGCGCCAGCAGCGCCGGCGAGCGGCGGACCACTGCGACCGCCTCGGCCAGATCGGTCAGCACCGAGGCCGGGGCAAGCCGGCGGCGCTGCTGCGCATGGCGCACGGGCAAGGCGAGCAGCGCGGCAGCCAGGTTGAGCATGGCCGAGGCGGTGAACGTGCCAGGCAGTCCCAAAAACTCATAGGCCGCCCCGCCGACCAGCGGCCCAAGCACGCGGCTGACCGAAGTGGTCAGGCTGTCGAGTGCGATGGCGCGGGCGGCGAGCGGTGCGGCCACGCTCTCGCCGATCATGCGCCGGCGCACCGACAGGTCGTTGCCGAACACGAGGCCCGTCACCAGCCCCGCCGCGAACATGTGCCAGGGCAGCAGCAGCCCCGCCCAGGCCAGCAGCGCCACCACGCCTGACGCCACGCTGCTGGCCAACATCCCGATGATGATGATGACGCGCCGATCTAAGGCGTCGGCCAGCACGCCGGCCAGCGCGCCGGTGAAGATCAGCGGCAGGCTGCGCCCCGACGCTACCACCGCAACGGCGAATTGCGAGCCGGTGGCGTCCAGCGTGAACAGGGCCGCTGCCAGCACTTCCAGCCAGCGCATCGCATTGCCGATGCCGCCCACGGCCCAGAGCAGCAGGAAGTCGCGCGAGGCGAGGCCGGGCGACGGTCGCGGGTTCATTCGCGACGCGCCCGCACCAGGTGCTTCGCGCCACCCTCTCCCGCAAGCGGGAGAGGGCCGGGGAGAGGCTTCTTACTTGCCCCAGATCTTGCGATAGGCGTCCTGGTAGCCGTTCTGCGGGTCATAGATGTCCTTCGGCCCGCCATCGCGCCCGATATTCGCCTTGATGAACAGATGCGGCGGCGCGACGTAGCCGCTCGGCTGCTCGCCGGCAAAGGCGCGATTCAGCTCATCGACCTCCTGCCAGCCATGCAGCCGCAGCGGCTCGGCGACCGTGCCGATCTGGTACTCGCCGGCGCGGATGCGCTGGAACGCCGGGCCCGAGCCGTCGCCGGCCGAGATCGCGTGCGGCGCGCCGTCGCCGGGAATGCCGGCGGCCTGCAGCGCCGGGGCCATGAAGTCGAAGGTCAGGTCGTTGATCGACAGCCCATAAGTCCACTTCTTCCCATAGCGTTGCAGCAGCGAGGTGGTGAGCTGCGGCATCCGGTTGGCAGCGTCGGCGAGCGGGGTGTCCTGGATGCTGAGCAGCGTGCAGGTGGTGCAGGCTTTGATGACCGCCGCCATCGCGTTCGACTTGGCGATGGCGATGGCATAGGCGCTGTCGGTGAAGATCACGGCGCCGGCCTTGCCGTCGGAATCGGCGACCGCGTAACTCGCCGCGGCCTTGGCGACTTCCAGCGGGTCGGTCGTGATGTTGGTAAACAGGTGGTACTGCGGCATCGGCCCCGGCTTCGGCCCGGAATGCCAGCCGACAATCTTGATTCCCGCCTTGGCCGCCTGCTCGATCGCGGTCGCCTGCTCGGCGGCGTCGATCGCGTCCAGTACCAGCCCGTCGGCGTGCAGCGCGATCGCCTGGGCGATGCCTTCGGCGCGCGCGTTCACCGAACCCTGGCCGTCGATTCCACGCGTCGCCCAGCCCATGATCTTGGCGGCCTCGTCGATCCCTTCCGCGACGCCGCGCGCGCCGCCGTTGCGTTGGTCGGTGGAGACCCAGACGATCAGCTTGTGCCCGGCCGCCTTCGGCCCCGTGGTCGGGCCGGTCCACTGCGTCACCGGCGCGGTGACCTCCTTGATGTAGTCCTTGGCGTCCTGCACCGCATCGGCCCGCGCCACACCGGCCAGCGCCAGTGCCGCCGTACCGCCCAGCAGAGCCGCCCGCATCATGTTTGGCATCGTTTGTCTCCCCCTTTGATGTTTCATGCCGTGGTGTCGGTGACGCGGCGCACTGCCGAGCGGCGTCGCTGCGCATATCCGGCGATGCCGATCGCCACGATCAGCGTCGCCCCGTTGAACAGCGGCTCGACGAAGAATGCCGCGCCAAACTGCTGAATTCCGGAAATGCCGACGGCGAGGATGAGCACCCCGATCAGGGTTCCCCACACGTTCACCCGTCCCGGCTTGATCGTGGTTGAACCGAGGAACGCGCCGACCAGCGCCGGCAGCAGATATTCCAGGCCCACGCTCGCCTGCCCGATGCGCAGCTTGGAGGCGAGCAGCACGCCGGCGAAGGCGGTCAGCACGCCCGAGGCGATGAACACGCCGATGACATAGGCGCGCACCGGGATGCCGTTCAACGCCGCCGCCCTGGGATTGGCGCCGATCGCATACATGTGCCGCCCGAGCGGCAGCCGCTCGGTGATCAGCCACAGCAGGATGGCGATCCCGATGACGTAGTAGGCGCCGATCGGCAGGCCGAAGATCCAGGTGGCATTGATGGCGATGAAGCCGCGCGCCAGCACGCCCATGATCTGCCGTCCGCCGGTGTGCCACATGGCGAAGGAATACAAAATCGTGCCGGTGCCCAGCGTGGCGATGAAGCTGTCGATCTGCGCCACCTCGACCAGCAGTCCGTTGATCACGCCGACCAGCGCGCCGGCGAGCAGGGTTGCCGCGACCGCGACCGGCCAGGAGACGCCGTAGGTCACCTGCAGCGTGATCGCGAGCAGGTGCCACAGCACGATGCCATAGCCGACGGTCAGGTCGATGCGCCCGGTGATCATCGGCAGCATCGCCGAGAGCGACAGCAGCGCGATCACCGCCTTGTCGGACAGGATCGAACGCGCGTTCAGCGCCGTCGGGAACGTGTCGGGCAGCAGCACCGAGAATAGCAGGATCAGCAGCAGCGTCAGGATCGGCAGGCCATAGACCGGCAGCAGCCGCCGGATGCGCTCGCCGGGACCGAGCTTGGCCAGTTCGCCTGCGGTGGGTTCGAGCGCGTTGGACTGGATCGACTGCATGGTTCACCCGTGCGCGTAGGCGGCATCGGTACCGATGCTGGCGGAGGCCGCGGCCAGCAACGCGTTCACCGACAGATCGCGCGCCGCGAGCTCGGCGACCACGCGGCCACGATCGAATACCAGGGCGCGATGGCAGACATTGGCGATCTCCTCGAAGTCGGTGGACACGATCAGGATCGCCGCGCCGGCTTCCAGTGCAACATTGAACAGCCGGTAGATTTCTGCCTTGGCGCCGACATCGACGCCCGCGGTCGGGTCCTCGAAGACATAGAGCCTGCCGTGCAGGTGCAGCCAGCGGCCGACCACGACCTTCTGCTGGTTGCCGCCTGACAGCGCCTCGACCGCCATCGCCGGCTCGTTCGGGCGCAGTCCGACGCGGGCGCCGAGGTCGCGCGCCGCCGCCGTCTCCCGCCCCGGCGCCATGTAGGCGAAACGCGACAGGCCGGCAGCGGTGGGATTGATGAACATGTTCTCCCGCACCGACAGGGTCGGCACGATCGAGCCGGCGGTGCGGTCGCCCCAGACCAGGTTGATGCCGGCCGCCATCGCCTGCTGCGGCGAGGTGGGCGCGATGGCCTGCCCGTCGAGGCGCATCTGCCCGGCCGTCAGCGGCACTAGCCCGAACAGCGCGCGCCCGACCAGTTCCTGCCCGGCGCCACGCAGCCCGACCAGGCCCACCACCTCACCGGCATGGACCTCGCAGTCGATCGGCCCGACCCAATCGATCGCAAGATTTTCCAGCGTCAGCCTTGCCGCGCCGTGGCGTTCGACGGCGCGGCGGAACACCTGGCCCGGTTCGCGGCCGACGATCAGGCGGATCGCCTCCTCCGGCGTCGCCTCCGCCACCGGGCGGTCGCCGACCACGCGGCCGTCGCGCAGCACCACCATGCGGTCGGCGATCTCGAACACCTCATCGAGCCGGTGCGAGACATAGAGCATCGACACGCCGCCCGCCTTCAGCCGGCGCAGGCTGGCGAACAGCCGCACTACCTCATCGGCGGGCAGACTGGCCGTGGGTTCGTCGAGCACCAGC
Source organism: Pseudomonadota bacterium (assembly GCA_021818505.1). GTDB lineage: Bacteria > Pseudomonadota > Alphaproteobacteria > Acetobacterales > Acetobacteraceae > JAFKFJ01. The sequence goes on from JAKADX010000011.1 coordinate 67,174, forward strand.
AGCTCGGCATCTGCGGCGAGCGCGCGGCTGATTGCGACCAGCGATTTCTCGGTGCGGCTGAGCGACTGCACGCGGGCATCGGGGTCGATATCCGCCCCCAGGACATCGAGCGCCCGCGCCGCCCGCGCCCGCGCCGCCGACCAGTCCACCAGCCCCATCCGGCGCGGATAGCCGAGTGCCAGACAGGTGTTCTCGGCCACCGTCATCCACTCGATCAGGCCGAGGTCCTGGTGGATGAAGGCGATCGGCAGGCGGCGCAGCGCGGCGGTGGCGTCCTGTCCGTTGTACTGCACGCTGCCCGCATCGAGTGCGTGCACGCCGGCCAGCGCCTTGATCAGCGTCGATTTCCCCGCGCCGTTCTCGCCGAGCAGCGCCACGATCTCGCCGCGCCCGACCGCCATGCTCACGTCGTTCAACGCGCGCGTGCCGCCGAACTGCTTGGACACACCCATAACCGCCAGCAACGGCGGTGCATCGGCCCCGGTCGGGACGGCGGCTCTGGCGGTGACGGCCACGCGGCGGTTTCTCCCCGTGCGCCGGCTTCTGCGGCCGACGCGATCAGGGAAGCCTAGCCGGCCGCGCGGCGCAACCGCAATCGCCTCAGCAGTATTTCGTTCCCTGCGTATTGAGGAACAGCGAGTAGAGCGACGTCTGGCCGCAGATGTAGAGCCGGTTGCGCTTGATGCCGCCGAAGGTGACGTTGCCGACGATCTCCGGCACCGGGATCTTGCCGAGCAGCGTGCCGTCGGGGTGGTAGCATTCCACCCCCGCGCCGGTGGAGGTCCAGACATTGCCGTGGATGTCCACCCGGAAGCCGTCGAACAGCCCGGCATGGCAGGTCGCGAAATGCCGCCCCTCGGCAACGCTGCGCCCGTCGGCGTTGACGCGGAAGACGCGGATCACGGAGGCGAAGGACGGATCGTGCGTGGTGCCGGTGTCGGCGACATACAGCAGGCTCTCATCGGGGGAGAAGGCGATGCCGTTGGGCATCCGCATATCCGTGATCACCGGCACCGGATCGCCGCCGGCGGGGTCGATACGATAGACATAGCAGCCATCCTGCTCGCGCGGGAGCTGGTCGCCCTCATATTCGCTGTCGATGCCGTAGCTCGGGTCGGAGAACCAGACCGACCCGTCGGATTTTACCACGACATCATTGGGCGAATTGAGCCGCTTGCCACGGTGCCGCTCGGCCAGGATGGTGCGGCTGCCGTCGAACTCGGTGCGGCTGACGACACGGCCGCGATGCTCGCAGGAGATCAGACGGCCCTGCCGGTCGAGCGTGTGCCCGTTCTCGTTGAAGCAGGGCGTGCGGAACACCGCGACAGTGTTGCTGCACTCATCGAAGCGCAGCAGCCGGTCGTTGGGGATGTCGGAGACGATCAGATAGCGCCCGGCCGGGAAATACGCCGGCCCCTCCATCCAGCGCGCGCCGGTCCACAGCTTCTCCAGCTTGGTGTGGCCGAAGATCAGCGCGTTGAAGCGCGGGTCGAGCACGACATGCGGGTTCTCGCTCATGGCCGGTATCCTCCCTTTCGTCGCCGAGCATAGCCGATCAGCCGCGCATTGACAGCGGCAGGCTGGGTGGCGCCACGCGATCGCGGCGCTCGGTGACCGGAAGTGTCCGCGCCCTTTCCTCGAATGGTTGGCGCCCGCGCGTCGTGCGCATCGCCCTTGCGCGCCGTTCGCGGTTCGGGCGCCGACTCCATCCCTCCTCCCGCGAACAATTCTGCGCCGCACCGAGTTTCCTGGCGATCGCGATGCGATAATGCTCGCACCGAACCGGCCACGGCTGTATCCGTCATTATCATACATGTTATCGAAATAGGTCGGCCGCCGCCCTCGATAGCCCGACGATCGCGAGTCCGCCGCGCCGGTTTGCTCACGCAGTCGTGTGCCAATATCAGGCGGTTTCAGCCGAGCCCCGTCAGGAACGCATTGCGCTCGACTCACCGGGACATTAACGTCTTGTTGGGAGGAACAGTCCGCATGGCGCAATGCAGCAGGCCCTGCCTGCGCGGGGTTGGCCGGCGTGGCGTGCTGGCCACGGGGCTGGTTGTGGCACCGGCGCTATTACGTCCGGCGTTCGCGGACGATCCGGCGGCGCTGCCGCCGCAGCCGGGCGATCGGTTTGCGCATTTGACGGGGCCACGCAAAGGCCAGGTGGTCGCGGACGGTGATCTGCCGCTCGGCGGCCCGCAGGTGCAGGCCTATCCCATCGATATCAAGAGCGGTCTGGTACGCGACCAGTCGCGGCTCAATCTGGTGATCCTTGCGCGGTTTGATCCGGCCACGCTCAGCGCCGAGACACGCGCGCGCGCCGCCGATGGCGTCGTCGCCTATTCCGGTGTGTGCACGCATCAGGGCTGCGCGGTGAATATGTGGGTGACCAGTAAGTCCGCGCTCTATTGCTCGTGCCACGGATCGACATACGACCCGAGGGATGGTGCGGCCGTGATCGCCGGGCCGGCGCCCCGGTCGTTGCCCAGCCTCGCCCTGGCGACGGCGGACGAGGCGCCGTTCGTGACCGGCGGATTTTCCGGCCATGTCGGGCCGACGCAGCAGTGAACGGACGCGAGGCCTCAGTGGCGACGTGAAGAACCGACCCTGCGTCGGGGGCTTTCCCAGGAAACGTCCATCGAGGGAAGAAAACATGACGAAGCGACTGACCGGGATATCCTTGGCGGCGGTGCTGATCGTCGGCGCCGTTCGCGCTGCCCTCGCAGCATCCGATTATACGCCGGTGACGGATGAGCGGCTCGCCAATCCGGAGCCGCAGAACTGGCTAATGACCCGCGGCAGCTACAAGGGCTGGAGCTACAGCCCGCTGGATCAGATCAACTCCGGCAATGTCAAGGGTCTCGTGCCGGTCTGGGCGGTCTCGACCGGAGTTGACTCCGGGCACGAAGCACCGCCCATCGTCAATAACGGCGTGATGTTCGTCGCCACACCCTACAGCCAGGTGATGGCGCTGAACGCGGCGACCGGCGATCTGCTCTGGCGCTATCGGCGCAAGCTGCCGGAGGGGTTCAGCGCGCTGCACAACACCAGCCGCGGCGTCGCGCTGTACGGCGACAAGGTGTATCTGCCCGGCCTCGACGCCGTGCTGGTGGCGCTCGATGCGCGGACCGGCAACGTGGCGTGGGAAGCCAAGGTCGAAGACTGGAAGCAGGGCTATTACATGACGATGGCCCCGCTGATCGTGAAGGGCAAGGTGCTGGTCGGCGTCTCCGGCGGCGAGTTCGGTGTGCGAGGCTTTATCGAGGCGTTCGATGCCGAGACCGGCAAATCGGTCTGGAAGACGTACACCATCCCGGCCCCCGGCGAGCCGGGCAGCGAGACTTGGCAGAAGCCCGACACCTGGAAGACCGGCGGCGGCGCGGCGTGGATGACCGGCAACTACGATCCGGATGCCAACATCGTCTATTGGGGTGTCGGCAACGGCTCGCCCTGGTTCGGCGACCAGCGGCCCGGCGACAACCTTTACACTTCATCGACGCTCGCGCTCGACGGCGATACCGGCAAGATCAAGGGTCATTTCCAGTACCACCAGAACGAATCGTGGGACTGGGACGCGATGAACGCGCCGATGCTGGTGGACTTCGCGAAGGATGGCGGCACCGTCAAGGGCCTGCTGTCGCCGCAGCGCAGCGGCTACCTCTATTGGCTGCAGCGCGACAACGATGGCGGCATCTCATACATCAATGCGGAACGCTATGTGCCGCAGAACGTGTTCAAGGAGATCGACAAGAACGGTCGTCCGGTTGTCGATATGGACCACAAGCCGGGCACCGGCAGGGTCGCGCAGTTCTGCCCCGGGCTGTGGGGCGGAAAGGACTGGCCGTACGAAGCCTACAGCCCGAAGACTGGCATGGTTTATATCCCGGCGAACGAGAATCACTGCAACAAGTTCGAGGGCAAGGTCGAGGAGCGGGTTCCGGGTCAGTGGTGGACCGGTGTTGCGATCCCGGACTTCCATTTCTCGGTTGACACCAAGGCCGGCTTTTACGGCGAAATCAAGACCTACGATGTGAATACCGGCAAGCCCGGCTGGCGGCAGCTCTATTCCAAGTCGATGATGTGGGGATCGCTGCTGACGACCGGCGGCAACCTGGTGTTCGGCGGCGGCACGAACGACCGTGAATTCCGTGCCTATGACGCCTCGACCGGCGAGGAGCTGTGGCACTTCCGCACGAATTCAGGGATCCAGGCGCCACCTTCGACCTTCGAGGTCAACGGCGTGCAGTATGTCGCGGTCGCATCCGGGTATGGCGTCGATCCGGCCTTCCAGCAACAACTGCTGGGGGATCTGCTCGGCTGGCAGAAAGACGTTCCGCAAGGCGGAGTCGTCTGGGTGTTCGCCGTCGGCAAGTAACCTTGTGCGTGATCGCCGGTCGCCCATATGGGCGGCCGGCGGAGGTTGATCGCGAATGACGTATCGTTCCCGTGCCGTAAGTTTGCTTGGCGCCGTCGTGCTTCTGACCGGCCTGTGGTCCGGCGCGGGGCAGGCGGCGCAGACGGCGGCGCAGACCGGGCCCTACATCGTCGAGGTCGCTGACGTGACCGCGCATGTCGGCCAGCATGCCGTGATGCATGTCACGCTGCGGCTGCGGCCGGGCTATCGTCTGCTCGAATCCTACACCAACCGCGTCAGCCGCTTCTCGTCGCTGGACGGCGATGTCGCCTTCGACCGGCCGGTGGTGCGCGGCGTGGTGCAGGACGGCACGCTCGTCTTTGCCGTCGGCGTGACGCCGACCGCGGCCGGGCGGCACCCGATCAACGGCGTTTTCCGGGTCGGCTACATCCAGGATCCGGACAGCCTGTCGATGATCTCGGTGCCGCTGATCGCCAATGTCATCGGCGCGCCGTAGCGCCGCATCGCTCCTCATCGCTGACCGGCGGCACGGCTCCGGGCAGGGGTCGTTGTATCCGCACGCATACGACGGTCACTCGCCTCGTCCGGTCGCGGCTGTCCGCGTGCCAGCACACCGGTTCGTTCCAAAACCCAGGGAAGGAAATGCAGCATGATAAAGTTCACCGTGAACGGGCAACCCCAGACGACGGACGCCGATCCGTCATCGCCCTTGCTCTGGTATCTTCGCGACGAACTCGACCTGATCGGCACGAAGTTCGGCTGCGGCAAGGCGCTTTGCGGCGCCTGCACGGTGCATATCGATGGGCAGGCGGTGCGCTCCTGCACCCTGCCGTTGTCCACAGTCGATGGCCGCGCGGTGGTCACGATCGAGGGGCTGCACCCCTCCGGCGATCATCCGGTGCAGAGGGCGTGGCGCGCGGTCAGCGTGCCGCAATGCGGCTTCTGCCAGGCCGGGCAGATCATGCAGGCGGCCGCGCTGCTCGCCGCCAATCCAAAGCCCACCGATGCGGAAATCGATCAGGGCATGTCCGGCAACATCTGCCGCTGCGGCTGCTATCAGCGGATTCACATGGCGGTTCGTCTCGCCGCCACGGGGGTGTGACATGCTGCAGTTCGCACGTACATACACGATCGAGAATGTCAGCCGTCGCAATCTGCTGAAGGGATTCGCGTTCGGCGGCGGCCTGGTGCTGATGGCGCGGCTGCTTCCCGAGGAAGCGCGCGCGGCCGGGATGCACGAACAGCAATACGCGACCGGCTCGACCGGGATGCCGCACGGCACGGTCAACGACCCGCACGTGTTCGTCGCGATCGCGCCCGACGGCACTGTCACGATCATCGCGGCACGCGCCGAGATGGGGACGGGTGCGGCGCGTACCAGCCTGCCGATGATCATTGCCGAGGAACTCGACGCCGACTGGTCGCGCGTGAAAATCGAGCAGTCCGTCGGCAACGAGGAGCGGTACGGCAACCAGGACACCGACGGATCCCGCAGCGTCCGGCACTTCCTGCAGCCGATGCGTGAGTGCGGCGCGGCCATGCGGATGATGCTGGAGTCGGCGGCCGCCACGCGCTGGGGGGTCGATCCGTCGCAGGTGCGGGCCCGCAACCACGAAGTCATCGACACGAGTTCCGGCCAGCGCCTCGGCTATGGCGATCTCGCGGCCGCGGCGGCGGCGCTGCCGACGCCCCCGGTCGCCCGGCTTACGTTCAAGGATCCTTCCGAGTACCGCTACATCGGCAAGGAGACCGTGCAGATCGTCGATCTGTTCGACATCACGGCCGGCAAGGCGCGCTATGGGGCGGACCATCGCCTGCCCGGTCAGCGCTACGCGGTGATCGCACGGCCGCCGGTGGTCGGCGGCAAGCTGGTGTCCTTCGACGCGGCGGAAGCGCTGAAGGTCCCTGGCGTCGAGCGCGTGTTGGCGGTGCAGGGCTGGCAGCCGCCGGGAACGAAGTTCCTGCCCGTGGGCGGCGTGGCGGTGGTCGCGCGCAATACCGGCGCGGCGATGGCGGGCCGCGACAAGCTCAAGATCGTCTGGGACGACGGACCCAACAAGACCTACGATACCGACGCCTACCGCGCCGAGTTGCAGAAGGCGGTGGCGATGCCGGGCGAAGTGGTGCGCAACCAGGGCGATTTCGATGCGGCGGCGAAGTCGGCCGCCCAGGTCATCAGCGCCGAATACTACATCCCGCATCTCGTGCACACGCCGATGGAGCCGCCCTCGGCGCTGGTCTATGTGAGCGACGGCAAGTGCGAGGCCTGGGCACCGGTGCAAAGCCCTGGCGGGACGCGTGACGACCTCGCCAAGCTGCTCAACCTCGCGCCCGGGAAGGTGACGCTGCACACGACGCTGCTCGGCGGCGGCTTCGGCCGCAAGTCGAAATGCGACTATGTGCTGGAGGCGGCGCTGCTGTCCAAGGAACTCGGCATTCCCGTGCAGGTTCAGTGGACGCGCGAGGACGACATCCGCAACAGCTTCTATCATGCTGTGGCGGTGGAGCGCATCGAGGCCGCGGTCGATGCCGACAAGAAGGTCATCGGCTGGCGGCACCGCAGCGCGTCGCCCTCGATCATCACCACGTTCAAGGCCGGGGTCGAGCACCAGGCGGCGTTCGAGGTGAGCATGGGACTTGTCGATGTGCCTTTCGACATCGCCAACATCCGTTGCGAGACCGGCGCGGCGCCGGCGCATACCCGTATTGGCTGGTTCCGCTCCGTGTACAACATCCCCCACGGCTTCGCGGTGCAGAGCTTCGTCGCCGAACTGGCGCACGCGCTGGGCCGGGATCAGAAGGACATGCTGCTCGAACTGATTGGCCCGCCGCGGGTGGTCGATCTGCGACAGACCGTCGCGAAGGACATGTTCTGGGACTACGGCGAGCCGTGGGACTCCTACCCGATCGACGCCGGCAGACTGCGCAATGTTGCCGAAGTGGCGGCGAAGGAAGCCGGCTGGGGTCGGACGCTGCCGCCCGGCCACGGCCTCGGCATCGCCGCGCACCGCAGCTTCGTCACCTACGTCGCAACAGTCGTCGAGGTGGCGGTGGCGCCGGACGGGACGATCTCGGTGCCGCGGGTTGACACCGCGATCGACTGCGGCTTCCACGTCAATCCGGAACGCATCGCCTCCCAGGTCGAAGGGGCGGCGGTGATGGGGCTGACGCTTGCCAAATACGGCAACATCACCTTCAAGAACGGGCGGGTGCAGCAGGGCAACTTCGACGACTACCAGATGGTGCGCATCGACGAATCGCCGAAGGTGACGAAGGTCCACATCGTGCCGCATCCCTATGAAGTTCATGCAAGCGGCGTCGGCGAACCGCCGCTGCCGCCGTTCGCACCGGCGCTGTGCAACGCGATCTTCGCCGCGACCGGCAAGCGCATCCGCAATCTCCCGGTGGGCGACCAACTGAAGACCTGACCTTCCGAGCGGCGCGGGCCGCGGGGCCCGTTGCCGCGCCTCGTCCTCCGGCGCCCCACCCCGCGCGGGAGGGGGCCGGGGGGTGCCGGCGCTCCGCTTGCCGCACCACTCCCCATAGCCACAACGTTCCGCCCGCCGCGCGGGCGCGCGGCCGGTTGACACCGTCCGCGAAATGCGCCCAAATGCCTGACAAATGCCGCCGCGTGCGGTGCCGGGGGAGACGCAGGACGCGCATGACAACCCGCCTCGACAGCGACCGGACGGCGGCGGCCGACGGTGCGGAGTTCACCCATATCGTGCGCATGGACGGAGTGCAGAAGTTCTTCGGCGCCGTCCACGCGTTGCGCGATATCAACCTGGCGATCGGCCGAAACGAGATCGTCGGCCTGATCGGCGACAACGGCGCGGGCAAATCGACGCTGATCAAGGTACTGACAGGCGTCTTTCCGCCAAGCGGCGGACGCATCTACGTGCGCGACAGGGAGATCGACCTGGCGCGGCACTCGGTCGGGCTGGCGCACGCGATGTCGATCGAGACTGTCTATCAGGACAAGTCGCTGGGCGAGAAGCAGCCACTGTGGCGCAACTTCTTCGTCGGCCGGCAGATCACCAACCGCCTCGGCTTCATCAAGATCCGCGAGGAGAAGCGGATCGCACAGGACATCCTGCTCAACACCATCGGCTTCCGCGGCGTGGGTATCTCGGTCGATTCCACGGTCAAGCTGCTCTCGGGCGGAGAGCGCCAGGGCATCGCGATCGGGCGGGCGATGCACTTCAACTCCGACCTCATCATCCTCGACGAGCCGACCGTGGCACTCGCGGTCGCCGAGGTGCGCAAGGTGCTCGACTTCATCCGCCGCATCAAGGACTCCGGCCGCGCCTGCATCTATATCGAGCACAATCTCGCCCATGTGCATGCGGTCGCTGACCGGCTGGTGGTGCTGGATCGCGGCGTGATCGTCGCCGACATCAGCCCACGCGACATGTCGGTCGCGGAACTCACCGAGTACGTCATCGACCTGCAGCAGCATCATCGCTGAAAGACGCCCGCATGTCCGACCGCGCGGCCCGCCCAAGCCTGCTCGCCCGCATCGAGGGCATGCCGATCATCGTCGTGTTCGCGCTGATGCTGGCGCTGTTCATGTACACGGCGCCGGAGGTGTTCCTCGCCCCTCAGATCTACACGACACTGCTCTCCACCGCGCCGCCGCTGATCCTGCTGGCGATCGGGCTGACCTTCGTGATCGGCGCGGGCGAGATCGACCTTTCGTTCCCCTCGGTGATCGCCTTCTCCGGCTACGTCTTCGCCGTGCTGTTCAAGCAGTATCAACTCGGTTGGCTCGCCGTGGCGGGCGGGCTTGCCTCCGGCGTGCTGGTCGGCGTCGTCAACGGGTTGCTGATCGCGCGTATCGGCATCCCGAGCTTCATCGCGACACTGGGCACGCAGTTCTTCTGGGCGGGCATGGCGACGGTACTGTCGGGCGGCAAGTCGTACGCACTGCGTGGCGCGGACGACACCAGCGTCTGGCAGTTCATCGTCGGCAATTTCGGCAACCCGAACTCGATCGCGTGGCAGGACCAGATCTCGATCCAGGCGCTGTGGACGGCGCTGATCGTGATTTTCCTGTGGCTGATCCTCAATCGGCACCGCTTCGGCGAGCACATCCTGTTCATCGGCGACTCCAACGACGTGGCGCGCGTCGTCGGCATCAATGTCGGCCGGGAGAAGATCAAGCTCTACACGATGATGGGCACGCTGGCCGCGGTCGCCGCGATCATGCTGACGCTTGAGAACAAGAACTATTTCGGCAATCAAGGTCAGGGCTATCTGCTGACCGCGATCGCCGCGGTGCTGATCGGCGGCACCTCGATCTTCGGCGGGCGCGCGACGATCGTCGGTACCGTGTTCGGCTGCCTCATCATCTGGATGATCGAGGCCGGGCTGGTCGCCTCCGGCCTCACCGGCGCGTGGGTGCGCACCGTGCAGGGGCTGATCTTCCTCATTGCCATCATCTTCTACCTGTTCGTCGAGGAGCCGGGGCGGCGGGCCGAACTGCTGCGCCGCTTCGGCCGATCGACGGAGCCGGACCGGCACGCCGCGTCCGGCCGGCCCGGCGCGCCGGGGGGCGCGGTGCGGCGACGACCGTCACCCTGAACAACAGACCAGGAGGCAACCCATGAAACGCAACCGACTGCTCCTTGCTGCCGCGGCGACCACGGCGCTGCTCACGGGCGCCACGCTCGCGCAGGCCGCCGATCCGCCCGGCAAGGGGGTGACGATCTACATGCAGATGGGCGGCAATCCCGGCGAGGGTCCGGTGCTGGCGCGCCAGACCGGTGCGGCCGCGGCGGCCAAGGCACTGGGCGTGGACAAGCTCAACGAGCAGTTCTCGCAGTGGGCGCCTGAGAAGATGATCGAGCAGTTCAAGCAGGCGATGGCGGCCAAGCCGACCTGCATCGTCATCATGGGCCATCCCGGCTCGGATGCATTCCATGATCTGGTCAAGCAGGCGGTCGAGGAAGGCATCGTCGTCACTGACGGCAACTCGCCGCTGACGCCGCTGCAGAAGGAATTCGGCACCAAGGGCTTCGGCTACGCGGGCGTCGATCTCTATGCCGGCGGTTCGCTGACCGCGAACGCCATGATCGCCGCGGGCCACCTCAAGGCCGGTGACGAGGCGATGGTCTATGGCGTGTTCAGTCAGGCCGAGCGCGGCCTGTCGGAAAAGGGCCTGGCGGACACGCTGGAGAAGGCGGGCCTGAAGGTCGATCGGCTGGAGATCACGCAGGAAGCGAACTCCGATCCGTCGCTCGCGATCCCGGTGCTGACCGCCTATGTGCAGTCGCATCCGCACCTCAAGGCGATCGGCACGCAGCACGGTGGTGTCACCGGCATTCTCGCGGACGTGCTCAAGAAAGCTGGCAAGAAGCCGGGTGAGATCACTGTCGGCGGGATCGACCTCGTGCCGGCCACGATCGACGGGCTCAAGAGCGGCTACGTTTCCGCGACCCTCGATCAGTTGCTCTACCTGCAGGGCTTCTTCCCGGTGCTGCAGTGCGTGCTCACGTCGAAATACAAGATGCCGGGCCTGTCGCTGAACACCGGCGCGGGCGTGGTGACGCCGCAGACGATCGGCGGGCTGGTTCCGCTGATCGACGCTGGCATCCGCTGAGCGCCTGAGACACAGAACGCGCCCCTCCCGTCCGGGAGGGGCGCGTTGCTTGTCGGCGCGGGCCGGTCAGGCGGAAGCGGGCGGCGCCTCGGGCTCACTCGGACGGTTGCGGCGCTCGGCCATGAACTGATCGAATTCGGCCTTGTCCTTGGCGCGGCGCAGTCGCTCCAGGTAGGCCAGGAATTCCTGCTGTTCCTCCTCCAGCCGCCGCAGCGTCTCGGCGCGATAATCGTCGAAGGCGGCGTTGCCGCTGGCTGGCGGGCGGTTCCACCGGCCGCGTCCGCCACCGCACCAGCCGCCGCGCCCCTCCATGTTGTGCCACCGCCCGGCCCCGTTTGGCCCCGCCCCGTTCGGGGTGCAGGCGCGCAGCCGGCCGCTGAACAGCAGGAAGGCCAGCAGCGCCAGCCCGAGCGGCCAGAACACCCAGAAGGCGAGGATCATGGCCGCAATCCAGCCGCCGCGGCCGAATTCGTCCATCTTCGCCGCGAGCACCATGAGACCCTCCCAGGTCGATGTAAATGGCATTTACATCCTGGGGACGCGCCCCGGCGCTGTCAAGCCTTCCGTTCAGCGATTGTCCGGGATGCCGGCAAGCCCGAGCGATTGCAGATAGATCAGCAGCCCCGCTTCCAGCAGTTCCTCGGGCTCCATCGGCAGCCTGTGGCTGTGGCTGATGAACAGCGAGGCGATGCCGTGTGCCATCGCCCAGACGTGAAGGGCCACCATCAGCGCCGGCGGGCGGCGGCCGGTCGCGGTGGCGCAGGCGGCTTCGGCCGCGCCGCGCAGCACCGAGAAGGCGAGGTCGGATGCCTGGCGCAGTGCGGGGTCGTCCAGCGGCACGCCGGATTCGAACATCACCGCGTAGGAGGCCGGATCGCGGCGGGCGAAATCGAGATAGGCGCGCCCGCAATTCTCCAGCGCCGTGACCGGGTCGGGCCGGCCGTTGTTCCAGTTGCGCTCCATCGCTCCGGCGAAGCGGGCGAAGCCGCGGCGGGCGACCTCGGCGAGCAGGGCGTTGCGGTCGCGGAAATGCCGGTACGGGGCGGCGGGACTGACGCCGGCGGCGCGGGCAAGTTCGACGAAGGCGAAGCCAGCCGGCCCGCGCTCGGCGATCAGACGCAAGGCCGCCTCCACCAGCGCCTCCCGCAGGTTGCCGTGATGGTAGCTGTCGCGCTGCGCGCGGTCCCGGTCGCGATCGAATGTCATGTGAAGCGTGTTTACACGAAACCTGTCCAAACGACAGCCACAGTCGATTCACCTCTTGCACGGCAGACTTCCGGCCGGCGCGCGCGCCGCGTTAGCGTGTCGGTCACGAAACCAAATGGTGACGATGATGGCGACCAAGCAGTGGACATCGCAATCGGGGCTGTCCGGCGCAGGCGACTGGTTCTCGACCGCGACATCCTGGATCGACGCCAATCTGCATCAGTACACGTCCCCCCCGACCGCCGGCGACACGGCGGAGATCTTCACCGGGTCGGTCAGCATCACCGCCGCCGATGCGACCACGCCCGGCCGCGGCACGCTCGACGGCATCACCGTCATCTTCACTCCGGCCGGCGGCGAGGCGACGCCGACGCTCGATGTCAGCAACGAGCAGTTCAGCAGCCTCATGTACCTCTTCACCGAAGCGGCGCCGGGCCTGGGCGGCGTGCTGGTGACGCGCGGCACGGTCGGGTTTGCCGGCACGCTGCAAAGCGATTTCTCCGGCGCCGCGCTGACGCTGGACATCGAGAACCAGGGCGGCCTTGCGACGTTCACCAACACCGGCACGCTCAAGGCCAGCAACGGCAGCGCGCTGTCGGTCACGGGTGCCGCCGACGCGGTGCTGTCCAGCAGCGGCCTGCTGTGCGCCAACGACGCCAGCACGCTCGACATCGCCGTCGCGGTCACCAGCACGAGCCTCGGCATGGTCGAGGCGCTGCTTCAGGGCGTGCTGGACGTGACCGGGCCGATGACCAACCTGGGCACGATGTTGGCGAGCGAACTGGTCGGCGGACTCTACGATGCGGGCACCATCGACATCACCGGATCGCTGAACAACGCCGGCAGCATCTCCGATGCCTGTTTCGGCACCATAGCCGCAACCGGCGGTGTCGCCAACAGCGGCACGATCAGCAACGCCGGCGGCGTCGTCACCCTCGGCGGCGGTGTAGCCAACAGCGGCATCATCACCGACATCGGCGGCACGCTGACCATCACCGACAGCGTCAGCGGCACCGGCACGATCCTGGTCGGCGACCATGTCGCGCTGGACGGCGCGGTCGGCGCGGGGCAGGTGGTGAGTTTCGGCACGGCGACCGACGCGACGCTTGATCTGAATAACGTCGCTGCGTTCGCCGGCACGATCGCGAATCTCACCGGCCACGACGTGATCGACATCGCCGCTGCCGCCACCGCGACGACCTATGACGCGACCAGCCATCTGCTGACGGTGCTGAACGGCACGAGCGCGGTCGCCGCCTTCACCGTCAGCGGCGGGGCGACGACGCTGAACGCCACGCCCGACGGAATGGGCGGCACGGTGCTGACCGCCGAGCAGATCGGCACGCCCACCCAGGTCGAGACCTACATCGTCCAGAACGACGCAAACACCTACAACAGCGGCACGGCGATGCCGCATGGCTGGCCGACGCCGGCGACGATCTACTACAGCTTCGACGCCGGCGCGACGTTGAGCGCGAGCGATGAGAGCGGCTTCCTCCGGGCGATGACGCTCTATGAGGATATCGCGAACATCAGCTTTGCCACCGCGGACGCGACGCATCCCGCCGATCTGGTCATCACCACCAACAACGCCGACACGGCCGACACGTCCTATACGGTGACCGCGGCCGGCATCACCACCGTGGCCACCAGCGCGACGATCAGCATCGACACCCAGGTCGCCGGCTGGACCGATCTGAGCGGCCTCGGCACCAATGATACGAGCGGCTATGGCGGCTACGGCTTCCTGACCGTGCTGCACGAGTTGGGCCACGCCATCGGCTTCGGCCATCCGGGGCCGTACAACGATGGCGGAGTCAACGCCGATTTCCTCACCAGTCAGATCTTCTACACCGACACGCGCCAGTACAGCGTGATGTCCTATATCGGCGGGTCGCAGTCCGGTGCCGTCTGGACCGACGGCACCACCACGATCCAGCCGCAGACGCCGATGCTGTACGACATCGGCGCGGCGCAGATGATCTACGGCGCCAACACTTCCGTCCTGGCGGGCAACGACACGTTCGGCTTCAACTCCAGCTTTGCCGCCAACTCCGCGCTGTCGGTCTATAACTTCGCCGTCAACACCGTGCCGGTGGTGACGCTGTATGACGCCGGGCAGAACAACACGCTCGATCTCTCGGGCTTCAGTGCCGCATCGTACGTCAACCTCAATCCCGGTGCGTTCAGCAGTGCCGACGGCCTGACCGGCAATATCGGCATCGCCGAGGGCACCACCATCACCACCGCGATCGGCGGGGCCGGCAACGACAGCTTCGTGGTCAACGCGCAGGCCGACACGATCGACGGCGGCGGCGGTGCCAACACCGCGATCTTCGACGCTCCGTCAACCGATTTCCAGGTTGCTGCCAACGCCGGCACCGTCACCGTCACCGACACGCTCACCGGCGTCACCGACACGCTGACCAACGTGCAACTGCTGCAGTTCACTGACACCGTGCAGCTTGCGCCGTGCTTTTTGCGCGGCACGCGCATTCTGACCGCGCGCGGCGAGCTGCCGGTCGAGGCGCTGGTCGCCGGCGAGGACCGCGTCGTCACGCGCGAGGGGCGGCTGGCGCCGGTGGTCTGGGTCGGCTGGCGCGAACTCGACCCTATGCGCCATCCGTGCCCGGCCGACGTGATGCCGGTGCGGGTGCGCGCGGGCGCGCTGGCGCCGGGGCAGCCGCAGCGCGACCTGTTGCTGTCGCCCGATCACGCGCTGGCCATCCAAGGCGGGCTGATCCCGGTGCGCTATCTGATCAATGGCGCCTCCATCGTGCAGGAGGAGCACGGGGGCCGCATCGCCTATTTCCATGTCGAGCTGGATCGCCACGACATCCTGTTCGCCGAGGGGGCAGCGGCGGAATCGTATCTCGACACCGGCAACCGCGCCGCGTTTGCCAATGGCAGCGCGGCGACCGCGCTGCACCCGCGCTTTGCGCCGGACGAAGCCGCTGCGCTGGGCATCTGGGCCAAGGCCGGCTGCCTGCCGTTGGTGATCGCGGGGTCGGAGCTGACCGAAGCCCGCGCGGTGCTGGCGGCGCGGGCGGCGGCGCTGGGCCATCGCGTGACGAGCGACCCCGACCTGCACGCCACCGCCGATCATCGCCGGCTGGCGCTGCGGCGGCGGGACGGGGTGTGGCGGGCCACGCTGCCGCCGGGGGCGGGGTGCCTGCGTCTGGTGTCGCGCGCCGCCGTGCCGCTGCATCTGGACGGGCCGGGGGCGGATGCGCGGCGGCTGGGGGTCGCGGTCGGCGCGCTGTGGCTGGATCGGGAGGCCGTGGCGCTGGACGATGCGCGGCTCGGCGCCGGCTGGCACGCGCCTGAGGCGGAGTTCCGCTGGACCGACGGCGCGGCGGAGATCGACCTGCGCGGCGCGCGGCGTCTGGCGCTGCGGATCGCGCTGGCAGGACGCTACTGGCGTGTGCCGGGCGAGCCGGTGCCGCGCCAGGTTCGGTGCTGACCCGGAACATTGACGGCGCGCGCCGGCCCCGGCGCTCACGCAACATCCGGCACGGGCCGGCCGCGCGATCGTGCGAGGGGCGGCTGCTGCGGTGGCGGGCGAAGCGGGGCGGGGCCTGGGGGCGTATCCGGGGTTGGGCGGCGCTCGGTGGCCATCGGGCTGGCCGGCTCGGCCGGGCGCGGCGGCAGGCGGACCCCGAGCATCCGACAGAGCGGGCGGAGCAGGCGGCGCATCTGCGGCGCCGCGTCGAGCAGGGCCGCCATCTCCGGCTCGGCCAGCAGGTAGCTCAGTTGCGACCCGCCCGCCGCCGCCTCCGGCACCAGTCGCACCAGCCAGGCGGGGCCGTGCGGCAGGACGCGCGGGGTGCTGCGCCGGGGTGCGGCGGGGCGGCGGGGCGGGCGGCGGGAGGGGTAGCGCCGGTGGCGGCCGGCCTCGATACGGGCGGCCAGCGCCACGATCCGGGCGGCGAGGTGGCGCAGGTGCCGCCAGATCAGGATGACCAGCGTCCCGGCCAGCCGGTCCCGGCCGCCGCCGCGTCGCGCGACCGCCTGGCACAGGGTGTCGATGATGCCGGCGAAGCGTTCGGCAGGGGTGGCGGCGTGGGTCACGACAGAATTACTAACACAGATGGGCGGGGGCTGGGCAAGTGGGGTGAAGGGGCGGACATGACCTGGCGGATCGGCGTGTTCGGCGCGTCCGTCGCGCTGTCGCTGGCGGCCTGCGGCGTGACGCCGGCAGGGTCGCGGGCATTGGCGCCGGCGGAGCCGGTGCAGCCCGGCGACGATCGGCTGACCTGCGCCGAGCTGGACGCGCAGATGCGGGAGATGGACGCCATCGCACGCCGCGCCTCGGCCGCGATGGTCCATGCCGAGTCCGTCGAACGCACACTGTGGCCCGGCGCAGGTTTCGGCGACGACCAGACCGCCATGTGGTTGCAGGCCGAGCGGTTCCGCGACGCCGAGCAGGTCCAGCGCGCCCAGGCGCGAGCCGCCCGGCTGCGCGCCCTTTCCATCCGCAGGCAGTGCGGGTAGCGCGGCTTCAGGGCCGCACCGAAGTGCGATGCGCCGAGGCAAGAAGCGACGGGTTCCGGTGCCGCGCGGGATGCGGCAGACTGCCCACATGTCGAACTGCCGCCGCAGCCGCGTGACGGGCGGAACATGCTGCCGCACGGCCGAGCCGGGTGGCGACCACGCGCCATCCCGTCCCCGGTTCGCTGCAGGTGGTCGGATGATGAGGAGTGCAGCCATGCGCATGTTCCTGGCGATCGCGCTGTGCGCCGTCGTCTCGGCCGCGCGTGCCGAGACGCCCGACGGCATCTGGCTGGTCGAGCACAAGGCCGCCGTGCGCCTGTTCGCGTGCGAGAATGCCCTGTGCGGCAGCGTGGTCTGGCTGCGCAAGCCGAGCCTGCGGACGGCGGGAATGTGCGGCCGGGTCATCATCTGGGGACTGCATCCGACCGGCGCCGGACGGTGGGGCAATGGCTGGTTCCATGATCCGGAGAACGACACGACCTACCACGTCTCGGCCATACAGGTTTCGCCCGACGAGATTGCGGCGGACGTGTATCCGGCGATCTCGTGGCTGGGGGAGACGGTGGATTTGCTGCGGATTCAGCCGCGGAGTTTGAATGGGTGGTGTGGGTAGGTGGGGCGCGCGCGAGTTGGACCTGAAGCGCCATGCGCCGATGGGTGCCACGATGGCGGCTTCCGGCGCCGCACGGGACGATACAGATTGCGCGCATGCCGGTCAGGCGCGATCTTGTCGATCGCGCGATGGGACGGCCGTATTCGCCGTTCGGTCGCTGCGTCGCGGTGGGGCCGTATTCCCCCGGTTGGGCGTCCGTCATTCGGAGCAGGCGGATCGGAGGGAGAAGACGCTGACGGCCCGTTCGCCCGTTGGGCTGCATCGGCACATGGCGCCTTGCTTATGCGCCCGACGCGGCCTGGGTGCTCCTCCGTGGCGCTCGGGCGGCAGAAGCGGCATTGTCCCGCAGGGGCTATCGAACTGATCGCGCGGGGAATAGTCGGCATCTTGATCCAACCAAGGGAAGCCGCGACTATGCGCCGGATGGGAAGGCAGGGTGAGCATCCGGGCCGTGTTTCCGCTATGGGGGCGGGCACCAAGCGCGAGTATCGCAACTCGTCCGACGTTGGACCGAAGGTCAATCGCGCATGGTAAGTATAATTTGGGGAAGCACGAATAAACCCGTCGCATCCCGCCAGCTCGCGGACGCCCTCGAGGGGTTACCAAATATCAACGGAACTCTATACATCGGTTACCCGATCCTGGGGACACCAGAGGGAGCATTTCCGTTCGATGCGCTGCTATTGAGTCCGGAGCATGGAGCAGTTGCGTTTGACGTCGTCGAAGGCCGCGAACTCGGGGATTTCCGGTCGCGACAGGATAATCTCTTTGCGAAGCTGCAAGCCAAGCTCCTCCAGTACCCTGCTTTGGTGCGGCAACGTCAACTTCTAGTTGTTTTGTCTGTAGTGACTTTCGCACCCGCGGCGTCGCCGCCGCCAAATGCTGACGCGATGTACCCGGTCTGCAAAAATCGGGCTGAGCTGGACTCCACTTTAGGCGGTGTCGATTGGCGAGAGAGAGATAGTTACCCCGCACTTTGCTCGGCGATTCAGGCTCTGACCAACATACGGAAGGGTCGGCGGAAGAAGGAATCTGTAAAGCCCGACTCTCGAGGGTCGAAGCTACAGCTTCTCAACAACTCCATTGCGAACCTTGACGCGCACCAAGGGGCGGCCGTGGTGGAAACGGTGGACGGTGTTCAGCGTATTCGGGGCCTCGCAGGCTCAGGTAAGACAATCGTGCTCGCCCTCAAGGTTGCATATTTGCACGCCCAGAATCCGGATTGGAAAATCGCGGTAACATTCAATACGCGTTCTTTGAAAGGACAGTTTGAGCGCCTAATAAACACTTTCGTTATAGAGCAGACTAGCGAAGAGCCCGACTGGGATCGAGTGCACATCATGCACTCCTGGGGATCCCCGACTTCCCCAGAAGGACTCTACTTTCAGTTCACACGCGATAACGGCTCCGCTTATTTCGACTTTCAAGCGGCGCGGTCCAAGTTCGGCGATGCGAAGGAATTCAACGGAGCGTGCGAGGAAGCCCTTGCGTCCGTGCCTGAGCCCGTGCAGCGCTTCGATGCCATCATGGTCGACGAGGCGCAGGACCTTCCGCCCGCCTTCCTTCGGCTCTGTTATGCGATGCTCAAGCAGCCCAAAAGGCTAGTCTACGCATACGACGAACTGCAGAGCTTGACAAACGCGTCACTTCCTCCGCCCGAAGAAATCTTCGGAAGCACAGCCGAAGGGCGTTCGTTAGTGTCGTTTGAGCCTGACGCTCCGGGCAGGGCCCGGCAAGACATCATTCTCGAGCGCTGCTACCGGAACCCGCGGCCTGTCCTCGTCACTGCCCATGCGCTCGGGTTTGGCATCTATCGGCAGCCCGGTGGACTGATACAAATTTTTGACCACAACCAGTTGTGGCTTGATGTGGGTTACTCCGTAGTTGCTGGCGAACTAGCAGACGGTCGAGAGGTCAGTCTGGCCAGAACGCCGGAAACGAGCCCACCATTTCTAGAATCACATTCTGCTATAGATGATCTGATCCACTTCAGAGCTTTCGAAACGACGGAAGCTCAGGACGAATGGCTCGTACGAGAGATACTTAAGAACATCCGCGAGGATGAACTCGCGCCCGAGGATATAATTGTTATTAACCCAGAACCGCTGAGAACACGTAAGGCCGTTGCTAAGGCGCGAGCCAAACTATTCGAGGAAGGGGTGAATTCTTCACTGGCGGGCGTGTCGGGCTCGCCTGACGTTTTTTTTGAGAACGACGTGGTCACGTTCACGGGGATATTTCGCGCCAAGGGAAATGAGGCTGCGATGGTCTATGTCATCAACGCCCACGACTGCTATAATGCGTTCATTCCGGCATGGCTCACCCGGGCAAGGAATCAGCTTTTCACCGCAATCACGCGGTCAAAGGCCTGGGTTAGGGTTCTGGGCGTCGGCCAAGACATGCAGGCGCTAATCGCAGAGTTTGAATGCGTAAGAGCAAACGGATTCACGTTGCGCTTCCAATACCCTGACGAAGCCAAACGACGCGAGCTTCATACGATCAACAGAGACATGACCCGAGCGGCAAGAGCCCGCCTAAGCAGGAATGTCGCGGACCTGGAAAAGATTCTTGCAGCAATCGACGAAGGCGAACTTCAGGCCGAGGACCTTCCACCTACGATGAGGAAGCGCCTGGAGCGCTTGCTGCAGAAAGGATGACTCCGAGGCAGACATTTCAAGACATTCGCCTCGCGATCACCCAGATGATCGAGGCTGGCCTGTCTAACGAGCAGCGGTATCCAACGCTACGCAACACAGGCAGTCGCACCTGCGAGATTGGCATTGAGGGAGCGCCTGATCTTTCGGCGTCGCTGCGAAACATACCTTACAGCCAAGCGTTTCTGGAACTGGAGAGAGCTCGCGCGTTTAATTTGAAAATGATTGACGGCGCGTTAGTTCAACTGGTTTACAGATTCGAAAACGACGACGTTTCGTCGCACCGGTTAGCTTTCTTTCCAGCGCCGGCACTTCAAACATACGACGACGCGCGGCAGGTCTACGAGGAGGATGAGATGTTCGGAGACATTGTCGGTAAATACTTAGTACGTTTTCCACTCCGGTTTGATTTTTCGGCGGACCCGCTCGAACACATCGAGGTCGACCACCCGAAGTCGCATCTCACTCTTGGCCAGTACCAGAATTGTCGGATTCCTGTAACATGCCCACTGACACCAGTCCGCTTCGTAAATTTCGTAGTCCGAAATTTTTATTTTTTAGCGCGGGAACTTGCGACCTTCGACTCCGCGGCTCTTGGACGCAGCTTTCCGGAAACGATAACGGAACGAGAGCGCAGCATTTTGCATGTCAGCGTTTGAAGGCCCGGCTCGCTGATATGATGACTCGTTAATATGACGATCTGAAGGGCAATGGGAGCGCGGAGGATCTACTGCGAACGAACCGACGCCTCGGGTCGCTGGCTTGCGTACTCTGAAGCGGCAATTCCAGCCGCGGCCGGAGCTCGGCTCTACGCTGGTGACGCGAAAGGTCTGCGGCGATTCGAACCCGCAAATTCAAATTAGAACCCACCCGCAACTCCGATTTGGCGTTGCGCTGCGCAGTCCACCCGCCGGCGACGCGCGGGAGTGCGAGGCGCTACCCCGCCCCCCGCACCTCAAACCGGAACGGACTCGCACTCGCCATGTGCGGGTCCAGCGACAGCCGGTGCTCCAGCGGCGGAAACGCCCGGCTGCGGCAGTCCTGGCGGTCACACAGGCGGCAGGAGAGGCCGATGCCGACGGCGGCGCGGTCGAGGTCGATGCCGTCGGCATAGGCGATGTCGGGGGCGGCGCTGACCGGGGCACCCATGGCGATGACGTGGACCGGCGGCGGCTCGCCCCAGCGCGAGGCGGCGCCGGTGACGGTGCGGGCGAAACACAGGAACGCGGCGCCGTCGGGCAGTTGCGCCACCTGCACGCGCAGCATCCCCGGGGTGGCGAAGGCGGTGTGCACCACCCAGCGCGGGCAGGAACCGCCGTAGCGGGCGAAGGGGAAGCCGGCGCCGGCGAAGCGTTTGCTGACGTTGCCGGCGGGATCGACGCGCAGGAAGAAGAACGGCACGCCGCGCGCACCTGTGCGTTGCAGGCTGGAGAGGCGGTGGCACGCCTGCTCGAAGCTGACGCCGAAGCGGGCCGCCAGCGCGTCCACGTCGTGGCGCAGCGTGCGCGCGGCGGCGAGGAAGACCGCGTAGGGCATCAGCAGTGCCGCCGCGAGGTAGTTGAGCAGGCCGATGCGGATGAGCGCTGCGGCCTCGGGCGAGGAAGCGGGACGGTCGGCCATGGTGGCCTCGACCGCCTCGCGCGCCTCCAGCAGGGCGAGCTGGAAGGCCATGTGGAAGCCGCGGCTCTCGCGCGGCAGCATTTCCGACAGTTGCAGGCTGCGCGCGGTGGCGTCGTAGCGGCGCAGCGCGCCCTCCAGCGGCCCGACGGTCACGGTCAGGCCGTGGCGGCGGCGCAGGCGCTCGGCGACGGCGTGGTTCATCTCGGATGGCGTGGCGGCGAGTTCGGCGCCGAGTGCTTCGGCGGCCTGTTCCAGCTTCGGGAAATGGTTGGCGTGGTCGT
This sequence comes from Pseudomonadota bacterium, assembly GCA_021818505.1. Lineage (GTDB taxonomy): Bacteria > Pseudomonadota > Alphaproteobacteria > Acetobacterales > Acetobacteraceae > JAFKFJ01. The sequence goes on from JAKADX010000011.1 coordinate 89,018, forward strand.
TGAAGAAGTCGCGCGTCTCCTCGGTCGGCAGCAGCAGGCGGCGGCCGGAGGGGAGCGCGATGCCGCCGGAATCCTCGCGCGCCACGCGCCAGGCGCGATACAGCGCCAGCACCGCGCGCGCGGCGGCGGGACTGCCGGCGGCGAGCGCCGCGACCTCGGCATCGGGGACGGTTTCGGCGTTGAGCAGCGGGTCGCCGAAGGTTTCGCGCAACTGCGCCTCGATCTGGCGCTCCGTGGTGCCGGAGAGGGTGGCGAGATCGACGCGCAGGGTCTCGGCCAGCCGGATCAGCAGCGAGGCGGTGATGCCGCGCTGGTCGTGCTCGATCAGGTTGAGGTAGCTGGCCGAGATGCCGAGGCGGGAGGCGAGCGCCTGCTGCGTCAGGTCCCGCTCCTGGCGCAGCCGGCGGACGGTGCGGCCGATCAGCGGCTTCGCCATGCTTCACAGCCTTTACGGATTTTCGCGGGCATCCGTGAATATCCTTACCAGATTGCGCGTCGCAGCGCATTTTCCCGATAAACTTCGGCGGTGCAACGTGAATTATTGACGCTCTGCGACCGACCCACGGAGACTGCCCATGCGCCCGACCCCGACGTTTGCTCCCGATGGCCTGCCGAGCGGTGCGCCGATGGCCGAGCCCGACCGCTTCGCCGGCATCACCCGCGACTACGCGCCCGCCGATGTCGAAAGGCTCGCCGGCAGCTTCTGCGTCCGCCACACGCTGGCGGAGATGGGGGCGCGGCGGTTGTGGCACCTGCTGCGCACGGAGCCGTTCGTGCCGACGCTCGGCGCGCTGACCGGCAACCAGGCGGTGCAGCAGGTCAAGGCGGGGCTGAAGGCGATCTATTTGTCCGGCTGGCAGGTGGCGGCGGACGCCAACACCGCGGGGCAGATGTATCCCGACCAGTCGCTCTATCCGGTGGACAGCGTGCCGGCGGTGGTGAAGCGCATCAACAACGCGCTGCGCCGCTGCGATCAGATCGACCGCATGGAGGGCAACAGCGGCACCTATTGGATGGCGCCGATCATCGCCGATGCCGAGGCCGGGTTCGGCGGCAGCCTGAATGCCTACGAACTGATGCGCGCGATGATCGAGGCGGGCGCGGCCGGCGTGCATTTCGAGGATCAGCTGGCCAGCGAGAAGAAATGCGGCCATCTCGGCGGCAAGGTGCTGGTGCCGATCAGCCAGCATATCCGCACGCTGAACGCGGCCCGGCTGGCGGCGGATGTCGAGGGCGTGCCGACGGTGCTGCTCTGCCGCACGGATGCGCACAGCGCGCAACTGCTCACCTCCGACATCGACGAGCGCGACCGGCCGTTCCTGTCCGGCGAGCGCACCGCCGAGGGCTTCTTCCGCATCCGCGAGGGCGCGGGCGTGGAGTATGCGATCGCGCGCAGCCTCGCCTACGCGCCCTATGCCGACCTGCTGTGGTGGGAAACCAGCGAGCCGAATCTGCAGGAAGCCGAGCGGTTCGCCAACGCGATCGCGCGCCGCTTCCCCGGCAAGATGCTGGCCTATAACTGCTCGCCCAGCTTCAACTGGAAGAAGAAGCTGGCGCCGGAGAAGATCGCCGAATTCCAGCGCGCGATCGGGGCGATGGGCTACCGGTTCCAGTTCGTGACGCTGGCCGGCTTCCACAGCCTGAACCACAGCATGTTCACGCTCGCCCGCGGCTATCGCGAGCGTGGCATGGCGGCGTATTCGGAGTTGCAGCAGGCGGAGTTCGCCGCCGAGGCCGAGGGCTACACCGCGACGCGCCACCAGCGCGAGGTCGGCGTCAGCTACTTCGACGCAGTGGCCATGGCGATCTCGGCCGGGCGGTCGTCCACGACGGCCTTCGCCGGCAGCACCGAGATGGAGCAGTTCCACGAAGCCGCGACGCCCACGCCGCACCACGCTGACCACGACGACGGGCTGGTGCATGGCCACGCCTGGGCGACCAGCGCGCCGCAGCGCGACTGACCCTCACCCCGGCCCTCTCCCGCACAGCGGGAGAGGGTGGCGCGAGGGCGCCGCTCACCGTTGCCGGTCGATCTCGAACAGCGCCTGGGCGCGCGAGACGCCGATATCGGCGAGCATGTGGTCATCCATTCCCATGATGTAGCGTCGCGTTTCCCGCCGCAGCCGCGCCTTCCGCCAGCGCGTCAGCAGCGAAGTCGCGAGCCGCCGCAATCCCCATTCCCGCCGCCGCCGCACCGGCAGCACCAGACTGATGCTTGTCATCGCCGCCTCCTCTGCAACCGATGGCGCGAAGATGGGGGTGGGCGGGGGATAAGAAAAACGAATTGACCTGATGGGCGGCATCAGGGATGCTGATGCCCATGTCGCTCCCGATGGGCCTCGATCCCGACCTGCTGCGCGCCTTCGCCTATATCGCGGAGGAAGGCAGCTTCACCCGCGCCGCCGATCGCGTCGGGCGCACGCAATCCGCCGTGTCGATGCAGATTCAGCGGCTGGAATCCACGCTTGGCCAGCGCGTGCTGCTGCGCGGCAAGGGCGGGGCGGTGTCGCTGACGCCGCACGGGCAGTATCTGTTGGAGCGGGCGCGCGAGTTGCTGGCGCTGAACGACGCCATCTGGAACACCTTCCGCGCGCCGCAACTGCACGGCACGGTGCGGCTGGGCACGCCCGACGACTACGCGCTGCGCTATCTGCCAGGCGTGCTCAAGCGGTTTGCCGACACGCACCCGGCGGTCGAGGTCGATGTCACCTGCGCCAGTTCGTCCGAGTGCATCGAGCGCCTGCAGGCCGGCGACCTGGACCTGACGCTGTGTTCGGAGGGTCATGAGCCGCCGCGCTGGCCGGCCGATGAGCTGTGGCGCGGGCCGCTGCGCTGGATCACCTCGGAGCGGCACTCGCCGCATCGGCTCGACCCGCTGCCGCTGGCGCTGGCGGCGGGCAGTTGCTCCTGGCGGCGCGTGGCCGTGCAGGCGCTGAACGCGATCGGCCGGCGCTATCGCGTCGCCTATACCTCCGCCACACTCGCGGGCACGACGGCGCCGGTGCTGGCGGGGCTGGCGCTCACTGTCTCGCCGGTGACGCTGCTGCCGGAGGGGCTGCGCGTGTTGCAGGACGAATCACTGCCCGACCTGCCCGATATCGGCATCCTGCTGCTGAAGGGCCGCGAGCCGCGCCAGCCGGTCACCGACGCGCTCGCCGACCATATCATCGAGACCTTCCGCACCGAGATGCCGCGCGGCTGAGCTACGGCAATTTCCACCGGACATGGGTGGTGGTGAGGAACAGGGGCGTGCCGGTTGGGGATTTGATGATCTGGAAGGTGTAGTCGTCGTCCCCGGTGATGCCGGCATATTTGCCGGTGCCGCCGGTCAGGACAGTCTTGCCGCTGCTGCCGCCGGTCGAGGTGGCGTCCTCGAAAATCTGATCGCCGTCCTTGTCGGTCTTGACGCAGACGACGCGCGCGAACTCCTTTTTGGCTACCATCCCGTAGATGCCGAGGCAGTGACCGCCGAGTTTGTCGAACAGCCCGCCCTCGTCGTTCGTGTCGATCCCGTCGAGCGTGAAAGTCTGCACGCTGCCCTCGCCGACCTTCATCATGCTGCCTGACGTGAGCACCCAGACGTTGGTGTAGGTCTCGCTGCCCTGCTTCGGCATCTCCCCGGCCCGCACCGTGAACGGCAGCAGCGCCGCCGTCGCGACGATCAGCAATCTGGACGACATGACCCGCTCTCCTTCTCCCGTCAAAATTGAGGCGCCGTGCCGGGCGCCGTGTGGGGATTACACAGATTGCCGAATGGAAATCCTCCCGTGGGAATGGTAGAAATGACCTCGCTGTTAAGGGACCGGCCGCGTGCGACCAGGGTAGCGGAGGTGCCGGATGCCACGATCGCCAGCGGGCCTGACGCAGGGGGTGCTTGCGCGGGTGCAACGGCTGTGCTGCCTCGGCATCGGCAGCGAGATGCTGATGCCCGACCTGGTGCGCGAGATGCGCCAGTTGGTGCCCTCACGCTTCGTGAATTTCCGCTGGGCCGGCCCGGACCTTGAAATCACGAACTTCTACAGCGAGCGTTCGCCCCCGGTCCTGGGACTCTACATGCAGGAGTTCCACAACCGCCGCGAACGGGACGTGGCCCGCGTGTTCCGCGAGAACCTCACCTGTCCCGAGCCGAGCCCTGTTCTTCACTGGTGGGAGCACGGTCTGAAGGTCGATCGTCGTACTCTGCTGCGCAGCGAGCTCTACAATCTGATCTTCCGGCCGGTCGGGATCGACGAATATCTGATGCTGCGCGTGCGGGAGAGTGGCCGCATCTTCGGGATGCTCTATCTCTTCCGCGGGCCGGGAGACGCGCCGTACACGCCCCGGGATCGCAAGGTGCTCGAACTCGTCTCCGGCTTCGTCGCGCACGCCATGACGCGCGCGGCGGTGGCGAACGACGATTTTGTCGAAAGCGACGATCGCGGCCTGTTCGTCGCCGGCCCTGACGGCAGGGTGCTGCACGCGAGCGGCCGCGTCCGCGCCCTGCTGGCAATGGCGCTGCTGCCGCGCCTGTCGCCCTCGGCCGAATGGGACCCCCTGCGCGGGCCGGTTCCCGAGATCGTGCACCTGTGCCGGACGCTCACGGCCACCGCGAATGGCGAATTCGGGCAGAAGCCCCCGGTGCTGCACCGGCGCACCATCTGGGGCGAGTTCGTGCTGCGCGCCTACTGGCTCGGCCCGACCGATGGTGCGGAGCAGACCGGCCGCATCGGCATCACCATCGAGCGCCGCGTGCCGCGCGCGCTGGCGCTGCTGCGGCGCATCGAGGCGCTGGGCCTGACCGGACGCGAGAAGCAGCTTTGCCTGCTGCTGGGCTGCGACCCCTCGCGCGCTGACCTCGCGGACGCGATGGGCGTGACCGCAAGCACGGTCGTCAGCTATCAGCGCAGCGTGTATGCCAAGCTCGGCGTGCACAGCCGCGCGGGACTGGTCACGGCGCTGCGCGCCGGTTGAGGGCGGCCCGCCCGGCGACATGGGATAAGCTGCCGCATCGACCGAGGGAGGGCGGAATGCGACGCATGATCGCTTTGATGCTTGTGGCAGGCGCCGTCTGGTATCCGCCGCCCCCGGCAGCGGCGCAGACCCCGTGGGCGATGCTGGCGCGTCGGGCGCTCGGCAGGGTCGAGCAATTGCGCCAGGAGCCGCAGGGCAAGAGCCCGGGCTATGAGGCAGCCTCGGTGCTGCTCGACGTGCCCGCCGACCTGGTGTTCGCGAAGATGTCCGCGATGGTGCGCGCGAATCACGCGGTGCGGATCATCGCCGTGGATAGTGCGAAACGCCGTTTCGATCTTGCCCAGGGCGACCGCACGGTCAGCCTGTCGGTCTCACCGGTCAGCGAGCAGATCTCGCAGCTTCTGGTCGTGGGGAACGTCGTTGCCGGCGAGGCGTCCGCGACCTCGCATGTCGTGGCGACGGTACTGCGCGTCTGTCGGGAATTGCAGAAGCACTGTTCAGCTGGCGAGTGAGCCGGCCGATCCGGGATGCCATTGACCGCGACGGAAGCTTCGCTAGCCTCTCGCCATGCCCGATCCTGCCGCCCTGCTCCCCGCGCTGCGCGCCATCGTCGGCCCCGCCGGCCTGCTCACCGAGCCGGCCGACACCGCGCCTTATGCCACCGACTGGCGCGCGCTGTATCACGGCCGAACGCCGGCCGTGGTGCGGCCCGCGAGCACCGAGGAGCTTGCCGGCGTCGTGCGCGCCTGTGCCGAGGCCGGGGTCGCGATGGTGCCGCAGGGGGGCAATACCTCGATGTGCGGCGGCGCGGTGCCGGCCGAGGACGGCAGCCAGATCGTCATTTCGCTGGCGCGGATGAACCGCGTGCGCGCGATCGACCCGATCGACCTGACCATCACCGTCGAGGCCGGGGTCACGCTGAAAGCCGCGCAGGACGCGGCGGCGGAGGCCGGCTGCCTGCTGCCGCTGTCGATCGCGTCCGAGGGCACCGCCCAGATCGGCGGCATCCTCGCCACCAATGCCGGCGGCAACAACACCGTGCGCTACGGCAACGCCCGCGACCTTGTGCTGGGGGTCGAGGCGGTGCTGCCCGACGGGGAGGTGCTGCACGCGCTGCGCCGGCTGCGCAAGGACAATACCGGCTACTGCCTGCGCCAGTTGCTGGTCGGCAGCGAGGGCACGCTCGGCATCATCTCCGCCGCGGTCCTGAAACTGGCCCCGCGCGCGGCGGAGACCGAGGTGGCGATGGCGGCACTCGCCTCGCCCGAGGCGGCGCTCGCGCTGTTCACGCGGCTGCACCGGATGGACCCGGCGGCACTGGTCGCGTTCGAATACATGGCGGCGACAGGGCTGGACTTCGTGCTGCGCCACATCCCCGGCACGTCGCTGCCGTTCGCGCATCCGGCGCCGCACTATGCGCTGATCGAGCTTGCCACGCCGCGCCGCAACGCTGGCCTGCGGCTGGCGCTCGAGGAGGCGCTGACGGACGTTCTCGAGAAGGGCGAGATCGCCGATGCGGTGATCGCCGAGAGCGAGGCGCAGCGGAGCGCGCTGTGGCGGCTGCGCGAGGAACATGCCGAGGGGCTGCGGCGCGAGGCGCCGGCGATCCGCAACGACGTCTCGGTCCCGGTCTCGCGCGTGCCGGAGCTGATCCGTCGGGCCACTGCAGCGTGTCTCGCGCTGATGCCGGATGTGCGCGTGGTCGCGTTCGGCCATCTCGGCGACGGCAACATTCACTTCAACCTCGCCGCCCCGGTCGGCGCCGATGCGGAGGCGTTCCTCGCGCACAACCACGAGATGATGGACGCGGTGGGCGAGGTGGTGCGCGACCTCGACGGCAGCTTCTCTGCCGAGCACGGCGTCGGGCGGCTCAAGCCCTACATGATGCCGACCTGGCGCGGCGGGGCGGAACTGGCGACCATGCAGCGCATCAAGCAGGCGCTGGACCCGCGCGGGCTGATGAATCCGGGCAAGGTGCTGCCCGCGTAGCGCCGCGCACTACGCCGGCGCCGTGGCGGGGAGCGGCGCCTGACCGTCGGCGGTCGCGACCAGGTCTTTCGGCACCAGCAGCAGGGTGGGCAGGATCAGCGCATAGACCACGGTGATCGCCACGACGCAGGCGAAAAACCCGCCCTGGTGGTCGTAGAGATTGGTTCCCAGCACGTCGCCGAAGCGCACCGCGATGGCATTGAGCGAGGTGGCCAGCATCAGCGTCGTGCCCTGCAGGCCGGGCGGGCTGGAGCGAATGATGAGGTCGAGATAGGCGGCGGTGGCCACGCCGCCGAGCAGCCCCATCGGCACTGCGGCGATCATCGCGCCCTGCACCGAATGGATGAACAGCAGCGGCACCATCTGCGGCACCGCCACGATCGTGCCCCACCACAGCAGCTTGCGCAGCGGCACGATGCGACAGAGCACGCCGAACAGCGCAAAGGTCGGGATGAACGCGGCGGCGAATATCGCGTTCCACTGGCCCCAGTGCCCGTCCGAGCCGTGCAGCGTGTTCTGGATGAAATACTGCAGCGGCGTGGACGATCCCGGCGCGAAATTCCACAGCATCCAGATCAGCAGCGCCGGATAGACCGGCCGGTGCAGGACCAGCCGGCGCAGATCGGCCAGCGGATGCGAATTCCCCGACTCGATACGGAGGTTGCCGAACACGCTCGCCGGCTTCCAGAAGGCATAGACGGTGACTAGCGCCATGATCGCCGCCCCGCAGAGGAACAGGGTGCGCACCGCCCGGTCGGCGTCGTCATGCTCAAGCATGTTGCTCAGGCTGCCGCCGGCGAGCAGTGCGGCGATCCCCGGCAGCGCCCCGACGATGTTCCAGATCGTGCTCATCTGGCCGGACATCGCGTGCTGCTGGCCGAGCATACAGCCCAGCCCGCTCTGCGCGCTGACGATGAACAGCAGCGCGCTGGCAAGCAGCAGCATCGCGACCAGCAGGGTCGCGTAGTTGACCGGCGCGAAGGCGAAAATGAGATACGTGACGGTGCTGACGGCGCCGAACAGCAGGATGAAGCCGCGGTCGCGCATCCCCAGCGGGTTCCACATGTCGCGCACGAAGCCGAACACGAAGGAAAGATATAGCGGCAGCGCCGCCCACATGCGGAACGTCGCCACCTCGTGCGCGTGAAGATGCAGCTTGTTCTTGAGCATGAAGCTGATCGGGATGTCGATCAGCCCGCTCGATGGTGCGCCGAAGGACAGCAGAACGATCAGTACGCCGAGATAGAAGAAGATGCGTCCGCGCACCGCCGCCGGCAGGGCGCTGCGCGCCGCGGCCATGCGCGGCCAGCCCCGGCCGGAGGCCGAGGCAAGGATGCGCGCGAATCGCTTCAGCGCGCCTGTTGCTGGATCGCCGACAACAGCCACTGCCCGCCCCGCGCCCGCATGAACGTCCAGTACTCGACGGTGCTGACCCACTCGGTCACGCTGCCGTCGATGATGCGACCGCTGCGGTCCTGCGTGGCGTCATGCATCGCGAAACGCATGGCGACGGTCGCGTAGTCGCGGTCGCCCTCGCTCCAGGCCTCGGCGAGATCGCCCTGCTCCAGCCGCACGTCGGAGACGATGTTGCGCACGCCCCGACTGGATTGCTCGGCAAGCTGCTCGGCGAATACGCCGACCATCTCCGGCGTGGCGAGTTGACGCATTCGGTTGAGGTCCTGCGCCGACCAGGCCGCCTGCACGTCATGCAGCAGCCGTTCGAAGGTGTTGTAGTCCGCCGGCCCGATCGCCAGACCGCGCGCGGGCGGCATCCCGCCGCCGGCATTCGGCACCGAGCCCGCCGGTAGCGCCACGCGGGCATAGCCCGGCCCGCCGGCGAAGGACGGCTGGCCGGACACTAGCCGCAGCAGCCAGCGTACCGCCCAGACGATCAGGAAGATCTGCAGCAGCAGGCCGAGAAAACCAGCGACACCGTGGATGCCGCCGAACAGCCCGTGGCCGAACAGCAACCCGCCGATGCCGGCACCGATCAGCCCGCCCATCAGCCCCGACATGAACGGTGAGCGGGATCCGTAGCCATACCCGTAACCGGGCGAATTGTAGCCATAGGACGGTGCCGGGCGCGGCGTCAGGCTCCGCTGCATCGGTGCCGCGCCATAGGGCGAGGTGCGCGTGGTGGGCGGCGCCATGTACGTGCGGGTGCCGCGGCTACCGTAGGAGCCGCCACTGCCGGCCGCCGCCATGCCGATCGCCGGTGCGAGGACCAGCGCAAGGGCCAGCAGGGCAGCGAAGAGGCGGCTTGGACGACGCATGCAAACTCTCATCGGTTCGCGTTCGCCCCGGATATGGGGTGGCTCCGCGCGCGGCGGCAGAGGGTCAGGCCCCCGCCATGGTCATGCCTTCGACACGGATCGTCGGCGCATCGGTGCCGCGACGGAACCGCAGATCGTCGGCCGGGATCAGGTGGGCGAACATGTCCGCCAGATGGCCGGCGATGGTGATCTCGGCCACCGGCTCGGCGATCGCGCCGTCGCGGATCATGAAGCCGGCGGCACCGCGGCTGTAGTCGCCAGTGATGCCGTTCACGCCCATGCCCATCAGTTCAGTGACGTACAGGCCCTCGGCGATGTCCGACATCAGCGCGGCCGGCGACAGCGCGCCCGGCCGCATATAGAGGTTGGTCGCCGAGGGTGCGGGCTGTCCGCCGGCGCTGCGTACGGCGCGGCCGTTGGTGGGCAGGCCGAGCTGGCGGGCGCTGCGCGCATCCAGCAGCCAGGTCGTCAGCACGCCCTCGCTGACCAGCGCCAGCTCCGCCCCCGGCACCCCTTCCGCGTCGAAGGGGCGCGAGCGCAGGCCGCGGTGGCGCTGCGGGTCGTCGATGATGTCGATGCCGACCGGAAACACGCGGCTGCCGAGCCGGTCCCTCAGGAACGTGGTGCCGCGCGCGACCGAGGCGCCGTTGATCGCGCCGGCCAGATGGCCGAGCAGCGAGGATGCCACGCGCGGGTCATAGACCACCGGCAGCTTCGCGGTCTTCGGCCGCGTCGGGTTGAGCCGCGCTACCGCCCGCTCCCCGGCGCTGCGGCCGATGCCGGCGGCGTCCTCCAGGTCGGCCAGATGCACGGCAGTGCTGTAGTCATAGTCGCGCTGCATCGCCGTGCCGCTGCCCGCGAGCGCTGTCGCGGAGACCGAATGGCTGGTGCGCGCGTAGGATCTGGCGAACCCGTCGGAGGTCACCAGCGCCACCTCGCTGCGGCCGAAGCCGGCGGATGCGCCCTCACTGTTGGTCACCCCAGCAACCGCCAGCGCGGCTTCTTCGGCCACCCCCGCTCGCGCGATCAGCGCCGCCGCGTCCGGCTCGGCGGGATCGTCGAGGTCGAGCGGCGCCGCATCGACTGCCCGCCGCTCCGCCGCCAGCCCGGCGAACGGGTCCTCTGGCACCAACCGTGCCATTGCCACCGCGCGGGCGGCCAGTTCGTCGAAGCCCGCGGGATCGACGGCGGTGGAGGAGACCACGGCGGAACGCAGGCCCACGAATACGCGCAGGCCGAGATCGCGCCCTTCCGAGCGTTCCAGATGCTCGGTGATGCCGAGGCGGCGCTGCACGGATAGCGCGGTGCCGGCGATCAGCACCGCGTCGGCGGCATCGGCCCCCGCGGCACGGGCTTTCGCGATCAGGTCGGCGAGCAGGTTGAGATCGAGCATGAGATCGAGGCTGCTTACTTTTAAGGGGCGGTCAGGCGGCCAACCGTTCGGCGATCGCCGGCAGGGCCGGGACGTGCTCGGCCGGGCCGAGGGCGGCGAGGGTGGGCCTCGCGCGGAACTGGTGGGCGGCGGCGCGCTGCACGTCGGCGATGGTCACGGCGTTGATCTTGGCCACCGTCTCCCCGACCGGCACAATGCGGCCGAACACCTGCAACTGCCGCGCGAGCTGCTCGCAGCGGCTGCCGGTGCTTTCCAGCGACATCAGCAGCCCGGCCTTCACCTGCGCACGCGCGCGGGCCAGTTCCGCCTCGTTCACGTCGCGCTGCACCTTGCGCAGTTCCTCCAGCGTCACCGGCACCAGTTCCGCCGCTTCCCGCTCGCCGGTGCCGGCGTAGATGCCGAACAATCCGCCGTCCAGCGCCGGGGCCGTGAAGCTGTAGATCGAATAAACGAGGCCCCGTTTCTCCCGGATTTCCTGGAACAGCCGCGAGGACATGCCGCCGCCGAGCAGGGTGGAGAGCAGCATCGTGGGGTAATACTCGGGATCGCCGTAGGCGACCGAGGGGAAGCCGAGCACGATATGCACCTGATCGAGGTCGCGTGCCTCGCGGAACTCGCCACCCTGATAGCGCCCGGGCTCCGCCGCCGGCGCTGGCGCGGTCGGCAGGTCGGCGAAATGTTCGGCGATCAGCGCCACCACGCGGTCGTGGTCGAGGTTGCCGGCGGCGGCGACGACGGTGTTGGCGGTGGTGTAGTGGTGCCGCATGTAGCCCATCAGCGCGGTGCGCGGCATCGCGCGGATCACGCCCTCCCGCCCCAGCGTCGGGCGGCCCATCGGCTGGGCCGGATAGGCGGTTTCCTGGAAATGGTCGAACACGATGTCGTCGGGCGTGTCGTTGGCCTGCCCGATCTCCTGCAGGATTACCCCGCGCTCGCGCTCCATCTCATCGGGCTCGAAGGTCGAGTGCGTCAGGATGTCGCCGATGATGTCGGCGCCGAGCGCCAGGTCTTCCTTGAGCAGCTTGACGTAAAAGGCGGTCTGCTCGCGCGCGGTGTAGGCGTTGATGTGGCCGCCCACGGCCTCGATCTCCTCGGCGATCCGGGCGGCGCTGCGCCGCGCCGTGCCCTTGAAGGCCATGTGTTCGAGGAAGTGCGAGACGCCGTTCTCGGCCTCGGTCTCATTGCGGGTGCCGGCGGCGACATAGGCGCCCAGCGACACGGTCTCCACCCGCTCCATACGCTCGGTCACGACGGTCAGGCCGGACGGCAGGCGGGTGAGGCGGATCGCCGCCGATGGTTCGGTCATGCAGCATTCCTCTGGACGGTGGCGCGGACCAGCGCCTCGATCGCGGCGAGGTCGCGGGGCGCGCGGGTGTAACGCTCGGGACGGTCATATAGGGTGGCCAGACGCGGCGGCAGAGGGGGCCGCTGGCCGATCGCGCGCCCGATCGCGTCGGGGAACTTGGCGGGGTGGGCGGTCGCGACCGCGACCATCGGCGCGCCGCCGGGGCAGGGATGGGCACGTGCGGCGGCGATGCCGATTGCCGAATGCGGGTCGGCGACGTAGCCCGAGGCCTCGTTCAGGCGGCGGATTTCCGCCAGCGTCCCCGCGTCGTCCAGGCGGAATGCGTGAAGCAGGCTGCGGGCGCGGTGCCAGACGGCCTCTGTGACACCCATCCGTCCCTCGGTGCGGAAGCGCGTCATGGCGGCGGTGGTGGCGGCCGGATCGCGGTCCAGCAGTTCGAACAGCAGCCGCTCGAAGTTCGAGCTGACCTGGATGTCCATGCTCGGCGACAGGCTCGGCTCGACCGCGCGCACGCTCATGTCGTTGGCGTCGAGGAAGCGGAACAGGATGTCGTTGCGGTTGGAGCCGATCACGAGGCGGGCCACCGGCAGCCCCATGCGGCGGGCGACCCAGGCCGCCAGCACGTTGCCGAAATTGCCGGTGGGCACGGCGAAGGCCACCTCGCGGTCCGGCGCGCCGAGGGCGAGTGCGGCGGCGACGTAGTACGGCACCTGGGCGGCCACCCGCGCCCAGTTGATCGAGTTGACCGCCGAGAGGTGCAGTTCGCGGCGGAAGTCGCCGTCGGCGAACATCGCCTTCACCAGGTCCTGGCAGTCGTCGAAGGTGCCGGCGACGGCGATGTTGCCGACGTTCGGCGCCATCACCGTGGTCATCTGCCGCCGCTGCACCTCGCTGGTGCGTCCGGCGGGGTGCAGGATCACGACATCGGCGCGCGCCCGCCCGGCGAACGCCTCGATCGCGGCCGAGCCGGTATCGCCGGAGGTGGCGCCGATGATGGCGACGCGCGCATCGCGCTCCGTCAGCACATGGTCGAACAGGCGACCGAGCACCTGCATCGCCATGTCCTTGAAGGCGAGCGTCGGCCCGTGGAACAACTCAAGCGCGAACAAATTGTGTTCGAGCTGGACGATCGGCGCCACCGCTTCGTGGCCCCAGCCGGCATAGGCGTCGCGCACCAGCGCGGCGAGCGTCGTGAACGGGATGGCGCCGCCGACGAAGGGCTGCATCACGCGCGCGGCGACCTCGGCATAGGGCCGGCCGCGTAGCGCCCGCCAGTCAGCCGGCCCGAATTCCGGCCACGTCTCGGGCACGTAGAGGCCGCCGTCCTCCGCCAGCCCGGCCAGCAGCACGCCGGAGAAGTCGCGCACGGGCGCCTGCCCGCGGGTGGAGACGTAGCGCATTCCGGTAGGCACCCTGACGCTGGTGGATCGTGGGGAGGAGTGATGGGCCGAACCGGCGCGCGGGGCAACCGGCCGCGGCGGACCAATCCCCCAGCCGCGCAGGCGCGATGCGATCAGACCGCGGCGCGCGGGGTCAGTCCAGCCCGGTATCCGCCAGCTTTTCCTTTGCCCCGTTGATCATCGCCATCATCGCGCCGAGCGCCGTCTTTGCCTGCTGGTAGACCGTGAAATTCTTCTTGTCCCGGTCGATGTTGCTGTTTTGCAGCTCCCGTGCGCGCTGGGGCGAAACGGAATCGATGGACGTTTTGAGTTCCTGCGTCAGCTCCACCAGCGTCCTGAGCAGTTGGACCGCCTTCTTCCGGTTGTCTTCCAGATTCACGGATCTTTCGATGGGTGAATCGCCTTGCGGCTTGCTGAGGAGCTGGTCGATGTCTTCGGACAGTTTCTTGGCCGATGCGATCCGCGGTCCCAAGCGGCGTGGATCCATCGGCAGCATGGCCGTTTCCATCGTGCCGGCGGTCGGCGCATGGCCGGCCTTTTTGAGTGCTCGGTCAATGGCGTCATCGGCCTCCTCCTGCTCGGCCTGGGGCGTCCACTTCGCGTATCTGGTGAAGACACTCTGCGAGTCTGCCTTCAGTTGCTCGAGGACCGCGGCGAGATCGACGGCGTTACCCGCACCCTCTTTCGCTGCCTTGTCGTAAGTCAGGTTGGGACTCGCCTTGATGTGTTTTTTCTTTTCCTTTTCGGCCTCGGCGTGTGTGTAGTCTGCCAGCGCCTCCAGGTCTTTGCGGAACGTCGTCACCTCCGCCTGGAATGTCAGTTTCGTGGCGGCGAGGTCCTTGACGAGCGCGTCGATGCCATCCTTGGCTTGCTTGACCTCCCGGTCCTTGAGGAAATCCTTGAAGCTGTTGCCGGATTGGCCCGCGCGACGCAGAGCCTGGATTCGGTCAATGATGATCTCCGCGCCGGCGTCGATCCGTGCGTTCGTCGCGCCGTGCTCGGTATCAACCGCATCGTAGCGTTTTTCGAGGCCTTTCCACGACTGGACGAGCTTTTTGAGTTCTGCATTCGCCTTTTTCAGTTCAAACGGCATCGTTTCCCCCGACGGTTGACGGACAGCGCGGATTTCGAACGCCAGCGCCGCCGACTAAACGACCGGCACCTATTCATTGCGGCCGCTTTTGCAAGCCGGTATCGCACCGACTGACGACATCGCAGCTGAATGCAGGGCGGCGAGAGGGGCTGGGCTGTCACGCGGGTCAGCCGAGGCGGTCGCGCGCCTGCCGGGAAGATTGTCTCAGTCTAGCGGCCCGGCGGATCTCGGCATGCTCATCAAGGACACCGACCGGGACCGCGCGCGCTTGCTTCGCGCGCGCGGACGGCGATCAGGCCGGCTTGGTGCCCAGCACGGTGACGCTGTGCAATGCCAGCCCGGAGGCGCGCAGTTCGGCGATCCGCCCGGCGGAAAAATACGCCGACAGCACCTCCACCGGCAGGTCGATCGGCGTCGATTGGGCGATGTGCGCGCCGGTGAACCCGGCCGCCGCGATCAGCGCCAAATACTCCGTCTGCGGCAGCGCGCCGGCGACGCAACCGACATACAGCGCCGCGACCTGCCGCACGTCGTCGGGCAGCGTGCCGGAGGCGACGATGTCGGAGATGCAGAACCGCCCGCCCGGCCGCAGCACGCGGAACATCTCGGCGAAGGCTGGCGCCTTGTCGGGCAGCAGGTTCAGCACGCAGTTGCTGATGATCGCGTCGATGCTGCCGCTCTCGACCGGCAGGTGCTCGATCTCGCCGAGCCGGAACTCGACATTGGCGAAGCCGAGCTTGCGCGCGTTGGCCCGCGCGCGGGCGATCATGTCGGGGGTCATATCGACACCGATCACCCGCCCCTCCGCCCCGACCTCATGGCGGGCGATGAACACGTCGTTGCCGGCGCCGGAGCCGAGGTCCAGCACTGTCTCCCCCGGCTGCAGCGCCGCGTGCAGTGTGGGCACGCCGCAGCCGAGATTGAGGTCCGCCTCGGCCAGCCGCCCGGCCACGCCGGCATAGGCATCGCCGATCACGTTCAGCCCGTCGGGCGCCATCTCCGGCCCGCAACACCCGGTGGCCGCGGCGGGCGCGCAGCAACTGCCGGCCTGCCGCGCGATCGCGCCGTAGCGGTCCCGCACCAGCGTCCGTACCGCGTCGTCGTCCTGCATCGCTCCCTCCTTCGCCTCTTGCGCCATTCGTGAATTCGAGTATTGTCGAAACATGGAATCGAAGCAAGCCCTCTCCTGTCTGGCCGCCCTTGCCCACGAAACGCGGCTGGCCATCTTCCGGCTGCTGGTGCGGCAGGGGCCGGAGGGAATGGCGGCCGGGGAAATCGCGCAGCATCTCGCGGTGCCGCCGCCGACGCTCTCCTTTCACCTCAAGGAGCTGGAGCGCGCGGGCCTGATCGACGCCGCGCGCCGGCAGCGGCAGATCATCTACGCCACCGACTTCGCCGGCACCCGCGCCCTGCTCGACTTCCTCATGCGCGACTGCTGCCAGGGCCATCCGGACCTGTGCGGCGGCGCGGCATCCTGCGCCCCGACCGATATCCTGGAGGTTGCTTCGTGAGCGTGACGATCTATCACAACCCCGCCTGCGGCACCTCGCGCAACGTGCTCGCGCTGATCCGCAACAGCGGCGAGGAGCCGACGGTCATCGAGTACCTCAAACACCCGCCGACGCGCGCCGAACTGGTCAGCCTGATCGCGCGCATGGGAATCGCGCCGCGCGCGCTGTTGCGCCGCAAAGGCACGCCATACGACGAACTCGGGCTGGACGATCCGGCGCTGTCGGATGACGCGTTGATCGACGCGATGATGGCGCATCCGATCCTGATCAACCGCCCGATCGTCGTGACCCCGCTGGGGGTGAAGCTGTGCCGCCCGTCGGAAACCGTGCTTGACATCTTGCCCGCGCCGCAGCGTGGCGCCTTCGTCAAGGAGGACGGCGAGGTGGTGGTGGATGCCGGCGGCCGTCGCGTCGCGAGGCCCGCGCCATGAGCGTATTCGAGCGATTCCTGACGCTCTGGGTTGCACTCTGCATCGTTGCCGGCATTGTGCTCGGGGAGGCGGTACCGGGCCCCTTCCACGCACTCGGCGCGGCGACGGTTGCGCAGGTCAATCTGCCGGTGGCGGTGCTGGTCTGGCTGATGATCGTGCCGATGCTGCTGAAGATCGACCTCGGCGCGCTGGGGCAGGTGCGGCGCCACTGGCGCGGGATGGCGGCCACGGTCGGCGTCAACTGGCTGGTCAAGCCGTTCTCGATGGCGCTGCTCGGCTGGCTGTTCATCGGCCATCTGTTCCGCCCGCTGCTGCCGGCCGCGCAGATCGACGGCTACATGGCCGGGCTGATCCTGCTGGCGGCCGCGCCATGCACGGCGATGGTGTTCGTCTGGTCGAATCTGGTCGATGGCGAGCCGCACTTCACGCTCTCGCAGGTGGCACTCAACGACACCATCATGGTCGTCGCCTTCGCGCCGATCGTCGCACTGCTGCTCGGCCTGTCGTCGATCACGGTGCCGTGGAACACGCTGCTGCTGTCGGTCGTGCTCTACATCGTCGTGCCGGTCACGGTCGCCCAGCTCTGGCGGCGGTCGCTGCTGGCGCGCGGCGGCCGCGCCGCGCTCGATCGCACGCTGCATATGCTCGCGCCGCTGTCGCTCTCGGCGTTGCTGCTGACGCTGGTGCTGCTGTTCGGCCTGCAGGGCGAACAGATCACGCGCCAGCCGGAGGTGATCGCCCTGCTGGCGGTGCCGATCCTGGTGCAGGTCTATTTCAACGCCGCGCTCGCCTACTGGCTCAATCGCCAGTTGGGCACGGAGTGGTGCGTGGCCGGCCCGTCGGCGCTGATCGGGGCGAGCAATTTCTTCGAACTCGCGGTGGCGACGGCGATCGCGCTGTTCGGCTTCCAGTCGGGGGCGGCGCTCGCGACCGTGGTGGGTGTGCTGGTGGAGGTGCCGGTGATGCTCTCAGTGGTGCATCTGGTGCGCCGCACGCGTCCCTGGTACGAGCGCGGGGCCAGAGGCAATCACGCTGGCGCGGCCAGCGCCTTGCGGTACTGAACGAAGCCGGACCGCTCGGCGATGCGGTCATAAAGTAGCATTGCCTCGCGGTTGGTTTCGTGCGTCAGCCAATAGACGCGCGAGCATCCCGCCGCCGTGGCGGCGGCATAGACATGCTCGATCAGAAGCCGCCCGACGCCGCGGCCGCGCGCGTCCGGGTTCACGAACAGGTCCTGGAGATAGCAGTAGTCGCCCACCGTCCAGCAGGAGCGGTGGCGGATGAAATGCACGAGGCCGATGCAGCCTCCGTCGGCGACCGCCACCGCCCCGTCCACCGGCTCGGCAGGGTCGAGCAGCCGCCGCCAGGTCACCAGGCTGGTCGCATCGGGGATGGTGACGCGATAGAACGCCTGATAGCCGCGCCACAGCGGCAGCCAGGCGTCGTGATCCTCCGCGCGCAACGGCCGGACCGTGACAGCGGGCGCCGAGGTCTCGGTCATGCGGTTCCTCCGGAGCAGGGCGGGCTGCGGCCGGCAGCATGGCATCGAACGCCGCCGGTGTGAAACCCCTGCCGGAGCCGCGCGATCCGCGCTAGTGCGGCGCGATGACCGAACCTGTCCGCCATGTCGCGGTGATCGGCGCCGGGGCCTGGGGCCTCGCCCTGGCATTGCAGGCGCATCGCGCCGGGGCGCGGGTGACGCTGTGGGCGCGCACGCCGGCGCGCGTCGGCGAGCGGCTGCCCGGCGTGGCGCTGCCGCAGGCGATCGCCGTCACCGGCGCGCTGCCCGCGGCGGATCTCGTGCTGCTGGCGGTGCCGTTGCAGCATCTGCGCGGCATCGCCGCAGCCCTGCCGCCCGGGGGGCCGTTGGTCTGCTGCGCCAAGGGCATCGAGGCCGGCACGCTGGCGCTGCCGCTGGAAATCCTCGGCGACGTGCAGCCGGGGCGGCCGGCCGCGGTGCTGACCGGGCCGAGCTTCGCCGCCGAGGTCGCCGCCGGACTGCCGACTGCGGTTGTGCTCGCCGCCGACTCCGAGATGCTGCGCACGGAGGCGATCGCCGCCCTGGCGACCCCGCCGTTCCGCCTCTACGGCAACGACGATCCGGTCGGCGCGCAGGTCGGCGGGGCGGCCAAGAACGTGGTCGCGATCGCCGCCGGGGCCGTGATCGGCGCCGGGCTGGGGGAGAATGCCCGCGCCGCGCTGATCACGCGGGGGCTCGCGGAACTGGCGCGACTGGCGGCGGCGCTGGGCGGGCGGGCAGAGACGGTCAGCGGCCTGTCTGGCATGGGCGACTTGCTGCTCACCTGCACGTCAGAGCGCAGCCGCAACTACAGCTTCGGTCTGGCGTTGGGCCAGGGCGCGCTTCCGGCGGATATCCTGGCGGCGCGCAGCGTGGTGACCGAGGGCGTCCCAACGGCCCCCGCCCTGGTCGCGCGCGCCCTGCGGGCGGGCGTCGCGGTGCCGGTCTGCGCCGCCGTCGCGGGCGTGCTGGCGCAGCGCATAACACTGGCGCAGGCAATCGCGGCATTGCTGGCCCGGCGGCTGCGGGACGAGTAGCCCCGGCGCGGGCGCGTGGTCTATGGGGGCGCATGGTTCGCGGCATCATCACCGTCGGCGGCTGGACCATGGCCAGCCGCATCCTGGGCTTCGCGCGCGACATCCTGATCGCGGCGCTGCTCGGCGCCGGGCCGGTTGCGGACGCCTTCTTCGTCGCCAACCGCCTGCCCAACCTGTTCCGCCGGCTGTTCGGAGAGGGCGCGTTCAACGCCGCCTTCATCCCGGCCTTCTCCGGCATCCTGACCAGCGAGGGACGCGAGGAGGCGGCGCGGTTCGCCGGGCAGGCGGCTTCGGTGATGGCGTTCTGGCTGTTCGGGCTGACGCTGCTGGCGGAGATCTTCATGCCGGCGGTGCTGGCGGTGATCGCGCCGGGGTTTGCCGAGATCCCGGCCAAATTCGACCTCGCGGTGACGCTGAGCCGCATCGCCTTTCCCTATATGCCGCTGATCTGCCTGACGGCGTTGGTGTCCGGCGTGCTGAACGGGCTGGACCGCTTCGCCGCCGCCGCCGCCGCGCCGATCGTCTATAACCTCGCGATGATCGGCTTCATGCTCGGGCTGTCAGGCGTGGTGCCGACGGCCGGGCACGCGCTGGCGCTCGGCGTGTCGGTCTCCGGGGTGCTGCAACTTGCCCTGGTGGTATGGGCGGCGCGGCGGGCGGGCATGGTGCTGCCGCTGCCCCGGCCGCGGCTGACGCCACGGGTGCGCCAGTTGCTGCGGCGGATGACGCCGGGGCTGGTCGGCGCGGGGGTGACGCAGCTCAATCTGTCCGTCGACGTCATCATCGGCAGCCTGCTGCCGCCGGGGACGGTTTCGATCCTCTATTATGCCGACCGGGTGAACCAGTTGCCGCTGGGCACGATCGGCGCGGCGGTCGGGACGGCACTGCTCCCCACGCTGTCGCGGCAGGTGGCGGGGGTGACGCCGCGCGAGGCGGTCGGCACGCTCAACCGCGCCATCGAATACGCGCTGCTGCTGACGCTGCCGGCGGCGCTGGCGCTGATCGTGTGCGCCGAACCGATCATCGCGGTGTTGTTCGGCCGCGGCGCGTTCGCGCCGGAGGTGGTGCTGAAATCCTCGCAGGCGCTGGCTGCCTACGGCGTGGGGCTGCCGGCCTTCGTGCTGGTCAAGGTGCTGGTGCCGGCGTTCTTCGCGCGCGGCGACACGTCCGTGCCGGTCAAGGTCGGCGTCGCGGCGGTGGCACTGAATCTCGCGCTCAACCTCGCCTTCATGGGGCCCTTGCAGCATCTCGGCCCGCCGCTGGCCTCCGCCGTCGCCGCCTGGGCCAATGTCGGCGCGCTGGCGGCGATCCTGCACCGGCGCCGGCATCTGGTGGGGGACGCCGCACTGCTCCGCCGCGTCACGCGGATGCTCGCGGCCTCGGTGGTGATGGTGGCGGCGCTGTGGGCGATGCGGCACACCGTCTATGCGGCGCTGGACACCGGCGGCGGGCACGGGCTGCGCTGGATCGGACTCGCGCTGCTGGTCGGCGGCGGCATGGCGGCCTATGGCGCGGCGGGTCAGGTGCTCGGTGCCTTCAGCCTCGGCGAGGTGGTGCAGCGCCTTGCCCGGCGGCGCCGCCCGGCCGCGGTGCGGGGTTGACCAAGGGCGGAGCGGACCGGAAAACACCGCCCTTCGTCACCGTACCAGGCGTCCCATGCACCGCGTGTTTTCCGGCATCCAGCCCTCCGGCGTCCCGCAACTCGGCAACTATCTCGGCGCCATGCGGAACTGGGTGGCGTTGCAGGACGGGCATGAGTGCATCTATTGCGTCGTCGATCTGCACGCGCTGACTACCTGGCAGGATCCGAAACAGCTCGCGTCGCAGACACGGGAGATGGCGGCGAGCCTGCTGGCCTGCGGCATCGACGCCAAACAGCATATCCTGTTCAACCAGTCGGCGGTGCCCGCGCATGTGCGGCTGGCCTGGATCTTCAACTGCGTGGCCCGCATGGGCTGGCTCAACCGCATGACGCAGTTCAAGGACAAGGCCGGGAAGGACCGGGAGAACGTCTCGACCGGCCTGTTCGTCTATCCGAACCTGATGGCCGCCGACATCCTGGCCTATCGCGCGACGCGCGTGCCGGTGGGCGACGACCAGCGCCAGCACCTGGAACTGGCCAACGACATTGCGCAGAAATTCAACCACGACTACGCCACGGAATTCTTCCCGGCGATCGAGCCGGTGATCCTGGGCGTGGCGGCGCGGGTGATGAGCCTGCGCGACGGCACGAAAAAAATGAGCAAGTCCGACCCGTCGGACCAGAGTCGCATCAACCTGACCGACGAGCCCGAGGCGATCGCGCTGAAGATCCGCCGTGCCAAGACCGACCCGGCGCCGCTGCCGGGCGATCCGGCGGGGCTGGAGGGTCGGCCGGAGGCGGCCAATCTGGTCGGCATCTACGCGGCGCTGGCCGGCACCGATCTGGCCGGGGTGCTGCGCGAGCATGGCGGCAAGGGCTTCGGCGCCTTCAAGGAGGCGCTGGCGGAGTTGCTGATCTCCCATCTGTCGCCGATCGCCGAAGAGACGCGGCGGTGGCTGGACGATCCTGGCGCGATCGACGCGGTGCTGCGCGACGGCGCGGCACGGGCGGCGGAGATCGCCGACCCGATCGTGGACGAGGCGGAGCGGCTGGTGGGGCTGCTGAAGCCCTGAGGCGCCGACGCGCAATCGAAACCAAGTGAACCCGACCCGGCCGGGGTGCGGGCGGCGCGCCGCTTGACCTCCGTCCCTGCATGGCCGTATGTTGACGCTTACGTTAATCCCATACCTTTTGCGTCAGGTGACCGATGCGCGGGAACTGGTGGATGGCGGGGAACGGGGAGCGGCCGATGCCGCCTGCGACAGCGCCGCTCGGGCCGATCGAGGCGGTGCCGCTGCCGGTGCTGCTGGAGCGGTCGGTGACGCGCTTTCCAGGCCGCCCGGCGCTGGCTTTCATGGGGCGGCGCTGGACCTATGCCGCACTCGGGGAGTGGGTGGGGCGCGCGGCGCGCGGGCTGCAGGACCTCGGCGTGCGGCGCGGCGACCGGGTCGGGCTGTGCCTGCCGAACACGCCCTATTCCGTGGTGTTCTACTACGCGGCGCTGCAGGCCGGCGCGACGGTGGTGAACTTCAACCCGCTCTATGTCGCGCGCGAACTGGCCCAGCAGATCGGCGATTCCGGCACGACCGTCATGGTGGTGCCCGACCTCGCGATGATCTGCGACAAGGTGTGCGCGCTGGCGGAGGAGACCGGTCTGCGGCACGTCATCGTCTGCCCGATCGCGGGCGTGCTGCCGCACGGCAAGGCGGCGCTGTATCGCGTCTTCAAGCGTCGCGAGACCGCGACGCCCGCCTACGACGCCCGCATCGTCGCGCACGCTCAGGTGGTCGCCAACGACGCACCGCCCTATCCCGTGCCGATCGATGTCGAGGCCGACATCGCCGTGCTGCAATACACCGGCGGCACCACCGGCACGCCCAAGGGCGCGGTGCTGACGCACGCCAATCTCAGCATCAATGCCCAGCAGGTCAGCCGCCACATGCCGAGCCTCCGGCCGGGCGAGGAGCGCGTGCTGGGCGTGCTGCCGTTCTTTCATGTGTTCGCGATGACGGCAGTGATGAACAGCGGCATCGAGATCGGCGCCGAACTGCTGCTGCATCCGCGCTTCGAGATTGGCCGCGTCATGCGCGCGCTGGCGCGCGAGCGCCCGACCGTGCTGCATGGCGTGCCGACCATCTACAACGCCGTTGCCGCCGCCGCCGAGCACAAGCGGATCGACATTTCCAGCCTGCGCGCCTGCATCTCCGGCGGCGCGCCGCTGCCGGGCGAAGTGCGCACGCGCTTCGAGAGACTCACCGGCTGCAGGCTGGTCGAAGGCTATGGGCTGACGGAGGCTTCACCCGTGCTCACGTGCAATCCGCCTGACGGACAGATCAAGGACGGTTCGGTCGGCGTGCCGATGCAAGGCACCGTGATCGAGATTCGCGATCTCGACGATCCGCACCGCGTCCTGCCGGTGGGTGAGCGTGGCGAGATCTGCGCGCGCGGGCCGCAGGTGATGCGCGGCTACTGGAATCGCGGAGCGGAAACCGAACGCGCATTCGTCGATGGCTTTCTGCGCACCGGCGATGTCGGCCATCGCGACGCCGATGGCTATCTGTATGTCACCGACCGGCTCAAGGACATGATCATCTGCGGCGGCTACAACGTCTATCCGCGGGTGCTGGAGGATGCGCTTTATCAGCATCCGGCGGTGGCCGAGGCGATCGCGATCGGCGTGCCCGACGCCTATCGCGGCCAGGCGCCCAAGGCGTTCGTGACGCTGCGGCCCGGTCACGCGGCAACGCCCGACGAATTGCGCGACTTCCTGTCCGAATACGTCTCGAAGATTGAGCTGCCGCGCGAGATCGAAATCCGCGCGACCCTGCCGCACACAATGATCGGCAAGCTGTCGCGCAAGGAACTGGTCGAGGAGGAACGGGCGAAGCCGGCGGTGTAGCAGTCAGGGCAGTTGCAGCGGCGCCAGATACGACAGGAACAGCTCCGCGCAGGCGCGCCAGGACCAGGTTTCGGCATGGGCGCGACAGGCGCTCCGGTCGGCTGCGAGGGCCGCGAGTGCCGCCCGGCGCAGATCGCTGTCCACCGCGCCGACGCAGGCTGTCGCACCGCGCAGCACGTCCAGCGGGCCAGTCACCGGAAAGGCCGCGACCGGCGTGCCACAGGCGAGCGATTCCAGCAGCACGAGACCGAATGTATCGGTGAGGCTGGGGAACACGAATACGTCCGCCCCGGCATAGGCCCGCGCCAGCTCGGCGCCGAACCGCGCGCCGGCGAACCGCACCGCCGGATAATCCCGCCGCAGCGTCTCCAGTTGCGGCCCGTCGCCGACCACGACTTTAGAGCCGGGCAGGTCGAGATCGAGGAAGGCGCGGATGTTCTTCTCGACCGCGACGCGGCCGACATAAAGAAAGATCGGCCGGGGCAGGTCCCAGGGCTCGCGCGGCTCGGGGCGGAACGCCGCCAGATCGACGCCGCGCGTCCAGGCGCGGATGTTGGCAAACCCGCGCGCGGCAAGCTCCGCGCGCAGGCTCTCGGTCGCCACCATCACGCCCGCGCCGGCATTGTGAAAGCGGCGCAGCCAGGCATAGGCGAGGCCGGGCGGCAGGCCGGTGCGCGCCTCTACGTATTCGGGGAATTTCGTGTGGAACGAGGTGGTGAAGGCGAGGCCGCGCCGGCGCGCCCAGGCGCGGGCGGCGATGCCCAGCGGCCCCTCCGTCGCGATGTGCAGCGCATCCGGCGCGAAATCCGCGATCAGCCGCGCCAGACGCCGCCGCGGCAGCAGCGCCAGCGGAATGTCGGGATAGGTGGGGCAGGGCAGGGTGCGGAAACGGTCTGGGCCAATCACCTCGACCGCGTGCCCCATCGCCCGCGACTCCTCGGCGACAGTAGCGAGCGTGCGGACCACGCCGTTCACCTGCGGGCGCCAGGCGTCGGAGACGATCAGGATGCGCCGCGCCGCGCCGCGCGCGACGGCCGGGCCGACAGATGCCGCGGCGAACGGGGCCTCAGGCAGGTTGCGTCACCACGGGGCGGCGGGGGGCGGCGAAGGAGAAGCGGTTGAGCGCGGCCCAGTCGAGCAGTTCGAGCCGGCCGTCCTCGTGCTCCACCAGCGCCGTGCAGCTTTCCACCCAGTCGCCGTCATTGACATAGAGCACGCCGCCGACCTCGCGCATGTCGGCGTGGTGGATGTGTCCGCACACCACGCCGTCGAAGCCGCGCCGCCGCGCCTCGCTGGCCAGCGCCGCCTCGAACCGGTCGATCGCCTTCACCGCCTCCTTAACCTGCCGCTTCAGCCATGCCGAGAGCGACCAGTACGGATACCCGAGGCGGCGGCGCAGCGCGTTGAACCAGGTGTTGACCCGCAGCGCCGTCGCATACGCCCAGTCGCCGAGCAGGGCGAGGAACTTGGCGTAGCGCACGACGCTGTCGAATTCATCGCCGTGGATGACCAGCAGGCGGCGGTTATCGGCGGTGACGTGGACCGCCTCGGCGCGCAGGCGCACGCCGGCGATCTCCAGGCCCATCGGCAGCCAGGCGCGAAACATCTCGTCGTGGTTGCCGGGGATGTAAGTTACCTCGGTGCCGTTGCGCGCGTGGCCGAGCAGCAGGCGCAGCACCTCGTCGCAGGCCTCATCCCAGTACCACGACTTGCGCAGGCGCCAGCCGTCGATGATGTCGCCGACCAGGAACATCCGCTCGCAACTGACGCGACGCAGGAAGTCGATCAGAAAGTCGCTCCGGCAGCCGCGCGTGCCCAGATGCACGTCGGAGATGAAGACGGTGCGATAGCGGGTGCGCATTGCCGCGCCGGGAGTGATACTGTTCATTGTCTCGCGCAGCAGATAGAGAAGTTGCGGATTCGCGCACGTGAAGTTTGCATGACTTGGCACTCATCTCCCGTGCCCGGAGAATATAACCCCGATGACTCCCAACGGTCACCTAAATGACATGACGGATGGCCAGTCTGGCGGCTTGGCCAGCGCGGAGGCTGCTGTTCGGCATGACGACCAGGCGCCTCGGCAGCGCGGCACGGGGCCGCGGATGCTGATCGTGTTCAACCCGACCGCCGGGCGACGGCGCGCGGCCAGGCTGTGGCGGGTGCTGGACGTGATGTCGGCCACGGGCATCCGGCTGGAACTGGCGGAAACCCGCCATGCCGGCCATGCGACGGTGCTGGCGCGCGAGGCCGCATCGGGGGGGGCGGACCTGGTGGTGGCGGCGGGCGGCGACGGCACCATCGCCGAGGTCGCGAACGGGCTGAACGGCTCCGGCTGCCGGCTCGGCGTGATCCCGCTCGGCACCGCGAACGTGATGGCGCACGAACTCGGCCTGCCCTTCACGCCGCGCGACGTGGCGGCGGCGCTGGCGTTCGGCCGCACGCGCACGATCTGGCCCGGCGTCGCCCGCGGCCCGGCGGGGGAGCGGCTGTTCGTGCAGATGCTCGGCGTCGGCTTTGACGCGCAGGTGGTGCAGCGCCTGCCGCTTGGGCTGAAGCGCGCGCTCGGCCGCGGGGCCTATGTCGTGCAGTCGCTGCGCGAGGCGGCGCGCTTCCCCTTTTGCCCGATCCGGCTGCGCCTCGACGGGGTGGCGCACGAGGCCGGCAGCGTGATCGTGAGCAAGGGCCATTTCTACGCCGGGCGCTATGTGCTGGCCCCGGGCACGATCCCCGGCGGGCGGGGATTCACGGTGGCACTGTTCGAGCGGTCGGGGCCGCTCGCGGCCCTGCTCTACGGCGCGGCGCTGCCGCTCGACCTGCTGCCGCGCATGCCGGGGTTGCGCCTGCTGCACGCCGAAGACGTGGCGATCGCCAGCGAAGCGGTGCCGGCGCAGACCGACGGCGACGCGGCCGGCTGCACGCCGCTGCTGGTGCGCGACGCCCCGACCGCGATCCGGGTGGTGGTCGGGGCGTAGCCGTCAGGCAGCTTCACGCCTCGGCAACCAGCGGGCGCAGCCGCGCTCGATGCGCTTGCGCAAGGCGGCGACGCGGCCGATGCCGGCGAGGCGGCGGTCGAGGAAGGCCAGTGTGGCCGCCTCATCCTCACTGAAGTCGCGCAGCCAGAACAGCAGGGTCGCGGCATAGATCACACCCAGCGAGGCGCGCCGCGTGTACCAGGAGAAATCGGCCGAGCGATCACCCGCGGCGTGCCAGATGGCATCGACGGTGCGCGCGGCGCAGCGCGCGGCGAGTGCCGCGTGGCGCGGCATCGCCAGCACCGCGAGCGCGCGCCGCACCGCCTCCCGATGCGGGCGCAGCAGCGCCAGCCGGTGCGCGATCAGGGCGCGCACCCTAGCCGGCACGCGCAGGTCCGCGAAGCCGGGCGCAGCGGCGGCTTCCTCCATGCGCCGGTCGGTCAGATCGATGAACGCCTCGACCAGATCGGCCGCGCCACCGGGGAACAGCAGCGCGGCATCCTGCGGGTCGGCGCCGATATCGGCGAGCGCGCCGCGCAGCGCGGCGCGGGTCCAGCCCTGCGACGGCACGCGGATCAGCAATGCGTCGATGGCGGCGTCGCGTTCGGGCGAACGTTCGGGCGGGGTGATCATCGGGCCGCCTCCTGCCGCGCCTGCATGGCGCGGGCCAGTTCCTCGGTGAAGCCGAACAGGGAGAGATCGGTCATGCGCATCGGGTAGAGGATGCCGTCGAGATGGTCGAATTCGTGCTGCACCACGCCGGCGTGAAAGCCGCTGGCCTCCCGCGCCACTGCCTGGCCCTCGGCATCGACGCCCTGGTAGCGGATGCGGGCACGGCGCGGCACCGCGCCGCGCAGGCCGGGGATGGAGAGGCAGCCTTCCCAGCGCAGTTCCTGGGCCTCGCCGAGCGGTTCGAGGGTCGGGTTGATGAGGACGGCGGTGGGCATCGGCGCGTCGTCCTCGGCGCCGCTGCTGCGCTCGGCCGGCACGCGGTAGAGAAACAGGCGCAGCGGCACATGCACCTGCGGCGCGGCCAGCCCGGCGCCGGCGGCGTCGTCCATGGTCTCGATCATGTCGGCGATCAGGCGGCGGATCTCCGGCGCCGTCGGATCCGCGACCGGTTCGGCGCGTTGCAGCAGCACGGGGTGGCCCATGCGGGCGATCTTGAGGATGGCCATGCCGGTTTCTCTCCGCGTCGTCGGCGGAAAATGGGGCGTGCGAAAGGCTTTGGCGAGACCCTGCCGGCGTGCTATAGCGCCCGCCTTCCCGCAGCGGCGCCGCCGCCGCGGGCCATTGGTGCGTGCCCCGATCGGCGGGGCACCGGGCGAAAGGAGCAGGCGGCCAAGTGCAAGTCCTCGTTCGTGACAACAACGTCGATCAGGCGCTGAAGGCGCTCAAGAAGAAGATGCAGCGGGAAGGAATCTTCCGCGAGATGAAGCTGCGCCGGCACTATGAGAAGCCCTCCGAACGCCGCGCCCGCGAGGCCGCCGAGGCGGTCCGCCGCGCCCGCAAGATGGAGCGCAAGCGGCTGGAGCGCGAGGGGTTCTGACCCCTCCCGGCTGACCCCGCCCAGGGGTCGTTCAGGCGTATCGGATGGCCCGAGCCGGGTGAATTTGGCCCTCCTGCCCGGCTGAATATTGTTGCATTAACGGAACATAATCCGCGCGCGCAGGCGCCGGGCCGTCACGCCCGCGCCAGGGGCGGGGCCCGGCTGCCGCGCGGGCGCCGCGCGGCCGGTGCCGTGCG
>JAKADX010000052.1 GCA_021818505.1 Pseudomonadota bacterium
TCAACGCTGGGATCAACCTGCACCTGACGGCCCGCGCCGGCGTGAACGCGCACCATGTCGCCGAGGCGTGCTTCAAGGCGACCGCGCGGGCGCTGCGCATGGCGGTCGCCGCCGATCCGCGCATCGGCGCGGCGGTCCCGTCCACCAAGGGGGCGCTGTGAGGGTCTATACGGCGCATCTGCGCGCCGATGCCGCCCCGATCCTGGTTCCCGAGGGGTTCGCCTGGGGCGCGCTGGTCTTCGGCCCGTTCTGGCTGCTGGCTCACCGCGCCTGGATCGCGGGCGTGCTGGCGCTGTGCGGCTTCGTGCTGATCGCCGCCCTGCCCGGCCTGCCCGCGCGCTGGCTGCTTGCCCTGGTGCTCGCCTGGGCGCTCGGGCTGTGGGGCAACGATCTGCGGCGCTGGTCGCTGGCGGCCCGCGGCTATCTGCTGGCGCACGTGGTGGCGGCCCCTGACCGCGACTCGGCGCTGGCGCGGCTGCTGGACCGGCGGCCGGACCTGACGGCGGCGGCGCTGGCATGAAGGTCGCGGTGATCGACTACGGCAGCGGCAATCTCGCGTCCGCCTCGCGCGCGCTGGCAGTCGCGGCGGAGCGCGGCGGCATCGCCGCGACGGTGACCATCACGGCCGACCCCGAGACGGTGGCGCGCGCCGACCGCATCGTGCTCCCCGGCCAGGGCGCCTTCGCCGACTGCGCCCGCGGCCTCGCGGCGATCCCCGGGCTGCGGGATGCGATCGTGCAGGCCACCGACGCCGGCGCGCCGTTCCTCGGCATCTGCGTGGGGATGCAACTGATGGCCGAGCGCGGGCTGGAGCATTGCGTCACCGAGGGCTTCGGCTGGATCCGGGGCGAGATCGCGGGGATGGAAGTGCCCGCCGACCTGCGCCTGCCGCAGATGGGCTGGAACGAGCTTCGGTTCGTCCCCGGCGCGCATCCCCTGCTCGCCGGCCTGGTGCCGGGCGATCACGCCTATTTCGTGCACAGCTACGCGCTCGCGCACGGCGCGCCGGAGCAGACGATCGCCACCACCGACTACGGCGGCCCGGTCGTCGCCATGGTGGCCGCCGGCAACCGCGCCGGCACCCAGTTCCATGTCGAGAAAAGCCAGGAGGTCGGTTTGCGTATCCTCGGCAATTTCCTGCGCTGGATGCCCTGAGATGACCGACCCCGACACCGCCGAGAGGCCCGATGCCGACGCCGCGGCACAGCACCGGCTCGCGGTCGAGCGCATCACCGAGTTCACCGACGACGATCTCGGCGCGCTGTGCGAGGCCACCAACGCCGCCATCATCGAGGGTGGCGGCTTCGGCTGGCTCAACCCGCAGGGACGCGTGTCGCTGGAAACCTACTTCCGCGGCGTGCTCCTGGTGCCGGAGCGGCAGTTGCTGGTCGCGCGGCTCGACGGCGTGATCGTCGGTGCCGCGCAACTTGTGCGCCCCCCGCGCAACAACGAGGCGCAGGCCTTCGCCGCCACGTTGCAGCACGCCTTCGTGGCGCCCTACGCGCGCGGCTTCGGGCTGGCGCGGCTGCTGACCAGCCGGGTCGAGGACGCGGCGCGCTCGCTCGGTTACCACGTGCTCAATCTCGACGTGCGCGAGACGCAGGAGGCAGCGATCGCGCTCTACGAGTCGATGGGCTACATCCGCTGGGGCGTGCATCCCGCGTATGCCCGCGCCAACGGGCGGACCGTCCGCGGCATCTACTATTACAAGGTGCTGCAGCCGGGCGGGCGCATCGCGTGACCGGCCTCACGCTCTATCCGGCGATCGACCTCAAGGACGGTGCCTGCGTGCGCCTGCGCCGCGGCGAGATGCACGAGGCGACCGTCTATTCCGACGATCCGGCCGCGCAGGCACGCATTTGGGCGGCCGCCGGCTGCCGCTGGCTGCATGTCGTCGATCTGAACGGCGCCTTCGCCGGCCGCTCGGTAAACGCCCAGGCGGTGCGCGCGATCCTGGCCGCGGTGGCGATCCCGGTGCAGCTCGGCGGCGGCATCCGCGACCGGGCGGCGATCGAAGTCTGGCTGGAGGCCGGCATCCGCCGCGTCATCCTCGGCAGCGCCGCCGCCCGTGACCCTGAACTGGTGCGCGCCGCCTGCCGCGCGCATCCCGGCTGCATCGCCGTCGGCATCGATGCCCGCGAGGGCTATGTCGCAACCGATGGGTGGGCGGAGACATCCACGATGCGGGCGCTCGACCTCGCGTTGCGCTTCGAGGATGCCGGCGTCGCCGCCATCATCTACACTGATATCGGCCGCGACGGGATGCTGAGCGGCGTCAACCTCGAACAGACGCTGGATCTGGCGTTTCAGATCTCCACGCCGGTGATCGCCTCCGGCGGCGTCGCGGGCCTGGCCGACCTCGCGGCACTGAAGCAGGCGGCCGAGGGAAACGGCGGGCGCCTGATAGAGGGCGTGATCGTCGGCCGCGCCCTGTACGACGGCCGGATCGACCTCGCCGCGGCCCTGCGGCTGCTGGGCGGCTGAAACATGCGATCGGTGCTTGCGCCGACGCGGCCGACTTCGCCATTGAAGCAGCGAAAGGAGCCGCCCATTGCTGAAGCTGCGCGTCATCCCCTGCCTGGACGTGAAGGACGGACGGGTCGTCAAGGGTGTCAATTTCGTCGCCCTGCGCGATGCCGGCGATCCGGTCGAGCAGGCGGCCGTGTATGACGCGGCGGGGGCGGATGAGCTGACCTTCCTCGACATCACCGCCAGCCACGAGAACCGCGACACCATCCTGGACGTGGTTGCCCGCACCGCCGCGCGCGTGTTCCTGCCGCTGACCGTGGGCGGCGGCGTGCGCAGCATCGGCGACATGCGCGCGCTGCTGCTGGCCGGTGCCGACAAGTGCAGCATGAATTCCGCCGCGGTCGCGCGGCCGGAACTGGTCGCGGAGGCGGCGGAGAAGTTCGGCAGCCAGTGCGTCGTGGTCGCCGTCGATGCCAAGCAGTCCGCCCCCGGCCGGTGGGAGGTGTTCACCCATGGCGGACGGCGCGGCACCGGCATCGATGCGGTGGAATGGAGCCGCCGTGCGGCCGCACTGGGGGCCGGGGAAATCCTGCTGACCAGCATGGACCGCGACGGCACCGGCAAGGGCTTCGACCTCGACCTGCTGCGCGCCGTGTGCGGGGCGGTGCGGGTGCCGGTGGTGGCATCCGGCGGGGTCGGGGCGCTCGCTGATTTCGTGGACGGCGCGCGCGCCGGCGCCACCGGCCTGCTGGCGGCGAGCGTGTTCCATTTCGGCACCTTCTCCATCTCCGAGGTGAAGGCGGCGCTGGCGGCCGCCGGTCTGCCGGTGCGCCTGCCACGGGCGGCGGCCTGAGGGCGCGCCATGGCGAAGAAAGCGGCCACGAAGAAGAAACCCGCGGCGAAGAAGAAATCGGCGCCGAAGCCGAAGAAGATCGCGCGCCGGCGTGCCTTGTCCGCACTGCCCGAGGGCGGCGGCGCGGTGGTGCTGGACCGGCTGCACGCGGTCGTTGAGAGCCGCCGCAGCGCGGACCCGAACGTCAGCCACTCCGCCCGCCTGCTGTCGCGGGGCACCGCCAAGATCGCGCAGAAATTCGGCGAGGAGGCGGTGGAATGCCTGATCGAGGCGGTCGCCGGCAACCGCGCCGCGCTGATCGCCGAAAGTGCCGACGTGCTCTACCACCTGATCGTCATGTGGGTCGATGCCGGGCTGGCGCCGGAGGAGGTCTGGGCCGAACTGGTGCGCCGCGAAGGCGTCAGCGGCATCGCCGAAAAGGCCGGCCGCGCCGCAAGGCTGTCAATCTCGGCCGCGGTGCGGACGCGGAAGATCCCCTAACCGCCGGTCGCCGACAGCGCTGCGAGGGTGGCGCGCCCGGTCAATGCGTCGTGGGTCTGTGGCGCGGGCGGGACAATGAAGCCGTAGGTCGAATAGACATGCGTGCCGAGTTGCCGGGTCGGCGGATACCAGACCCGGACCTCCGACCAGTCGTTGCGCGCCGACACGTCCACGACCAGTTGGTCCTTGTCCAGCTCCCCGCGCACCCAGTTCGCCTGGATCACCAGGATGCGCCGCGCGTCCAGCAGCCACGAGACCACCGCGACGTGGCCCGACGGCAGACGGCGGGCGCGGCGGAACACCAGCACGCTGCCGATCTGCGGACGCTCGCTGCGCCGGTATCGCCCGGCCGCCTCCCGCCACCAGTCGGCCGCGTCACCCCGCAGCGCCAGCCCCACCTCCGCGCGCGCGAACGGCGCGCAGGTCAGGCCGGGGTAGCGCGGACCTGCGGCCAGGTTCGGCGCGGTGCGCGGCGCACTGCCGGCACAGGCGCCGAGCAGCAGGGCAAGCAGCAGGGCGAGCGGACGCAGCATCGTCGCCGAGCATGGCCCGCCTCGTCTCCGCGCCGCAACGGCCGCGCGGTGCTCCGGGACGCAGGTGTAACGGAATCGTGAACGGCGCAGGGGATGCGCAACCGGAACGTCGCCCCATTAACCAGGATGTGACGCTTCCGCGCCACTCTCGTCTCGAAGCCATCGGGTCGGCTTCGGACTCCCTCCCCCCTCCGCGGCTCTGCCCGGGATCGTTCCCGGACAACGCGGAAACTCCAGGAGCGGTGCGCCGCATGTCGGCGCACCGCCTCTTTGCCCCATCACGGTTGACGTAGCCGCGCCAGGATGCCCTCCGCCTCCGCTGGAGTCATCGCCAGCGCGGCGCGGGCCGCCGCGCGCGTGAAGCCGGCGCGAGCGAAGGCCGCCTGCTCGCGCCGCGCGGTTTCCGCCGTGGCGGCGACGGAACGGAACGGGCCGAAGCGGCGGCGGCGGGCGAAGGCTACGGCGGCGTCGAGTTCGGCCGACGCCGCGTCCTTCGGCAGGGCTGCCGCCAGCGTCGCCGCGTCGATCCCCCGCGCCGCCAGATGTGCCGCCGTCGCGCGGCGGGAGCGGCCGGACCGGTGCAATCGCTCCGCCCGCGCGCGGGCGAAGCCGGCGTCGTCCACGGCACCCGCGGCCGCCAGCCGCGCCACCACCTCTCGCGCGGCTTCCCGCGCGGCGGCGACATGGCGGGCGATCTCTTCACCCTCGGCCCCCCGCGCCCAGCGGTCGATGCGCCGCAGCAACACGCGCAGCAGCGTCGCCCGCGTCGCGCCATAGCGGGCAAGGTGGGCCAGCGCCGCCTCATGCAGCGCGGCCGCGTCGGGCGGCGGGTCAGCCATGCGGCGAAGATGCCATCGCGCGGGCCGTCGCGGAACCGGCGGCGTTTGACGAGTGGCGCGTGCGGGCGGCATTCTGCGCGCCCTTCCGCAACCGTCCGCGCAGGGGCGCGGGCGGCGCAAGCCGCCGGAGGAACAGGAACCGACGAGGCAATGATCTCCGCCCTGATGCCGACCTACAACCGCGCCGACCTCGCTTTCGAGCGGGGCGAGGGCGTCTGGCTGTACACGGCCGACGGACGACGATTCCTCGATTTCGGGGCCGGCATCGCCACCTCCTCGCTCGGCCACAATCATCCGCACCTGGTCGCCGCGATCGCCGAGCAGGCGGCGCGCGTGATTCACGTCTCCAACCTCTACCGCATCCCGCAGGCCGAACGGCTGGCCGCACGGCTGGTCGAGGCGTCGTTCGCCGACACCGCGTTCTTCTGCAACTCCGGCGCCGAGGCCAACGAGGGCGTGGTGAAGATCATCCGCCGCGCGCAGCATGAGAGCGGGCATCCCGAACGCTATCGCGTCATCTGCTTCGAGGGTGCTTTCCACGGCCGCACGCTGGCCATGATCTCTGCCACCGGCAACCCGAAATACCTCAAGGGTTTCGAGCCGGCGGTGGACGGGTTCGACCACGTGCCGTTCAACAACCTCAACGCGCTGCGTGATGCCATCACGCCGCAGACCGCCGGCATCCTGATCGAGCCGGTGCAGGGCGAGGGCGGCATCCGCACCGGCGATCCGCAGTTCCTGCGCGACCTGCGCGCCACCTGCGACGAGTTCGGGCTGATCCTGGGCATGGACGAAGTGCAGTGCGGCATGGGGCGAACCGGCCGGCTGTTCGCGCATGAATGGGCCGCCGTCGCGCCGGACGTGATGTCGGTTGCGAAGGGCATCGCCGGCGGCTTCCCGATGGGCGCGATCCTGGCGCGCGAGCATGTTGCACGCCACCTCGTCGCCGGCACGCATGCCAGCACCTTCGGCGGCAATCCGCTGGCCTGCGCCGCCGCCAATGCGGTGCTGGACGTGATGCTGGCGCCCGGCTTCCTCGACGGCGTGGACCGACGGGCGCGCGTGCTGTGGCGAGGACTGGAACAACTCGTCGCCGATTTCCCCGACGTGTTCGAGGAACCGCGCGGAACCGGCCTGCTGGTCGGGCTGAAATGCGTGGTGCCCAACACCGACGTGCAGGCCGCCTTCACCGAGCAGGGCCTGCTGTCGGTGATCGCCGGCGAAAACGTGGTGCGCCTCGCGCCGCCGCTGATCGTGGAGGATGCCGAGATCGCGCAGGCGCTGGCGATGATGCGCCGCGGCGCGCAGCACTGCCGGCCCGCCGCCGCACGGGTCGCCGCGAAGTGAGACCGCCGGCGCCGCGCCACTTCCTCGACCTGCGCGACCATGACACCGCGACGCTGCGCCGGATTCTCGAACTCGCCGCCGGATACAAATCCGGCGGTGAGACCGGGCGGCCGCTCGCCGGACGCGCCGTCGCGCTGATCTTCGAGAAGCCGTCCACACGCACGCGCGTCAGCTTCGAGGTCGGCGTGCGCCAGCTCGGCGGCGACGTGATCACGCTGAGCGGCCGCGACATGCAGCTCGGCCGTGGCGAAACCATCGGCGACACCGCTCGCGTGCTGTCTCGCTATGTCGATGCCATCATGCTGCGCACCGATGCCGCGGCAAAGCTGCACGAGATGGCGGCGCACGCGACGGTGCCGGTGATCAACGGTCTGACCGCCGACAGCCATCCCTGCCAGTTGCTCGCCGACGTGATGACGTTCGAGGAGCATCGCGGCCCGATCGCCGGCCAGACGATCGCCTGGTGCGGCGACGGCAACAACGTCGCGCGAAGCTGGATCGAGGCCGCTGCACGCTTCGGTTTCCGTCTGCGTCTGGCGATCCCCGAACCGCTACGCCCGCCGCCGTCGCTGCTCGACTGGGCGCGCGCGCAGGGCGCGGATGTCGGCGTCACCGATGATCCGCTGGACGCCGCGCGCGGCGCGCGCTGTGTGGTAACCGACACCTGGCTCAGCATGGCGGACGATCCGAACAGCGGGCGGCACAACCTGCTGGCGCCGTATCGTGTCGATACGACGGTGATGGCGGCGGCGGCGGAAGATGCGATCTTCATGCACTGCCTGCCGGCACATCGCGGCGAGGAAGTCACCGACGCCGTCATCGATTCCCCCGCCTCCGTGGTGTTCGACGAGGCGGAGAACCGGCTGCACGCGCAGAAAGGCGTGCTTGCCTGGGCCTTCGCCGCCGCACCGTAGTCCGCGCATGACGGCGCGGCGTTTCGCGAGCCTGGATTGTCTGCTCGCGCCGGCTTCGGTCGCGGTGATCGGCGCGTCGGCCGATCCGCTGCGGATCGGCGGGCGGCCGATTGCCAATATGCTGGCGCGCGGCTTCGCGGGTCGCATCCTGCCCGTCAACCCGAAGCGGACGGAGGTGCAGGGCCTGCCCGCGTGGCGATCCGTCGCCGCGCTGCCGGAGGTGCCGGATGCGGCGATCGTCGCGGTGCCGGGCGAAGCAGCCGTGGAAGCGGTCGCCAATCTCGCGCGCGCCGGCGTGAAGGCGGCGATCGTGTTCACCGCTGGATTTGCCGAAGTGGACGCGGCGGGCGCGGCGGCCCAGGCGCGGATGGCGGCGGACGCGGCGGCGCACGGGATGCGTTTGCTCGGGCCGAACTGCCTCGGCCTGTTCAACGCGCGCGCGGGCTTCTTTCCGATCTTCTCCTCCTCGCTGGAGGGCGGCTGGCCGCTGCCGGGGCGCATCGGCATCGCCAGCCAGTCCGGCGCCTACGGCACGCATCTGTTTGCCGCCGCGCGCGACCGTCGCATGGGCACGCCGGTCTGCGTGACGACAGGCAATGAGGCCGATGTTTCCGTCGCCGACGTCATCGGCTGGCTCGCCGAGGATGACGAGACCGATGTGATCGCCGCCTATGTCGAGGGCATCGCCCGTGCGGAGCCGTTTCTGCTCGCGCTGGAGGTCGCACGCCGCGCGCGCAAGCCGATCGTGATGATGAAGGTCGGGCGCAGCGCCGGCGGGGCCGAAGCAGCGCGCAGCCACACCGCCTCGATCGCCGGCGATGATGCCGTGACCGACGCGGTGCTCGCGGAGTTTGGTGTGGTGCGCGCGCGCACCACCGACGCGCTGCTCGACATCGCGCAGATGGCCACACGGAGAATCTATCCCGCGCGCAACACGCTCGGCGTCATCACCATCTCCGGCGGCGGCGGAGTGCTGATTGCCGATGCCGCCGCCGATGTCGGGCTGGAGATGCCGCCGATGCCGCAGGCGACGCAGGCGCGGCTGCGCGAGCGGCTGCCGTTCTGCGCGCCGCGCAATCCCGTCGATTGCACGGCGCAGGCGTTCAACGACATGTCGCTGATCGGCACGTTCACCGAGGCGATGGTGGCCGAGGGCGGCTACAGTTCAGTGCTCGCCTTCTTCAGCCAGACGGGCGGCGCCGCCTCGATCGCGCCCGGCCTGCGCACGCAGCTTGCCGCGACGATGGCGCGCCATCCTGACAGGCTCTACGCGCTGTCGGTGCTGGCGTCGTCGGAGCGGATCAGGGATTATGAAGCTGACGGCAGCGTGGTGTTCGAGGATCCGACGCGCGCGGTCGTGGCGCTGCACGCGATGGGGCAGTTCGGCGCGGCCTTCGCGCGCCCGCCGGGCGATCCCCCGCCACTGGTCCCCAGCGTCGTGCTGCCCGGCGCGACGCCGGACGAGGCGGCGGCAAAGCGGCTGCTGGCCACAGCGGGAATCGCATCCGTGCCGGAGCGCCTGTGTGCCGACGCGGCGGCGGCCGTGGCGGCGGCGGCCGAGTTCGGTTGGCCTGTGGTGATGAAGATTGCCTCGCCCGACATCCTGCACAAATCCGAGATGGGCGGTGTGCTGCTCGATATCGGCAGCGCCGATGCGGTGCGTAAGGGCTTCGCCACGCTGATCGCACGCGCCCATACGCACGCGCCGGATGCGCGCATCGCGGGCGTGCTGGTGGCGAAGCAGATCAAGGGCGCGGTCGAGTGCATCCTGGGCATCCAGCGTGATCCGGTATTCGGTCCTGTGGCGCTGTTCGGCCTCGGCGGCGTGTTCGTCGAGGTGCTGCGCGATGTCGTGTTGCGCCGCTGCCCGTTCGGCGAGGATGAAGCCCTGCGCATGATCGGCGCGATCCGTGCCGCGCCGTTGCTCTCCGGTGCGCGCGGCCGATCGCCCGCCGACCGCGCGGCGTTGGCCGTCATGCTGGCACGCTTGTCGGTGTTCGCGGCACAGGCCGGACCGCGGCTGCGCGCGGTCGATCTCAATCCGGTACTGGTGCTGCCCGAGGGGCAAGGCGCCTGGTGCGCCGACGCCGTCATCGACGTGGAGGAGAAGGCGACATGACTGAAATCGAGACGCCGGGCGACATGGACGCGTTGGTCGGGAAGAAGCTCGGTGTCAGCGAGTGGCTGACGGTGACGCAGGAAATGATCGACCGGTTCGCCGATGCGACCGGCGACCACCAATGGATCCACGTCGATCGCGAGCGCGCCGCGCGCGAGATGCCGGGCGGCCGGACGATCGCGCATGGATTCCTGACGCTGTCCCTGCTGCCGCGGATGGCGCGCGACATCTACCGCATCCGTCAGCGATCGCGCGGCATCAACTACGGCTGCAACAAAGTGCGCTTCACCAATCCCGTCCCGTCCGGATCGCGCATCCGCCTGCACCTGACGCTGAAGGCGAGCGAGACGATCGAGGGCGGGCGGCGGCTGATCACCGAGAACACGGTCGAGGTCGAGGGGCACGACCGGCCGGCGGTGGTGGCGGAGACGATCTCGCTCGCGTTCTACTGACCGCGCGGTGTTACGGCAGCATCACAGGGATGGCACGCGGCAGTTGCCGGACGTGCGGCATTGGGCGTACAAATCGCTGCAGTGGCCGCCCTGAGCGGTCCACAGGTCGTTGTTGCTGCAATGCACTGACCATCCCAGGGAGGAAAACAATGCTCCGTCGTACTCTGCTGAAGGCCGCGGCCGGGACTGTGCTGATCGGCGCGTCGGCCCGCATGGCCTTCGCCGACTATCCGAAGATGAAGCAGAAAAGCAGTTACAAGGCCGGCTTCGCGCAGAGCGAGAGCAACAACCCGTGGCGGCTGGCCGAAACGGCCAGCATGAAGGCGGAGGCACAGAAAGTCGGCTGGCAGCTCGTCTATACCGACGCGGCAAGCTCGGCGGCCAAGGAAGTCTCCGACGTGAACAGCCTGATCGCGCAGGGCGTGGATATCATCTTCCTCGTCCCACGCGAGGAACGGCCGCTGATTCCGGCGGTGATGGCCGCCAGGCGCGCCGGCATCCCGCTGATCCTGATCGATCGCGCGGTCGATCCCAAGCTCGCCAAACCGGGCGTCGATTATCTGACCTTCATCGGCTCGAACTTCGTGCAGGAAGGCCAGCGCGTCGCCGAATGGTTGGTCAAGACCACCAACGGACAGGCGAAGATCATCGAGCTGGAGGGCAGCGTCGGCGCCTCGCCCGCGAACGACCGCAAAAAGGGCTTCGACGAGGTCATCAAACAGCATCCCGGCATGACCATCCTGGCGAGCCAGTCGGGCGATTTCGTGCGCGACACCGGGCGACAGGTGGCGCAGACGCTGCTGCAGGCGCATCCGGACGCCACCGCCATCTATGCCCACAACGACGAGATGGCGCTGGGCGCGATCGCCGCGCTGGAGGCAGCGGGCAAGAAGCCCGGCAAGGACGTGATCGTCTGCTCGATCGACGGCGAGAAGGACGCGCTGCAGGCGATCATCGACGGCAAGCTCGGCGCCACCTGCGAATGCAGCCCGCGCTTCGGCCCGATCGCATTCGAGACCGCGATGCGCTACGCCAAGGGCGAGACGATCCCGCCGCAGATCATCAACAAGGATCGCTTCTTCGACGCCTCCAACGCCAAAGAGAACCTCGACAGCGCCTTCTGAGTCTCACCGGCGACCGGGCGCCGCCGTTGTCGGCGCCCGGATCGTCAGCGGATGGACACGTGCCCGACGCCCCTCCCCTGCTCGCGATGCACGGCATCAACAAGCAGTTCGCCGGCATCGCCGCGCTGGTCGATGCCGAATTCGCGGTCGCGGAGGGGGAGGTTCACGCACTGGTCGGCCAGAACGGCGCCGGTAAATCGACACTCATCAAGATCCTGACGGGCTATTATCGTCGCGATTCGGGAGATGTGACGTTCGCCGGCCGCCCGTTCGGAGCGGCCTCGCCGCTCGCCAGCCAGCGCGCTGGAATCAGCACGATCTATCAGGAGATCAACCTCGTCGGCTTCCGCTCCGTGACCGAGAACATCTGCCTCGGCCGCGAGACGTACCGCTTCGGCCTGCTCGACTGGAAGCGGATGCACGAGGAGGCAGCAGCGCTGCTCGCACGCTTTGGTATTGAAATCGACGTCCGCCGGCCGCTGCAAGACTTCTCCACCGCGGCGCAGCAGATGGTGGCGATCGCGCGCGCGATCGGCTTCGCGGCGCGGCTGGTCATCATGGACGAACCGACCTCCTCGCTCAGTGAGCGCGAGACGCAGGTGCTGTTGGACGTGATCCGCCGGCTGCGTGCCGACGGTATTTCGGTCGTGTTCGTCAGCCACAAGCTCGATGAGTTGTACGCGGTGTGCGACCGCGTTACCATCATGCGTGACGGGCGCACTGTACGCGTGGCACCGATGGCGGAGATATCCAAGCTTGATCTCGTCGCCACCATGCTCGGCCGCGACATCGGCTCGGTGGCACGGCAGGGCGCGACCGGATTCGGGGCGAAGGGCGCGGGCGCGGCCGAGACATTGCTGGCAGTCGAGGCGCTGGCCGAGGCCCCGCGCGTGCGCGCGGTCGATCTGTCCGTGGGCAAAGGCGAGATCGTCGGATTGTCGGGGCTGCTCGGTTCGGGCCGCACGGAGACGGCGCGGATGCTGTTCGGCGTCGATGCGCCGGATTCCGGCCGCATCACGCTCGACGGCCGCGGCTTCACGCCACGCGCGCCGCACGATGCGATCACGGCAGGTGTGGGCTACTGCACGGAGGACCGCAAGGCGGAGGGGATCGTGCCCGAGATGTCGGTGCGCGAGAATCTCACGCTGGCGCTGCTGCCCGCGCTGGCGCGCGCCGGCGTGGTGGACGAGGCAGCGCAGGCACGCATCGTCGAGACGTTCATCACGCGGCTCGGCATTCGCTGTGCGGGGCCGGACCAACCGATCCGCCAGCTTTCGGGCGGCAATCAGCAGAAGGTGCTGCTGGCACGCTGGCTGTGCATGAACCCGCGGCTGCTCATCCTGGACGAGCCGACGCGCGGCATCGATGTCGGCGCCAAGGCCGAGATCCAGGCACTGATCCGCGAACTGGCGCGTGACGGGCTGGGTGTGCTGATGATCTCCTCGGAGATCGAGGAGATCGTCGAAGGCGCCGACCGCGCCTATGTCATGCGCGACGGCCGCACCGTCGCGGCGCTGGACGGGGATGCGCTGACCGAGCAGAATGTGATGACGGCGATGGCCCAGGGCGATGTGTAGGCGCGGCGATGTCTGAACGTGCCGTGCTGGCCCCGCGCGCGTGGCGACCGATGGCGCTGCTGTCGCGCAACGCGGTGCTCGCGGCGCTGGTGCTGCTGATCCTGCTGAACATCGCGATCACGCCGCATTTCGTGTCGTGGGAGACGCTGAACGTCAACCTGACGCAGGTAACGACCATCATCATCGTTGCCATCGGCATGACGATGGTGATCGCGACCGGCGGCATCGACCTGTCGGTCGGCGCACTGATGGCGATCGCCGGCGCACTTGCACCGCTGATCTTCGAGGGCAAGCTGTTCGCGATCCCCTCCCCCATGATCGGTGTGGCACTCGCGTATGTGCTGCCGGTGCTGGCGGCGGGCGCGTTCGGCTGGTTCAACGGATTGCTGGTCACGCGCTACCGCATCCAACCGATCATCGCCACGCTGGTGCTGTTCATCGCCGGGCGCGGCATCGGCCAGGTGATGACCAACGGCAACCTGCAACCTTTCCGCAATCCGCCGTTCCAGATGATCGCGATGGGGCACATCGCGCATGTGCCGGTGCAGGTGATCCTGATGCTGCTGATCGGCGGCGCGGCAGCCTGGGCGGTGCGGCGCACCGTGTTCGGCCGCCGCATCCTCGCCATCGGCGGCAACGAGCGCGCCGCGCGGCTGGCCGGCATTCCCGTCGATCGCACCAAGCGACTCGTCTATGTCATCAGCGGCCTGTGCTCGGGGCTGGCGGGGCTGATCGTGGTAGCGATCAATTCGTCCTCGGACGCCAATACCAACGGCATGGGCATGGAACTGGACGCGATCGCCGCGGTCGCGGTCGGCGGCACGCCGCTCATGGGCGGACGCGCGCTGATCGTCGGCACCATCCTCGGCGCACTCATCATCCAGATCGTGCGTTACATGTTGCTGGCCAACGGCGTTCCGGATTCGGCGGCGATGGTGGTCAAGGCAGGGCTGATCGTGCTGGCTGTCGCGTTGCAGTTCCAGGGGCGCCGGGCATGAAGGTCGCCGTTTCCGCGCGCGACATCGTCGCCTTCAGCCGTTACGGCGTTGTGGCGGCGCTGGTGCTGCTGGTCGCGTTCGGCGGCTGGCGCTACGACCACTTCCTCGGTGCCTACAATGTGCTGACCTTCCTGCGCTACAATGCGATGTTCGCCCTGGTCGGGCTGGGCATGACGTTCGTCATCATGACCGGCGGCATCGACCTCTCGGTCGGCGCGGTCGCGGCGCTGGGCAGCGTGGTCTCGGCGCTGCTCTCGCCTTTCGGCCTGTGGCCCGGCGTGCTGGCCGGCGCGGCGGCGGGGCTCGCGGTCGGATTGCTGAACGCCGGCATCATCATCCGGCTCAATATCCTGCCGTTCATCGTCACGCTGGCAACCATGCTCGCCGCCCGCGGCACGGCGCTGCTGCTGGCGCACAACACCTCGGTCGCAGTGTCGTACGACACCAACTTCATGGCGATCGGCCAGGGCGATTTCCTCGCCTTTCCGATCCCGGCCTGGATCGCGTTGGCCGCCTACGTCGCGGGCTCGCTGCTGCTGAACTTCACCGCGTTCGGCCGCGTGACGCTGGCGATCGGCGGCAATGAGGATGCGACGCGCATGATGGGTCTGCCGGTCGATCGCGTGAAGCTCGGCGTCTATGCGATGAGCGGCCTGGCGGCGGGCATCGCCGGGGTAATCCTCGCCGCGCAGTTCGGCGCCGGCCAGCCGATCGAGGGCAATGGATGGGAACTGTTCGCGATCTCCGCCGTGGTCGTCGGCGGCACGCTCCTGACCGGCGGCGAAGGGGCGGTCGGCACCACGCTGGCCGGCGTGCTGCTGCTCGGCCTGATCTTCAACATCCTCAACTTCGAAAACGGGCTGGGCTGGATCAGCCTGTCGGCCTACTGGCAATCGGTGATCCGCGGCGCGTTCCTGCTGCTCGTGGTGGTGACGCAGGCCAAGCTGACCGCCCGCGACCGCAAATCCGCCCCATGACCCGCATTATTGAAACATCATGCTTCAACGAAACGCGGATGTCAGCGCGATGCCGCCTGCGGCCCGGCGGGCATCGCGCGCACCAGAACCAGCGCCTGTTGCAACTGGAAATCCGTCGCCGGCTTGGCGGGATCGAAGGCGGGCCAGTCGGGCGGTGGCAGTTTCGGAATCTGCTGCGCGACCGCCGGCAGTTCGACCGGCAGTGGCGGCACGGCCGGCTTGTCGCCGCCCTGGTTGGCGAGCACGTGCAGCAGATCGGCCTCGTGCGCCGGCCCGAAATGCGCCTGCGGCTTACGGCTCGCGTGGACTTCGACGTTCGGCGTGATGCCGAGCCCCTGGATCGAGCGGCCCGAGGGCGTGTAGTAGCGCGCCGTCGTCAGCCGCACGGCGCCGTTGCCGTCCAGCGGGATCAGCGTCTGCACTGAACCCTTGCCGAAGGACTGCGTACCCAGCACGAGCGCGCGGCGGTTGTCCTGCAGGGCACCAGCGACGATTTCGGCGGCGGACGCTGTTCCG
Source organism: Pseudomonadota bacterium (assembly GCA_021818505.1). GTDB lineage: Bacteria > Pseudomonadota > Alphaproteobacteria > Acetobacterales > Acetobacteraceae > JAFKFJ01. The sequence continues at coordinate 15,199 of JAKADX010000052.1, forward strand.
TTGTCGATCAGCACGACCACCGGCATCTTGCCTGCCACATTTGCACCGGGCGCCGCCGACCAGTTCTGGTCGTCGCGGGAGCGCCGCCCGCGCGTGGATACGATGTCGCCGTGGTCGAGGAAATCGTTGGAGACCGCGATCGCCTGATCCAGCAGCCCGCCGGGGTCGTTGCGCAGGTCCAGCACGATACCGCGCAGGTGCCCCCCTGATTCCACCTTCAGCTTGCGCAGCGCGGCCCGCAGGCCGGGATTGGCCTGTTCGGTGAACTCGCTGATGCGGATGACGCCGATATCGCCGAGCAGCCGGCTTGTCACCGCCGGCACATGCACGATCTGCCGGGTCAGCGTGAATTCCAGCGGCGCGTCCTGGCCCTCGCGCTTGACCGTCAGCCGCAGTGTCGTGCCCGGCGGTCCGCGCATCTCGGCCACCGCCTCCTGCAGGCTGAGGCCCTCGATGGTCTTGCCGTCCACGGAGGTGATCAGGTCGCCCGGCTTGAGGCCCGCCCGCGCCGCCGGCGTGCCATCGATCGGGCTGACCACCTGCAACAGGCCGTCATTGTCGGTCACTTCCAGCCCGATGCCGCCGAACTGGCCGGACGTCTCGGTCTGCATGTCGCGCCACTGCTGCTCGGTCATGTAGGCGCTGTGGGGATCGAGCCCGCTCAACATGCCATTCAGGGCGTTGTCGATCAGCTTGTGCGGTGCCACCGGCTCGACATAGTTGGTGCGCACCAGGCCGACCACGTCACCGAACAGCGCCAGCAGCCGGTCGGTCTGGTCCACCCCCTCCGCCGCCGCAGGCCGGCTGCCGAGCGCGTGCGCCAGAACCGCGCCGCCGGGACCGGCGGCGATGCCGGCGACGAAGCCGGTGCCCAGCAGCAGGGCTGCACTGGTTCGCGTGAACTTCATCCCTGTCCCCTTGCTCTGCCGCTACCGCCAGGACGCGACCCGAAGGCTAAATGACCGCATAGTCGGCCGTGGCAAGAGTGCGCGTGGCGATTGTCTTACATCGGCGCCATTCGGACTATCCTACCCCGTCCTGACCGTCACGGCGTCCACGTGCCGGAGGACGGGATGCCAGGGGTCGCGACCGGCCGAGGGTTGAAATCGTCCGGTGGCGGGTCCATCAGCAGCCCGCCCACGTAGTCGGTCGGGGTGATTCCGAGCGCCCGGCAGCCGGCCCCGCCGAAATGCGGCAGCGTACGGACGGTCGTGACCGGGATGGTCGCGTAGCTGGCCGGCAGCGGCGGCGCGGCGCCGGCCAGCCGGGCATCGTCGAACGCCTCGGTCAGGTCGCCCATCGGCTCGACCAGCGCGTCGGCCGGACCGAGCTGGGTCTGGTGGAACGTCGCCGCCTGCGCCGCCCCGAGCTGCCGCCCGCGCATCTCGTCGGGCAATTCGGCGAGCGGCACCAGCCCGAACAGCAGATCGATGAAGCGGACGACCGAGCTGTGCTCACTTGGCACGTGGGAGATCGCGTGCGCCGCGGCGAACGGCGAGATCAGGATCGCAGGGACGCGCGAACCGCCCGTCGCCGGCAGCCCGTCGGGGCCGAGACTGCGAAAGGTGGGCGGAACATGATCGTAGAGTCCGTCAGACTCGTCGTAGGCGATGATGATGGCGCTCTCGTCCCAGTACGGGCTCGCCGCGATGGCGTTGACCGTCTCGGCAAGGCCGGCCTCGGAGATCTGCGAATCGGAATAGCCCGGATGGTCGTCGTTGCCGGCGAATGCGCGGCGCACCGCCGGATTGGGATCGGCGGTGATCAGCCCGTCATTATTGTAGAACCCGCCGCGCACATAGAACACGCCGCCCTGTGCCGGCAGTGTCCGGGCCGTCACTGCCGCATAAAAGTCCTGAAGTCCGTGCAGCATCGCGGTCATGCGAGAATTGTCGGCGAGATAGGCGAAATACTGCGGCGCATTGTGGTGCACGACATACGACGTGTGCAGGCCGTCGTGCGGTACGCCGTCCGGCGTCACGGTGCCGTCGAATGGCTCGCGGTCGAAGCCCTGCTGGTACCAGCCCCACTCGACGAACGGGTTGTGCGTCGCGATGGTCTGAATATCGTTCTGCACGTCGCCAAGATCGGCGGACTGGTTTGGATCGGCCGCGACGATCTGGCCGATGCGCGCCCCCCCCAGAGACAGCGGCAGCGTCGCAAAGGTCAGGTTCTGCTGCGGCTGCGCCGGATTCTCGTCCCGTCCGTAGGGCAGCGCGCCGGAAACGCGGTCAACGGCTGACCCGCCATATGGCGCGGAATCGGTCAGGACCGGCAACGTCAGCCCGCGCGCGTCGCCTTGTGACGGATGCAGTGCCCATTGCGTTTCGCCGATCTGCCCGGCGATCATGGCGATCGCGTTTGGCGTCGAAGGACCGACCGCGGTCATTCGGTAATTGTCGAACAGCGTGAAGCGGTCAGCGTATTGCCACAGGAACGGGATGGTGTCGCAATCGACGTGTGCGACTGCCAGTTCGCCCATCTGCTTGCGGGCAAGCGTCGGACTCGCGTCCGGCGCCGCGCCGGTCCGCCGCTCGACCACATTCTCGGGTGTCGAGGCATCGCCGCTGAAGGCCAGCCCCTCCTGATCGAGCGCGAAGCCATCATTGCGCGCCACCAGACCGTCGTCATGGACGATGTGCAGGCTGCGCACGATGCCGTGGTGCGAGTGATCGACCGAGGCGATGTCCTCGGGATAGAGCGGGACGACCGCACCGTTGACCGCCCTGATCGCGCGGGGAATCAGGAACGGCGAAATGCTGCCGTAACTGCCGTCGGTGTTGCGAATGAGTTGATGCGTGCCCGGCGCGTCGATCAGCCGTCCGCCGGAGAACAGGCCGTCGGCGCCGGGATAGGTCGCGAAGTAGTGGTCGAAGGAGCGGTTCTCCTGAAACAACACAAACACGTACTTGATCCGCTGTCGCAGCAGCGCCAGTTTGTCCTGCGCGGGCAGCCTGGTCATGGCGGCGAGCGGTCGGTACATGGCGGCGCCGGCGGTCCCGCGCGCACCGGCGTTCGTCAGAGTGGCCGCGGACGCGGCATCGCCCGTCCCGTGCAGCAGCACCACGAGCGGCATCGCGAGGCCGCAGGCCCATCGGACGGCACAGGCAGCAGCCGCGGAACTCCTGCCCCTAATTTTGGGTCGGGGTGCGCTCAACGTGCCGGTTGCGGCACTTTTGGCGCCGGCTCGATACCGCCCATGTCCTGGCTGCGGGTGCGGATCGACAGATTCGGATCGAGACAAAGGATTTCCTCGAACTCGTTGATACTGTCCACCTCGGTGCCCATCGAGATGTTGGTGACACGTTCGACGATGAATTCGAGCACGACTGGAACGTGATGTTCCGCCATCATCGCCTCGGCCCGCGCGAAAGCGTCCTTGAACTCATTCGGACTCCTCACGCGTACCGCCTTGCAACCGAGCCCCTCGGCGACCGCGACGTGATCAACGCCGTAGCCGCGCACGGCGTCGGTGTCCGGCGGGGCGTTGACATTGTCAAATGCGAGACTGACCTCGAAATCCATCTGGAAGCCGCGTTGCGCCTGCCGGATCAGGCCGAGATAGGAGTTGTTCACGACGACATGCAGGTACGGCAGCTTGTGCTGCGCGCCGACCGCCAGCTCCTCGATCATGAACTGGAAGTCATAGTCGCCGGAAAGTGCGACGATACGCCGCTGCGGATCGGCCGCGCGCACGCCCAGAGCCGCCGGCATCGTCCAGCCGAGTGGACCTGCCTGACCGCAATTGATCCAGTGGCGCGGGCGATAGACGCGCAGAAACTGTGCGCCGGCGATCTGCGAAAGACCGATCGTGGTGACGTAACAGGTGTCGTGCCCGAACACCTCGTTCATTTCCTGATAGACCCGCTGCGGCTTCAGCGGCACGTCGTCGAAATGGCTGCGGCGCAGCATGACGTTCTTTCGGTGCAGACACTCCGCGGCCCAGGCGGCGCGGTCCTTCAGCGTCCCGGCGTCCTTGAGTGCCCGCGCCGCCGCGATGAACTGCTCCAGCGCCGCGCGCGCGTCGGAGACGATGCCGAAATCCGGGCCGAACACGCGGCCGATCTGGGTCGGCTCGATATCGACATGCACGAACGTCCGTCCGCGCGTGTAGACCTCGATCGAGCCAGTGTGGCGGTTGGCCCAGCGATTGCCGATGCCGAGCACAAAATCGGAATCCAGGAACGTCGCATTCCCGTAGCGGTGGCTGGTCTGCAGCCCGACCATCCCGGCCATCAGCGGATGGTCGTCAGGGATGGCGCCCCAGCCCATCAGTGTCGGGACCACCGGCACGCCGGTCAACTCGGCGAACTCAACGAGCAGGTCGCAGGCATCGGCATTGATGATGCCGCCGCCAGCGACGATCAGCGGACGCGCGGCCGCGTTGAGCATGGCCAGTGCGTGCTCCGCCTGTGCCTGCGTGGCGGCGGGCTTGTACGCCGGCAGCCGCGCGTAGGTACTGTCGTCGAATTCGATCTCGGCCATCTGCACGTCGATCGGCAGATCGATCAGCACTGGGCCGGGGCGGCCGGAGCGCATGACATGAAACGCCTGCTGAAAGACCATTGGCACCTGCGCCGGCTCGCGCACAGTGACCGACCATTTGGTGACGCTGCGGGCGATGCTCTCGATATCGACCGCCTGGAAGTCCTCCTTGTACAACTTGGCGCGCGGCGCCTGGCCGGTGATACACAGGATCGGCACCGAATCTGCCTGCGCGGTGTAGAGGCCGGTGATCATGTCGGTGCCGGCGGGGCCGGAAGTGCCGATGCAGACTCCGATATTTCCCGCGCGCGCGCGGGTATATCCATCGGCCATGTGCGAGGCGCCCTCGACATGGCGTGCCAGGATGTGGCGGATCGTGCCGCGGGCGCGCAGTGCGGCATAGAGCGGATTAATCGCCGCGCCGGGAACGCCGAACGCGACGCTCACACCCTCGCGCTCCAGCACCCGGACCGCCGCCTCGACCGCCCGCATCCTCGGCATCGCTAGGACTCCCGTGCCGGCTGTCGTCCCGTTCGGACGAACGCAGCATTCCAGAAGCCTACGACCGCGTAAAGCGATCCCGGAGGGGGCCGCGGCCCCTACCCGGCCGCGGCCTGCGCCACACGTCCGTGGACCTCGGCCAGATGGTCGAAGCGGCGACGATACGTGCCGAGACCCATTGTGATCGATCGCAATTCAATCACGAGATCGTGCAGTTCCGCCTGCGGCACCAGCGCCTCCACGTCGTCCCAGCCGGGCCAGCCCTCGCGCTCGGCATAGCCGAGGATTTGCCCGCGTCGCCCGGTCAGCAGGCGCTGCGCCGCCGCGGTGTAGTCATTCGGTACGCTGATGGTGACGTGATCCACCGGCTCCAGCAGCACCGGGTCGGCTTTCGGCAACGCCTCGGCGATTGCCTGGCGGGTGGCGGTGCGGAACGCCATGTCGGAGCTGTCGACGGCATGGAACTGTCCGTCAGTCAGCGTCACCTCGACATCGACCACTGGATAGCCGAACACGCCCTTGCGTAACGCCTCCTCGGCAGCATCTCCAACCGCGGGGATGAAGTTGCGCGGCACCGCGCCGCCGACGATCTTATCCACGAACCGGAACCCCTCTCCGCGGCCGCGTGGGGCAATGTCCAGCTTCACGTCGGCAAACTGCCCGTGGCCGCCGGTCTGCTTCTTCAGCCGCCCGTGCTGGTGGATCGGCTTGCGGATGGTTTCCTTGTACGGCACGCGGGGCTTCTGCGAGGCGACGCGCACGCCGAACACGTTGGCCAGCCGGTCGATCACGCTGCGCAGATGCATCTCACCCTGGCCTGACAGCACCGTCTCGCCGGTCTCCGGGTCCATGCGGACGGTCAGCGACGGATCCTCCTCCGCCAATTTCTGCAAGGCGCCGGCCAGCCGGACGTCGTCCTTGTGGTCGGTGGTGGCGATCGCCATGGCGTAGAGCGGTGGCGGCACCTCCGGGAACGGCAGCAGCGCATCACCCGCCTCGCCCAGCACGGCACCGGTCGCCACCCCGTCCAGTCGGCCGAGCGCGACCACCTCGCCGGTTTCCGCCTCCCCGATCTTGGCGGGCTCGCCGCCGGGCAGACGCCAGATGCCCGACAGCCGCGCGCCGTTCAGCGCCGCGCCGTCTTTGAGCGGCCCGCGCCATAGCCGCGCCCACGAGACCTTGCCGCCATGGCCGCCGTTGATGGTGCGGAATACCTGGACCAGCGGCGCACCGTCGGTCGCGACGCCGCGGCGGGCGGCGGTTTCGGCCGCACCCGGCGCGTCATGGCGCAGCGCCTTCCACAGCCGACGTACTCCCCAGGCGCGGTCCGCGGCGCCCAGCAGCACACCGGCCACGGTGCCCGCTGCCTCGTCGGCGCGCAGGCGGTCGTAGATCTCGGTCGCGGTCGGAGTCACGTCCTCCACAACCTTCTCCAGCAGCGCGTCGTCGTGATCGGCCAGCACCTCGATCAGACCGGCGCGCGCCTCGTGCTCGCGCTCGCTCAACGCCGGCGGCACATCGACCCGCTCCGACGGCGCGTTGCGGCGGTAGCGGTAGGCGCGCTCGCTGACCACATCGACATAACCGACCACGGCGTCGCCCTCGCGGATCGGCACCTGGCGCAACACCAGGGGACGCGACGTGTAGGCCTGCAACGCGGCGACGGTGTCGCGCGCCCGCCCGGCCATCTGGTCCACGCGATTGACGAATACCAGAAACGGGACGCCGTATCCGTCCAGGGTCCGCAGGATCGGCGCCGCCGTTGCCGCCCGCGCCGGGTCCGGCTCGCACACCAGCACGGCGAGGTCGGCAATCGCGAGCGCGGACTGCGCGGCGTAGGCGAATTCCACGGAGCCGGGGCAGTCGATCAGCGCCCAGGGTTCGTCCATGAAGCTGCAATGAGCGAGCCGAAGCTCCCCCGCCACCTTCTCCGCGCCGCGGCGCAGCGGGCTGCCGCTGGCGGTCAGCAGCGCGTCGAACAGGGTGGACTTGCCGCTGCCGTACGGACCGACAAGGGCGACGGCGCGCGGGCCAGACGGGCTATGGGGCATGCGAACTCCTCCCTGGCCGGCCGGTTTGCCGTGCGAGCGCCAGCCTTGAGGGGCCATCTGACCAGCGGGGGCGCCCTGCTGCCAAGGGGGAAATATGGCCGTGCTAGGCCATGCCGAGCGCGCGACGATAGACGTCGAGCAGCGTTTCCTGCTCCTCGATCTCCGCCGGTTCCTTGCGGCGCAACGAAATCAGCTGGCGCAGCACCTTCACGTCGAAGCCGGCGCTCTTCGCCTCGGCGTAGATGTCCTTGATGTCGGAGCCGAGCGCCTTGCGCTCCTCCTCCAACCGCTCAATGCGCTCGACCAGGCTGCGCAGCCGGTCGGCGGCAATGTTGCCGTGCTGCGCGTTGTCTTCGGTGTGGTCCTTGCCGGTGGCGTCGAGCGCCATGCGCGCCTCCCTTTGTCGTGACGGGCGCGCGGGATTAGCGGGGCGAGGCATGAGCGGTCAACGCGGTATCGCAGCAAGTGCTCATTCTGACCTCGCTCAATGACCGGGATTCGTTTTCGCAAAAGCTGCCTTCTGCTCCGCACTCGCCTCCTTCTGGTATTTCGCCTGCCATTCCTTGTACGGCATGCCATAGACGATCTCGCGCGCGTCCGGATCGGCGATCGTCAATCCGCGCGCGGCCGCCGCCTCCCGGTACCAGCGGCTGAGGCAGTTGCGGCAGAAGCCGGCGAGGTTCATCAGATCGATGTTCTGCACATCGGTCCGCTCGCGCAGATGCTCCACCAGCCGGCGGAACGCGGCCGCCTCCAGTTCCGTGCGAGTGGTCGGGTCGATCTCCGGTTGCGGCATGGTCTGCCCTCCTCTTCCGGCGGCGCAGATGGCGCATTGCCGGCTGCTTCGCCATACTCCGCCGCGAGGTATCGGGGGAGAGGGTCGGGCATGGTTTGGGACGATGCGCGGGCACGGGCCGCGCTCCGCTCCGTGTTCGACGCGGCGGTTGCCGCCGCCGATCCGCGGCGCGTCCTGGCATCCCACCTGCCGGAGAAACCGCGCGGTCGCTGCATCGTGGTCGGCGCCGGCAAGTCGGCGGCGCTAATGGCCGCCGCACTGGAGGACGCCTGGCCCGACATGCCGCTCTCCGGTGTCGTGGTGACCCGCTATGGCCACGCCGTGCCGACGCGCAGGATCGAAGTCCTGGAATCCTCCCACCCCGTCCCCGATGCCGCCGGCGAGGCCGCGGCGAGGCGCATCCTACGCGCCGTGGAGGGGCTGCGGCCGGAGGATCTCGTGCTTGCCCTGATGTCGGGTGGTGCCTCGGCGCTGCTGCCGCTGCCGGCGCCGGGCCTGACGCTGGCGGACAAGCAGGCGGTGAACCGTGCGCTGCTGGCCTCCGGTGCGACGATTTCCGAGATGAACTGTGTGCGCAAGCATCTCTCGGCGATCAAGGGCGGGCGACTTGCCGCCGCCGCCGCGCCGGCGCGGGTCGTGACGCTCGCGATCAGCGACGTGCCCGGCGATGATCCGACGGTGATCGGCAGCGGGCCGACCGTGCCCGACCCGTCGAGCTTTGCCGAGGCGCGCGCCATCCTCGCCCGCTATGCCATTGTTCCCGCCCCGCCCGTGGCAGCCCACCTTGCCGCCGCCGCCGATGAGACGCCCAAGCCCGGACAGTTGCCCAATGCCGAATTCCGCCTGATCGCGACCCCGATGCTGGCACTGCGCGCGGCAGCGCAGGCGGCGCGGGAACTGGGTCTTGCGCCCCTGATCCTCGGCGACGCGCTGGAGGGCGAGAGCCGTGAGCTTGGCACCGTGCTCGCCGGCATTGCGCGATCCGTGCGCGCGCACGCGACGCCGGCGGCAGCGCCGGCGCTGCTGCTCTCGGGCGGCGAAACCACAGTAACGATCGGTGCCGGCCCCGCTGGGCGCGGCGGGCGCAACAGCGAGTGCCTGCTCGGCCTCGTCCTCGCTCTCGGCGGCGCGCCGGGCATCTGGGCAGTGGCCGGCGACACCGATGGGATCGATGGCAGCGAGGATGCCGCAGGCGCGATCGCCGCCCCCGATACGCTGCCCCGCGCCCGCGCGCGAGGTCTCGACGCGGCGGCGCTGCTGACCGGACACGACAGCTACACGCTGTTCGCGGCGCTGGGTGATCTGATCGTCACCGGTCCGACACTCACCAACGTCAACGACTTTCGCGCCGTGCTGATCGCCTGACCCCGGAGACGCACCGATGACCGTTCGCCAGAAACTCCGCCGGCGTCGCCGGACGAAGATCATCGCAACGATCGGTCCGGCAAGCTCGTCGGCCGACGTGCTGGCCCGCCTGTTCCAGGCCGGCGCGGACGTGTTCCGACTGAATTTCAGCCACGGCACGCACGACGACCACGCCGCGCGGATCGCCATCATCCGCGAGCTGGAGGAGCGGTTCGAGCATCCGATCGGCATACTCGCCGACGTGCAGGGGCCGAAGCTGCGCGTCGGACGCTTCGCCGGCGGGCGGGTGCAGTTGCAGAACGGTCAGGCCTTCACGCTCGACCTCAACCCCACGCCGGGCGACGTGCGGCGCGTTAACCTGCCACACCCGGAGATCATCGCCGCCGCCGGCATCGGCACTTTGCTGCTGCTCGACGATGGCAAGCTGCGGCTGCGGGTGGAGCGCGTGCGGGACGACCGGCTGGAGACAACCGTGGTGGTCGGCGGCCAGCTATCGGACCGCAAGGGCGTCAACGTGCCCGACGCGGTTCTGCCGATCCCGGCGCTGACCGACAAGGACCGCCTGGACATGGCCTTCGCGCTCGATCAAGGCTGCGATTATATCGGACTCTCCTTCGTGCAGCGGCCGGAGGATGTCGCCGAGGCCCGGGAGATTGCCGCGGGTCGTGCCTGGGTGATGACCAAGCTGGAAAAGCCGCAGGCGCTGGAGAACCTCGACGCCATCCTGGCCCTGTCCGACGCGGTGATGGTGGCGCGCGGCGATCTCGGTGTGGAATTGCCGCCGGAGGAAGTGCCGCTGGCGCAGAAGCGCATCGTGCGCGCCGCCCGCAAGCTCGGCAAACCCGTTGTCGTGGCGACGCAAATGCTGGAGAGCATGATCAACGCCCCGGCCCCGACCCGCGCCGAGGCATCGGACGTGGCGACCGCGGTGTTCGACGGGGCCGATGCGGTGATGCTGTCGGCCGAGACCGCGGCCGGTCAATTCCCGTTCGAGGCCGTGAACATCATGGACCGCATCGTCGCACGCGTGGAGCAGGACCCCGGCTGGCGCGCCATCGTGGAAGCGGCGCGGCCGGAGCCGGACCGCTCGACGCAGGACGCGCTGGCGGCCGCGGCACGGCAGGTGGCGCACACAATCGAGGCCGTCGCCATCTGCGCTTTCACCGATTCCGGCAGCACCGCTCTGCGCGCCGCACGGGAACGTCCAGAGGCACCGATCATCGGACTGACGCCGACCGCCGGCACCGGACGCCGGCTGGCGGCCGTGTGGGGCGTGCATCCGGTGGTGACGCCTCACACGCACTCGATGACCGAGACGGTTGCACGCGCCACGCGCATCGCATTGCAGGAGGGATTGGCGGCGCACGGCCAGTCGATCGTAGTGATCGCCGGCATTCCATTCGGTACGCCCGGCAGCACCAATGCGCTGCGTGTCGCGCAGGTGAAGTGAGCGGCGGCGGGGTGGCCTTCACCCCGCCGCCGTCCCGGGTGGCGCTATTCCAGGATCCAGCTCGCCCATTTTTTGCTGACGGCGTCTTCGTTGTCCGCCCACCACTGCGAGCTGAACACGAACAGCCGGTTGCGGATCGCCGGTGCCGTCGGCAGCACCTTCAGC
>JAKADX010000001.1 GCA_021818505.1 Pseudomonadota bacterium
GCGTCTTCTCACCGTGGAACGGGCAACAGCCTTTCCATTGCCGCCCCGAGCGCGCCAGCTTCACCCTCCGGCCGATCAGCGGCGCGAGCGGCGTGCGCGCCCGCAACTCGTCCAGGAAGCCCGAGGGCAGCGCCATCAGCCGCCGAGCTTCGCGCGCACCAGGGGACCGACGCGCGCCATGTCCAACGTCGCGACATGCCGCGCCTTCAGCGCCGCCATCACTCGGCCCATGTCCTTCAGGCTGCCGGCACCCGTCTCAGCGATCGCTTCGTCCACCGCCCGAGCGGTCGCGGCCTCGTCCAACTGCCGCGGCAGGAATGACTCGATCACCGCGATCTCGGCCTCCTCTTTGGCGACCAGGTCGGGGCGGTTGCCCTGGCGGTAGAGGTCGGCACTCTCACGCCGCGACTTGGCCATCCCGCGCAGCATCGCGCCGATCTGCTCGTCCGCCACCTGCTGCACGCCAGAGGGGCGGGCGGCGATATCGGTGTCCTTCAGCTTCGCCAGGATCATCCGCAGGGTGGAGACCCGTGGCGCATCGCCGGCGCGCATCGCCGCCTTGAGCTGCTCGGTAAACTGATCGCGCAATGACATGGGCGTCAACTCCGGAAAACCACCCTCTACCCTATGCGATCGTCCGCTGCACGCGCTGGGAACAGAATTCCCATCGAGGGGTTTGCAGTTGCGCTGGGAAGAAATTTCCCATAATGTCCCGGCATGACCATGACCGTGGATGCGATCATCGACCGGCTGGGCGGAGCGGCGGCAGCGGCGCGGGCGCTGGGCGTAGGCACCGAAGCCCTGCGCAAGTGGCGTCAGCACGGCGCCATCCCGGCCCGCCACTGGCCGGCGCTCATCGCGGCCCTCGATCTGGCGCTGGCCGACATCCCCGGCGCGCCGCCGCAGGAGAACCGACCGACCATGAGCGATCCGACCGCGCCGCCCACAGGCGCCTCCGCCTGCCTCGTGCTCGCCGACGGCACGGTCTTCTGGGGGCGCGGCTTCGGCGCCCACGCCGCCGGGCAGCCCGCCGAGGTCTGTTTCAACACCGGCATGACCGGCTACCAGGAGACGCTGACCGACCCGTCCTATGCCGGGCAGATCATCACCTTCACCTTTCCCCATATCGGCAATGTCGGCGCCAATGCCGAGGATATCGAGGCCGCGACGATCGCTGCGCGCGGACTGGTGGTGAAGCAGGACGTGACCGAGCCGGCCAACTGGCGCGCCGCGCAGGGCCTGGAGGCGTGGCTGCGCGCGCAGGGGGTGGCGGGACTGGCGGGGGTGGACACGCGGGCGCTGACCGTTCGCATCCGCGACGGCGGGCCGCCCAACGGCGTGCTGGCCTATCCCACCGACGGTCGCTTCGACATCCCCGCCCTGCTCGCCCGCGCCCGCGAGTGGCCAGGTTTGGAGGGGATGGACCTGGCGCGGGAGGTGTCCTGCACGCAGAGCTACGCCTGGGACGAAACCGAATGGGCCTGGCCGGACGGCTATGGCCGGCAGACAGCCCCACGCCATCACGTCGTCGCGGTGGATTACGGTGCCAAGCGCAACATCCTTCGCTCGCTGGCCACCGCCGGCTGTCGGGTGACAGTGGTGCCGGCAACCGCGACCGCCGAGGATATCCTGCGTCACCGGCCCGACGGCGTGTTCCTGTCGAACGGCCCCGGCGACCCGGCGGCGACCGCGCAGTACGCGGTGCCGGCGATCCGCGGGGTACTGGACGCGGGAATGCCGTTGTTCGGCATCTGCCTCGGACATCAGTTGCTCGCTCTCGCGCTCGGCGGACGCACTTACAAGCTCGCGCGCGGCCATCGCGGCGCCAACCAGCCGGTCAAGGACCTGGCCACCGGGCGCGTCGAAATCACCAGCCAGAACCACGGTTTTGCCGTGGACGAGGCATCGCTGCCGGAAGGGGTCACCGTGACGCACAAAAGCCTGTTCGACGGCAGCAACGAGGGCATCGCCTGCCCGTCCCGCCGCGCTTTTTCGGTGCAGTATCACCCGGAGGCAAGTCCCGGCCCGACTGATGCGCACCACCTGTTCGGGCGGTTCGTGGCGATGATGGACGCGGCCTGACATGCCCAAACGCCCCGAGATCTCCTCCGTCCTCATCATCGGCGCCGGCCCGATCGTCATCGGCCAAGCCTGCGAGTTCGACTACTCCGGCGCGCAGGCGTGCAAGGCGCTGCGGGAGGAGGGGTTGCGCACCATCCTGGTGAACTCCAACCCCGCCACCATCATGACCGATCCGGGACTGGCGGATGCCACCTATGTCGAGCCGATCACGCCGGAATTCGTCGAGCGCGTCATCGCGCGCGAGAAGCCCGACGCGATTCTGCCCACGATGGGCGGGCAGACGGCGCTGAACACGGCGATGCAGCTTGCCGCCAGCGGCGCCCTCGCGCGCCACGGCGTGGAGTTGATCGGCGCGCGGGCCGAGGTGATCGAGCGGGCAGAGGACCGCCTGCAATTCCGCAATGCAATGTCGGAAATCGGCATCGAAAGCCCGCGCAGCGGAATCGCGCACTCGCTCGCCGAGGCGCGGGAGGTGCTGGCAGGTGTCGGTCTGCCGGCGGTAATCCGGCCGAGCTTCACGCTCGGCGGCACCGGCGGGGGCATCGCCTACAACCGCGAGGAATTCGAGCAGATCGTGCAGAGCGGCCTGGACGCCTCGCCGACGCGCGAGGTTCTGGTCGAGGAAAGCGTGCTGGGCTGGAAGGAGTACGAGATGGAGGTGGTCCGCGACCGCGCGGACAACTGCATCATCGTCTGCTCGATCGAGAACATCGACCCGATGGGCATCCACACCGGGGATTCGGTGACGGTCGCGCCGGCGCTGACGCTGACCGACAAGGAATACCAGCGGATGCGCGATGCCTCGATCGCCTGCCTGCGCAAGATCGGTGTCGATACCGGCGGATCGAACGTGCAGTTCGCGATCAATCCGGCTGATGGGCGCATGGTCATCATCGAGATGAACCCGCGCGTCTCGCGCTCCTCCGCGCTCGCCTCCAAGGCGACCGGCTTCCCGATCGCCAAGGTCGCCGCGAAGCTCGCAATCGGCTACACGCTGGATGAACTGGCCAACGACATCACGCGCGTGACACCGGCGAGCTTCGAGCCGACCATCGACTACGTGGTGGTGAAGATCCCGCGTTTCACCTTCGAGAAATTCCCCGGCACGCCCGCCATGCTGACCACCAGCATGAAGTCGGTGGGCGAGGCGATGGCGATCGGCCGCAGCTTCGCCGAGGCGTTACAGAAGGGGCTGCGCAGTATGGAGACTGGGCTCGCGGGACTCGACCCTGTCGAGCCGCCGGGCGACGGCGGGGCGGATGCGTTCCGTGCCGCACTGTCGGCGCCGCGCCCCGACCGGCTGCTGATGGCGGCGCAGGCATTGCGTGCAGGCGTGGATATCGGCGACATCCACGATGCCTGCCGCTTCGATCCCTGGTTCCTTCGCGAACTCGCCCGCATCGTCGCTGCCGAAGCCGAGGTCGCCCGTGACGGGCTGCCGCAGGATGCGACCGGCTTGCGGCGGCTGAAGGCGCTCGGCTTCTCCGATCGCCGGCTGGCGGCGTTGTCGGGGCTGCGCGAGGAGGCGGTGGCGGCGCAGCGCGCGCGGCTCGGCGTGCTGCCCGTCTATAAGCGCATCGACACCTGCGCGGCGGAGTTCGCCTCCGCCACGCCGTACATGTACTCGACCTACGAGGGCGGCTTCGGCACGCCGATGTGCGAGGCGGATCCGAGTGATCGAAAGAAGGTCATCATCCTCGGCGGCGGCCCCAACCGCATCGGGCAAGGAATAGAGTTTGACTACTGCTGCGTGCACGCTGCCTACGCATTGCGCGATGCCGGGTTCGAGACCGTGATGGTCAACTGCAACCCGGAAACCGTCAGTACCGACTACGACACCTCCGATCGCCTGTATTTCGAGCCGCTGACGGCGGAGGACGTGATCGCGCTGGTGCGGCGCGAGCAGTCGCGCGGCACGGTGCTCGGCTGCATCGTGCAGTATGGCGGGCAGACGCCGCTGAAGCTGTCGCAGGCACTGCACCGCGCCGGCATCCCAGTGCTCGGCACCAGCGCGGATGCGATCGACGTGGCGGAGGATCGCGAACGGTTCCAGGTGCTCCTGCAGAAACTCGGCCTGCTGCAGCCGGAGAACGGCATCGCGCGTTCGGCGGCCGAGGCGGAGGCGGTCGCAGAGCGGATAGGCTATCCGGTGGTGATCCGGCCGAGTTACGTCTTGGGCGGTCGGGCGATGGAGATCGTCTATGACCGCGCCGCGCTGCACCGTTACATGCGCGAGGCGGTGCGCGCCTCCGGCGACAATCCGGTGCTGATCGACCGCTACCTGGCCGACGCGATCGAGGTCGACGTCGATTGCATCGCTGATGGCGAGCGTGTCTATGTCGCGGGTGTCATGGAACATATCGAGGAAGCCGGCATCCATTCCGGCGATTCCGCCTGCGCGCTGCCGCCTTACACGCTCTCGCCCGCGACCGTGACGGAGCTGAAGGCGGAGACCGAGACCCTGGCGAAGGCGCTGGGTGTCGTCGGGCTGATGAACGTGCAGTACGCCATCAAGGACGATGCGGTCTATGTGCTGGAGGTGAACCCCCGTGCCTCGCGCACCGTCCCGTTCGTTGCCAAGGCGACCGGCGTCGCGGTTGCGAAGATCGGCGCACGTGTGATGGCCGGGGCCAAGCTGGCGCAGTTCTGGCTCGATGATCAGGCCATCGCGCCGCATGTCGCGGTCAAGGAAGCTGTGTTCCCGTTCAACCGCTTCCCCGACGTGGACACGATCCTGGGTCCTGAGATGAAATCGACCGGCGAGGTGATGGGCCTCGATTCCAGCTTCGAGCGCGCGTTTGCGAAAAGCCAGCTTGGCGCCGGGGTGCGCCTGCCGGACGCTGGCGGCGTGTTCCTCTCGGTGCGGGACGCAGACAAGACAGCGTCGATCGCGGTGGCGCGGCGGCTAGTTGAACTCGGGTTTACAATTCTGGCGACGCGCGGCACCGCCGCACGGCTGCGCGATGCCGGATTGCCGGTCACGCCGGTGAACAAGGTGCTGGAGGGACGACCGCACTGCGTCGATGCCATCAAATCGGGCGAGGTGCAGCTTGTGATCAACACCGCGTCCGGCGCGCAGGCGGTCGCTGACAGTTTCGCCATCCGCCGCAGCGCGCTTACCCACGGCGTGCCGCACTACACGACGCTTGCCGGGGCGCGGGCGGCGGCGCACGCGATCGCGGCAATGCGTGCCGGCGCACTTGAAGTCGCTCCGCTGCAGGCGTATTTTCGCGGTTCGTTCTGAACCCCCGTCGCGCCAGGGTTGGCGGCGAGGCGTCGTGGCATATCCCGGCGCCGCCCCCCGAACCCCGCCGCGGCGGTCGCGTTTCCGCCCCCGGCTTGCGCCGATCCGATCCTGTACCGCCTGCCTTGAGGATGACGCCGTGCAGAAATTCCCGATGACCGCCCCCGGATTGCAGCGGCTAGAGGAAGAACTGCGGATGCTCAAATCGATCGAGCGTCCCGCCGTAATTCGCGCCATTGCCGAAGCGCGGACACATGGCGATCTGTCGGAAAACGCCGAATATCACGCGGCCCGCGAGCGACAGAGCTTCATCGAAGGCCGGATTGCCGAGTTGGAAGAGATCGTCGCCTCCGCGGAAGTGATCGATCCGGCCACGATCTCCGGCGAGCACATCAAGTTCGGCGCGCATGTGCGCGTGATCGACGAGGAGACGGAGAAGGAAGCCTCCTACCAGATCGTCGGTGTGCATGAGGCCGACATCAAGGCACAGCGCCTGTCGATCTCCTCGCCGCTGGCAAAGGCGCTGATCGGCAAGAAGGTGGGCGACACCGTCTCGGTGCCCGCGCCGGGCGGCGACCGCAGCTACGAAGTCCTCTCGGTCAGCTACGGCTGAGCGGCATGATCGACATCGGCGACGTGCGGGCGGCGGCTGGCCGCATCGCCGGGAGCGTGCTGCGCACGCCTGCGGTGCCGAGCGACAGCGTCTCGCGCGTCAGCGGCGCGCAGGTTACGCTCAAGCTTGATAATCTCCAGGCGACCGGGGCGTTCAAAGAACGCGGCGCCGCTAACCGGCTGGCGCTGCTGACCGACGCCGAGCGTGCGGCTGGCGTGGTGGCAATGTCGGCCGGCAACCACGCGCAGGCGGTGGCGCGGCACGCGCAGTTGCGCGGCATCTCGGCCGTAATCGTGATGCCGAAATTCACCCCATTGACCAAGGTCCGGCGCACGGCCGGTTGGGGGGCGCGCGTGGTGCTGCACGGCGAGACTCTGGCCGAGGCGGCGGCGCACGCGCTGGCGCTGGCCGAGAGCGATGGCCGCGTGTTCATTCACCCCTACGATGACCCGGCGGTGGTGGCGGGCCAGGGCACGCTTGCGCTGGAACTGCTGGAGGATGCGCCGGAGCTGGACGCGCTGGTGATTCCGGTCGGCGGCGGCGGGCTGATCGCCGGCTGTGCCGTGGCCGCGGCGGCGATCCGACCGGGCATCGAAGTGATTGGCGTCGAGGTCGCCGCCTACGCCGCGCTGGCGCAACTGCTCGCCGGGCAGCCGGTCGAGGTGGGCGGCGCAACCATCGCCGAGGGCATCGCCGTGCGCGACATCGGCCGCGTGCCGCTGGAGGTGATCCGCGCGCATGTCGCCGACGTGATCGTGGTGCCCGAGCGCGCCGTCGAGGAGGCGATCGCACTGCTGGCCGAGGGCTGCAAGACCGTGGCAGAGGGTGCGGGTGCGGCCGGTGTGGCCGCGCTGCTTGCGTTTCCGGACCGTTTCGCCGGCCGGCGGGTCGGCGTGCCGGTCTGCGGCGGCAATATCGACCCTCGCATTCTGGCCAACGTGCTGCTGCGCAACCTGCTGCGCGACGGCCGGCTGCGCCGACTGGTGCTGGAGATTCCCGACCGTCCTGGCGTGCTGGCCGACATCGCCGGTACCATCGGGGCCGCGGGCGGCAATATCATCGACGTGTCCCATCACCGCCTGTTCGCCTCACCCAGCGTGCAGGCCGCCGAACTGGAAGTGATGTTCGAGGCGCGCGATTCCGATCACGGCGCGGAGATCGTGCGTTCCTTGCAACAGTCATACACGCTCCGGCCGGCCTGACGCTGTGGTCGAGGCCGCAGGCGACTGCGACGAATGTTCGCCAGTGTGGCGGCATCGGCACAGGGTGGCGCAACGAAGCATCGTCACTCTGTCTTCGCTGGAGATTGCCCTGCTAACTGAGCTAATGGGATTCTCACGTTAGCTTGAGGTCCGTTCCGCGATGGTCAAGAAAAAGATGCCGCGCATCGCCGATTTCGCGGATAGTGCAACGACAAATGTTATCGTGCTGCACCCGAGGATTACGCCGCGGCACACCGCTCTGTTGGCGCGCTGGCTGGAAGCGGGACGGCGCATGGGTCTGTGCGATGCATCGGCATTCTCCCCCGACCGCGGCGAGCGTCAGCGCGACTACGTGCTGGTCTGGGTGCGGGAGAATCCGGATCCCGCCTACATGATCCGCTGCGAGGGCGGCACGTGGTCGGTCACCGACGCGGTGCGCGAGCGCGAACTGGCGCGGCTGCCTAGCTTCGCGGCGGCATTGCAATTCATCCGACCGGTACTGTCGCTGGAGGCCGCCGCGTAGCCGGCGGAAAGCGCGCACGTCAGGCGCGCTGGTCGGGCAGCACGAACGGATTGGGGAACAGTTCGGCAAAGCGGAATTTGCCGACACCGTCGATGAGCACAGGGAAGTCAGGGCCGACAAACTCCGCCATCATCTGACGGCAGGCGCCGCACGGCATGAATGCGGTCGGCGGCGAGCCGGGCGGGCTATCAGGCAGGGCGATGGCGATCGCGTCGAAGCGACGGTGGCCGGCGGCGATGGCGCTGACGATCGCGGTACGCTCGGCGCAGATGGTGACACCGAAGCTCGCATTCTCGACATTGCAGCCGCAGATGACACCGAACGGGCCAGACAGCGCGGCACCGACGCGAAAACGCGAGTAGCGGGCATAGGCACGATCCGCCGCCGCGCGCGCCGCGAGAACCAGCGGATCATTATCGGCGATCGGAGTGGGCACGATGTCCTCCGCTACATGTCCTCGACGCGCGCGACACCGGGTAGCAACTTCATCGCCTGCGCCAGTCGTGGCGAGACGTTGAAGCCGCCGGGCAGCGCGATCTCCACGTCGCGCGCCGCGCCCAGCCGCGGCACCAGCACAACGCGACCGCGCCCCCGCCCCTCGCGCGTCAAGAGCGTACGGATGTGCTCGACCGTCTCGGTGCGCTCCAGCCACACCCGCATTCCGGCGCCGGCCGCCCGTGCCGCCTCGTCCAGGGGCACCACATCGTTGGCGGTGATGCGCAGCGTTTCGCCCTCGAGCCGGATATCGACGGTCACCATCACCGAACTGCCGTCGCCGAGCAGGTCGCGCGCACGGGTCAGCACCTCGCTGAACATCGTCACCTCATACGATCCGCCGCCATCGGACAGGCGCACCCAGGCCATGCGGCTGCCGGTGCGGGTGATGCGTTCCTTGGACGACACCACCGTACCGGCGACGCGCACGCGCGCAGCTCCCGTCTGCGCCCGTTGCTCCAGCAGATTGCTCGGCACGACGTCGAGCCGGCGCAGCGTCTGCGCATAGGCATCGAGCGGGTGCGCGGTGAGATGAAAGCCGACCGCTTCCGCCTCGAAACCCAGCGCATCCATCGCCGGCCACGGCGGCGTGGCCGGCAGACGCAGCGTCTCGGGCTTCGTGCCGGCGCCGAACAGGCCGATCTGCCCGCTCGACTTCTCCTGCGCGCTGGCCTGCGCACGGCGCAGGATCAATTCGGCGCCGGCCAGCACCTGCGCGCGGTTGGGATCGAGCGTGTCGAAGGCGCCGGCCTTCGCCAGATTCTCGATCTGCATTCGGTTGAGCTGCGCCGGATCGACGCGGGCGGCAAAATCCGCAAGGTCGGCGAACGGCCGATCGCCGCGCGCCGCGACCAGCGCCTCCATCGCAGCGACCCCGACTTTCTTCACCGCGGCCAGCGCGTAGCGAATGCTCAGCGCCCCGGTCTCGTCGCGCTCCAGCGCGAAATCGGCCTTCGAGCGGTTGACATCGGGGGGAAGCACACGGATGCCCGCGCGCGCGGCATCCTGCCGCAGCGCCGCCAGCCGGTCGGTGTTGCTGATCGCCAAACTCATGCAGGCGGCAAGGAAGGCGACGGGATGGTTCGCCTTCATCCACGCAGTCTGGTACGCGACCAGCGCATAGGCGGCCGCGTGCGACTTGTTGAAGCCATAGTCGGCAAACTTGGCCATGAGGTCGAACACCTCTTCGGCCTTGGACGGCGGGATACCACGGCCCACGGCACCGTCCACGAAGGTCTTGCGCTGGGCATCCATCTCCGCCCGGATCTTCTTGCCCATGGCGCGGCGCAGCAGGTCGGCGGTGCCGAGGCTGTATCCGGCCATGCGCTGCGCGATCTGCATGACCTGTTCCTGATAGACCATGATGCCGTAGGTCTCGGCGAGGATATCGTGGATCTCTGGGTGCGGCGCCTCCCATTTCTCGCCGTGTTTGCGCTGGCAATAGGCGGGAATGTTGGCCATCGGACCGGGACGATACAGCGCCACGCCGGCAATCAGGTCCTCGAACCTGTCGGGGCGCATCTGGCGCAGCACGTCGCGCATGCCCTGACCTTCGAACTGGAACACCCCGCCGGCGTCCCCCCTTTGCAGCATCTCGTAAGTCGGCCCGTCATCCAGCGGCAGGCGATCCAGATCGACCGTGATGCCCTGCGCAGCGAGGAAGCGGACGGCGCGTTGCAGGATCGTCAGCGTGGTCAGGCCCAGGAAATCGAACTTCACCAGCCCCGCCTGCTCGACATATTTCATCGAGTACTGCGTGACCAGGAACTCCGAACGCGGATCGCGATAGACAGGCACCAACTCGGTCAGCGGCCGGTCGCCGATCACGACGCCGGCGGCGTGGGTGGAGGCATGGCGATACAGACCCTCCAGTTGCAGCGCGATCTCCAGCAACCTTCGCACGGCCTCGTCATCGGCACGCATCTGCTGCAACTTCGGCTCGCCCTCGATCGCCTGTTGCAGCGTCACCGGCTTTGCGGGATTGTTCGGAATCAGCTCGGCAACCTTGTTGACCTGGCCGAACGGCAGGCCGAGCACGCGGCCCACGTCGCGCACCGCGGCGCGCGCCTGCAGCTTGCCGAAGGTGATGATCTGCGCCACCCGGTCGGCACCGTATTCGCGCCGCACATAGGCGATCACCTCGTCGCGACGATCCTGGCAGAAATCAATGTCGAAATCCGGCATCGAAACCCGCTCGGGGTTGAGGAATCGCTCGAACAGAAGATTGAAGCGCAGCGGATCGAGGTCGGTGATGGTCAGCGCCCAGGCAGCAACTGAGCCAGCGCCGGAGCCACGGCCGGGACCGACGGGAATCCCCTGCGACTTGGCCCATTGGATGAAATCGGCGACGATCAGAAAATAGCCGGAAAAGCCCATCCTGGCGATCACGCCCAGTTCGAACTCCAGCCGTTCGTGATAGCGCGCGCGCGTTGCCGCATCGGCCTGCATCGCATCCAGTCGCGCCGCCAGGCCCTCCAGCGCCATGGCGCGCACCGTTTCTGCCTCGGTCTGACCGGGTCGCACCTTCGGACAGATCGGCAGCAGCGGCTTGCGCGTTTCCGCCATCACGGCGCAACGCCGCGCGATCGCCAGGGTGTTGTCGCAGGCATCCGGCAGATCGGCGAACAGCGCACGCATCTTGGCGGCCGGCTTGAACCAGTGTTCCGGCGTGACGCGCCGCCGCCCCTCCTCCGCCAGCAACCGGCCCTCGGCAATGCAGAGCAGCGCGTCATGTGCTTCGTGCATCTCGGGACGGGTAAAGAAGCACTCATTGGTCGCGACGAGCGGCACCTCGCGCGCATCGGCGAGCGCGATCAGGCCCGGCTCGATCGCCGGCTCGATCGGCTGCCCATGCCGATGCAATTCCATCGCAACGCGATCGGGAAACGCCTCGGCCAATGCGCCGAGCAGATGCTCGGCCTCGGCCCGCCGGCCCTCAGCGAGCAGCCGCGCGAGCGGCCCCTGCGTGCCGCCGGTCAGCAGCAGAAGACCCGCGGCGCAATCGGCGATGCGCGCGAGCGGAAGCTGCGGCTTCTGCCCCGGGTCGGTCTCCAGATAGCCGGCTGACGACAGGGCTTGCAGATTGGCGAACACCGTCGCGTCCTGCGCCAGCAGTACCAGCGGCTCCGGCGGCAGCTTCGGATTGTCGGCCCGCGTCAGCGCGATCTGGCAGCCGATGATCGGCTGGACGCCCTTCGCCACGCAGGCCTGACTGAACTCCAGCGCGCCGAACAGATTCCCGCTGTCGGCGATCGCCACCGCCGGCATCGCCGCATCGCGCGCCAGCGCCGCGATCTTCTCCGCCTTGATCGCGCCCTCACTCAGCGAGTAGCTGGAGTGGACACGCAGATGCACGAAGTCACTGTGCTTGGTCACAGCGGCACCACCTTTCCCTCGTGCAGCGTCACC
This sequence comes from Pseudomonadota bacterium, assembly GCA_021818505.1. Classification (GTDB taxonomy): domain Bacteria; phylum Pseudomonadota; class Alphaproteobacteria; order Acetobacterales; family Acetobacteraceae; genus JAFKFJ01. The sequence continues at coordinate 11,568 of JAKADX010000001.1, forward strand.
CGCCGGTCCATGCGGGCGGCAAGATCAGGGTTATGCGTCGCGATCAATGCCGCGACACCGTGGTTGCGCACCATGCCGAGCAGTTCGTCGAACACGACGGCAGCGGTCCTGACGTCGAGGTTGCCGGTCGGCTCATCGGCCAGCAGCACTTGCGGCGCGTTCGCCAACGCGCGCGCGATCGCCACCCGCTGCTGCTCGCCCCCCGATAGCCGCCCCGGCAGATGTCCCGCGCGTCTGCCCAGGCCGAACGCCTCCAGCAGCCCCATCGCCTTGCGCTCCGCATCACCCCGACGTCTGCCGGCGATCATCTGCGGCAGCACGACATTCTCCAACGCCGTGAACTCGCCCAGCAAGTGATGGAACTGATAGACGAAGCCGATCGAGTCGCGCCGCACGGCGGTACGCTCGCCATCCGAAAGGGAGCCGGCATCGCGCCCCTGCACGACAACCTGTCCGCCATCGGGCTTCTCGAGCAGGCCGGCAAGATGCAGCAGCGTTGATTTGCCGGTGCCGGAAGGCGCCACCAGCGCCACGATCTCACCCGCCGCGAGCGTCAGATCGACGCCGCGCAGCACCGGAAGCGTCGCATCCCCGGAGCGGAAGGTGCGGACGACGCCCCGCAGCGCCAGCGGCTCACTCATGCCGCAGCGCCTCCACCGGATCGGTGCGCGCCGCCCGCCAGCTTGGGTAGATCGTCGCGAGCAGCGACAGGCCGAGCGCCATCACGATGACCTGCACCACCTCGCCCCAGTCCACCACGGCGGGAAGCTGCGAGAGAAAATACACTTCCGGATTGAAGAGGTTGGTGCCGGTCAGGTGCTCCAGCCAGTGTTGCAGAGTGTCGATATTGAAGCAGAACACGATGCCGATCACCGCCCCGACCGCCGTTCCCGCAACGCCGACGAAGGCGCCGCACATCAGGAAGATGCGCAGAATGGCGCCGGCCGGCGCGCCCATCGTGCGCAACACCGCGATATCGCGCGTCTTGTCCTTGACCATCATGATCAGGCTGGAGATGACGTTGAATGCCGCCACCAGTATGATAAGCGTCAGGATCAGGAACATCACGTTCCGCTCCACCTGGACGGCAGTGAACAGGCTGTTGTTGCTCTGCGTCCAGTCGATCACGCGCATAGGCTCGCCGGCGAGTGCCGCGCGGATTTCGCGGTTGACGGCACCGACGCCGTCCGGATTGGCCACCATCACCTCGACCTGCGTCACCGCGCCGCGCAGCTTGAAGAAGATCTGCGCTGCATCCAGCGGTAGATAGACGAAGCTTGTGTCCGCCTCATTGAACCCGACCTGGAAGATCGCGACAACGGTATAGGCGCGGATGCGCGGGACGGTGCCGAAGGCCGTTGCCGATCCCTGCGGCGAGACCAGCGTGATGCGGCCGCCGACGCCGATCTGCAATCGCTCGGCCAGTCCGACACCGATCGCCGCCGCGTCATCGCCCCGGAAATTCGTGAGACTCCCCGCAACGATGTGATCGCTGATTTCGTGCAGGTTACGCAGGTCCGATTGCGCCATCCCGCGCACGATGCCGCCATACGCGCCGCCGCGATCGCCGGTCAGCAGCGCTTGACCCTCCACCATCGGCATCGCCGTCACGACGCCCGGCAGCCCGCTGACACGCCTGACGATGTCGTCATAGGTGCGCAGCGGCTCGCCCACGGCATAGATGCCGAGATGGCCGTTGAGGCCGAGAATCCGGGACAGAAGCTCCTGGCGGAAGCCATTCATCACGCTCATCACGATGATCAGCGTGGCGACACCGAGCGCGATGCCGACGAGCGAAAAGATTGCGATGACGGAGACGAATCGCTCGCCGCGCCGCGCGCGCAGGTAGCGGGCGGCGACCGCCCGCTCGAACGGGCCGAACATTCAGCCCAGACGTGCCAATGCCGCGTCGATGTCGAGTTCCTGCCGCTCGCCGGTCATCCGCCGCTTCAGCTCCACCATCCCGTTGGCGGCGCCGCGCGGCCCGACCACGATCTGCCAGGGATGGCCCATCAGGTCGGCATCGGCGAATTTCACGCCGGCGCGTTCCTCGCGGTCATCATACAACGCGTTCCCGCGCAGCTTCGCGTACAGATCCTCGCACAGACGGTCGCAATTGGCGTCGCCGACCTTCAGATTGAGGATGGCGGCGCGGAACGGTGCCACCGCGTCTGGCCATTTGATGCCGGCATCGTCGTGGAACGCCTCGATCAGCGCGCCGACCAGGCGCGAGACGCCGACGCCGTAGCTGCCCATGTGCGGCGTTACCGGCGCACCGTCGCGCCCGGCGACGGCAAGGCCGAGCGGGGTACTGTATTTCGTGCCGAAGTAGAAGATGTGGCCAACCTCGATGCCGCGGCCCTCACGCTTGTCTGCCACACGCGCCCAGGCGGCCTCGTCGTGCTTCTCGTCGGTGGCGGCATAGGGCGTGGTCATCTGCACGAAGAAGCGTTCCAGATCGGCCTCCGATTCGTGCGACACGGCGCGCGGCGAATAGTCCATCCGCTCGAATGCCGCGTCGTACCACACGCGGCTTTCACCGGTCGGGGCAAGGATGATGAACTCGTGCGACAGGTTGCCACCGATCGGCCCGCTCTCGGCCTCCATCGGGATCGCATTGACGCCGAGGCGGTGGAAGGTGCGCATATAGGCGAGCATCATGCGCCGGTAGCTGACCACCGCACTCGCGTAGTCGAGATCGAAGCTATAGGCGTCCTTCATCAGGAACTCGCGCCCGCGCATGACGCCGAAGCGCGGTCGCACCTCGTCGCGGAACTTCCACTGGATGTGGTAGAGCATCTGCGGCAGTTCGCGGTACGACTTGACCGACTGGCGGAAGATGTCGGTTATCATCTCCTCATTGGTCGGGCCGTACAGCATGTCGCGGTCGTGGCGGTCCTTGATGCGCAGCATCTCCGGCCCGTAGGCGTCATAGCGCCCGCTCTGCCGCCACAGTTCGGCCGGCTGGATGGTCGGCATCAGCATTTCCTGCGCGCCGATCGCATCCTGCTCCTCGCGCACGATCTGCTCGATGTTCTGCAACACCCGCCAACCCAGCGGCAGCCAGGCATAGATTCCTGCCGCCGTCTGACGCACCAGGCCGGCGCGCAGCATCAGCCGGTGCGAGACGATCTGCGCCTCCGCCGGCGTCTCCTTCAGCGTGGGGACAAGGGTGTGCGAAAGTCGCATGGGCAATCCATCCGTGACGGGACCGCGCGGAACCTAGCTTCCCGCCGCCGGCTTCGCCAGAGAGCGCGGAGTCGCCACGATTCGGGGAATAATTGTGCGCCGCACAAATACGACGCGAAATAAACCGCGCATCGCAGGCCTGCCCGCGCCCAAAACCAGGTGACAGATCAGCCATTTGAGGCTAGACAGAAAAAGGCCCGCGCGCGGACACGCGCAGCGGGCCAAGTTTAGGGAGGAAACGCCAGTCACACGGCAGGATGAGGGAACGCCTCGTCCTGCCAGTGATGATTCCCGAAACGGGGACCCGTCGTCCACGGGTTTTTTCGCACGTGCGGTAAAAAAACCAGACTTGCGGACGGGATTCTGCCCGAGAACCTGGCAACGTGCCGACATCTGAAGCACAGTCGCGATCAGTCCGCGGGCAGGGCCAGCCAACCGCTGCGGAAGCTTAGCCAAGGGCCGGAGATCAGCAGGTAGCACCCGACCCAGATCACTGCGGCGACCAGCGTCGTGATGATCAGCGTGCGCTGCAGTCGCACCTGCGCTGGCGTGCCCCGCCAGCCGCTGGAGGGGTCTGCCTCGCTGACCGCCTTGGTGCCGATCGGCAGCACTGCGAACAACGCCACCCACCAGATCAGCACGTAGAGCACGGCGCCGGTGAACCAGTTCATGGCCGCCCTTCAGACACGCAGCAGGTGCACATCCACCAGCGGCCGCTTCTGCAACCGCCGGCCGAGCGCACGTCTCAGCGCCGCGCGCGCCGCCTCCTGCAAGCCGGCATCGTCGCGCCGCAGCGACGCTGGCAGGTCCGCCAGAGTGTCCGCAAGCTCGCCGGCGATGCGCCCGGTCTCCGGGTCGTCGGCTTCGAACAAGCCGGGGGCGCTGACCCGCGGCATACCGCGCAGCCGCCCCGCCTCATCCACCGCGAGGCTGGCGATGGCGACGCCGTTGAACAGCATACGCCGCCGTGCGCCCATCACCCCGCCCTGCAACGGAACCAACCGCGCGCCATCCAGCACCAGGCGTCCGACCGGGGCACTGTCGATGACCTCCGGTATGCCCGGAGCAAGGCCGAGGACATCCCCGTCCTCCAGCAGCACCGGGGTCACGCCCGCCTCCTGCGCCAGGGCGGCGTGCGCAGAGAGGTGGCGCCATTCGCCGTGCACCGGTACCGAGAAGCGCGGTCGCACCAGTCGGTACAACCGCCGCAACTCGTCGCGGGCGGGGTGGCCGGACACATGGATCATATGGTCGGCTTCCGTCATCAGCCGCACGCCCCTGCGGACCAGATTGTCCTGGACCATGTGGATCGCGCGCTCGTTGCCGGGGATCACGCGGCTGCTGAACACAACGGTATCGCCCTCGCCCAGGCCGATGCGCGGATGGCTGTCGGCGGCGATGCGGGCGAGCGCGCTGCGCGGCTCGCCCTGGCTGCCGGTGACCAGAATCAGCAGGTTGTCGTCCGGCACCTCATTGGCCTCGTCCTCGCCCAGGAACGGCGGGATGCCACGCAGATAGCCGCACTCACGCGCCGCCGCCTCCAGGTTGCGCAGGCTGCGCCCGACCACTGCGACGCTGCGGCCGGCGGCACGGGCGGCGTGGGCGACAGAGTCGACGCGGGCGATGTTGCTGGCGAAGCAGGTGACGGCAACCCGCCCGCGCAACTCGTGGATCAGCGCCGCGAGCGAACGGCGCACATCGGCCTCCGACCCGGAATGTCCCTCCACCATGGCGTTGGTGGAGTCGCACACCATTGCCAGTACCCCCTCCTCGGCCAGTGCCGCGAACTCGGCCTCGTCGGTCGCGGGGCCGACCACCGGGTCCGGGTCGAGCTTCCAGTCGCCGGTGTGCAGCACCGTGCCGGCAGGCGTGCGAATGACCAGCGACTGCGATTCCGGCGTGGAATGGGTGACACGGAGCAGGCGCAGGCGGAACGGCGGCAGGTCGATGGTGCCGCCGGGCGGCACGACGTGCAGCTTCACCTCGCTGAGCAACTGCACCTCGGCCAGCTTACGGCGCAACACGGCGGCCGCGAACGGGCTGGCATAGACGGGGCAGCGCAATTGTGGCCACAACCAAGCGACGGCACCGAGATGGTCCTCATGCGCGTGAGTGATGACCAGTCCGACCAACCGGTCCCGCCGCTCGGCGATAAAGGCCGGGTCGGGCATCATCACATCGACCTCGGGCAGCGCCACGCCGCCGAAGCCGATGCCGCAATCCACCGCCAGCCACCGGCCGGCGCAGCGATAGAGGTTGAGATTCATGCCGATCTCGCCGGTTCCCCCCAACGGGAGGAACGCCAGATCGCCGGTCGCCGCATCCATGTGGTGTGTCGATCCTTGTCAGTCGCTCTCGGACGGGCGTGTCCGGTCGCGGTGCAATGTGGGGGGCGGGTTACGCTGCGCCAACAGCCGCAGCCCCTCCAGCGTGATATCGGAGTCGATGTGCTCGATGACGGTGGTGCCCTCGGCCAGCAGCGGCGCCAGCCCGCCGGTCGCAATCACCTTGAGTGGCGCATCGAACTCGGCCCGGATGCGCGCCACCAGTCCCTCGACCATGCCGATATAGCCCCAATAGACGCCCGACTGCATGGCAGCCACGGTATTGGTGCCGATCACCGCCTGCGGGCGCCCCATCCCGATGCGCGGCAGCCGCGCCGCTGCGCGATGCAGCGCCTCGATCGACAGGTTGATGCCCGGTGCGATCACGCCACCGCGGTACGCCCCGTCCTGGTCCACCACGTCGAATGTCGTCGCCGTGCCGAAGTCGATCACCACCAGCGGACCGCGATAGCGCGCATGGGCGGCCAGAGCGTTCAGCAGCCGGTCAGCGCCGACCTCGTCGGGGTTGTCCACCTTGATGGCGAACCCCCAGTTGAGATTGGAGCGCACCACCAGCGGCTCCACCTCGAACCAGTCGCGGCAGAGGCGGCGGAGGTGATACAGCGCGGCCGGAACCACCGTGCCGATCACGGCGGCGCTGACCTCCTCGCGCCGCAGGCCGCCCAGGGTCAGCAGCGCGAGCAGCCAAACGGCGTATTCGTCGGAGGTCCGTTGCGGCTCGGTGGCGATGCGCCAGGTGCCGCGCCAAGCCTTGCCGTCATGGATGGCGGCGACGACGTTGGTGTTGCCGGCATCGAACACGAGCAGCATAGGCTCATCCGCCTCCAGCTAGCGCCGCCAGCACCTCGCCGGCCGCGAACGCCTGCACCTGCGGCCCGGTTGCCAGCAGCAGGGTCCCGTCGGCGCCCAGTCCGGCAAACCGCCCCTCCCGCGTGGTCGCGCCGACACGCAGCACAATGGGCGTGCCCGGCAGCGGCCCATACGCCAGCCAGGCCGCCCGCACCGGCGCGAACCCCTCCTTTGCCCGCCGCGCGCGCCAATGGTCGAGCCGATCAAGCAGCGAGCGTGCGAATGCCACCGGCTCCGGGGCCGGGGCCACGACAGCGAGGCAGGCGGTGGAGCGATCCGGCAACTCAGGTGCCACCGCAAGATTGACACCGAAGCCAATGACAAGGCTATCAAGCGTCCCGGCAGGCGCTGCCGTACTCTCGGTCAGGATACCCGCAAGCTTGGCACCGTCGAGCAGCACGTCATTGGGCCACTTCAGCGCTAGCGCACGCGTGTCGGGCAGCAGCGGCGCCAGCGTCGAGGCCAGCGCCACGGCCGCCAGCAGCGACCATTCGGCGGCGGTGCGCAGCGGTTCGGCGGGGCGGAGCAGCACTGAGAGGTAAAGATTTCCCGGCGGCGACTGCCAGCTACGGTCCCCGGTGCCCCGACCCTGCGTCTGCCGCAGTGCCAGCACCGCCAGTCCCTCGGCCTCGCCCTCGGCCGCGCGCGCACGGCAGAGGTCCGAGGTCGAAGGGAGCCGGTCGTGAATCGCGAGCCGCCAACCCGCCGCCACGATCACCTGAACAGCACCGCCGCCGCCGTCTGCGCGGCACCGACAAAGGGCGCGGGAATTACGAAAAACAGTGTCGTAAATAGCCCGGACACCGCGGCTAGAACGGAGAGCGAGGCAGGACGCGGGTCGAACGCCGCCTCGCCCTGGTCGAAATACATCACCTTGATGATGCGGATGTAGTAGTAGGCGCCAATCACGCTGGTCAGCACGCCGATTACCGCCAGCGCCCAGAGTCCGCTCTGCACGGCGGCCGTGAAGATGAAGTATTTCGCCCAGAATCCGGAGAATGGCGGGATTCCAGCCATGCTGAACATGAACACCGTGAACCACAGCGCCAGCGCCGGGTCGCGCCGCCCAAGCCCCGAAAGATCGGAAATCTGTTCGAGCATTTCGCCGCGCCGGCGCATCGCCAGAATGCAGGCGAAGGTACCCGCACTCATGAATACGTAAGTGAGCAGATAGATAAGCACCCCACGCACGCCGACTGCGGTGCCAGCGGCCAGACCGATCAGCACGTAGCCCATGTGGCCGATGGCGGAATAGGCCATCAGCCGCTTGATGTTGCGCTGCCCGATCGCCGCGAACGCACCAAGCAGCACGGAGACGATGGCGATCAGCACGATCAGTTGCTGCCACTGCGCGAGCAGGTGGCCGAATGGGGTGGCCATCACCCGCACGAGCAGCGCCATCGCCGCAATCTTGGGCGATGTGCCCAGAAGCAACGTCACCGGCGTCGGCGCGCCCTCATACACATCCGGCGTCCACATGTGGAACGGCACCGCCGAGACCTTGAACGCCAACCCGACCACGACGAACACGATGCCGACGACCAGACCCGGCGAAGACTTGGCCGGGTCGCTCAACAAGACGGCAAGGTGATCGAACTGCATGGTGCCGGAGAAACCGTACACCAGTGAGATGCCATAGAGCAGCAGGCCGGAGGCCAACGAGCCAAGGACAAAATATTTCAGCCCCGCTTCCGCCGAACGCAACCGGTCGCGCGCGAACGCCGCGAGGACGTAGATGCTCAGCGACTGCAGCTCCAGTCCGACATACAGCGTCATCAGGTTCGCGGCCGATGCCATCACCATCATGCCGACGGTCGCGAACAGCAGCAGCACCGGAAACTCGAAACGGCGCAGATTCTCATGCTCGTTGTAGTCGAGCGAGGCGATCACCGCGAACGCCGAGCCGATCAGCACCAGGAGTTTGACGAAGCCGGAGAAGCTATCGACGACAAACTGATCGTGATAGGCGAGCCCCGAGGGACCGGCGATTACCACCATCGCAGTCACGAGAAACGCACCAATGGTCAACATGCTGGCCAGTTGGAACGTGTCGCGCCGCTTCATCAGCGCGCCGACCATGAGGATCGCCATGCCCCAACAGACGAGCACGATCTCCGGCAGCGCCGTCGCCCAGTTCATCGTCATGGCATTCATGGCTTCACCGCCGCGAGCAGGGTCGGACCGTGCAGCGCCGCCTGGTGCTGCGTGACCATGGCGCCGACCGTTGCATCCCAAAAACTGCTGAAGCTGGCCGGATAGACGCCCATCCAAAGCGTGAGGACGACCAGCGGCGCAAACACCGCGATCTCGCGCGGCGACAAGTCAAGCATCGCCCGCAAATCGTCGCGCGTGATGCGCCCGAAGATGATGCGGCGATACAGCCAAAGCGCATAGGCTGCGCCCAGGATCATGCCGAGGCTGCCCAGCAGCGCCAGCCAGAATTGCACCCGGAACGCACCGACCAGGACGAGGAACTCACCGACGAAGCCCGACGTGCCGGGCAGCCCGACACTCGCCAGCGTGAACACCATGAACACGAAGGCATACGCCGGCATGCGGTCGGCCAATCCGCCGTAGCGTGCGATCTCGCGTGTGTGCAGTCGGTCATAGACGACGCCGACGCACAGAAACAGCGCGGCCGAGACGATGCCGTGGGAAAGCATCTGGAACATGGCCCCGGAAATGCCTTGCACGTTGGCGGTAAAGATGCCGATGGTCACGACCCCCATATGCGCGACCGAGGAATAGGCGATCAGCTTCTTCATGTCGGTCTGCGCGAACGCGACCAGCGAAGTATAGACCACCGCAATGATCGAGAGTGCATACATCAGCGGTGCAAGATGCGCGGAGGCGATCGGCAGCATTGGCAGCGAGAAGCGCAGGAAGCCGTAGCCGCCCATCTTCAGCAGCACGCCGGCCAGGATGACCGATCCAGCAGTCGGCGCCTCGACATGCGCGTCCGGCAGCCAGGTGTGCACCGGCCACATCGGCACCTTCACCGCGAAGGACGCGAGAAAGGCGAGGAACAGCCAAGTTTGCATTGACGCCGGGAACGGCGTGTGGAGCAACGTCGGAATGTCCGTGGTGCCGGCCTGATACCACATCGCCAGCAGCGCCAGCAGCATCAGCACGGAGCCGGCAAGCGTGTAGAGAAAGAACTTGATCGCCGCGTAAACCCGCCGCGGGCCGCCCCAAATGCCTATGATGAGATACATCGGGATCAGCACGCCCTCGAAGAACATGTAGAAAACAACGAAATCGAGGGCGGCGAACATACCGACCATCATGGTCTCGAGGATCAGGAAGGCGAGCATGTACTCGCGTACCCGCACCTTGATCGCATCCCAGCTCGCCAGGATGCAGATGGGCGTGAGCACGGTGGAGAGCAGCACGAACAGCACGGAGATGCCGTCCACGCCCAGTTTATATGTAATGTTCCATTGCGGCAGCCAGCTCGCGGTTTCGACAAATTGGAAGCCGGGATCGCCGGGGTCGAAGCGCACCCAGAGCACGACTGAAAGCACGAACACGATCAGGCTAGTCCACAGCGCCGTCCAGCGCGCGTTGGATGCAACTGTCTCCTCGTCGCCGCGCACGGCGAGGATGATCAGCCCGCCGACCAGCGGCAGCCAGGTGATCAGCGACAACAGGGGAAAGCCGGCGGCGTTCATGATCTCACCGGAGGAACAGCAGGAAGATGGTGACCAGCACGACAAGTCCGATCAGCATGCTGAAGGCATAGACAGCGATCGACCCTGTTTGCAGCCGAACTGCACCGGCAGCCCCATCCTCGGTCAGTGCCGCCAGCCCGTTCGGCACGCCGTCGATGATGGTCGCGTCCCCGACCTGCCACAGCACACGCGCCAGTGCCTGATACGGACGCACGATGACCGCGGCATACAGGTCGTCGAAATACCACTTGTTCAGCAGGAACCGGTGGCCGGCCGGAAATGCCGCAGCCAGCCGGACCGGCAGTTCCGGCATCACCATGTAGAACAGATAGGCCGTCGCGATGCCGAGGAGCCCGAATACCGTCGGCGCCAACACCACCCAGGTCGGCAGACCCTCGAGATCCCGCAGCACATGGTTGGTGGGAGCGATCTGGATCGCGTTGCCCCAGAACGCCTGCCAATTCTCCCCGATCAGCGGCCGCGCCAGCAGGAAGCCCGCAGCCAGCGCGCCGATCGCCAGCAGCACCAGTGGTACCGTCATCACCGCCGGGCTCTCGTGGACATGCTCCATCACGTGCCGGTCGGCGCGCGACCGGCCGTGGAACGTCATCAGCAACAGGCGCCAGGAGTAGAACGCAGTCAGGAACGCCGCGATCAGTGTGCACCAGAAACCGTAGCGCCCGATGCCGGTGTCCGCTGCCCACGCCGCCTCCAGGATCGCGTCCTTGGAGTAGAAGCCGGCGAACGGGAAAACGCCGCCGAGCGCGAGGTTGCCTGCCCACATCACCGCGTAGGTTACCGGAATCAGGCGCCACAGCCCGCCCATCCGGCGCATGTCCTGCTCGTCGGACATGGCATGGATAACCGATCCGGCGGCAAGGAACAGCAACGCCTTGAAGAAGGCGTGCGTAAGGAGGTGGAAGATTGCGACCTGATAGGCACCCACACCGGCAGCAACAAACATATACCCAAGCTGCGAACACGTGGAATAGGCGATGACGCGCTTGATGTCGTTCTGCACGCAGCCAATCGTTGCGGCAAACAGCGCGGTCGTGGCACCGATGAGCGTGATGAAGGTCAGCGCGGCAGGTGCGTAGTCCAGCACCGGCGAGAAGCGGGCGACCAAAAACACGCCCGCCGTCACCATGGTCGCGGCATGGATCAGTGCGGAGACAGGCGTCGGTCCCTCCATCGCATCGGGCAACCAGACATGCAGGCCGATCTGCGCCGACTTGCCCATCGCCCCAATGAATAGCAGGAAGCCGATCACTTCGTACGCGCGCCACGTATGGCCGAGCACATGGTAGCTCGCGTCCATATGCTCCTTGACCGAACCGAACACCGAGCTGAACTCGATGGAACCGAAGGTCAGGAAAACAAGCGCGATGCCAAGCGCAAATCCAAGGTCGCCGACCCGGTTGACGATGAACGCCTCCATCGCAGCGGCGCCTGCACTCGGCCGATAGTACCAGTAGCCGATGAGCAGGTACGACATCAGGCCTACACCCTCCCAGCCAAAAAACAGCTGCAAGAGGTTGTCGGCCGTCACCAGCATCAGCATGGCGAAGCTGAACAGGCTGAGATAACTGAAGAAGCGCCAGATGGTGTGGTTCTCATCATGCACCATGTAGCCGACGCTGTAGATGTGGATGAGCGTCGCGACCACCGTCACCATCACCACCATCGCCACCGCCAGCGCGTCGTAGCGCAGCGCCCAGGAGACGTGGAACGAACCGGCCTCGACCCAGGTCCCGAGCGACACCACGCCCTGCGGCGCGCCGTCCACCAGTTGGACCAGAGATATCACGGCGCACACCGAGGCCAGCAGCATGCAGATGATCGTCACCGCCTGCGCGGCACGATCGCCGATCGCCTTGCCAAACAGGCCGGCGACGGTGGATCCGACCAGGGGCGCGAAGATCGCGACGGCATAGAGCATCAGTCAGCCCTTCATCAGATTCACGTCCTCGACCTGGATCGAGCCGCGATTGCGGAAGTAGACAACTACGATGGCCAGCCCGATCGCCGCTTCGGCCGCTGCAACAGTGAGCGTGAACATCACGAACACCTGCCCCACCAGATCCTGCAGCAATCCGGAAAAGGCAACCAGATTGAGGTTGGCGGCGAGCAGGATCAGCTCGATCGACATAAGGATGATGATGACGTTCTTGCGGTTCAGAAAAATCCCGAACACGCCAAGCACCAGCAGCAGTCCGGCAACGACGAGGTAGTGCCCGATGGAAACCGGCAGCATGGCCTAATGTTCCTCGCTATGGGCGTGTCCGATCTCGACCAGGGCCGGCGCCTCCTCTGGCTCGGTCGCCAACGGCCGACGGATGCCGACGCGCGCGATACCCGCGCCGAGCGGCACGTCGATGAGTTCCAGCGTGTCGGTCGGCCGTCGCGCGGTCTGTATGGCGATACTCTGGCGGCGCGAGGCGCGGCGATCACGCAGCGTCAGCACGATCGCTCCGATCATCGCCACCAGGAGTACAAGACCAGCAGTCTGGAACAGAAAGATGTAATCGGTATAGAGCAATGTTCCGAGCTGCGCGGTGTTGTGCGTGTCGGGAGCTACCGGCGCGAACCGCAGCGCGGCCGACTCCGGCGCCAGCTGCCAGCCGCCCACAACAGCGGCGATTTCGACGAAAAGCACCACGCCAATCGCGAGTCCCACGGGCAAATAACGTTGAAAGCCTGAGCGCAGTTCGGCGAAGTTGATGTCCAGCATCATCACGACGAACAGGAACAGCACGGCCACCGCGCCGACATAGACGATGACCAGGATCATCGCCAGGAACTCGGCGCCGGCGAGCAGGAACAGCCCAGCGGCGTTGAAGAACGCCAGGATCAGGAACAACACGGAATGCACCGGGTTGCGCGCACTGACCACCATCGCCGCCGATATCAGCAGGACGGCCGAGAACACGTAGAAAGCGGGGACGGCTAACATGCAAGCCTCGCGGCCGGGTTGTGGGGCGTCATACTGCGTGCACGCTCAACGGTATGGCGCGTCGAGTTCCAGCCGCCGCGCCAACTCCGGTTCCCACCGGTCGCCGTTGGCGAGCAGCTTCGCCTTGTCGTACATCAGCTCCTCGCGCGTCTCAGTGGCGAACTCGAAGTTGGGACCTTCGACGATGGCATCGACCGGGCACGCCTCCTCGCAAAGACCGCAGTAGATGCACTTGGTCATATCGATGTCGTAGCGCGTCGTGCGGCGCGATCCATCGGCGCGTGGCTCGGCCTCGATGGTGATGGCAAGTGCCGGACAGATCGCTTCGCACAGCTTGCAGGCGATGCAACGCTCCTCGCCGTTCGGGTAACGGCGCAACGCGTGTTCGCCGCGAAAGCGCGGGCCGATCGGCCCCTTCTCGTAGGGATAGTTTATGGTCGCCTTGCGCCGGAACATGAACCGCAGGGTCAACGCCATGCCCTGAAACAGTTCGCCCAGCAACAGGCTGCGCGCGGTTCGATCGAGGAAGGCCATGGTCACGCTCCCTGTGGCAGCCAGCCGAACAGCATCAGCGCCCCAGCGGTCAGCACCAGCCAGAAGAGCGACAGCGGCAGGAACACCTTCCAACCGAGCCGCATCAACTGGTCATAGCGGTAGCGCGGGAAGGTGCCGCGCACCCAGATAAAGACGAACAGGCAAAGACAGACCTTGAGGATGAACCAGATCGGCCCCAGTGCGGGCCACAAGCCGAACGGCCCCAGCCAGCCGCCGAGGAACAGGATGGTGGTCATCCCGCTCATCGTGATCATGCTGGTGTACTCACCGAGGAAGAACAGCGCGAATGCCATAGCGCTGTATTCGACGAAGAAGCCGGCGACGATCTCGCTCTCGCCCTCGGGCAAATCGAACGGTGAGCGGTTGGTTTCAGCGAGGGCGGAGATGAAGAATACGACGAACATCGGCAGCAAAGGTAGGCAGAACCAGATGTGCCGCTGCGCCAGCACGATGTCGTTGAGGTTCAGGCTGCCGACGCACAGCAGCACGCTGACCATGACGAAGCCTATCGAGACTTCGTACGACACCATCTGCGCGGCACTGCGCATCGCGCCAAGGAAGGCGTATTTCGAGTTGCTCGCCCAGCCGGCAATGATGATGCCGTAGACGCCCAGAGACGAAATTGCGAACAGATAAAGCACGCCAACATTGATGTCCGCGAGCGCCCACCCGTCATTGACCGGGATCACCGCCCAGGCGATGGCCGCCAGCCCAAAGGTCAGCATCGGCGCCATCAGGAACAGGGCTCGATTCGCCCCGGTCGGGATGATGGTCTCCTTCATCACCATTTTGATGGCGTCGGCAAAAGGCTGCAGCAGGCCGAAGGGCCCGACCACGTTGGGGCCCTTGCGCAACTGGATCGCCGCCAGCACCTTGCGTTCGGCAAGCGTCAGATAGGCCATCAGCAGCAGCACCGGCACCAGGATCGCCAGCACCTCAAGCACCGTCAGAACTGTGATGCCAATCGGAGTCGCCCAGAAGCCTGTCATGGCCTACTCCGCCGCCACGGCCATGCCGGGCCGATAGATCGCGGCACATTCGGCCATCGTCGGACTGGCCCTGCTGATCGCGTCAGTCTGATAGTACGTCTGAAACAAGGGCAGGAACGGCTCGGTGCCGATCGCGCTGGGGTCGCCCGCGGGTGGCGTCATGTCCGAGACGCCGAAATGCGGCGATATGTCGAGCCGAGCGAACACCGGATTGAGCTGCTCCATGCGCGCACGTACTGCCTCAATCGTGTCATAGGGCAGGCGGCGACCGATGCGGTCGCTGAGCGCCCGCACGATCTTCCAATCCTCCCGCGCCTGCCCCGGCGGATAGGTAGCGAAGAAGCCGCGCTGCACCCGCCCCTCGGTATTGACGTAGGTGCCGTTCTTTTCGGTGTAGGCGGCACCCGGAAGGATCACATCGGCTCGCGACGCTCCGTGATCGCCGTGATGGCCCTGGTAGATCACGAACGTGTTGCGCCCGATGCGCGCAGGATCGAACTCGTCCGCCCCGAGCAGCCACAACACATCGACGCCGCCGCCGAGCATCCCGGTAAAATCCTTGCCGCGCGGTCCGGGCAGGAAGCGCAGGTCCAGCGCGCCGACACGGGCCGCCGCCGTGTGCAGCACGTTGAAGCCGTGCCAATCGGGCGTCATCATACCGGTCGCCGCAGCCAACTGCCAGGACGCAGCAAGAACCGCAGCGCCGTCAGGCCGCGTCAGCGCCGCCTGGCCGAGAATCAGCATCGGGCGCTTGGCCGAGCGTAGTGTGCGCCCGACGTCGCTGCTCTCGTCAGCCAGGGTTGCGAGCGCGCGGGGCGTATTCTCGAGCCAGTGCACGGCATAGGTGAGCTCGGCATGTGGCGCGACAGCGAACACCGGCATCCGACCGCTGAGCGCAAGCCAGCGCTTGCGGATACGGGCGTTGATCAGCGGCGCCTCGTGACGAGGATTGGTGCCCACCAGAAGCACCGCATCCGCGTCCTCGATGCCAGCAATCGTCGTGTTGAAGGTGTAGAAGTCGCGACGTGAGACATCGACCGCGGCGCCGTCCTGCCGGCAATCCAGGTTTTGCGACCCGAGGGTCGCCATCAGGTCCTTCAGCGCCAGCATGCTCTCGACATCGACCAGGTTGCCGGCGACGGCTCCGATCCGATCGCCCGTCGCCCCATCGAGCCGCATTGCGATAGCGTCGAACGCCTCCTCCCAGGTCGCGCGCTGCAACGTACCATCCCGCCGCACCCAACACGCATCCAGCCGCCGCCGCTTCAGCCCATCGATGGCAAAGCGGGACTTGTCGGCCAGCCACTCCTCGTTCACGTCGTCATTCACGCGGGGCAGGATGCGGAGCACAGCCGGACCGCGCGCATCGATGCGGATATTGGCGCCGACTGCATCCAGTACGTCGATGCTGTCGGTCTTGCGCAGCTCCCACGGCCGCGCCACGAACGCGTATGGCTTGGAGGTCAGCGCGCCGACCGGGCATATGTCGATCAAATTGCCCGACAGCTCAGACGTGAGCGCACGCTCGACATAGGTGCCGACTTCCATGTTCTCGCCGCGCGATGTTGCGCCGAGTTCGGGTACACCCGCGATCTCGGAGGCAAAGCGGATGCAGCGCGTGCATTGGATACAGCGCGTCATCACGGTCTTGACCAGTGGGCCGAGATACTTGTCCTTGACCGCGCGCTTGTTCTCGGCGTAGCGCGAGTGATCCATGCCGTATCCGATTGCCTGATCCTGCAGGTCGCACTCGCCCCCTTGATCGCAGATCGGGCAGTCGAGCGGATGATTGATCAGCAGGAATTCCATGACGCCGCGCCGCGCCGCGCGCACCATCGGGCTGTCGGTATGCACCACCATTCCATCGGCGACCGGATAGGAGCAGGACGAGATCGGCTTGGGCGGCGCCTTCTCGATCTCGACCAGGCACATGCGGCAATTTCCCGCCACAGACAGCCGGTCGTGGTAGCAGAAGCGCGGGATCTCCTTGCCCGCGGCCTCACAGGCTTGCAGCACGTTGGCGCCGGGCGGAACCTCAACCTCGATCCCATCGACGGTAACCTTGACCATGGCGCTACTCCGCCGCCATCGGCAGCGGACGCATGGTCCGGCCGGATTTGTACTGGGCGATCCGTTCCTCGATCACTGGGCGGAAATGCCGGATCAGACCCTGGATTGGCCATGCCGCGGCGTCACCGAGTGCGCAGATCGTGTGACCCTCGATCTGCCGCGTCACTTGCTCCAGCGTATCGATCTCTTCCGGTTCCGCTCGGCCGTACACCATGCGGTTCATCACCCGCATCATCCAGCCTGTGCCCTCACGGCACGGTGTGCACTGCCCGCAGCTCTCGTGCTTGTAGAATTGCGAGAGCCGCGCGATTGCCTTGATGATGTCGGTAGAACGGTCCATGACGATCACCGCCGCGGTGCCGAGCCCGCTCTTTACGTCGCGCAGACTGTCGAAATCCATCAGCACGGTGTCACAGATCGATTTCGGGATCACCGGCACCGACGATCCACCCGGAATCACCGCCAGCAGATTTTCCCACCCGCCGCGCACCCCCCCGGCATAGCGCTCGATCAGTTCGCGCAAGGGGATACCGAGTTCTTCTTCGACATTGCACGGCTTGTTCACATGCCCGGAGATGCAGAACAGCTTTGTGCCCGTATTCTTCGGCCGCCCCAGCGCGGAGAACCACGCGGCACCCCGGCGCAGGATGGTCGGCGCCACCGCGATGCTCTCGACATTGTTCACCGTCGTCGGGCAGCCGTACAGACCTACCGCCGCGGGGAACGGCGGCTTGAGCCGCGGCATGCCCTTCTTGCCTTCCAGGCTTTCCAGCAGCGCGGTTTCCTCGCCGCAGATATAGGCGCCGGCACCGCGATGCACGTAGAGATCAAAGTCCCAGCCGGAGCCACAGGCGTTGCGCCCGATCAGCCCGGCTTCATACGCTTGGTCGACAGCGGCCTGCAGGCGCTGCGCCTCGGCGTGGAACTCGCCGCGGATATAGATGTAGCAGACATGCGCCCGCATCGCGAAAGAAGCGAGCAGGCAGCCCTCGACCAGCTTGTGCGGGTCGTTGCGCAAGATGTCGCGGTCCTTGCAAGTGCCCGGCTCGCTTTCGTCGGCGTTGACGACGAGGTAGTGTGGTCGCTCGCCGACCTGCTTGGGCATGAACGACCATTTCATGCCGGTGGGGAACCCTGCACCGCCGCGCCCGCGCAGGCCGGACGCCTTCATCTCCTCGACCAGCGCGTCCGGTCCACGCGCCATGATCGCGGCCGTCCCGTCCCAGTCGCCCCGCGCGCGCGCGCCAGTCAAACCCCAGTCATGCAGCCCGTAGAGGTTGGTGAAGATGCGGTCCGCGTCACTCAGCATCTCGCGTCACTCCGCCGGCTGCGCATCTAGCGAGGTCAGCGTGGTCGGCCCGCCCTCCGGCGCCGAGCCTTGTCGCCCGGCCATCGACCCGGCCGGCGGCCGCTCGCCACGGCGCAGCGCCGCGATCAGCGCCTCGGTGCGCTCGGCGTCCATGTCCTCGTAGAAATCGTTGTCCACCTGCAGAATCGGTGCATTTACACATGCCCCTAGGCATTCCACCTCGGTCATGGTGAACATCCCGTCGGCGCTGGTCTCGCCCCACCCCTGGATGCCAGTCGCCTTGCGGCACGCTGCCGTCACTGCATCCGACCCGCGCAGCCAGCACGGCGTCGTCGTGCAGACCTGCAGATGAAACTGACCAATGGGGCGCGTGTTGAACATCAGATAGAAGGTGGCAACCTCATAGACACGCATCGGCGGCATTTCGAGTTTTTGCGCTACCGCATCCATAGCCACGCGCGGCACCCAGGCGCTGCCGCTGCTTCGCTTCATCTGCTCCTGTACGATGTAGAGGAGCGGGATCACTGCACTGGCCTGACGACCCGGCGGATATTTCGCCACCACCTTCGTGATCTCCGCCTCGCTCACCGCGTCGAAGGCAAAGCCGGTGGGTTGCGCGAACTGCTCGGCTTTGGCGCCGTCACCAATGTCTTCGGCCATGACCTACCTATCGATCTCGCCGAACACGATGTCGAGCGATCCGATGATGGCCACCGCATCGGCCAGCATGTGTCGCTTCGCCATCACGTCGACCGCCTGCAAATGCGCAAATCCGGTGGGCCGGATTTTGCAGCGGTACGGGCGGTTGGTGCCGTCGGCCACGAGATAGACCGCGAATTCCCCCTTGGGCGATTCGACCGCGGCATAGGTGGCGCCAGGCGGAACATGAAATCCCTCTGTGTACAGCTTGAAGTGATGAATCAGCGCCTCCATCGAGCGCTTCATTTCCGCGCGCGAGGGCGGCGTGAACTTGTGGTCGAGCGTCTTCACGGGGCCGGGTTTCATCAGCGCCAGGCACTGCTTGATGATCTTCACGCTCTCCCGCATCTCGACCATGCGTACCAGATAACGGTCGTAGCAGTCGCCGTTGCGTCCGACCGCCACGTTGAACTGCACGCGGTCGTACATCGCATAAGGCTGCGCGCGGCGAAGGTCCCACGGGACGCCGCTGGCACGCAGGCACGGGCCGCTGAATCCCCAGGCCAACGCCTGCTGGGCGCTCATCACGCCGATATCGACCGTGCGCTGCTTCCAGATGCGATTTGCGGTGAGCAGTTCCTCAAGATCGTCAATGAATTTCGGGAACTCCTCGGCCCATTCGGCGATCCGATCGGCAAGCCCGGCCGGCAGGTCGCGGTTGACACCACCGGGCCGATAGTAATTCGCGTGCAATCGCGCGCCAGACGCGGCCTCGTAGAATTCCATCAGCTTTTCGCGTTCCTCGAACCCCCACAGACTCGGCGTGATCGCGCCGACATCGAGCGCATAAGTCGTGAGGTTGAGCAGATGGTTGAGGACGCGCGTGATCTCATCGAACAGCGTGCGGATCCATTGCGCACGCTCCGGCACATCGATCGCCGCCAGATGCTCGATCGCGCGCACATACGCATGTTCCTGCGCCATCGGACTGACGTAGTCGAGCCGATCGAAATAGGCGTTGGCCTGCAGATAGCTCTTGTACTCGATCAGCTTCTCGGTGCCGCGATGCAACAGGCCGATATGGGGATCGGCGCGCTCCACCACCTCGCCGTCCATCTCCAGGATCAGCCGCAACACGCCGTGCGCCGCGGGATGCTGAGGGCCGAAATTGATGGCGTGGCTGTCGATCTCGACGGTCCTGCGGTTGTCCGCCGGCGCCGGCTTGCTGATGATCGTCTCGGTCACGGCTTCGCCTCCTTCTCGGCGGCAAGCCGCGCCGCGTGCGCCTTCTCGTCGCCGGGCAAGGACGTGATCGCCTCCCACGGTGAGAGGAAGTCGAAGTTGCGGAAGTCCTGCGTCAGCTTCACAGGCTCATAGACGACCTGCTTGCGGTCCTCGTCATAGCGGACCTGCACATAGCCGCTGAGCGGGAAATCCTTGCGCATCGGATGCCCCTCGAAGCCGTAGTCGGTCAGGATGCGGCGCAAATCCGGCTGGCCTGAGAAGACGATGCCGTAGAGGTCCCAGGCCTCGCGCTCCCACCACGTCGCGACCGGCCAGACACCACTGACCGACGGCACCGGCGTTGTCGCATCGGTGGCGACGATGATGCGAATACGCTGGTTCAGCGACACCGACAGCAGGTTGTACACCACCTCGAATCGCTCGCCGCGTTCGGGCCAATCCACGCCGCACAGATCCATCAGTTGTTCGAAAGCAAAACGCGGATCGTCGCGCAGCGTCAGCATGACCGGTATCAGCGCCTCGACGCGCACCCGCGCCACCACCTCACCCAGCTCCACGCCGGCGCTCGCCACGCCGGCAAGGCCGCCCATCTGCTCGGCCAGCGCCGTCACCGGCGCCGCCTCCACTGCGCGCTCAGCCACGAAGGATCGTCCCGGTCCGACGTATTTTCTTCTGCAGCTGCATGATGCCGTACACCAGCGCCTCGGCAGTCGGTGGGCAGCCGGGCACGTACACATCGACCGGCACCACGCGATCGCAACCCCGCACCACCGAGTAGGAATAGTGGTAGTAGCCGCCACCGTTGGCGCAGCTACCCATGCTGATGACCCAGCGCGGCTCGGCCATCTGGTCATATACTTTGCGCAGCGCGGGGGCCATCTTGTTGGTGAGCGTGCCCGCGACGATCATCACGTCGCTCTGCCGCGGAGAGGCGCGTGGGATCGTGCCGAAGCGGTCCAGGTCGTACCGTGGCATGTAGGCGTGGATCATCTCCACCGCGCAGCACGCCAGCCCGAACGTCATCGGCCACAGGCTCCCGGTGCGTGCCCAGTTCACCACGCGATCAAGCTGTGCCACCACGAAGCCGCGCCCTTCGATCTCACCGGTGATGCCCTTGACCACTGCGTCCTGGGCCGGCCCCGGCGGCAGGGCTTCGCGGTTCCAGGCGACCGCGGGGGCCGCGTTGTCGCTCACGGCATCCATCGCTGCCTCACTCCCACTCCAGCGCACCCTTGTTCCATTCGTAGATGAAGCCGACGGTCAGAACGGCAAGGAAGCCGAACATCGACAGCAGGCCGAAGAGGCCGATGCGCGAAAGGCTGACGGCCCATGGGAACAGGAACGCCACTTCCAGGTCGAAGATGATGAAAAGAATGGAGACCAGATAGAAGCGAACATCGAACCGCCGTCGCGCATCGTCGAACGCCTCGAACCCGCATTCATAGGCGGACAGCTTTTCCGGATAGGGACGCTGCCGTGCCACGATCAGCGAGCCGAACGCCATTGCCACGGCAATGACGGCAGCGATGACGATGAACACCACGATCGGGAAATAGTTGGCCAGGAGCGGGCCCATCGAGGTCATCCTTTCCTGCGGCCAGGACGCCGATACCGCAGCGCAGCATCGAAGCGACCTTAGCTGCGACCGCCCGCCTTTGCCAGAGGGGGAGCGGCGAGGCTGGTACTCAGGAAAACCGCTGGCGCGAGTGACGGGGCTCGAACCCGCGACCTCCGGCGTGACAGGCCGGCGCTCTAACCAACTGAGCTACACCCGCTGCGGCAGGCGGCTGCATCTAGACCGCGTCCCCGGCATGGTCAACCGGCAAAAAGCACCCCTGTCCCATGCCGGAACGTGTGGTGGGCGGTGACGGGTTCGAACCGCCGGCCCTCTCGGTGTAAACGAGATGCTCTACCGCTGAGCTAACCGCCCGACGCGGGATGCCCCGCTAGTTCACCGCGTCCTTGAGAGCCTTGCCGGGCTTGAAGCGCACCGAGGTCGAGGCCGCGATCTTGATCTCCTCGCCGGTGCGCGGGTTGCGGCCGGTGGAGGCCTTGCGCGCGGCGGTGGCAAAGCTGCCGAAGCCGACCAGCCGCACCTCTTCCTTGCGCTTCAGCGCCGTCTCGATGGCGGCGAACACGGCGTCCACCACCTCGGCCGCCTTCGCCTTCGGCAGGTCCGTCTGGTCTGCAACCGCTGCGATCAGATCCATCTTGTTCACGATCAAACCCCCTGTCTTCCCATCCCTGACGTCCCCCGCGAGTCACCCTCGCCGCGGCCGGAGCGACACTAGAGGCCGGTTTTCCGCCACGTCAACGACGCGTGGCCGAAAACTGCGCATTTCGTTGGTTCGCGTAGCGCCAGGACACCGCAACGGCCCGCCAGAAGCTGGCGGGCCGTTGCGGCCGATGCCCCGGTCAGTGCGGCAGCAGGCCTGGGGCCGGCGCCGTCGCCTCGGCCGCGACCGGCGTCTCGGCCGGCTCAACCCACTCGATCGGTTCCGGTTTGCGCACGAGCGCCTGGGCGATCACCTCATCAACATGTGCCACCGGCACCAGCTTGAGGTGCTTCTTCACCGAGTCGGCGATATCGGCCAGGTCCTTCTCGTTCTCCTTGGGGATGAACACCGTGGTGATGCCGGCGCGCAACGCCGCCAGCAGCTTCTCCTTCAGGCCCCCGATCGGCAGCACCCGGCCGCGCAACGTGATCTCGCCGGTCATTGCCACGTCGCGGCGCACCGGGATGCCGGTGAGCACGCTGACCATGCTGGTCGCCATGGCGATGCCCGCCGACGGCCCGTCCTTGGGCGTGGCACCCTCGGGCACATGCACGTGGATGTCACGCTTCTCGAACAGGGTCGGCTTGATGCCGAAGCTGATCGAGCGGCTGCGCACGTAGCTCAACGCTGCCGAGACGCTCTCCTGCATCACGTCGCCGAGCTTGCCAGTGTGCTTGACGTTGCCCTTGCCGGGCAGCATCACGCTCTCGATGGTCAGGATCTCGCCGCCCACCTCGGTCCAAGCGAGGCCGGTGACCACGCCGACCATGTCCTCTGCCTCCGCCTCGCCGTAGCGGAAGCGCCGGACACCAGCATATTTCTCGAGATTCTTGCGCGTGATCGCCACCTTCTTGGCCTGCTTGGTGACGATCTCCTTCACCACCTTGCGTGCCAGATTGGCGATCTCACGCTCAAGGTTCCGCACCCCGGCCTCGCGCGTGTAGTAGCGGATCAGGTCGCGCAGGGCATCATCGCTGATCGACCATTCGCCCGCCTTGAGGCTGTGCGCCTCGCTCTGCTTGGCGATCAGGTGGCGCTTGGCGATCTCGACCTTCTCATCCTCCGTGTAGCCGGGGATGCGGATGATCTCCATGCGGTCCATCAGCGGCTGCGGCATGCGCAGGCTGTTGGCCGTGGTCACGAACATCACGTCCGACAGGTCGTAGTCCACTTCCAGGTAATGATCGTTGAAGGTGCTGTTCTGCTCAGGATCGAGCACCTCCAGCAGCGCCGATGACGGATCGCCGCGCCAGTCCGCGCCCAGCTTGTCGATCTCGTCAAGCAGGAACAGCGGGTTCGAGGTCTTTGCCTTCTTCATGCCCTGGATCACCTTGCCGGGCATCGAGCCGATATAGGTGCGCCGGTGGCCCCTGATCTCGGCCTCGTCACGCACGCCGCCGAGCGACATGCGCACGAAGTTGCGCCCGGTCGCACGCGCGATCGACTTGCCCAGCGAGGTCTTGCCGACGCCGGGCGGGCCGACCAGGCACAGAATCGGTCCGCGCACCTTGGACGACCGCGACTGCACCGCGAGGTATTCAAGGATGCGTTCCTTGACCTTCTCCAGGCCGTAATGGTCGGCATCCAGGACCTTCTCGGCCGCGACCACGTCGTTGCGCACCTTGCTGCGCTTCTTCCACGGGATCGACAGCATCCAGTCGAGGTAGTTGCGCACGACCGTGGCCTCGGCGCTCATCGGGCTCATCGTGCGCAGCTTCTTCAGCTCCGCGATGGCCTTCTCCCGCGCTTCCTTAGACAGCCGGGTCTTCTTGATCTTGGCTTCGAGTTCGGCGCTCTCATCCTTACCGTCCTCGCCCTCGCCAAGCTCCTTCTGGATCGCCTTGAGCTGCTCGTTCAGGTAGTATTCGCGCTGCGTCTTCTCCATCTGCCGCTTGACGCGGTTCCGGATGCGCTTCTCCACCTGCAGCACGCCGATCTCGGACTCCATATGCCCGAACACGCGCTCCAGACGCTCGGAGACGCTGGCCGTCTCCAGCAGTTCCTGCTTCTCGGCGATCTTCAGGTTCAGATGTGCAGCGACCGTATCGGCGAGCTTGCTCGGCTCCTCGATCTGGTTCAGCGAGACCAGAACCTCCGGGGCGATCTTCTTGTTGAGCTTGATGTACTGCTCGAACTGCCCGATCACAGTGCGGCCGAGCGCCTCCAGCTCCTTCTTCTCGCCGTCCTGCTCCTCGATCGGCTCGACGAACGCCTCGAAATACGCGTCCGTTTCCTTGAAGCCGGCGATGCTGGCGCGCCGCCCACCCTCGACCAGCACCTTCACCGTGCCATCGGGCAGCTTGAGGAGTTGCAGGATCGTCGAAACGGTGCCGACGCGATAGATGTCGTCCGCACCCGGATCATCCTGCGCGGCATTCTTCTGCGCGACCAGCAGGATCTGCTTGTCGTCCTTCATCACCGCTTCCAGCGCACGCACACTCTTCTCGCGCCCGACGAACAGCGGGACGATCATGTGCGGGAACACGACGATGTCACGCAGCGGCAGCACCGGCAGCACCTCGGCGCGCACCGGCGCGCCGCGCCCCTCGCCCCGCGCCGATTCCCCGGTTGGTTTGTCAGCAGTCATTCGGTGACCTCCTACTGGACAGTCGGGATGCGCCCGCCCCGTTGGGCACGGACCACATCGTCAGGGGCGTCGGATTCAGCCACGCTCCCCGTACTGCCCGGATATCGGCACCCCCTGGCGGTGCCGCAAGACTTGAAAATGGGGCGGAGGGCACAACGCACCCCTGCTGCGCCCGCCGCTCCCGTCAGGCGCTGTTCTCAACCCGTTCCTTGCCGTGAATATAGAGTGGTGCGGCGCGACTCTCAGCCACCTCGCGGTTGATCACCACCTCCTCCACCGCGTCCAGGCTCGGCAGTTCGAACATGGTGCCGAGCAGGATCTGCTCCATGATCGAGCGCAGGCCGCGCGCGCCGGTCTTGCGCGCGATCGCCCGCCGCGCCACCGACCCCAGCGCGTCCTCGGTGAAGTTGAGCTTGACCCCCTCCATCTCGAACAGACGCGCATACTGCTTGACCAGGGCGTTCTTCGGCTTGGTCAGGATCTCCATCAGCGCCTGCTCGTCGAGGTCATCCAGCGTCGCGACCACCGGCAGGCGGCCGATGAACTCGGGAATAAGGCCGAAGCGCAGCAGGTCCTCAGGCTCGACCTCGCGCAGGATGGCCCCCGTGCGGCGTTCGTCAGGGCTGCGCACCTCGGCGCCGAAACCCATCGCGGAGCCCTTGCCGCGGGCGGCGATGATCTTCTCCAGCCCGGCGAATGCACCGCCGCAGACGAACAGGATATTCGTCGTGTCAACTTGCAGGAATTCCTGCTGCGGATGCTTGCGCCCGCCCTGCGGCGGCACGGAGGCGATGGTGCCCTCCATGATCTTGAGCAACGCCTGCTGCACGCCCTCGCCGCTCACGTCGCGCGTGATCGAGGGATTGTCGGACTTGCGACTGATCTTATCGACCTCGTCGATATAAACGATGCCGCGCTGCGCCCGCTCCACATTGTAGTCCGCCGCCTGGAGCAGCTTGAGAATGATGTTCTCCACGTCCTCGCCGACATAGCCCGCCTCAGTCAGCGTGGTGGCGTCCGCCATGGTGAACGGCACATCCAGAATGCGCGCCAGCGTCTGCGCAAGCAGCGTCTTACCGGAGCCGGTCGGGCCGACCAGCAATATATTCGATTTGGCAATCTCAACGTCGTTGCTCTTGGCCGCGTGGGCCAGGCGCTTGTAGTGGTTGTGCACGGCGACGCTGAGCACCCGCTTGGCATGGGCCTGGCCGATCACGTAATCATCCAGGACCTTGCAGATCTCCTTGGGCGTCGGCACGCCATCGCGAGATTTCACAAGGTGAGTCTTGTGCTCCTCGCGAATGATATCCATGCACAGTTCGACGCACTCGTCGCAGATGAACACCGTCGGCCCGGCGATTAGCTTGCGGACCTCATGCTGCGACTTGCCGCAAAAGGAACAGTAGAGGGTGTTCTTGGAATCGCCGGACTTGCTCATGAGCACTCCTGCCCCGCGTCGTCGGGGACACTCGCCGAAAAGTCTAGTCCCCGCGCACCCGCAGGGACAAGAAAGCGCCGGGCAACCTCGGCCCCCGCCCGGCCGACCGGGCCGATGAAAGGATCACCTTGCCAGAACGGCACGGGTGACGGGAAGAGCCGAGCGGCTTTCTGCGTCGCCAATGCCTCACCTGTGCGCAGGGTGGCGGATTTGCAACGCCCGTAGCGGCGGGAGCGGCCCGGTGCCGTGCCGGTCAGCCGCGCGCCTCGGTTTCGGCAGGGGTGGGACGGCGCTCCACGACCTCATCCACCAGCCCGAACGCACAGGCCTCCTCGGCCGACATATAGGTATCGCGTTCCAGCTTGCGCTCGATCGCGTCGATCGGCTGGCCGGTGTGGCGCTGGTATATCTGGTTCAGCCGGCCGCGCAGGTGCAGAATTTCGCGCGCCTGGATCTCGATATCGGCTGCCTGCCCCTGCGCGCCGCCGGAGGGCTGGTGAACCATGACCCGGGCGTTGGGCAAGGCGAAGCGCTTGCCCTTGGCGCCGGCGCACAGCAGCAGGCTACCCATGCTCGCCGCCTGCCCGATGCAGACCGTGCTGACCGGGCTGCGGATGTACTGCATGGTGTCGTAAATCGCCAGCCCGGCCGAGACCACGCCGCCGGGGCTGTTGATGTAGAAGGCGATGTCCTTGGTGGGGTTCTCGCTCTCCAGGAACAGCAGTTGCGCGCACAGCAGTGCGCTCACCTGGTCATAGACCGGCCCGGTCAGGAACACGATCCGTTCCTTCAGCAGCCGCGAATAGATGTCATAGGCACGTTCTCCGCGGGCAGTCTGTTCGACCACCATCGGCACCAGCGCGTTGTCATAGATCTCGACCGGGTCGCGATCCCTCATCCTCTGTCCTTCCCACCTGCCGGTGCCATCCCGGCGTCGCCATCCTGCCGTCGGGGCCAACTCATAGATGGGCGCCCGGCGGCCGACGGTCCAGCCTCAGCCCTCGCTCCCCGCCATTTGTCCGGCCGCTTCCCCGCCTTCCGCCGCCTCCCCGACCGCCTGCGGCTGTGCCGCCGCAGCGATCGTGGCCGGCAGCTCCGGGTCGCGCGCGAGTTCCTCGGGCGTCACGGTCTGCTCCGCGATCTGCGCCTGCGCCAGGACGTGATCGACCACCTTCTCCTCGAAGATCGGCGCCCGCAGCGACTCCGCCGCCTGCGGGTTCTTACGGAAGAAATCCAACACTTTCTGTTCCTGGCCGGGGTAGCGCATAGCCTCGGCGCGCATCGCCCGCGTCAGCTCATCCTGGCTCACCGTGATGTTGCCGACCCGCCCGATCTCGGCCAGGAGCAGCCCGAGCCGCACCCGCCGTTCGGCGATCGCGCGGTACTCCGCCTGCAGCGTGGCCTCGTCCTTGCCGCGGTCGTCATCGTCCAGGCGCCCGGCCTTGCGGTCGGCTTCGACGCGCTGCCAGATCTGCTGGAACTCGCCATCGACCATGCCCTGCGGCACCGGGAAATCGGCGCGGGCGGCGAGCGCGTCGAGCAACTGCCGCTTCAGCCGCAACCGCGAGAGCTGGTCGTATTCGCGCTGGACCTGGGTGGAAATTGCCTCCCGCACCTCGGCCAGACCGCCTTCGAAACCCAGCTTCTCGGCCAGCGCGTCATCGACGGGGGGCACGATGGCACGCTTCAGCGCCTTGGCGCTCACGTCGAACACGGCGGCCTTTCCTGCCACCTCCTTCGCGCCGTAATCCTCGGGGAAGGTGACGTGCAACTGCCGGCTCTCGCCGGGCGACAGGCCGACGAGTTGCTCGGAAAAGCCGGGAATGAAACCCGGCCCCGCCACCTCGATGTCGATCCCGCTCGCGCTGCCCCCGGTGAAAGTCACGCCATCCACCGTGCCCACGTAATCCAGCGTCAGCACGTCGCCGGCCTCGGCCGGCCGCGGCTCGGCCACCGACTCCAGGGTGCGCTGGCGGCGCGCGAGTTCATGCAGCGAGCGGTCGATCACCTCCGGCTGCGCCTCGGCCTTGAGCCGGGTCAGGCTCAGGCCGCTCAGGTCGGGCAGCGCGATCTCGGGCAGCAACTCCAGCTCGACCTTGAACTCCAGGTCTTTCTGGGCCGCCTGTGCTTCCGGCAACGCCACGACCTCGACGCGCGGCTGCCCGGCGGAGCGCAGCTTGCGCTCGGTCAGCACCTGCTGGGTGGCCTCGTTGACACTCTCCTCCAGCACCTCGGCGTTCACCGCCTGGCCGAACCGCTGCTTGACCACGGTCGGCGGCACCTTGCCGGGGCGAAAGCCGGGCAGCCGCAGCGTGCGGCCCAGTTCGGCAATGCGGCGGGCGCGACGCCCCTCGAAATCCGCAGCCGGTACGACCACGGTATAGGCGCGCTTCAGCCCGTCGGAGAGCGTCTCGGTAACCTGCATGGGAGGGACGATCCTCAGTAACCCAGGTTCAAAAAGCGCCGGTGGTGCGGGCGGAGGGACTTGAACCCCCACGGCTTGCGCCACCAGAACCTAAATCTGGCGTGTCTGCCAATTCCACCACGCCCGCTGCCGGCGGCCGTGAGCGCGCGGAGGTAGCGCAAGCGTCACGCCCGGGCAAGGGCGGGGCTGCTGGTTGCCGCCGGAATCGTCCGCCCCACCAGGGCCAGATAGCCGGCGGCGCAGACCACGCCCACCGCCGCCCCTACCAGCAGCGCGGGGACGAACGACCCGGTCGCCTGCACGATGAAGCCGGTCACCGTCGGCGCCAGCGCTCCACCCAGATAGCCGCCGAAGTTCTGCATCGCGCCGAGTGAGGCGGTGCAGTTCGCTGGCGCTGCCACAGACGGCATCGCCCACGCCGAGGTGGAGGAGACATAGACCAGGAACACCGAAAGCGAGATCGCCGCCACCGCCGTGAAATTGCTCGGTGTCTCAGCGGCGACGATCGTGGCCAGTGCCGCCAGGATCAGTGACGCGGCCATCGGGTATTTCCGGCTGCGCATCGGCGCGACGCCATGCTTCACGAGCAGGTCCACCAGCCGGCCGCCGAGGATGCTGCCGGCCACCCCGAACAGATATGGCACGGCCCCGACCCACCCTGTGCGCGCGATGCTCAGGTGTCGTTCCTGCTCCAGATATACCGGCAGCCAAGCGGTGTAGATCCAGGTCACATAGATCGTGCCGAAATAGCCGATCAGCATCCCCCAGGTCGTACGGTACGCGAACAGCCGCCTCCATTCCGCCCAGGTGACGGGGCTGGCCCGCGCGTCGGCCTCGTCACCCTCGGTGCGATAACGCTCCTCCTCCGCCGTCAGGGCCACCTGATGCGGCTCGCGGTAGATCGAGTAGAACGCCACCGCCACCAGCAGCCCGGCCACGCCCATGATGACGAACATCCAGCGCCAGCCGAAGGCGAGCATCAACGCGGTGAGCAGCGGCACCGAGATCGTGGTGCCGAGCGAGGACGAACTGTTCCACACCCCGGTCGCAAGTCCTCGGTCACGCACGTTGAACCAGTCGCGCGCGATGCGGGCGCTGGCCGGGAACTGCGGCGATTCGCCGACGCCCAGCAACATGCGCGCGGCGAAGAACTCGCCAAAGCTGCGAACCAGTCCGCCGATCAACTGCGCCACCGACCACAGGGCCATCCCCAGCGCCAGCAGCCGCCGCGGCCCCAGCCGGTCGATCAGGCCGCCGGCCGGCAGTTGCGCGAACGCATAGGCCCACAGGAATGCCGACAACAGCAGCCCCATGTCCCCGGCGCTCAGCCCGAGTTCGGCGCGGATCAGCGGATTGCCCACGGCCAGCGTGGCGCGGTCGATATAGTTGACGACGCCGCCCAGCACGATCAGCGCCAGCGCGGTCCGCTGGATGGTGCGCAGGCGCGCCGTGGCGACGGTCGCAGTCATGGCGTTCTCCCTACCCGCTGCTAACCTGCCGGATCGGCCCGACCGGCTCAAGTCGGCGCGCAACGCAGGGCGGCGAATTCGCCCGATGCGAAATTCGAGGGGTGACAGGCGCCCACCCCCGCGCTTAGACCGCGCGGATTGCGGAAGGTAAGGACCCGTGATGCGCCTCGCCTGGACTGTCCCCTCCTTCGCGGTGCTGACGCTGCTGGCCGGCTGCGGCCCGGACTACTCGCCCAACACCTATAGCTCGTCCGCCGTGCAGCAGGCCAACAAGGTCCAGCGCGGCGAGATCATCGGGGTACGGCAGATCGACGTGAGCGCGTCCGGTGTCACCGGCGCGGCGACCGGCGCGGCGGCGGGCGGCGCGGTCGGTGGTGCCGCGGTTGCGGACGGCGCGGGCGGCGCGCTGGGGACCACCCTCGGCGCGCTCGGCGGCGGACTGGTCGGCGGCTTGATCGGCACCTCGGTTGAGCACGCGACCTCCAACACGTTCGCCTTCGAGTACGTCGTGCGCGAGTTCGACAAGGATCAGACACTGGTTTCGGTCACGCAGAAGGACAAGGTGCCGCTGAAGATCGGCACAAAGGTGCTGGTGATCGGCGGCAACCAGGCCCGCATCGTTCCGGACTACACGATCGATCCCGACGCGCCCAAGGCGGCGGACAAAGCCGCGCCCGCGCCGATGCAGGCCGAGCAGCCGACGCAGGCCGCGCCGGGCGGAGCGACGGCACCAGCAGATGCCGCGGCCGCGTCGGCCCCGCAAGCGGCGCCCGCCCCCTCCGCCCTCGTGCCAAGCGTGCTTGCCCCCACCATGATCGCACCGCCATCGGCGGCGACCACCGTCGCGCCGTTGGTCGCCGCGCCGCTCGCGGCGCCCGCGACAGCGGCGGCACCGACGGCCAGCCCGCCTGCCACGGCGACGCCATAACTCAGCGTCCGAGCACGATCTCGACCCCATTCGGCGCATCGGGCAACGTCAGCCGAACCGACCCGTCCGCCGCATCGAACCGCGACCCGACGAGCGCGCCCGACGCGCGCACGGAGGCCGGCGCCGTCTGGCCGAACACGACGACGTCGATCGCCCGCCACCACGGCACAAAGCTTCCGCGCCGCGCCGCTAGCCGCACTCGCAGCCCGTCGGGCCCGGGTTGGCAGACGACCTCCTGACGCAGGAACACCCCGCGCGCGTAGCCGAGCGTCAGCCCGTCATCGGCGTAGATCGCCCCGCGGCAGTCCGGACCGGGATAGACCAGCAGTTCCAGATTGCCATCGGGCGTCTCACTGGTGCTTTGCACGAGCGGCGCACGCGGGATCACCGCGCCGGCGCGCGCGAACACCGGCAGCCGGTCGGCATCCGGCAGCAGGCGCAGTTCGCCGGGCGGCACGCGGCGTCCGGTCCAGTAGTCGAACCAGTCGGTCCCCACCGGCCGCGCGAGCGGGTAAGGGTCCGGCCGCTCATCCGGCGGGGGTGCGACCAGCAGGGCGCCGCCGAACATGAACTGGCTCCCCACCCGCTCCAGTCCGGCCTCGGGGAATTCCAGGAACAAGGGCCGCATGATCGGCACACCGGTGCGCGATGCCTCCTCGGCCGCCGCGTAGAGATAGGGCATCAGCCGATAGCGCGCCGCGATCGCCGCGCGCCGTCGCGCCACCTCGGCCTCGTCGCCGACATAGGCCTCCTGGTCGGCACTGCCCTTCTCGGTATGGTCGCGGAAGAACGGATTGAACGCGCCCAGTTCGATCCAGCGCGTGAGCAGCCGCGGCGTCGGCGTGCCAGCAAAGCCGCCGATGTCGTCGCCTGCAAAGGCGAAGCCGGACAAGCCGAGATTGAGCAGTTGCGGCGTCGAGAGGCGCCAATGGTTCCAGGTCGCGGTGTTGTCCCCGGTCCATACCGCGGCACTGCGCTGCCCGCCGGCGAACGTGGCGCGCGTCAGCACAAAGGTCCGCCGATCGGGGGCGAGCGCACGCAATCCCTCGGCTGTCGCCTCTGCGTTCAGCATACCGTACGCGTTGTGAACCTCGCGATGCGTGGCAATGCGGCTCGGCCATCCTGGCTCCTCGATGCGATGGACAGCGTCCAGCGGCAGCGTCTTGTCCGGCCCGTCGAACACCACCGGCTCGTTCATGTCGTCCCAGAACCCGGCGATGCCGACATCGAGACAGAGCTTACTGTACAGCGTGCCGAACCATTTCCGCGTGGCCGCTCGGGCGAAGTCGGGAAACAGCGCAGGCCCGGGCCACACTTTGCCCACATAGGGCATGCCATCCGGCATCCGCACGAAATGCCCGCCGGCGATCCCGCTGTCATAGGGCACATAGCCGGCGCCAGGAAGGTCGGCGATGTGCATGTCGTCGATCGCCACCACTCGGACGCCCGCCGCGCCGAGCCGCCGAACCATTCCCTTCAGGTCGGGAAACGCCATGGCATCCACCGTGAACGGCCGGTTGCGGTCGAGGTAACCGATGTCGAGCCAGATCACGTCGAGGGGAATGCGCGTCGCGCGGTACGCCGCCACCACCTGCACGACGCGCGCCTCGGTCGGATAGCTCCAGCGGCTCTGATGGAAACCAAGGCTCCACAGCGGCGGCAACGTCATCCGGCCGGTGAGCCAGGTGTAGTTTTCCAGCACCTGCTTTGGTGCCGGACCGGCGATGAAATACCAGTCGGCCGCGCCTCCCTCGGCGCCGAAACACACCGCGTCGCGGCGTGCCACGTTGAAATCGAAGTTGCTGCGCCAAGTCGAATCGAGGAACACGCCATAGGCAGTGCCGCGGCGCAGGGCGAGAAAGAACGGCACCGACTTGTAGAGTGGATCTGAGGATTCCTGCCAGGCATAGGCATCGGTGTTCCAGTTGACGAACGCGCGCCCACGCCGGTCCAGCGCGCCAGGTTTGTCGCCGAGCCCGTAGTAGTGAGCATCGGGGGGGCTGACATGGCAGACGCGGAACCCACCGCCGGGCGCCGCGAGCGTGCCGCCCGGCGCCTCCGTGACAAGCAGGCGGCCAGCAGCGTCGCGGATCGACAGGAGCCAGGATGCCGGATCGACGGACACCCGCAACGTGCGCGTGGCAAAGCCCGGCGTGCCGGCGGTGGCAGGCACAACCGCGATTGCCGCCTGTTGTCGCGCTGGCAGTACCGCCCAAGGTTCGCCCGGCGGCAGCGTCCCGGTCGGCGCCGCCTGAATGCGCAGCACGTCGTCGGTCAGCGCGGTTACGCGCAGTATCGCGCTGCCGCGCCGCAACTCGATGCCGGATGCGCGCGGCTGCACTGTCTGCGCCCGCGCCCCGGCGGTGATCAGCATGGCAAGCACCGCAATCAGTCGCCGCATCAAGATTGCTCCCGCACGGTGGTGCGCGCCGGGCGCACTCCGCTGTTGACGGAAACGACGCGGCCGGGGATGGTTGCGCTTCGCCGATTAGCTGGCGGCGCCCCCGCCATGCCAGAGCGCCGGGGCGGTACGAGCATCGGAATCGACACAGTTCTCCGCATTGTGAGGACCGAACGAACGGCAACGCGCCAAGGGGAGGGCGAAAAAGATGACCAAGGAGATTGGCCGCAGGGCCTGGATGCTGGCCGGCGCGGTGGCGCTCGGAATGGCGGCATCCGCACCCGCCTGGGCAGACAACATCATCGTCGGCCTGATCACCAAGACCGACAACAACCCGTTCTTCGTCAAGATGCGTGACGGCGCGTCAGCGAAAGCCAAGGAACTCGGAGTCACGCTGCAGACCTTCGCCGGCAAGTACGACGGCGACAACGACAGCCAGGTCGCCGCGATCGAGAGCCTGATCTCCGCCGGCGCCAAGGGCATCCTGATCACGCCGAGCGACACCAAGGCGATCGTACCGACAGTAAAGAAGGCACGCGATGCCGGGCTGCTGGTAATCGCGCTCGACACGCCGCTCGACCCGATCGAGGCCGCCGACGCCACCTTCGCCACCGACAACTTCCAGGCCGGCAAGCTGATCGGCGAATGGGCCAAGGGAATGCTCGGCGACAAGGCAAAGGACGCCCATGTCGCCATGCTGGATGCGCTGGAGTTCCAGCCCACCGTGGACGTCCTGCGCGACGTGGGGTTCCAGACCGGCTTCGGCCTCAAGGTTCCGAACCTCGCGCATTACGGCGCCGGCGAGGACAAGCGCATCGTCGGCCACCAGTGGGGCAAGGGGGCGGAGGAAGGCGGCCGCACCGGGATGGAGAACCTGCTGCAGAAGGACCCCGACATCAACGTCGTGTACACCATCAACGAGCCGACGGCGGCCGGCGCATACGAGGCGCTGAAGGCAGCTGGGCGGGAGAAGGACGTCCTGATGGTCTCAGTGGACGGCGGCTGCCCCGGCGTGCGCAATGTCAAGGCCGGAGTGATCGGAGCGACGTCACAGCAATATCCGCTGCTGATGGCCTCGATGGGCGTGCAGGCGGTGGTGGACTACGCCAAGACCGGCAAGAAGCCAGAACCGTCGCCGGGTCTGAAGTTCTTCAACACCGGCGTCAACCTTGTCACCGACCACCCAATGCCGGGCGTACCCTCGATCAGCGTGCAGGAGGGTCTGTCGAAGTGCTGGGGCTGATGCCCACGACCGCGTGACGGCCGACGCCCCTTCGTCCTCCCGCTCGGCGGGGGAGGAATTTGCCGCTCCCCCTCTCCCGCTTGCGGGAGAGGGCCGCGGTGAGACTGTCGCAGCATTCGACGAGGAGCATCGCGGCGCCAGCCGCCGCCTGCATCAGTTCCTGCACGACAACCCGACCGTCGTGCCCTTCATCGTGCTGCTGCTGGCGGTCACGCTGTTCAGCCTGATCGTCGGCCACCGTTTCTTCCACCCCTTCAACCTATCGCTGGTGCTGCAACAGGTCACGATCATCGCCATCCTCGGCTCGGCGCAGACGCTTATCATCCTCACCGCCGGCATCGACCTGTCGGTCGGCGCGATCATGGTCCTGTCGTCGGTGGTGATGGGACGACTTGCCGTGTTGAACGGACTGCCGATCGAGATCGCCTTTCCGCTCGGCCTACTGGTCGGCATCGCCTGCGGCGCCGTGAACGGCGCACTGGTGGCGCTGCTCAAGCTGCCGCCGTTCATCGTCACGCTCGGCACCTGGAGCATCTTCGGTGCGCTCAATCTGTGGTATTCGCGCAGTGAGACGATCCGTCAGCAGGATGTCGAAGCGGCAGCGCCCTTTCTGCAATGGCTTGGCACGGCATTCCGCTTCTGGGGCGCGCGGCTGACCTACGGGTCGCTGCTGATGATCGCGCTCGCTGCGCTCATCTGGTACGTGCTGCAACGCACCGCGTTTGGCCGCCATGTCCACGCCACCGGCAACGACCCGGACGCCGCGCGGCTCGCCGGCATCAATATCACAGGCGTTGTAATCGGCGTTTATACGATCGCCGGGTTGATCTGCTCCGTCGCCGGCTGGGCGCTGATCGGACGCATCGGCGCGATCAGCGCGATCTCCGGCGCGGAGTCCAATCTCGACTCGATCACCGCCGTCGTGATCGGCGGCACCAGCCTGTTCGGCGGGCGCGGCTCGATCATCGGCACGCTGGTTGGCGCGCTGATCGTCGGCGTGTTCCGCAACGGCCTCGCACTGGCTGGCGCCGATGCGCTGTGGCAGGAGTTTGCAATTGGCCTGCTCATCATCGTCGCGGTGGCGATCGACCAATGGATCCGCAAGGCCGCCTCATGAACCCAGCCGCACCAATCCTGTCCGCGCACGGACTGAACAAGCGCTACGGCCGCGTGGTCGCGCTGAACGATGCCGATTTCGACCTGATGCCGGGCGAGATTCTCGCCGTCATCGGCGACAACGGGGCTGGCAAATCGACGCTCATCAAATGCCTCGCCGGCGCCGTGATGCCCGATTCGGGGGAGATTCGTCTGGACGGCAGGCTCGTGCGGTTCCACTCGCCGCTCGATGCGCGCGCGGCGGGGATCGAGACGGTGTATCAGCACCTCGCATTGTGCCCGGCGCTCTCGATCGTGGACAATCTGTTCCTCGGCCGCGAGCGGCGCGTGCCCGGCCTCGCCGGCCGGCTGTTCCGCTTGCTCGACCGCGCGGCCATGGAGCGTGAGGCGCGCGCGCAACTCAATGCACTTGGCCTGCTCACCATCCAGAACATCCGCCAGTCGGTCGAGACACTGTCCGGCGGGCAGCGTCAGGGCGTCGCCGTGGTGCGCGCGACCGCCTTCGGGAGCCGCGTTGTCATCATGGACGAGCCGACCGCGGCACTCGGCGTGAAGGAATCTAGGCGAGTCCTGGAGCTGATGCTGGACGTGAAGCGGCGGGGCCTGCCAATCGTGCTGATCAGCCACAACATGCCGCACGTGTTCGAGGTCGCCGATCGCATCCACATCCACCGACTCGGCCGGCGGATCGCCGTGATCAAGCCGGCGCTGTTCTCAATGTCAGACGCTGTCGCCATCATGACCGGCGCGATGCCACCGCCCGACCCTTACGGCGCGTCGAATGGCAGCCCGACATAGTTCTCCGCCAACGCCGTCGCCGCCGCCCGCGAGCTGCGCACGAAATCCAGATCGGCGAAGTGGATGCGTCGCTCGAACTCTGTCTCGGCCGGATTGCGGTGCAGCATCGTGGTCATGTACCAGGAGAACCGCTCACCCTTCCACACGCGCCGCAGTGCCGTCGCGCTGTAGCGGGCGAGCAGCGCGCCATCGTTGCGCGCATACTGCGCCGCCAGCGCGCGCGACAGCACCAGCACGTCGGCGACCGCGAGATTGAGGCCCTTGGCCCCGGTCGGCGGCACGATGTGCGCCGCATCGCCCGCGAGGAACAGCCGCCCGTGCTGCATAGGATCGCACACGAAGCTGCGCAGTGGGATGATGCCCTTCTGGAAGATCGGCCCTTCCTGCAAGGTCCAGCCGTCAAGTTCGAGTCGGGCGTGCAGTTGCTCCCAGATGCGTGCGTCCGGCCAGAGGGCGATGTCATCGTGCGGATCGCACTGGATATAGAGCCGCTGCACCTCGGGTGAGCGCGTGCTGAGCAGCGCGAAACCATCGGCCTGGTTGCTGTAGATCAGCTCGTGCCAGGAGCGCGGCGCGCGCGTCAGGATGCCGAGCCAGCCGAACGGATAGATTTTCTGGTATTCGCGGCGCACCGCGTCGGGAATCGCCTGCCGCGAAGGGCCGTGGAATCCGTCCGCGCCGACGACGTAGTCGCAATGCAGCTCTTCCTGCGCACCGCCGGCGCCGCGTCGGAACGCGACGTTCGGCGCCTCACCGTCGATGCCGCTGATCGCGCTGGCATGCGCCTCGAACACGACCTCCCCCCCGCGCGCGAGCCACGCCGCGATCAGGTCGCGCAGCACCTGGTGCTGCGGATAGACCGTGACGCGCTTGCCGCCGGTCAGCTCCGCCATGTCCAGATGCAGCCGCGAGCGGTCCCATTGCAGCGTGATGCCGGTGTGGAAATCCGCCTCGCGCTTCAGTCGCTCATCGATGCCGAGCGTGCCCATGAGATCGACTACCCACTGCTCCAGCACCCCGGCGCGGATCGTGCCTTCGACATCGGCACGCGAGCGGCTCTCCAGGATCACCGCGCTGATCCCCTCGCGCGCCAGCAGGTGCGCGAGGAACAATCCGGCGGGACCGGCGCCGATGATGCCTACCTGCGTGCGCATCTATCCCCCTCCCGGCTGCCGCGACGCCGGCAGCGCGACATGATAGCCGACAGGCAACATGCGCAGCGCGTACCGCCGCTCTGCATTGCCCCACAATCCCGCCGGCACGAACAGCGCGAACAGCAGCGCCGCCGCGCCCAGGCCGACGAGATACCAGACCCCATAGGCGCCGAACACGGTCTCCACGACGAAGAACAACACCGCGCCCAGCACCGGCCCCTCGAAAGTCCCCAGCCCACCGACCAGCGTCATGAAGATCATGTACGCGGTCCATTGCACGCTGAAATACGCGCGCGGCTGGAAAGTGATGGCGGAAGCAAGCCACAGCGCACCCGCCAGCGCGCAGCCGAGTGCGGCGAGCACGAACACCACCCGCTTGGTCGCAAGAACCCGCACGCCGACCGATGCCGCTGCCTGCTCGTCGTCGCGGATGGCCTGCACCGACGCGCCGACGCGCCCGCGCAGCATCAGGAACATCGCGCCCAGCAGCACGACCATGCCGCCGAGAGCGCTCCAGTACGTGTCCGCACGCCGCGCCGGCGCCGTCACCGCGTTAAGTGCGATCAGCGAGGTGCCCGTCTCCCCGTTGATCAGCGGATCGAGGTTGACCAGCAGATGCGCAAGTTCGGCCACGACCCACATGCCGATCGCGAATTCGCCGCCGCGCAGACGCAGCATCACCTCACCCAGCGGCAGCGCCAGCAGCCCGACCAGCAGTGCCGCCACCGCGAGCGACGGATAGACCGGCACGCCGGCGTGCGACAGCCGGATCGCGGCGAAGGCGCCGAGGCCGAAAAACGCCTGCTGGCCGACCGAGACCAGCCCGCCATAGCCTGCCAGCGCGTTCCACATCGCGCCGAGGATCACATAGACGAACAGTGCCGTCAGCCGGTCCGTCACGCCCGGCGCGAACACGAACGGCCCCACTGCCAACACCACAAGCGCAGCGGCGATCGCAGTGGCGAAGGCCGCCGAACGTCCCGTCCAGCGCAGTACCATGGTCGCGCTCATGCTGCGCGGACCCGCAGCCGCCGCAGGTTGAGGCCGGACAGCCAGACACGCGCCACCAGCACGCCAAGAAACACAAGATGCCCGGCGATCAGGAAGAAGCGTGGGCTGATGAAGGCGCCGATGTTCTGCGCAATGCCGAGCACGATGCCGCCGGCCAGGGTGCCCCACAGCGAGCCGAAGCCGCCGATGACCACTGTCTCGAATGCGAAGATCAACTGCGCGCCGCCGCTGTAGGGGTCGAACGTGGTGCGCATCGCCAGGAACGCGCCGGCCACCGTCGCCATCGCCATCGCGATCGCCGTCGCCAGCGCGTAGACCGCGCGCGCATCGATGCCGATCAGTCCGACCACGGACGGGTCCTCTGCCGTCGCGCGGATCGTGCGTCCCAGCCGCGTGCGCGAGAGGAACGTCTGCAACCCGCCCAGCACTACTATCGCGACCGCAAGGATCAGCACGTCCAGCCGGCCTACCGTGATGTCATCGGTCAGCGACCAGCTGTCGAACGACAGGTCCCCGATATAGGGAGCAAGCGAGCGCGTGTCGGCGCCGAATCGCTGGAACAATAGATTGTCGAGCACGATCGCCAGACCGAACGTGCTGAGCAGCGGCACCAGCATCCCGCCGCGCAAACTGCGATCCAGCACAAGCCGTTGCAGCAGCCAGCCCACCACCGCCATCGCCGGAATCGCGACGATCAGGCTGAGCCAGGGCGACAGACCCGCCCGGTCCGCCAGTTCGAACAGCACGAAAGCGGCCAGCACCACCAGGCTGCCGTGCGCCAGGTTGACGATGCGCATAACGCCGAACAGGAACGACAGGCTACACGCGACCAGTGCGTAATAGGCGCCGAGGAACACGCCCTGCACCAACTGGTTCAGAAAGATCACGCGACTGCCTCGCGCAGGCCAAAATACGCCGCCATCACCTGCTCGCGCGTGGTCTCCTGCGCGCGGCCCTCGTACACCACCCGACCCTCCAACATGCACAAGACGCGATCGGCGACACGCAGCGCGCGGGCGAGGTCCTGTTCGACCAGCACCACTGTCGCACCGCCACCGAGCAGACCTTGCAGCGACGCGTACACCGCATCGACCGCGATCGGCGACAGGCCGAGCGACACTTCATCAAGCAGCAGCAGCCGCGGGTTGGTCATCAGTGCGCGCGCGATGGCCGCAGCCTGTTGCTGCCCGCCGGACAGATCGCCTGCCCGCGCCTGCAATTTCGGCCCGAGTTGCGGGAAGGCTTCGACGATGCGCTCGACCGTCCAGGTCCCCGGACGCCCTCGCCCGGCGGCAACGCGAAGATTCTCCTCCACCGTCATGCCCGC
Source organism: Pseudomonadota bacterium (assembly GCA_021818505.1). Taxonomy (GTDB): domain Bacteria; phylum Pseudomonadota; class Alphaproteobacteria; order Acetobacterales; family Acetobacteraceae; genus JAFKFJ01. Next base: position 51,555 of record JAKADX010000001.1, read on the forward strand.
GAACAGCCGCCGCCCCTCTGGTACCAGTGCGATGCCGCACTGCACGCGTCGGTGCGCCGGCAGATGCGTCACGTCGGTACCGTCGAACATCACGCGCCCGCCGCTCGCCCGATGCGCGCCGGCGATGCAGCGCAGCAGTGTGGTCTTGCCCGCGCCGTTGGCGCCAACCAGGGCCAGGGTCTCGCCCTCCTCGACCGCGAAGCTGACGCCGCGCACCGCATGCAGCAGCCCATGCCGCGCGTCGAGCGCGTCAACTGTCAGGATGGGCATGGGCCGATCCCAGATATGCGTCGATCACTGCCGCGTCCTGCAGCACCGCGTCGGGGGTACCGTCGGCGATGACGCGGCCGGCATCCATGCACACCATCCGCCCGACCACCTGCACCAGCACATGCACTATGTGCTCGATCCACACCACCGCGATGCCGCGCCCGTAGATCACGCGAATGATCCCGACCAGCTCCGCGGCCTCCGCGTCCGTCAACCCGCCGCCGATCTCGTCGAGCAACAGCAGCACCGGGTCGGTCGCCAGCGCCCGCGCCAGTTCCAGTCGCTTACGGTCGAGCAGGCCGAGTGTCTCCGCTCGCCTGTTGGCGAGCGGCAACATGCCGCACAGTTCAAGACTCTCGATGCAGCGCCGATACGCCGCCTCGCCGTGCTCACCCGCACCGGTACGCGCGCCCACCAGCAGGTTCTCGAACACCGTCATGCCGGCAAACGGGCGCGGGATCTGGTGGGAACGCGCAATGCCGCGCCGGCAGCGCTCCGCGGCGTCGAGGCGCGAGACGTCATCTCCGCGAAACACGATACGTCCGGCATCCGCCGCCAGGGCGCCCGACAACACGTTCAGCAGCGTCGTCTTGCCGGCGCCATTGGGACCCACGATGCCGATCGCCTCGCGGTCATGCACCGCGAAATCGACATCGCTCAGCACGGCGAGCGCGTTGAACCGCTTGCCGATGCCCGACGCAGTCAGCAGCACGTCCTGGTCGGGCATCGGCATCGCATCAACTGTACGGCCGCAGCTTGGCGGTAACGGGCACGTTGCGGTCGGTCGCGTTCTCGGTGATCACGCAATCCAACCGGAACTTGCTTCCGGCCTTTGCCTTTACCCATTGCGAGCCGATGATCGGCGTGGCGTACACGTTCCCCACCGGACCCTTCGTGAAGTTGACCGGCCCGACCATCGACGGCGTGTCGAGTGTGCTCAGCGCCTTCGCCACCGCCGCCTTGTCCTTCGGATTGCTGCTGGCCCGCAGGGCCGCGAATCCGACGTCGAACAGCGACAGCGATGCGCCGAGCTGCTGGGTCCATTGCCGCCCCGTCGCGTGCTCGTAGCCGTCCGACAACTCGCGACCGGAGATGCCGGCGAGCAGCGACTTGTACGGCCAGTCGGGATGCCAATACACAGCGGTTGCCAAATTGTCGCCGAGCGACCCAAGCGCCGTGACCTGAGAGGGGAACAGTCCGGTTTTGGCGATCTGCGCAATTTTTACCGTGCGCGCATAGCCCTGCTGCGCTGCCTGCCGCCAGAACGTCGCGAAATCGGGCGGGATCGGGAAGGTATTGAAGATCTGGCAATGGTTCTTCTTGAAGAACGCGATTTGCGCGGAATAGTCGGTGGTGCCGTCCTCGTAAGGGCCGGGGTCGAAGACGGTGAAGCCGCCCTTCTCCAGCAGCGGCTTGAGATGGGCACGGATCGCGTTGCCGTCGGCATCGTTGGGATACATCACCCCGACCCGCTTGTTGGTCGGCAGCAGCGACCACTGCGACAGATAGGCGTCGGCGAATTGCTTGGTGCCGAAGGAGAACAGGTAGGTCCAGCGGAACGGTGAGGGTTGTCCCGGCTTGGCGCCGCGCCCGAAATACCACGCCTCCCACGGCATCACGGTAGACAGCGACGGCACGCCGGCCGCCTCGCAGGCATCGGAAACCGGGTTGACCACTTCCGGGGTGGACGTGGACAGCATCATGTCCACGCCTTCGTCGTTAATCAGGCTGCGTGCGAGTTGCCCGGCGCGCGCCGGATCGGACTGCGTGTCGCGGTCGATCAGTTGCACGGTGTAGGTCTTGCCGCCGACATTCAGCCCCTTTGCGAGCGCCTTGCGCGCCACCTCCAGCACGTAGCCGTCGGTTTCCCCGAATCCGGCCAGCGCGCCGGAGCGCGGGCTGATGAAGCCCACCTTCAGCGTGTCCGCCCCGGCCGCGAGGGCGCGCCGCCGCGAGGCTAGCACCAGCCCGCCGGCCCCCGCCGCCGTCAGCACGGCACGCCGCCCCAGCGGCATCGCCCCTGCCCGATCCTGTTCGCTCATCTCCGCCCCTCCCCCTTGGGTTCGTGCCGCTGTGCCCGATTTGCCGCCGATTGGCAACCGTTCGATGTCAACTCATCGGCCGCAAACCCAGCATCGCCCGTGCCTGTGCCGCTGTTGCGACCGGCCGCCCGTATTCACCACATAGCTGCGCGACCCGCCGCACGAGGGCGGCGTTGCCGGGGGCCAGAGTCTGCTTGTCCCAGCGCACGTTGTCCTCCAGCCCGGTACGGCAATGCCCGCCCATCTCCAGCGACCAGCGATTCACCTCCAACTGGTGCCGCCCGATCCCCGCCGCCGTCCAGGTCGCGCGCGGCAGCAATTTCTTCAGTTGCGCCACCTCGAACTCCAGGATCTCCCGCCGCGCCGGCAGCGCGTGCTTCACCCCGAACACGAACTGCACATGCGGCGGATCGACGATCAGCCCTTCCCGAACCAGATCGGCGGTGTTGTAGAGCATGGCGAGGTCGAACACCTCGATCTCCGGCTTGATGCCGAAGTCCAGCATCGTCTTGGCCAGCCCGCGCACGAAGTCCGGAGGGTTTTCGTACACGATCGTCGGAAAGTTCACCGAACCGGTCGCGAGCGAAGCCATATCCGGCTTCAGGTACAGCATCGCCCCGCGCTGCTCCATCTGCCGCCCGCGCCCGCCGGTGGAGAACTGCATGATCATGCCGGGGCAGTGCTGCGCAACCCCTTCCTGCAGACGTGCGAACTTCTCGGGGTCGGAGGACGAGTTCTCGTTCTCGTCGCGCACATGCACATGCACCAGCGAAGCACCCGCCTCGAAGGCTTCGTGCGTACTCTCGATCTGCTCGGCGATCGTGACCGGGAGTGCCGGGTTGTCGCGCTTGCGCGGAACCGATCCGGTGATCGCGACGGTGATGATGCAGGGATCACTCATGCCGTTCTCCTCACGCCGCCTGCCGCGCCGCGCGCAGCACGCGGTCGATGAAGGCGCCAGTGCTTCCGAGATAATTCTCCGGGTCGGTCAGCCGCGCGATCGCGGCGGCGTCCAGTCTGGAAGCCACCTCCGGCATCCGCGCCAGCACCGCGGCGAGCGGGATGCCCTCGGCCAGCGCCGCATCGCTGGCCTGACGCACGACGTGGTGCGCTGCGGCGCGGCCCAGATGCGGCGCCAGCCCCATCATCACAGCTTCTGCGACGATCAGCCCGCCGGTGGCATCCAGGTTGCGTCGCATCCGCACCGCGTCCACCACCAACCCTTCTGCCAGTGAGCGCGTGGCAACGGCGGCCCCATGCGTCAGGACAAAAGCCTGCGGCAGCGCCAGCGCCTCCGCCTGCCACGGACCAGTCGCGCGTTCCTGGTCCTGCGCCATCGCGCCCTGCATCAGCGGCACCAGCGCCTGCGTCGCGCGCGCGGCGGCGAGGATGTATTCCGAGGCGATCGGGTTGCGCTTCTGCGGCATGGTGGAGGAACTGCCGCGACCCTCGACATGCGGCTCGGCAATCTCGGCCACTTCGGTCTGCGCCAGCAAAATCACGTCGGTGGCGATCTTCGCCAGCGATCCGCACAGCAGCCCGCAAAAGCTCACTGCCTCGGCGACCCCGTCGCGTGCGACGTGCCACGGCGCAGCCGGCGCGTGCAGCCGCAACTCCATCGCCAGCGCCTCCATCACCTCGATCCCTTGCGCGCCGAGCGAGGCCAGCGTGCCGGCGGCACCGCCGAACTGCACCAGCTCGACGCGCGGGCGCAACTGGTCGAGCCGCGTCAGATGATGCAGCAGCGGCATCAGCCACACCGCGCATTTCAGCCCAAACGTGATCGGCAGCGCGTGTTGCAGATGCGTCCGCCCCGGCATCGCGCTGGCGTGGTGGCGCTGCGCCAGCGCGGCGAGCGCTCGCACCGCGCCCGCGACCTCGCCGCGCAGCAGGTCGAGTGCTGCGCGCAGTTGCAGCGCCAACGCGGTATCCATGATGTCCTGCGTGGTGGCGCCCCAATGCGTCCAGCGCCCCGCTTCGCCCGCCTCGCGAGCCAGAGCCGCCACCAGCCCGACCACCGGATAGCCGACATTGCGCACGCTCGCTGCCAGCGCCGCGTCGTCAAGCCGCACACGCTGCGCCGCCGCAGCGATCGCCGCCGCCGCGTCCGCAGGAACGATGCCAAGCCGCGCCTGCACCGTCGCAAGCGCTGCCTCCACCTCCAGCATCCGGCGCAGCCCGGCGTGATCGTCGAACACCGCGCGCATCGCATCGGAGCCATAGAGCGTGCCGTAGATCGCGCTGTCGGCAGGGTTGACGGGCATCAGCGTCGTCCCGAGCACCGCGCACCCTCATCCGGTGCTGCGCGCCACCCTCTCCCGCAAGCGGGAGAGGGAAGAGAGTGCGCTTGCTTCTCCCTCTCCCGCTCGCGGGAGAGGGCCGGGGTGAGGGCCTTGCCATCCACCCTCAGAACTCCATGAACACGGTTTCGCCTTCGCCCTGCAGGCGGATGTCGATGTGCCAGGTGTCCGTGCCTGCCGGGTGCGCCATCAGGGTCGCGCGGCGGGCGGGGTCCTCGATCAGCGACAGGATCGGGTCGGTCTCGTTCAGGGCCTCTCCGGCGAAATAGGCACGGGTAACCAGCCGGGTCAGGATGCCGCGCGCCATCACGCTCAACGCGAAATGCGGCGCCTGCTGCGCATTCCCTGGCCCCGGCAGCGGCCCCGGCCGGATCGTGGTGAAGCGGAAGCGCCCGTCGCGGTCGGCAGCCGCGCGACCATAGCCGGGGAACGTCTCGCCGGCTGTTGGACTCGCCTGCCACAATTCGATGCAGCCGTCCGCCAGCGGTGCACCGTCACCATCGATGACGCGCCCGGTCAGTGTGATCCGCTCACCGGCGGCGCCGAAGCGGGTCAGGTCGGCGAATTCAGGATGTTCGATCAGATGCCAGTAGGGGCCGATGGTCTGGCTCGCGGTCGCAATCGGCATGGCGTTATTCCTCCATCGCCGTTGTCTCGCGCCCGCGCAGCACGAAATCGAAACGGTAGCCCAGCGCCCATTCCGGCCGCGTGATCTCGATGTCGAACTTCGCGATCAGCCGGTTGCGCGCCGCCTCGTCCGGTACGGAATGAAAGATCGGGTCGAGTTCCAGCAGTGGGTCGCCGGGGAAATACATCTGCGTGATCAGCCGCGTGGCGAATCCGGGTCCGAACAGTGAGTAATGGATGTGGTTCGGCCGCCAGGCATTGAAGTGGTTGCGCCAGGGATAGGAGCCGGGCTTGATCGAGGTGAACTCGTACCATCCCTCCGCATCGGTGAACACGCGGCCCTCGCCCTTGAAGTTGGGGTCGAGCGGCGCGTCGTGCTGGTCGCGCTCGTGGGCGTAACGACCGGCCGCGTTGGCCTGCCAGATCTCGATCATGGTGTCGGGTACTGGCCGGCCGTTCTCGTCCAGCACACGCCCGCGCACCACGATGCGTTCGCCGACCGCCTCACGGCCGCCGATGCGGCTCATGTCGATCATCGCCGGATACTGCGCGCGGGTGAAGCGCGGGCCGGTTGTCTCCGTCACCGTCTGCGGGATGCGCAGCAACGGCAGCTTCGGGTGGCGCCTGTGGGTGCTGCCGTATTCGGGGAAGTCGTTGGGCGGTTGCGAGCCGGGCGTGATGTCGCGGAACGGCGTGGTGGCACTGGCGCTCATGCGGCGGTCTCCGGGACAAGGAAGCGATACATGGCCGCAGTCACCGCGGCCTCCTGCTCATAGGTCGGGATATGCGCCGCACCGGCGATCTTGACCAGTTGCGCGCCGGGGATCGCGGCGGCGAGCGTCGCAGCGGCTTCGGGCGGCGTCGCCAGGTCCGCCTCCCCCACCATCACCAGCGCCGGCAGGCGCAGATGCGACGTGGTGGTGGTGAGGTCAGCAGCGGCAATCGCCTCGGCGGCGGCGGCATAGCCTTCGGGATCGGTGCGCAGCAGCATCAGGCGCAGCCCGTCGGTCGCGGCCGCGCCGAGGGAGGCCGGCGTGACCCAGCGCCCCACCACGGCATCGGCGATTGCCGCCATGCCGCGCGCGCGCACGATTGCGGCCCGCTCACGCCAGAACTCCGGCGGCGGGATCGCCATCGCGGTGTCGCACAGCACCAGCGAGGCGACACGCCCCGGCGCCGCGGCGGCAAGCTGCTGCGCCACCATGCCCCCGATCGAAAGCCCGGCGACATGCGCCTGCCCCACCCCCAGCGCATCCAGCGCCGCCAGCGTATCCTGCGCCAGCCGCGCGATGCTGCCGGGGCCGGGCATGGCCGCGCTCAACCCATGTCCGCGCAGGTCGGGGCGGATCACGCGGAAGCGGTCGGCGAGCGCCGCCGCCTGCGGCTCCCATACTCGCCCGTCGGTGCCCAGTGAGTGGAGCAGCAGCAGCACCGGCGCCGATTGCGGCCCGTCGATCTGGACATGGGTGGTCACGTCATGGATGCGCAGGAACACGGTTGGCGGCCCTCCCGCCGGCCAGTATGCGGCTGGCGCGGTCCGTGGCAACGTGTTTCAGACCGCGCAGCCGAAGGGAACGATCGCCGTGCCGCCACTCGCCGTCACCTTGCCGCCGTCGCTGTCCTTCGAGATGCAGGAGGAGGTCGCGGTGCTGCGCCTGACGCGCGCGCACAAGCGCAACGCACTCGACGACGCGACGATCGAGGGCATCGCCGCCCGCTTCGCCTCCCTGCCGGCCGAGGTGCGGGCGGTGGTCATCCACGGCGAGGGTGCGCATTTCTGCGCCGGCCTCGACCTTTCGGCGGTGACGGAGAACGATGCCACCGCCGGACTGTTCCACTCCCGCACCTGGCATCAGGCGTTCGATCTGATCGAGTCCGGGCGCGTGCCGGTGATCGCGGTGCTGCACGGCGCGGTGATCGGTGGCGGGCTGGAACTGGCCGCTGCCTGCCATATCCGGATCGCCGAACCCTCGGCCTACTACGCATTGCCGGAGGGGCAGCGCGGCCTGTTCGTGGGTGGTGGCGGGTCGGTACGGGTGCCGCGGCTGATCGGCACCGCGCGGATGCTCGATATGATGCTGACCGGTCGCACATATGGCGCCGAGGATGGAATGGTGGCGGGTTTCGCGCAGTATCTGGTGGAGGCCGGCACCGGGCTGGAGCGGGCGATCGCCATGGCGCGGCATGTCGCCACGCTGGCGCCGTTGAGTGTGTTCGCGGCTCTGCACGCCCTGCCGCGTATCGCCGACGCCGAGCCGCGCACGGGCCTGCTGCTGGAGAGCCTGATGGCCGCGATTGCCGCCGCCGACCAGGACGCCAAGGACCGGCTGCGCGCCTTCCTCGACAAGCGCGCCGGCAAGGTGGCGCCGCCATGACCGCCGCCCCCACCCGCCCGGTTCGCCTGGGCAGCCCTGACGTACGGTTCGAGCACCTGCCCGACGGCACCATCCATGTCCGCCCCAGCGGCACCCTGCCCGCCTACCCGGCCCGCATCACCGCGCGGCTGGAACACTGGGCGGCCCAGGCCCCCGACCGGACCTTCCTCGCCCGCCGCGAGCGTGGCGGTGACTGGCAGCGGGTGAGCTATGCGGACGCACTCGCGGCCGTCCGCGCCATCGGCCAGGCACTGCTCGACCGTGGCCCGTCCGCCGAGCGTCCGGTCGCCATCCTGTCGGGCAACGGCATTGAGCACGCTCTGCTCGGGCTGGCCGCGATGCATGTCGGCGTACCCTACGCGCCGATCTCGCCGGCCTATTCCCTGATCTCGAAGGATTACTTAAAGCTTTCTGCTATAATTAAAGTTTTGCGGCCGGGACTGGTGTTTGCCGAAAGCGGCACTGCCTTCGCGGCCGCTGTCGCGGCGACAGTCCCGGCCGGGATTGAGCTGGCAGTGGCGAGTGCCGCGCCCAACGACCGGCCTGCCACTCCCTTCGCGCTGCTTGCCGCCACCGCGCCCACCGATGCCGTGAACGCCGCCGCCGCCGCGGTCGGATCCGATACGGTGGCAAAAATCCTGTTCACCTCCGGCTCGACCGGCACCCCCAAGGGCGTGATCAACACGCAGCGGATGCTGTGCAGCAACCAGGAGATGCTGCGCACCTCGCTCGCCTTCATGGCCGACGATCCGCCGGTCATCGTCGATTGGCTGCCGTGGAACCACACTTTCGGCGGCAACCACAATGTCGGACTGGTGCTCTACAACGGTGGCACGCTCTACATCGACGACGGCAAGCCGACGCCCGCCGGTATCGCCGAAACGGTGCGCAATCTGCGTGAGATTTCCCCGACGATCTATTTCAACGTGCCGAAGGGCTTCGAGGAACTCGTCGCGTATCTGCGCGCGGAACCAGGCCTGCGCCGCACCTTCTTCGCGCGCCTCAAGCTCATGTTCTATGCCGGCGCCGGCCTGGCGCAGCATGTCTGGGACACGCTGGACGAACTCGCCGTCGCCACGGTGGGCGAGCGTATCACCATGCTCACCGGTCTGGGCGCGACCGAAACCGCACCCTTCGCGATTGTCTGCCGTCCCGACGTGACCGGTTCGGGGATCGTCGGCCTGCCCGTGACCGGCAACGACCTGAAACTCGTGCCGACCGGCGGCAAGCTGGAGGCGCGGCTGCGCGGACCGAATATCACGCCCGGATTCTGGCGTCAGGAGGAGCTGACACGCGCGGCCTTCGACGAAGACGGTTACTACAAGCTCGGCGATGCGCTGAAATTCATCGACCCAGCGCGGCCCGAACTCGGCCTGCTGTTCGACGGCCGCATTTCGGAGGATTTCAAGCTCGCCACCGGGACCTGGGTCAGCGTCGGGCCGCTGCGCGCGCAACTGATCGCCGTGCTTGCGCCCTATATCCGCGACGTGGTGATCGCCGGACACGACCGCGACTATGTTTCCGTTCTGTTGATCCCCGACATCACGGCGTGCCGTGCCGCCTGTGACGGGCTTGCCGCGGATGCGACCGAGAGCGACACGCTGGCGCATCCCGCACTGCTGGCGAAACTGCGGCACGAGCTGACCGTGCTCGCTGCCGCCGCCACCGGCAGTTCGACGCGCGTGCTGCGCGCGGCGCTGCTGCACGTCCCGCCATCGATCGATGCCGGGGAGATCACCGACAAAGGCTCGATCAACCAGCGCGCCGTGCTCGCCCATCGCGCCGAACTGGTCGCCGCGCTGTACGCGGATCCGCCGCCCGATTTCGTCATCTGCGCCGAGGAGTCCCGATGACCCGCGCCCTGCTCGCATCCTGGCAGGATGCCTGGCTGCTCGACGGCTGCCGCACGCCGTTTGTCGATTACACTGGCGCCTTCGCGCTGGTCTCGCCAATCGACCTTGCGATCAAGGCGGCTCGCGCCGTACTCGAGCGCGCGTGTGTCGCGCCCGACGATATCGGTACCGTCATCACCGGCAGTATGGCGCAGGCAAGTTTCGACGCCTACATGATGCCGCGCCATGTCGGCCTCTATGCCGGCGTGCCGCAGGAGGTGCCGGCGCTGATGGTGCAGCGTGTCTGCGGCACCGGCATCGAAGCGATCATGCAGGCCGCCGATGCCGTGACGCACCGCAACGTCGATGCGGCACTGGTGGTCGGCGCGGAGAGCATGAGCCGCAACCCGGTCGCCGCCTACACGCACCGCACCGGCTTCCGCATGGGGCAGGTCGAGTTCAAGGACTTTCTGTGGGAAGCCCTGCTCGATCCGGCCTGCGGCTGCACCATGGGCGATACGGCGGAGAACCTTGCGCGCCAGTACGGCATCACGCGCGAGGCGGTCGATGCCTTCGCCGCCCGCAGCTTCTCTCGCGCGCTCGCCGCACAGGCCGACGGATTCCTGGCCGGCGAGATCGTCCCTGTCGCCGACGAGACGTTTTCGCGCGAGGGCCTCGCCGATCGCGCCATCCGCCTGCCGCGCGGCGCCGGGCGCATCGAGGCCGACAGCCATGTTCGGCCTTCGCCGATCGAGGTCCTCGCGCGCATCCGGCCAGCCTTCGGCGGCGTGCAGACCGGCGGCAATTCCTCGGCCGTGGTCGACGGCGCAGCGGCATCGCTCGTCTGTTCCGGCAACTACGCGCGCACACGCGGACGCGCGCCGCTCGGGCGCATCGTCGCCGGCGCGGTGGTCGGCTGTCCGCCGGAGATCATGGGCATCGGACCGGTGCCGGCGATCAACGCGCTGCTCGGCGCGACAGGCTTGCGCCTCGGCGACATCGACCGCGTCGAGATCAACGAGGCGTTCGGTGCGCAGGTGATGGCCTGCGCGCGGGCGCTCGAACTCGACGAGGCGAAACTCAACGTCAACGGGGGCGCCATCGCGATCGGCCATCCGCTCGGCGCGACCGGCGTGCGACTGGCGGTGACGCTGGCGCGCGAGCTGCGACGCAGCGGCGGCAAACGCGGCATCGCCTCGGCCTGCATCGGCGGCGGGCAGGGCATCGCGCTGCTGGTGGAGAACGCGGACCCGACAGAGGGGACATCCTGACCATGCAACTCGTAGGACACGCGGCGATCGTCACCGGCGGCGGTTCCGGACTGGGTGCCGCGACGGCGGAGCGGCTGGCGCAGGCAGGATGCCGTGTCGCCGTGCTCGACCGCGACCACGACCGCGCGCGCGAGGTCGCCGCGCGCATCGGCGGCGATGCGCTGATCTGCGACGTGGCCGATGAAGCGTCGGCCGCCGCCGCGGTGGCAGAGGCGGCACGGTTGCAGGGGGCGGCGCGCATCCTGGTTAACTGTGCCGGGATCGGCACCGCCGCGCGCATCGTCGGGCGCGACGGGCCCATGCCGCTCGCGTCGTTCGAACGGGTGATCCGCGTCAACCTGATCGGCAGCTTCAACATGCTGCGCCTCGCTGCCGCGGCAATGAGCACGCTGGACGCACTGGACGACGGAGAACGCGGCGTCATCATCAATACTGCCTCGATAGCAGCCTTCGACGGGCAGATCGGCCAGGCCGCCTATTCGGCATCGAAGGGTGGGGTCGTATCGCTGACGCTGCCGGCGGCACGCGAGCTGGCGCGGTTCGGTGTGCGCGTGCTGACAATCGCGCCCGGCCTGTTCGCGACCCCCATGGTCGGCGAACTGCCCGCCGAAGTGCAGACCAGCCTTGCGCAGTCGATCCCGTTCCCCCAGCGCCTCGGCCAGCCGGCGGAATTCGCGGCACTCGTCGTCGCCTGCATCACCAATCCGTTCCTGAACGGCGAGACCATCCGGCTGGACGGCGCGCTGCGGATGGCACCGCGATGAGCACGCGCACCAACACGCGCATCCTGCGTATCGAGTGGGGCGACTGCGATCCGGCGGGGATCGTGTTCTATCCGCGCTATTTCGCGTTCTTCGACGCCAGCACCGCGCTGTTGTTCGAGCACGTGCTGGCCGTGCGCAAGGCCGAGATGATTGCGAAATACGGTTTCGTTGGCTTCCCGATGGTCGATACCCGCGCGCGGTTCGTCACGCCGTGCAGCTTCGGCGACGACGTGACGATAGAAAGCGAGCTTGCCGAGTTCCGCCGCAGCAGCTTCGACGTGCGCCACCATGTGCTCAAGGACGGCGCGCTGGCGGTGGAAGGGTTCGAGACGCGCGTCTGGGTCGGCCGGCACCCCGACGACCCGCACCGTATCAAGTCGCAGCCGATTCCGGCTGAGGTGGTGCAGCGGTTCGGGGGCGCATAGGCGGGACCGAGGTGCGGCGTGACGCCCAGCCCCGTCAACCTCGGCCGCGTCCCTGCGTTGCTCGCCGCACACAGGAAGGGAACTGCCATGACCGAACTGCGCGTCCTCGCCCCGCACGACCCGGTGCCGGAGAGCGGACACTACATGATCGTGATGCGCCGCTTCGCAGAGGACGCGCCGCGCGCCGTCATCACCGAGGTCATCACGTCCGATGGCCGCAGCGCGCCGGTGCTTACCGTGCCGACCGACGCGGACGGCGCGCCGCTTGACTTCGCCGCCGCGGTGCGCGTCGCGCGCCGCGAGGCGGAGCGGCAGGGGCTGGCGGTGCTCTATGCGGTGGACCGTACCGCTGGATCTCGGGAACGCGAGGTGTTGGAGCACGGCGGTGACCATGCCGTGCATTCCGAGCGCCTGGCCGACAGCGACCTCGAGGAAGGCGAGCCCGGCCCCGACATGCGAGACCGAACGCGATAGCGTGGGACCGGGCCGCGACGGGCGCGGGCCAGACGGCACAGTTTATCACGGGCCTGGCACTTGAACCGGGCGCGGCAAGGGCTTCCTTTCCTTGGCAACACGGTGCGCGCCGCCGCGCGCCCCAGCCGGAGAACAGGGACGATGTCGAAGTTTTTCACCCCGCTCGCGCTCGCCGGCGCGGTTGGCCTGACGGCCTGCACGGTCGAGCCGCCGGTCGGGCCGAGCTTCGCGGCCATGCCCGGCCAGGGCAAGACATTCGAGCAGTTTCAGGCCGACGACATGCGCTGCCGCCAGGTCGCGGCGGCAGCCAACGGAAACGTGACGCCCGGCCAGGCGGCGGCGCAGAGCGCGGTCGGCAGCGCCGCGGTCGGTACCGCCCTGGGTGCCGCGGCCGGCGCGCTGCTGGGCGCGGCGGGCGGCAACGCCGGCGTCGGTGCTGCGGTCGGTGCCGGCGCGGGGCTGCTGACCGGCGGTGCCGTCGGTGCCGGCAGCGCGCAGATGTCGGCCGCCGGAATGCAGCGCAACTATGACATCACCTACGCGCAGTGCATGGCCGCATCGGGCGAGAGCGTGCCGAATCCGTCCGCCCCCCCGCCGCCGGCCTATGGCGGCGGCTATTACGCCCCGCCGGTCGTCTATGGCGCGCCGGTCTATGTGGCGCCGCCGGTGATGTCCTTCGGGTTCGGCTGGGGCGGCGGATGGGGCGGCTGGGGCGGCGGGTGGGGCTGGCATCGCTGGTAGCGACGCATCAGGCCGGGGCTGGTGCCCGCCGGCGACGCGGCGCCGGGCGAGCTAGGCGTTTGGCTCCTGCGGCGGCGATCGCCTCCAGCCGGTCGAGAATCCGCAGTCCGACGGCGCGATGCCCGTGGCTGCGCAGCACCTCGGTCTGACCGCGCAGCGCCCGATCCCGCCCGCGCGCCGGGTCGGCCAGCACCGGCCCGAGCAGGGCGCTGGCATGGCCGATGTCCGGCTCCGCCCAGGTCTGGCCCTGCCAGTGCGGATAGGCATCGGGCGGCACCCGCACCTGTGTCTGCCGCACCAGCAGCGCATTGTCCTCGGTCATGAAGTCGAGATTGCCTGACCAGGCGGTGCCCAGCGCCAGCCGTCCCAGCGCCATCGCCTCGCCGAGGCCGCGGCCAAAGCCCTCCGCGCGGTGCAGCGATACGAAACAGTCACTGGCCGCGATCAGGCTGCGCACGCGGAGGCTGTCGAGCGGCGTTGCAATCACCTGCACCTGCGGATCGGACCCGATCTCGGCCGCCCAGTCGGCGGCGTCTCGCTCGCCGTCTTTGACCTTGAGCACGAGGTGCAGGTCGCGGAACGGCGCCGCCTCGCGCAGCCGGCGAAACAGATCGAGCACCGCGAGCGGGTTCTTGCGCGCGGCGTAGGACGTGAGGTCGAAGAAGTGCAGCAGCACGAACGCCGATTCGCGGATGCCGAAGTAGCGGCGCGGCAGCAGCGGTCCCGGCGGCGGCTCGACCGACTGGCCGACCAGATGGCTCATCACGCCGGCCGTGGCGAGGCTTTCCTGCAGGAACGCAGACAGCGCCCAGACTTCATCGAACTTCGCCAGTCGCGCCGCCCATTGCTTGGGATACAGCGGCAGCTCCCAGGCAGGGACGATGATGTTGTAGCCGGCGTCGAAATCGCCACCCCGCGCGGCAAACGCCTCGCGCACACGGTCCACTTCGTCGCCGTTGACGTGGAAGATGCGGATGCCGCCGGGCGGGACGCGAATTTCGCGATCGCCGATCAGCGCCGCGTGCGCCGCGTCGCCCCGCTGCGCGTAGCGGAAGATGTCGAGCACGCTGCATGGCACATAGGCCGCCGCGCACGCGGCGATGTGACTGCGCAACTGTTCGCCCATGCCGATCGGCGCGAACGGGTGGCCGATCAGCGTGACGGGGACGTTGTCGAGCGGGTTCATCACGCCCACCGTTTCGCCTCGATGCCGTCGCGCAGCGCCTCCAGCCAGCGATGGCCGAAGCCGGTGTCGGGTTCCAGATGCGCGCCCTCGGCCCATTCGTTCCAGGCATTGACGAACAGCAGTCGCGCGTCGCCGACCAGGAACTGCCGCACCTCCTCGATCTTCTCCTCGACATAGACTCGGAATGCCTCGGGGGTGGCACCGTCGAAGCTGGTGCCGTGGTCCGGCTGGCGAGGCGTGTTGTCCCAACTCGGGAACACTGCCGGATAGCGTGTATACGGCACCGAATCGCGGCGACAGAATGCACGCACTGTCTGCGGATAGTCATAGCGGTAGCCGCCCCAGCCGGGCTTGATGATGTCCGCTGGCGTCTCGGCCGGCACCGCGCGACCGTGCGGGGGAAACTCCACGCAGGCGTCGAAGCCGAAGTCGCCCGGCTGCAACTTGCGATCCACCGCCTCCATGCTCTCAACATAGACCAGATGCACGCCGGGGAAGCCGGCGCGGGCGAAGCCGGCGCGGCAGGCGGCGGCGAAGCCGTGCGGATCGGGCAGTTGCAGCGGCCGGTACACCAGGAAGATCGGCCGGCCGCCGACGCGCAGATAGCGCGGGTCGGCGGCCTGCGCCACCGCGTCGGCAATGATGCTGTCGATGGTCTCGGCGTCGTAGCTCTGCTCGACCAGAACCTCGCGCTCGCCGCCGTCCCAGTTCTTGGTCCAGTTTTCGTTGGCCCAGCAGAGGCACCAGTTGAACGGAATCGAGGGATCGGCGCGCACCGTGTCCAGTGTCGCGCCAAGCACGCGGCGGCTACCGAAATTGTAGTAATACACGGCAAACCCCTCGATTCCGTAGCGCCGTGCCAGCCGCGCCTGCCGCGTCAGCGCATCCGCCGTGCGCAGATCGTAGAAGCCGAGATCGGCGGGCAGATGCGGCTGATAGTGGCCGATATAGCTCGGCCGCGCCTTCACCACATTGGTCCATTCGGTGAAGCCGCTGCCCCACCAAAGATCATTCTCGGGCGTCGGATGGAACTGCGGCAGGTAGAAGGCAATCGGCCGCACCGCGTCGAGCCGCGTCAGCAGATCGCCCCAGCGGAGCGCCAGCTTCTGCTGGTTGCGCGCGATGCTGCGCAGCTTCCGTGTCTGGGACTGGCGGTTGGTGGAGACGCTGAGATGGTGCACGACCTGCGACGCGTGGACGTAGCGCACGCGGCGGCCGGCGGCGATCAGCCGCAGGCAGAGATCGGCGTCTTCGCAATAGGCGGGTTGGAACGTCTCGTCGAACAGCGTCGCGCCGACGTCGGCGCGGCGCAGCATCAGCGCCGCCCCCGAGCAATAGGTCACGTCGCGGTCGCGGCAGAACCCGCCTTCCTCGGGATCGGCGAACAGGCCGACCATCGTGCTCTCGCCGCAGGGGCGGATGTAGCATCCGGCTTCCTGCAACCGCCCGCCCGGATACAGCAACTTCGGCCCGACGGCGGCGACGTCGGCATTCTCGTCCAGTGCCGCGGCGAGCCGGTCGATCGCGCCCGGCAGCACCTGCGCATCGTTGTTGAGCAGCAGCACGTACTCGCCGCGGCATTGGGCGAATGCGGCGTTGCAGTTGCGCACAAAGCCGAGATTGCGCGGCTGACGCAATCTCCGCAGGTTCGGCACGGCGGCAAACCGCTCCATGTCGGGGTCGTAGGAGGCATCGTCAGCCAGCACCACCTCGAACGCGCGCGCGGGCGGCGCGGCGGCGATCGACTGCAGGCAGGCGACGGTGTGCGCGAATTCATTGTAGGCCGGCACGAGCACTGAGATCAGCGGCGCATCGGCGGCGGGAAATTCGATGCCGGCCAGTGCCGTGTGCGCGTCGGCCGGCAGCGCGACCGCGGGCGGGCGAGGCTTCACCGCGTCCTTGCGCGCCTGCTGCGCGTCGTCGAGCAGGCGCTGCATGGCGGCGAAATCGTATTCCGCCGTCTCCACCGCGACCGGCATTGCTCCGGCGACCGGCAACGCCTGCCCTGGCTGCGCCGCGGCGGGCAGGGCCACCATCCGCTCCGCCGGCACCTGCCGCCCTTCCCGCCGCCCGTTGGTCAGGTAGTGCCAAAGCGGCGGGATGCCGGCATCGGCGACATCGACGTAACGGCGGCGGTACAGCCGCCCGTCGAAATACGGCCCGGCAGCGCGTCCCTCGGAATCGCCCACGACGATGAAATGGCGCAGCGCGCCGTAGCGGTCGCGCGGTACGTCCTTGTAGGCCTCGACATAGAAGCCCGGATCGAGCCAGCGATTCGGCAGCCGCCCGGCGGCCAGTCCCGCAGTGAGGAAGTGGCGCAACATGCCGCGCGACGGCGGCGCCTCGCCGAATTCCCCGGCGTACCAGGCCGGATCGAAATAGGGCGACGGGCGCATCCGGTCGTTCTCCAGCAGGTCGAGCAGCGCGGCAATGTCCGGCGGGTCGCCCAGGCAGCCGGGGTCCTCGTTGACGATGAAGCGCAGATCGACCAGCGGATGCGGCGCGCGCAGCGCATCGATGCCGGTTTCGATGAAATGCAGCAGCGGGTCCTGCTGCTGCTCGAACAGGTGTGGATTTGTGGCAAGATAGAATTCGCGATCGAAATACACCGACAGCGATGGCCGCGCGAGCGGTCGCAGGCGCAAGTAACGCAGGATTGTGCTGATGTCACCGCGCCCGCCATGGAACGCGGCGCGGAATGCATCCTCCTCGACGAAGGGCGAGCAGAGGAGGCGATGCGCCCGCTGCAGGTCGTCGTGCGGCACGGCAGCGCCTAAATCTCGCCGGGCGCGGGGACGCGCAGCACTGCCATCCAGGCGCCGACGCTGCCGGCCAGGGCCTTCGTCGGAACGCGTCCTTCCGCCGCGCCCGCCTGCATGTAATGGTCATGCGCGGAGGAGACGGAGCCCTCGGCGATCGCTTCGGACACATCCTGATAGGCGGCGCGATAATAGCCGTCATCGACTCCCGGCGGCGCGCCCAGCCGGCCCTCGAAATAGCCGGTATCGATGAAATGCCGGTGCAGATCGGCGATCCGTCCGGCGGCGGCAGCAGCGGCGATATCGGGATAGGTCCGGCGGTAGAAGTCCTCGGAGAACGGAAGCCTCTCGATCGCACACTGGATGATCCGACGCAGCAACGGCGCGTCGATCGCGATCTTGCTGCGGCCACTCAGACGGTTTCGGTCGATGCGCAGGGATTTCAGCAGCAGGTCAACATGCGGGAAATACTCCGAAGGCAACACATCACGCTCCATTGGCCAGCAGCGGATGTTCTAGTGATCCGCATCCAGCGCCGCAACCGAGGAGATGCAGCGACGGGCGTCGCCAAATGCGGAATCCGCCGGTCAAAGTTACGCAACCAATCGTAGCGTTCGCTGCGTCATCCGACCGGAATGCGCATCATGACCGAAACCAACAATTTTCTGGTTGCAACGCAGGCGGAACTGAACGCGTGGCTGCGGGCGACACCGGTACTATCGAGCACGCTCAGCGCCGCCGGCATCAACGTGGCGATCGACGGTGCAGGGCATGCGATCCTGGGCGGCGGCCTGCCTTGGCCAGTGCGGGTACGTCACGTTGGATCGCCCCGCTCAGGGTGACAGCGCGCCGAACGTCCCCGCGTACAGTACCGGACCGGTCGGCTTGCCGGTCGGCGAGCCGCCCTTCGGCTCCAGGCTGACCATGATCTGCGTGCCCGGCGCGGGCGGCGTGGGCAGGACCATCCGCATCCCCGAAGCCGGCAGCACGCCGAGCGAGGCCGGCGCGCTCGCGCCCTTCGGCAGCACCCAGAGTTCCATGTCCCGCCCCGCCGGCACAGGGGCCGGGGCCGCCGCGGTCAGCACCACCGACCCATCCGGGCGCGCCGTCACCAGAAAGCCAGGAGCGGCCGCATCCGGCGGCGTCAGCGCCGCCATTTCCACAGGCGGCACCGGGCGCGGCAGCAGCGCGAACGCGGCCAGGCCCGCCGCCAGCGCCAGCGAGGCCGCGGTGGCAAGCTGCCACGGCCAAATCCGGCGCGGCGGCGGTCGGACGGGACGCGCCCAGGGCACCAGCGGCTCGGCTGGCGCGTGCAGCGGCGGGCGCTCCGCCGCTTCCTGCGGCACGGGTGCGACCGCCGCCGCAATGCGGGCCCACAACTCGTCAGGTGGCGCCACCGGCGGCACCGCATCGGCCAGCGGCGCCAGCCGCCGCTCCCACGCCGCGATGGCGGCGGCCAGTTCGGGGTCGGCGGCGGCGCGGCGGCGCACCGCGAGCATCTCCGCCTCGTCCAACGCACCAAGCACATACTCGCCGGCCAGCACCTGCACTTCCTCGGGGATGTCGTGCGAGCGGCCGCTCATGCGGCACCTTCCAGGCACAGGCGCAGCGATTGCAGGCTGCGGCGGATCCAGCTTTTCACGGTGCCGAGCGGCATGCCGACCCGCTCGGCGACCTCGCTGTGCGATAGGCCGTCCACGAAGGCCAGCAGCACCAGCCGCCGCCGCTCGGCCTCCAGTTGCCGAAGGCAGGCGTGCAGCGCCGCGGCGTCGCGGCTGCCGGCCAGCACCTCCAGCGCATCGGGCCCATCGTCGGCGGGTTCGGGCAGATCGAGGTCGTCCGCCGACACCTCCCGCCCGCCGCGACGGGCGATGTCGAGGGCGCGGTAGCGGACTAGGCCCAGCAGCCACGCCTCCGCCGGGCCGCGCGCCGCGTCGAACCGGCCAGCATTGCGCCAGACCTGCAGGAAGGCGTCATGCACGGCATCGGCGGCCAGCGGCCCCTGGCGCGTGATGCGCAGCGCCACCGCATAGAGCCGCGGCGCCTGCAGGTCGTACAGCCGGCGGAACGCCACCCGGTCGCCGGCTGCGACCTGCCGCAGCAGCGCCGTCGGCTCGTCCGCGGTCCGCGCGTCAGCCACGCCGATCCTCCCGCCGCAGTCGCGACCCTGCCCGTCATACACGCCCGTCCCCGCCGCGGGAACCCGCGCGCCTTCGTTACGGCCCGCCGGCCGGGGCGGATGCGCTGGGCGCGGCGGCATGCTACGTCGCCAGCAACATGCGTCATCTGCATCTGGACCCGCTCGGCGGTGTCGCCGGCGACATGTTCGTGGCGGCCATGCTCGACGCCGCGCCGGAGCAGGCGGCGGCGTGCCGCGATGCGGTCGCGGCGGTGGCGCGGGTGCCCTGCCGCGTGCTGCGCCACCACGACGGCGTGCTGGCCGGTGCGCGCTTCGTCGTCGATGCGCCGGCGGCGGATCATCCGCATGTTGCCTGGCGCGACATCCGCGCGCGCTTGCTAGCGGCGCCGCTGGACGCGGCCGTCCGGCACCACGCGCTCGGCATCTTCGGTGAACTCGCCGCTGCCGAGGCGCGCGTGCATGGTATCGCGGCCGAGGAGGTGGCATTTCACGAGGTCGGCGCGGTGGATTCGCTCGCCGACATCGTCGCCGCGGCCGTGCTGATCGCCGCCCAGGACGACGGTGACGGTCCGGCGAGCTGGACCTGCGCGCCGCTGCCGCTCGGCGCCGGCCGCGTCCAGACAGCACATGGCTGGCTGCCGGTACCAGCGCCGGCGACCGCGCTGCTGCTGGAGGGGTTCGCCACCATCGACGACGGCATCGGTGGGGAACGCGTGACGCCGACGGGAGCGGCCATCCTCCGGCATCTGCGCGCCCACGAACCCGCGCCGGCCGGCGCGCGCCGGCTGCTGGGTAGCGGCGTCGGCTTTGGCACGCGGCGCCTGCCGGGCCTGCCCAACGTGCTCCGCGTGCTGGTCAGCGCCCACCCGGCGGATGCGCGCGAGGCGGGCACGCGCGATCTCGCCGTCATCAGCTTCGAGGTGGACGACCAGACGCCCGAGGACCTCGCCGCCGGACTGGACTGCATCCGTGCCGTCCCCGGCGTGCATGACGCGGTGCAGATGCCGGCCTTCGGCAAGAAGGGGCGCATGGCCGCGCACGTCCAGGTGCTCGCAGCACCCGCCGCGCTGGAACAAGCAGTCGCCATCTGCTTCGCCGAGACCAGCACGATCGGCCTGCGCATCGCGATGGTCGCCGGACGCACCCTCGGCCGCAGCGCCGCCGAGGTCGCGGTGGACGGGCGGACGGTGCGAGTGAAACGCGCGGCGCGACCCGGCGGCGGCATCACGGCCAAGGCGGAGAGCGATGACCTGCGTGCGGCGGACGGCCAGGCCGCGCGGGCACGGCTGCGGCGAGCGGCGGAGCGGCTGGCCGATGACTGACGCGCTCGGCGACCTGCAAGCAGTGCTGCGCGGGCTTGACGCGGCCGAGATCGCGGTCAGCGGCGGCGTGGACAGCCTGACGCTGGCCGAGGCGGCCCACAGCGTGCTCGGCGCGCGGGCGCGGATGTGGCACGCTATCTCCCCAGCGGTACCGCCGGAGGCGACCGTGCGCACGCGGGCGCGGGCCGGGGAACGTGGCTGGGCACTCAATGTCTTTGACGCCGGCGAGTTCGCCGATCCGCGCTACCGCGCCAACCCGGCCGATCGCTGCTTCTTCTGCAAGACGAACCTGTACGGCGCGATCGCCGCGCGTACCGACGGCACAATCCTTTCAGGCACCAATACCGACGACCTCGCCGACTGGCGCCCCGGATTGCGGGCGGCAGCGGAGCACGGCGTGCGGCACCCGTTCGTGGAGGCCGGCATCAACAAGGCAACTGTGCGCCGCCTCGCCGCCCACCTCGGTCTCGGCGCCATCGCCGACCTGCCGGCCGCACCGTGCCTGTCCAGCCGCATTGAGACCGGCATCCGCGTGGAGCCGGAACTGCTGGCGCTGGTACACCGCGCCGAGCGTCTGGTCGCGGATGCTCTGGCGCCGCGCACGGTGCGTGCCCGGCTGCGCGCCGCCGGACTGGTCATCGAGCTTGATCCCGACGCGCTCGACCGCGCCATGCCACGGCGCGCCGACCTGCTCGCGTCGCTGGTAGAACTCACCGATCGGCCCGTCAGCTTCGCGCCGTATCGCGCCGGCAGTGCGTTCCTGCGCGGCGCCGCGCCATGACCGACTTCGTGCTCGATCTGGAGCGGCAGCGGCGGATCGGTCTACCGGAGGCCGTGTACGCCGCCGGCAAGTCGGCCGGGCAGATCGCGGCGATCGTGGCGGCCGCGGAGGCGCGCGGCTCGACGCTGCTGCTGACGCGGCTGGAGGCGGAGAAGTTAGCCGCGCTGCCTGCGACCTTGCGGATGCGGCTGGATCACGACGCGCTCTCGGGCACCGCGTTTTTCGGCACGCCGGCACCGCTCAACGGCCCGCCGCGCGTCGCGGTGGTGACCGCCGGCACCTCCGACCTGCCCGCCGCCGCCGAAGCCATGCGCACGCTGCGCTTCCACGGCGAGGATGCGCTGCGCGTCGCCGATGTCGGTGTCGCCGGGCTGTGGCGGCTGCTGGCGCGGGTGGAGGAATTGCGGACCATGCGCGCGGTGATCGTCGCCGCCGGGATGGACGCTGCCCTGCCGAGTGTGGTCGCGGGGCTCGTGCCGGGACTTGTCATCGGTGTACCGACCTCGGTCGGCTACGGCGTGGCCGCTGGAGGGCACGCCGCGCTGCACGCGCTGCTCGCGAGTTGCGCGCCGGGGCTGGCGGTGGTGAACATCGACAACGGCTACGGCGCCGCCTGCGCGGCGCTTCGTGCACTGGGCGCATAGCGCAATACCTGGAGAGCAACGATGATCGGCAGACGACACCTGATGGCGACGGCCGGCGGGGTGCTGCCGGCGGTGGCGGGCGCCGAGTCACCGCCGCTGCCGGCCGAGCCGGCGACGATGATGCTGACCGTGTTCCTGCGCCACGACGAGAGCAAGACGCTGGATGAGATCCAGGCGCATCTGCGCCGCACCGGCTGGTATCGCCGCTTTCCGCCGCCGGGCGTGGACGTGCTGTCCTGGCACATCGTCATGGGCATCGGCCAGGTCGTCACGCTGCGCCTGCCGCCGGCCAAGCTGCGCGAAACCAATCGCGCGATCGAACTGGGCGCCTGGGGCGCCTTCCGGACCGAGTTCTACCCGACCTACGATTTCAAGGCGGCATGGGAGCAGGAGCGGCGCGACGCCGGCGGCGGCTGAGCGGCGGCAGCATCGATCGCGGCGCGGCGGGCAGCCTAGTTCTGCGCCGACACCTGCTGCGCCAGACGGACCTGCGCGTGCAGGTCGCGACGGATGCGTGTCAGCGCCGCCGCCATCATGCGCCGCTCATCGCCGCGACAGAGCACGTTTCGCGTGCGCACCTGCAATTCGGCACGGTGCGTCACGGTCGCGTCGTGCTGCGTCCAGGTGCCACGATAGATGATTGCCGGTCCGTCGATGCGCAGATCGGCGGGCAGCCGTTGCACGCGCCGCCCCGGCGGCAGCGTCAGCACCACCTCCTCCACCTGGCGGCCGGAATAGCAGGGCGCCGCCGCGTCTGCGGGCAGACCGCCGGCGCCGGCCGGAAGCAGCACGTCGCCCGGCCGCGCCAGCAGCCGCAGGCCGGCCGGCAGCGTGAAACTGTCGCCATCGAGCAGATCCGGCCGCGCGTCGAGGGTGAACCGCCCGCTCACCGCGTAGCTCGGGGCAAGCCGGTCGGGCGGATCGAAGGCGAAGCTGCCGGAGCCCTGATCGCCGAGCGCGCTCAGTTGTGACGACGCAGCGGCGCCGTCGCCGGTCGCCTGCACCCAGGCGGCGTCGCGGCGCAACTCGACCGCGAACGGGCCGGTCGCGGCCGTGGCGGTTTGCCCGGTGATGCTGCCGTCATCGTGCAGCGTCGCAACGGTGCGCAGTTCCATCATCGCGGCATCCGCCGGCAGGGCCGGCACGCGCCACAGCACGGGGCCTTCGGTCAGCGCGTGGACGGCGGGCTTGCCGTACTCGCTGAACGGCAGCGTGCCGAACGGCGCCAGCAAGGCGGTGCTGTCGGCGTAGAGATCGAATTCTGGCAGATAGCTGATCGCGTGGTTAAGCTGCGCAAAGGTCGGCGGCACGCTCAGCGAGTACTGGTTGCCGAGATCGAGCATAACGAAATCCGCGGCGATGCCACGCGCGGCCAGCAGTGCGTTGAGCAACACCACATGGTCCTTGCAGTCGCCCCAGCCGCTTGCCAGCACCTGCTCTGCGTCGTGAGGCTCCAGTGCGCCGTCGCCCAGATACAGTGCCACGTAACGGATATGCGCATCGACCCACTCATACAGCAGCCGCGCCTGCTCGCGCCGGCTCGGCTCGCTGCCGGCGATCTTCTCGGCGAGCGCACGGATGCGCGGCGTGACGCGCATGTGCGGCGCAAGCAGTGCTGCATAATCGCGCGCGAAGGAAGCGTAGTCGGGCTCGGAGGAGATGAACACGCGCGGCAGCCGGTCGTACGGGCCGAGCACGGAATCCGTCTCGTCAGCGAGCGGGATGCGCGCGTGCCAGGTCCGAATCATCGAATCGCCAGCGACGGATTTGGTAGCGTCCAGGTCATGCGCCTCGGTCAGCAGCGGCATGTCGCGCGGCGCGCGCACCGTCAGCGTGTAGTCCAGCAGCGGAACGCTGCGCGAGAGGTAGATGCTTGCGAAAAACCGGCCGGGCAGCGCCGCGCGATGCACCAGACGGCGGATGTGATAGACCAGCGTGTCGCCGCCGGCGAGGTCGGGAAAGATCAGCACGCGCTCGCGCAGATCGGTGATGACGCCGCGATCGGCGGTGCCCGGCGCGAGCTGGTCGCGCATCGCCGTCGGCGCAACCGGCACCATGCTGCCGTCCGCCTTGTGCGTGTACGCGGCAACGACCTGCAACTCCTCCTGCGCGGGACTGTAGGATATCGCCTGCTGCCCCTCGCGCCGCGCCGAGGCATCATTGGCGACGCGCATCTCAAGCTCGTAGTCGTTGACATAGCTGCCGTCGGCACGCACATCGTAGCTGTTGGCGGCGCGAAGGATGGTGACCGGCGGTTCCTCGGCACGCGCGGTCAGGGCCAGGAAGGCCAGCACCAGCGCCGCAACCACCGCAAGCACAACCGAGACGCCCCGCATCGCGACCTCGCAGAAACGTGAAGTCGCGGGTGTGTTATCGCAGGTTGCCCTAGCGACAAAGTGAAAAACACTTCCAAAACGAAAAAATTGGCGAAACGGGGCTTCAGCCGCCGGTCAGGCTCATGTGCCGGGCGACCGATGGGCGGTCGTGGCGGCGGTCGATCACGAAGTCATGCCCGCGCGGCTTGCGGGCAATGGCGGCGCGAATCGCTCCCTCCAGCTCCGCGTCGGTGGCACCCCGCCGCAGCACGGCACGCAGGTCGGCCTGATCGTCCTGGCCGAGGCACATGTACAGCGTCCCGGTGCAGGTCAGCCGCACGCGGTTGCAGCTTTCGCAGAAATTGTGGGTCATCGGCGTGATGAAGCCAATCCGGCGTCCGGTTTTGGCCACGGTGTAGTAACGCGCCGGCCCGCCGGTGCGGTAGCTTGTCTCCTCCAGCGTCCAGCGGTGCCGCAGGCGGCTGCGCACAAGGGACAGCGGCAGGTACTGCTCGGTGCGGTCGGCGTCGATCTCGCCCATCGGCATCGTCTCGATCAGGCAGAGGTCGAAGCCATGCTCGCCGCACCACGCCAGCATCGTGTCGAACTCGTCCTCGTTGACGCCCTTCAGCGCGACGGCGTTGATCTTCACCGCCAGCCCGGCGGCCTTCGCCGCGAAGATACCGTCGAGCGTCCTGTCCAGCCGGCCCCAGCGAGTGATGGCGGCGAATTTCTCCGCCGACAGCGTATCGAGGCTGACATTGACCCGCCGCACTCCGGCCGCGCGCAATGCCTCGGCGAACCGGGCCAACTGACTGCCGTTGGTCGTGACGGTGAGTTCGTCGAGGCCATTGCCCAGCCGCGCGCCGAGGCTGCGGAACAGCGTCATCACCTCGCGCCGCACCAGCGGCTCGCCCCCGGTCAGCCGGATCTTGCGCGTCCCAAGCCGGATGAAGGCGCCGGCCAGCCGGTCGAGTTCCTCCAGCGTCAGGATGTCGGCCTTGGGCAGAAAGGTCATATCTTCCGCCATGCAGTAGACGCAGCGGAAGTCGCACCGGTCAGTGACCGAAATGCGCAGATAGGTGATTTCCCGGCCGAACGGGTCGATCATCGGCGCCGCAGGCTCCTGTCGGGGACGTGGCCGCAATGTCGTCCGTCGCACCGGACGGCGCAAGGCCGATGCCTCAGTCCGCGGCGGGTTCAAGTGTGACGAGTCGCGCGTTGATCAGCACCTTGCCGGCGTGTTCGAAGTTGACCGTGACGCGCTCGGCCACCACCGACTGCACCTGGCCCTCGCCCCAGTCGGGCTGGGCCGGATGGCGCACCCACTGGCCCGGCTCCAGCATCGACCCGCCGCGCCGCTGCATCGCAACCTCCCCCGGCCTCGACTCCCGTGGCGGCACATCGTAATCCGAGCCGGGCAACACCTGCGCGGTCAGGGGATGGCTGACATGCACGGCGGGCGGGAAACGATGGATCGCGCGTCGGGGCTGCTGCTCGCCGAGCAGCTTGCCACCCGGTTGTGCCACGATCTCAGCGGCCCGCTGAGCGGCCTCATCGCCGCGCTCGACGAGGGAGGAGCAGAGACCGGGGCGCTGCCGCTGGCCGCCGAGGCCGCCACGGCGCTGCGCCAGCGGCTGGCGCTGCTGCGCGCGGCATGGGGGGCGCCGGCCGCGCTTCCGGCCGAGGCATTACGCCCGCTGCTCGCCGGACTGCCGCGCGCCAGTCGCCTGCGCGTTGCATTGTCCGGTCCGGTCGCCGGAGCGATGCTGACGCCGCTGCGCGCGCGGCTGCTCCTGAATGCCCTGATGCTGGCGGCCGACAGTCTGCCGCGTGGCGGCGAGGTATTCCTGGAGGGCGATCCGCGGGAGGCGCTCGTACTCGGCATCGACGGCAGCGGCGCAGCCTGGCCGGCGGATCTTGCGGTGATGCTGACCGATGCGCAAGCCGCATGGGACTGCCTGTCCGCCGGCGCGCGCGGCGCGCGGCAGCAGGCGGCCGTGCTCGCCCTGATGTCCGAGGACGCCGGCGCGCGTGCGCGGATACTGCTCGGATCGGCGGCGGAGCCGGCGGCCCCGTTGATGCTCGACCTTTCCGGCGTCGTCGGCTAGGCGGCGGCGATGAAATCCTGGATGCGCGGTGCGACCTGTTCGCGGAAGCGGCGGCCGTTGAACAGGCCGTAATGGCCGACCTCAGCCTGCTCAACATGCAGCTTGCGCGCCGCCGGCAGGTGCGGCGTCAGCCGGTGCGCGGCGCGGGTCTGGCCGCGGCCGGAGATGTCATCGCGCTCCCCCTCGATGGTCAGCAGCGCGGTGTGGTGCACCGCCGTGGTATCCACCCGCTCGCCGCGATAGGTCAGCAGCCCGCGCGGCAGCAGGTGCTCGTGGAACACGGCATGGATCGTCTCCAGGTAGTAGTCGGCGCACATGTCCATCACGGCGCGGTATTCCTCGTAGAAGGCACGCTTGGCGGCCAGCGGCTCACCGTCACCCTCGACGAGGTGCTGGAACATCTGCCAGTGCGCCTCGACATGGCGGTCCAGGTTCATGGCCAGGAAACCCGCGAGTTGCAGGAACCCCGGATAGACGCGGCGCATGAAGCCGGGATGGCCGAACGGGACGTTGTGGATGACGTGACGGCGGAACCAGTCGAGGTGATGGCGTTTGGCAAAATCATTGACCGCGGTCGGCCCCACGCGCGTGTCGATCGGCCCGCCGATCAGCGTCATGCTGCGTGGCACCGCCGCCGGCTCGTTCTCCGCCAGCAGCGACACCGCGGCCAGCACGGGCACCGCCGGCTGGCAGACCGCGATGATATGCGTGCGTGGCCCGAGCAGGCGGATGAAGTCCATCACCGTCTCGATGTAGTCATCGAGCGTGAAGTCGGGCACCATCAGCGGCACGTCGCGCGCATCGCGCCAGTCGGTGATGAACACGTCATGGCCGGGCAGGAACGCCTCCACCGTGCCGCGCAGCAGGGTGGCGTAATGGCCCGACATCGGCGCCACCATCAGCACCGTCGGGTCGTCCGGCCGATGCGCGGCGCGGCGGAACCGCTTCAGATCGCACCACGGGCGCGCGGCTACCACCATCTCCTCCACCGGCACCGCCTCGCCGTCGATCAGCGTCGCCTGGTGGCCGAAGTCCGGCTTGCCAAAGCGGCGCGTCGAATGCTCGAAACTGTCCAGCGCCGCCGCGGTCAGCCGGCCCATCGGAGTCGGACGCAGCAGATTGAACGGCGCGTCGAGGACCTGCAATGCCCCATGCGCGAACAGCCGCATCGGCGCGAGGCTCACACGCTGCATCTCATAGAGGTGGTAGAGCATTCGTATCCTTCTCGCTCGGCCTCGTCCTGTCGGTCCGTTCCGGCAGCGCGGAAGCATTGCGGAAAAGGGCCGGGTCGGCAAGCATCTTCCTCACGCGGCCGTGAGGACTGCACGCCCGGCGCGTGGCCGGGGGCAATCCGATGAGCCAGAGTGCCGCGCATCACGACGAGGCATGGCGGCCGCGCGGCAACCGCTGGCTGATCGCGATCGTGGTGACGGTGGCGGCGTTCATGGAGATCCTGGACAGCACCATCGTCAATGTCAGCCTGCCGCACATCGCCGGCAGCCTGTCCACCAGCTACGACAACGCCACCTGGACGCTGACCTCGTACCTTGTCGCCAACGGCATCGTGCTGCCGATCTCCGGCGGCATCGGGCGGATCGTCGGGCGCAAGCGTTACTTCATGATCTGCATCGCCGCGTTCACACTGTTCTCCTTCCTCTGCGGCATCGCCGGAAGTCTGACCGAACTGATCGTCTTTCGTCTGCTGCAGGGGTTCTTCGGCGGCGGGCTGCAGCCGAACCAGCAATCGATCATCCTCGACACCTTCCCCGCCGCCCAGCGCAGCCGTGCCTTCTCGGTGGTCGCGGTCGCGGTGATCTTCGCGCCGATCATCGGCCCGACGCTGGGCGGCTGGATCACCGATGCCTATTCGTGGCGTTGGGTGTTCCTGCTCAACGTGCCGATCGGGCTGGCCGCGCTGCCGGCAATCGCGGCGCTGGTCGAAGACCCGCCCTGGGTGGAGCGCGAGCGGGCGCGCTGGGTGGACATCGACTATATCGGCATCGGCCTGATCACCCTCGGCTTCGGCGCGCTGCAGGTGATGCTCGACCGCGGCGAGGACGCCGACTGGTTCGGTTCCTCCTTCATCCGGCTGATGGCTGTTCTTGCCCTGCTCGGGCTGGTCGGGGCAGGCGTGTGGCTGGGGGTGCTGGCGAAGCAGCCGGTGGTGCGGCTGCGCGTGTTCCTCGACCGTAACTTCGCCGTGGGGTCGGTCGCGGCGCTGGCGATGTTCGCCATCCTCTACTCCAGCGCCGTGCTGATCCCCGAGCTGTCGCAGACGCAGTTCGGCTACACCGCGCTGTGGGCGGGGCTGCTGCTCTCGCCCGGCGGCTTCGTGGTGCTGTTCATGATCCCGATTGTCGCCCGCGCGCTGATGCCGAACGTGCAGACGCGCCTGATCGTCGCCTTCGGCTTCTTCGCGCTGGGACTCGCCCTCGCCTATGCCACCACGATGGCGCCTTCGATGTCGTTCTGGGACCTGGCGATGCTGCGGCTGACGCAGACCTTCGGGCTGGCGTTCCTGTTCGTGCCCAACAGCACGCTCGCCTACGCCACCGTCCCGCGTGAACTGAACACGGACGCAAGCGCGCTCTATGTCATGCTGCGCAACGTCGCCGGCTCGGTCGGCATCTCATTCGCGACCTCGATGGTGATCGAACGCTCACAGGTGCATCGCGCGTATCTCAGCGAGCACCTGACTCCGCTCGACCCGAACTACAACGCGCTGATGGCGACGGTGGAGGAATCGCTGCGCGGGCTGGGCCACGCGCCGCAGACACTGGCGCAGACGGCCGGGCTTTGGCTCAACCACACGCTCGACACGCAGGCGGCGATCCTCGCTTATATCGACGTGTTCAGTTGGACGTCGGTGGCGGCGTTTTGCATGGTGCCGCTGGCGCTGCTCTATCGCGCCGGCCGTCCCGGCGGCGGCGGCGCGGCGGCGCATTGAGCCGGCGATTGACGCGCGGCCGGCGCGGCCACACCTCTGTCGGCACTGAGCGGGGAGGGTGGCATGGGCAATGACACGGCAGCCTCGGACGAGGCGCAGTGGCGCGCGAAGCTGACGCCCGAGCAGTTCCGCGTGCTGCGCGGCCACGGCACCGAGCGGCCCGGCAGCAGCACCCTGAATGCCGAGAAGCGGGCCGGCCGATTCCTGTGCGCCGGCTGCGGCGCGCCGCTGTTCGACGCCGCGACCAAGTTCGACAGCGGCACCGGCTGGCCTAGCTTCTGGGCACCGCTCGATGATGCGGTCGGCACGT
Organism: Pseudomonadota bacterium; assembly: GCA_021818505.1. Taxonomy (GTDB): domain Bacteria; phylum Pseudomonadota; class Alphaproteobacteria; order Acetobacterales; family Acetobacteraceae; genus JAFKFJ01. Next base: position 81,191 of record JAKADX010000001.1, read on the forward strand.
CAGTCGATCGCAGCCTGTTCCTGGCACGGACGGAGGTGCATTGTGCGCGCTGCGGCGGGCATCTCGGCCATGTGTTCCCAGACGGTCCCGCGCCGAGCGGCCTGCGCTACTGCATGAACGGGGTCGCCATGCGCTTCGAACCGGCTCCCTGAGGCAGGCTCAACCCTCCGCCAGCCACATCACCTGCTCGATGCGATCCGCCCCCGCCGCGATCATCGCCAGCCGGTCAAATCCGAGCGCGATTCCCGCGCAGGGCGGCAGGCCGTGGTCCAGGGCCGCGAGGAAATCCTCGTCCAGCGGCCAGTCCGGCGTGCCCGTCAGCGCGTGGCGCCGCGCCCGGTCGGCCGTGAACCGCGCCCGCTGCTCGGCGGCGTCGGTGAGTTCCACGAAGGCATTGGCGAGTTCGATGCCGCAGACGAACAGCTCGAACCGCTCGGCGACGCGCGGGTCACCCGGATCGCGTCGCGCCAGTGCGGCCTGCGCCGCCGGCCAGTGCGTCAGGAAGGTCGGGCGCGCGCGCCCCAGATGCGGCTCGATCCGCTCCAGCAGCAGGCGGAAGAACAGGTCCTCCCACTCCTCGCCCGCGCGCAGCCGTGCCCCGGCCTGCGCCGCCAGCGCCGCGGCATCGCCCGCGGTCGCCAGCACGTCGGCGCCGGCATAGCGCGCGAATGCTTCCGCCACAGTCAGCGTCTCCGCTCCGGCCAGATCGGTCGTGACGCCGCGGCAGGTCACGACCGGCGGCAGCACGGCACGCAGCAGCGCCAGAGTCTCCGCGATCAGGTCGGACATGCCGGCGCCGGGGCAGTACCATTCCAGCATGGTGAACTCCGGCGCATGTAGGTCGCTGCCTTCGCCGTTGCGCCACACCCGTGCCAACTGAAAGATCGGCCCCGCCCCGCCGGCCAGTAATTTCTTCATGGCGAATTCGGGACTTGTGTGCAGCCAGAGTTTCCGCCGCTCGCCGATGGGGCTGACCCGCTCGGTGGCGAACGCCGAAAGATGCACCTCCTCGCCCGGCGCCGTCACGGCATACGGCGTCTCGACCTCGGTGTAGCCGCGCGCGGCGAAGAAGGCGCGCACCGCCGCGGTCAGCCGCGCCCGGCGGCGCAGGAACGGCAGGCGGGCGGCGAGGCGCTCGGGGTGCCAGGCGGGTTGCGGCATGGTGGGCGGCAGACTACACGCCGGCCCATGCTGGACGGCACCCCCCTGCCCCGCACGCTGCGCAGCGCCGACGACCTGATCGCAGCCGGTCTGGTCGCCGAATCGGATCGCGACGCGGTGGCCGAGGTCGCCGCACGCTACGCCGTCGCGATTCCGCCGGCCCTAGCCGCCCTGATCGCCGACCCGGACGACCCGATCGGCCGTCAGTTCGTCCCCGACCCGGCGGAACTCGTCACCGCCCCGCATGAAAGCGCCGACCCGATCGCGGACGAAGCCCTGTCGCCGATCAAGGGCATCGTGCATCGCTACCCCGACCGCGTGCTGCTCAAGCCGCTGCTCGCCTGCCCGGTCTATTGCCGCTTCTGCTTCCGCCGCGAACAGGTCGGACCGGACGGCGGCGTCCTGAGCGAGTCGGATCTCGCCGCCTGCTACGCCTGGATCGCCGGCCGCCCGGCAATCACGGAGGTGATCCTGACCGGGGGCGACCCGCTGATGCTCTCGCCGCGTCGGCTGGCCGCCATCCTGCGCGCGCTGGATGTTATCCCGCATGTGCGGACGCTGCGCATCCACAGCCGCGTGCCGCTGGCCGACCCGGCGCGCCTCACGCCCGACCTCGCCGACGCGCTGGCGATCGAGACGCCGCTCTGGCTGGTCATCCATGCCAACCACGCACGGGAGTTCACGCCCGCCGCGCGCGCCGCCCTGGACCGGGTGCGGCGGGCCGGCGTGCCGCTGCTCGGGCAATCGGTGCTGCTGCGCGGGGTCAACGACACCGAGGCGGCGCTGGAGGCGCTGCTGCGCGCCATGCTGGCCGCGCGGGTGAAGCCGTATTACCTGCACCAGCTCGACCCCGCGCCGGGCACCGCGCGCTTTCATGTGCCGATCGAGGAGGGCCGCCGCCTGCTCGCCGCGCTGCGCGGCCGGGTGACCGGGCTGGCTTGGCCGACCTATGTGCTCGACCGGCCGGGCGGGGCAGGCAAGGTGCCGCTCGGGCCGGCCGTGTCGGACGATCAGCCCTTCGCCGATCTCAGCTCAAGGTCATCGAGCCGCGCGTAGCGATAGACCAGGATCGAGGCGATCCAGGCGAAAATGAAGACACCGATGATGATGAAGCCGATGCCGTTGAAGTTGTCATCGAGCACGCCGATCCCGTCCCAGAAACTGCCGGTCAGGCCAAGCTGGCCGCCGATCAGCCCCAGCCCCTCGATGCCGCCGATCAGCACCGCGACCACCACCGACACGGCGGTGATGACGATGTTGTAATAGAGCTTGCGGATCGGCTTGACGAACGCCCAGTTGTAGGCACCGAGCATCAGCACGCCGTCGGTGGTATCCACCAGCGTCATCCCCGCCGCGAACAGCGCGGGAAACACCATGATGGTCCAGATCGACATGCCCTTCGCCGCCTGAGTGGCGGAGATACCGAGCAGCGCCACCTCGGTCGCCGTGTCGAAGCCCAGGCCGAACAGAAAGCCGAGCGGCAGCATATGCCAGCCGCGCGTCACCAGCCGGAACAGCGGCCGGAACAGTCGCGTCAGCAGACCGCGGCTGTTCAGCAGCAGGTCGAAATCCTCCGCAGCGAACGCGCCGCCGCGGCGCACATGGGTGAACGTGCGCCAGACGCCGCGCAGGATCAGCAGATTCATCGCCGCGATCGCGAACAGGAACAACGTGGAGACGAGCGTACTGACGATGCCGCCCACGTCTTTGAACCACGCGAAATGCGACGACAGGGCACTCGCCGTGACGGCGATTCCCACCGCCATCAGGATCACCACCAGTGAATGGCCGAGCGCGAAGAAGAAACCGACCGTGACCGGCCGCTTGTTCTCCTGCAGCAGCTTGCGGGTGACGTTGTCGATCGCCGCGATGTGGTCGGCATCGACCGCGTGGCGCAGTCCGAAACCGTAGGCCAGCAGCGCCGTGCCGAGCAGCATGGGATGGGCGCGGAATGCCAGCAGCGTCCACGCCCAGACGGCGAGGTTCAGGATCATGAGCAGCGCGTAAATGCCGATCAGCTTGCCGCGGAGATTGCCGGCGCGATCGTCGAAGGCACGTGAGAGCAAGGCGTACATGGCGGCCTCAGGATGAGACTCCGTCATTGCGGCGCACCACGGGACATCCCGCCCGAAGCGGCCACGCCGACGCCGATGATGGCAGGTCTCCTGGCTCGCGGGTCGGTGCCGGCCATCGCCTTCCCGGGCGGGTGCCCAGTGGCCTTGTGATGACCGGCTCGCCGCTCACAGTTGCGGGTACAGCCGCGGCCTTGCACCGCGTTCCCTTTTCACCCCTGACGGGGCACCATCACGCAGCAGGCTAGTCCGGCCGCGGCGAGACGGTCAACGCGGCGCGAGCGGTGGCTCAGGCCGCCCGTTGACCGAGCACGCGCATCTGCCGCAGCCAACCCGCACGCTTCGCCTCGCTCGCCGTCCCGACCATGCCCAGCAACGTCTCGCGCACCGGCCGGATGCCGGCGAAGTGCAGCACGCTGCGCTCCAGCCCGCGCACGCCATGCGCCAGGAACCACCACCGGAACACCAGCGCCGGCATCCCCATGGTCACAACCACCCGCGCCGACCGCCCAGTGAGCAGCCGTTTCGGCATCCCGCGCGGGCGATACGCGAAGGCGACGCCGGGGCGCATGACCTGCTCCAGGAACGCCTTGACCAGCGCCGGCATGGTGCCGAGCCAGAGCGGGAAGATCAGCACGATATGCTCGGCCTGCACGATCGCCTGCTGCGCCTCCCGCAGGCCCTCCGGCAGCGTGCCGTGCTCGAACGCCGCCTCGGTGCGCAGGAGGGGAAAGTCCAGCGCCGCGATATCGACGGTCGCAACCGTGTGCCCGGCCTCGCGCGCGCCGACGGCATAGCTGTCGGCGAGCGCGCGGCACAGCCGCCGCGGGTCCGGGTCGGGATGGCCCTGGATGACAACGATGCGGCACGGGGTCATGCAAAAAGCCTACGCCCTGCCGTGCGGCGGCAACTTGACCGAGGTCAAGCGCCGGAGCCGCGCTTGCCGCCTCGCCCGCTTCGGTCTAAGCACCCCGCTCTCCGCCACCCCCGCGAGACCTGAGCGACCATGAAGCAGCAGGCGAACCTGATCCGTGCCGGGCAGGTCATCGAGCACGACGGCCGTCGCTGGACCGTGCTGAAACAGCAGATCATCACCCCCGGCAAGGGCGGCGCGTTCATCCAGGTCGAGATGCGCGACCTCAAGACCGGCAACAAGACCAACGAACGTTGGCGCACCGCCGACACGGTCGAGCGGCTGATGACGGAGGAAAAGGAGTACACCTACTCCTACACCGACGGCGACAATCTCGTGCTCATGGACCCCGAGACATTCGAGCAGGCGCACGTGCCCGTGGCGCTGCTCGGCGACGCGGCGCCGTTCCTGCAGGACAACATGACGCTGACCGTCGATCTGGTGGAGGGCGACCCGGTCGCCGTGCATCTGCCGCCGACGGTGGTGCTGGAAGTGGTGGAAGCCGATCCGGTGGTGAAGGGCCAGACCGCCGCCAGCTCCTATAAGCCCGCCAAGCTGTCCAACGGGGTGAAGACCAGCGTGCCGCCGTTCATCGAGACCGGCGAGCGCATCGTCGTACGCACCGAGGACGCCAGCTACGTCGAGCGGGCGAAGGGCTGAGCGGCCGACAGGCCCCGCGCCATGGCCCCGAACCTCTCCGCCCACATGACGGTGATGCAGAACGCCGTGCAGCGGGCCTCCAAGCGCCTGCTGCGCGACTTCAACGAGGTCGAGCATCTGCAGGTCAGCCTCAAGGGCCCTGGCGACTTCGTCAGCCAGGCCGACCTGCGCGCCGAGCAGTCGCTACGCGACGATCTCAACCGCGCGCGCCCCGGCTACGCCTTCCTGATGGAGGAATCGGGCGCGCACGGGTCGGACAACTGGGCGTGGCGCTGGGTGGTCGATCCGCTCGACGGCACCTCGAACTTCCTGCACGGCATCCCGCACTGGGCGATCAGCGTCGGGCTGGAACGGCGGTTGCCGGACGGCAGCTCCGAACCCTATGCCGGCGTGGTCTATGCGCCGGTGGTGGACGAGATGTTCTGGGCCGAGAAGGGCGCCGGCGCCTTCCTCAATGAACGGCGTCTGCGCGTCTCAGCCCGGCGAGACATGCAGCAGGCGATGTTCGCGACCGGCATTCCGTTTGCCGCCTCCTCCGACTGGCAGCGCAGCAGCTACGCCCGCACGCTGGAGGCGCTGATGCCGCAGATCGCCGGCATCCGTCGCTTCGGCGCGGCCTCACTCGATCTGGCCTGGGTGGCGGCGGGGCGCTTCGACGGGTTCTGGGAGCTGCGGCTGAAACCCTGGGACATCGCGGCGGGGCTGGTGATCGTGCGCGAGGCCGGGGGCTATGCCACCGACACGCGTGGCGGCGACCCGCGCGCCGAGGGCGACACGGTGGCCGCCAATCCACATCTCCACCCACTGCTCTGCGCCGCCGTGCGCGAGGGGCTGGCGCGCGGCTGAACGGCGGTCGGCCGCTTCGTTGAGCGCCGCGCGGGCGTCGGTTAGGGTGAAGTTGCTCATGCGCATAATGCCCTGCCGCGCCGCGGCGCTGCTCGCTGCCGCAACGATCCTGACCTGCCTCGGTCCCGTGCCGGGGCGGGCGGGCGACGCCGCGCGCGATCCGCATGCGCATCCGAACGGGCCGCACCAGACGCTGCCGCCCTCGCCCTACGCGACCGCGGCGAAGCCGCCGCCCGCCGCGATCGTGCCGGCCGCGCCGCCGCCGCTGCCGGTGCTGCCACCACCGCTCGTCGTGCCAACCCGCCCCGTCGAACCGCCGCCGCCGCCCACCATCGCCGCCGACGCGACCGGCGGCGCGCAGCCGCTGGCGGACGGGATGCGGGTGACCTTCGGCACCGGCGAGACGGCGATCAACCCGGCCACCGACGCGGCGCTGAAGGACCTGGCGAAGTCGCTGCCCGCAGGCGCCACCGTCGAGGTGGTCGCCTACGCCGCAGGAACCCCCGACGACCCCTCCACGGCCCGGCGCGAGTCGCTGTCACGGGCGCTGCAGGTGCGCAGCGTGCTGATCGGCTCAGGCATCGCCTCGCCGCGCATCTATGTCCGCGCGATGGGCGCCAGCGTGCCGCCGCCGCCGGGGGTCACGCCCGACCGCGTCGATGTCACCGTAACCGCCCCGGCGAAGCAGGCCGCGCCGGCCCCCACGAACACGCCCGCCACCCCGACCGCGACCACGCCGACCACCACACCGGGCACAAGCGCCCCACCACAGAAGGCCGTGCCATGACGCGCCCGACCGAATACCTGATCCGGATGCTGGTGTTCCTCGCCGTGGTGGCGGTGGTGGCGGGGCTACTGTCGGGGCGGCTGATCGCCGCCTTCGACAACAACCCGCTGCTCAACAGCCTCATCCTCGCGATCCTGGCGCTCGGCATCGCCTGGAACATCCGCCAGGTGATGCGCCTGTCCCCCGAGGTGACCTGGCTCGAGACGTTCCAGCGCGCCCGCGCGCGCCTGGCCGCGGCGCCGACGCCCCGGATGCTGGCGCCGATGGCGGCGATGCTCGCCTCCCGCACCTCCAAGGGCCGCGACGGGCAGGAGCGGTTCACGCTGTCCGCGCAGGCAACCCGCTCGCTGCTCGACAGCATCGGCAGCCGGCTGGACGAGAGCCGCGAGTTGTCGCGCTACATGGTCGGGCTGCTGATCTTCCTCGGCCTGCTCGGCACGTTCTGGGGCCTGCTGCTGACCGTGCAGTCGGTGGGCGACGTGATCGGCAGCATGTCGGTGGGCTCGGGCGACATCAACGCGCTGTTCGAGCAGCTCAAGGCCGGGCTGGCCCGCCCGCTGCGCGGCATGGGCACGGCGTTCTCGACCTCCATGCTCGGCCTGTCGGGCGCGCTCGTGCTCGGCTTCCTCGATCTCACGGCGGGGCAGGCACAGAACCGCTTTTACAATGAACTGGAGGAATGGCTCGCCGGGCTGACCCGTCTGTCCTCCGGCGTGCTGGGGGGCGAGGGCGAAGGCTCCGTGCCGGTCTATGTGCAGGCATTGTTGGAGCAGACCGCCGAGAACATGGAGGGGCTGCAGCACATCCTGGCGCGCGGCGAGGAAGGCCGGCGCGAAGCCAACCAGGCGGTGATCGCGCTGACCGAGCGCGTCGCCACCCTGTCGGACACGATGCGCGCCAACCAGCAACTCATGCTGCGCATCGCCGAGGCACAGCAGGCGCTCGCCCCGGCGCTGCAGCGCCTGGGGGAGCGGCGCGTGGAAGGCGGGTTCGACGACGCGGCGCGCAGCCACCTGCGCAACATCGAACTCTATCTGCAACGGCTGCTGAACGACACCGAGCAGGGGCGCGTGCAGACCACCGCGGAAATCCGCAACGACATCCGCATCCTCACGCGCACCATCGCCGCACTGGCCGAGGAACAGCCGCGTTAGCGACCTCAGCCTGCCTGCTTCGCCTTCTCCATCAGCCCCTTCACCTCGTCCATCGCCTCCATGAAGCGGCGGTTGAGCAGGGCGATCGCCTCGCTGTTGCTGCGCTGGATCAGGTCGCTGAGTTCCCTGACGTTGGCAACGGCCCGTTCATAGGCCTGCTTGAGCAGCTCGGCCTGCTTCGCCGCCTTGGCCTGCGGCGCGTCGGTGCTGGCCATGGCGCGCATCGTCTCGGTCAGCTCGGCCATGGTCTGCTGCATGATCTCCATGTGCCGCCGCGCCACGGCCTGCGCGCCTTCCAGCGCGATGCGGTTGGCCCCCGACAGCGCCTCCATGTTGCGGCGATAGGCGGTGGTCAGCGCCTCCATGTCCGGGACCGCAGGCAGCTTCAGGTCCGCGAACATTTTGGTGAAGTCCTCGGCGGCGCTGCGCGCCTGCGCCATCGCCTGGGCCATCGGGTTGTCGCGCGACGAGAAGCTGCTGTCTGAGGGCATGGGCGGCTCCTGTGCCATTGCCGCAGGCCGCGCCGGCCTGCGCGGGGTTGTTGTACGGCTGCGACTCCCGCGGCTCAATGCCGCCGGCTCACAGTGGCGCCGCCGCCGGTTCCTCCGGCACGGGCGGATGCGGCGGCGGCTCGGTGGCGGCGCGGCGACCATGTAGCCAGCCGTCCAGCCGCTCCGCGCGCGTCAGCGCGCGATCCAGCGCGGCCATGGTGGCCGACATGTCGTCGCTGGTGTCGTCGCGCCAGGCGCGCAGGACCAGCAGCCAGATCCCGAGCAACGCCTTGCAGCGCAGCCGCCCGATCGGGCCGCGCGCGGAAATCCCGGCGCCCTCCAGCATCCAGCTCATGCTGCGCAAGGTGGCGGCGGTGAGCAGCGCGGCCAGGCAGGGGTCGGTCGGTGCGGCGCGCATCAGCGCCAGCACGCCCGCGCGATGCGCCTGCAACACGTCTATCCGCCGCATCAGCAGGTCGAACAGCCGGTCGCGATGCGGCCCCTCCTTGGGCGCCAGCGCGAGCGCCGCCGCGTCGGCCATGCGCCCGAACCGCAAAAGCACCGCCGCCCGCACCGGGAAGCGCATCCGCGCGCGGTCGAGCTTGAGGTCGGCCCGACGCGCCGCCTCGGCCACACTCACCTCGCGCCAGCCGCGCTCCGCGGCGAGCGCAAAGGCCGCGCCGACCAGGGCGCGGTCGAACTCGGCATTGTCCATGAGCCAAGCTTAGGAGCGCGCGCGCGGCTTGTCAGCCCGCCAGCTCGCGCGACCGTTGCGTCGCCGCTTCAATTGCGCGGGAGACCAGGGCCGGCCACGCCTCGTCGGCCATCAGCACGGCGAGCGCCCGCTCGGTGGTGCCCTTGGGGCTGGTGACCGCGCGGCGCAGCGCCGCCGCGTCCTCCTCGCTCGCGGCCAGCAGCGCGCCCGAGCCGGCGACCGTCCGCCGCGCCAGCAGCCGCGCCAGGTCAGGCGGGATGCCCTGCTCGACCGCGGCGCGCTCCAGCAATTCGGCGAGCAGGAACACATAGGCCGGACCGCCGCCGGAGACGGCGGTGACCGGATCGATCAATGCCTCGTCATCGACCCAGGCAACGGTGCCGATGGCGGCGAGCAGGCGGTCGCAGAGGGCGCGCTGGGCCGCCGTGACGCCCGGGCCGGCACAGGCCACCGCGATTCCCTGGCGGATCGCCGCCGGCGTGTTCGGCATGGCACGTACCACGGCTGCCTCCGCCCCGAGCAGCCGGCGCAGCCCGGCAATGGTGCGGCCAGCCATGATCGAGAGGAACACCGCCTGCCCCGCGAAACGCGCGACCGGCGGCACCGCCGCGTCGGCGTTCTGCGGCTTGACCGCCAGCACCACGGCGGCCGGGGCGAACCCGGCCGGGATGGCCGCGGCATCGGCCACGATCGTCACGCCGACGCCGTGGCCCGCCGGCATGACGGGGTCGATGGCGATGGCGCGCGCCATTCCCTGTTCCTGCCAGCCGGAGAGCATGGCCCCGCCCATCCGGCCGAGCCCGACCAGGAGGACCGGCGGCAGCGCCGCCGTCATCGGGCCTCCCTCATGCCTCGCCGGCGCATTCCAGCATCGCCGCCTGCATCGCCTCGGCCGGCGTCTTGCCGCCCCACAGCACGAACTGGAACGCCGGATAAAACCGTTCACATTCGGTGATCGCGATATCGACCATGTCCTCGACACTCTCGGCCGAGGCGCCGCGGGCGCCGCGCAGCAGCACCGAATGGCGGAACAGCGGCATTCCGTCGTCGCTGTCCATGCCGAAATGGCCGATCCACAGCCGCTCATTGGCCAGCGCCAGCAGCTCATACAGGGCCGGGCGGCGCTTTTCCGGCACTTTCAGGTCGAAAGTGCAGGTGAAGTGCATCGCCGAGATTTCGGTGGACCAGCTAAAGTAAAGCCCGTAGTCGCACCACTTGCCGGGGGCCTCGGCGGCCATTTCCGACTCGCTGCGACGGTCAAAGACCCATTCGTTGGCGCTGACGATCTGCTCCACCACGTCAAGCGGGTTGGCGGCTCTTTCCGGGATGCTGCTGATGAGGGCTGACATGCGAGGTCTCCCAACAAGAGGAAGGCCGGACGGAAGGCGCCCTGCTCACGACCGAACGGAATCGGGCATCGCCCTCCGCGATCGTTAGCCTACCGGCCGCTGTTTCCGCGCCGCAAGAGCGATGCCACGGAAACACGCAGACTTAACACGCCATCGTATGGTGCATTGCAACAGAAAACTGCAATCGGAAACGATACCCGCCTCACTGCGCCACCTCAGACCACCATCCCCGGGCCGCCGCCGACCTGCGGCTTCGGCTCCAGGGCCGCGACGCGCGCCTCAAGCGCCTCGAGGCGGGTCAGGGCGGCGGCCAGCTTCGCCTCCGCCGCCTCCTGCCCGGCACGGGCGTTCGCGGCGAGTTCCTGTACCGCGTCAAGCTCCTCCCGCCGCACCAGGTCCAGCGCGCGCAGCGTCTCCTCCACCCGCGCGCGGACCAGCGACTCGGCCTCGTCGCGCAGTCCGGTGAGCGCCGAGAGCGCCCCGCCGGCCACGCCGGCGAGGTCGTCGAGAAACCGTGGCCGCTCCGCCATGCCGTCCTCCTGATCCGTCCGCCCGGCTTCCGCGCCGGGGGTGCGCCCCCTATACCCTGCGCCCATGATCCTGGTCACCGGCGGCGCCGGCTTCATCGGCTCCAACCTGCACGCGGCGCTGCATGGGCGCGGGCTCGAAACCGTCGTGGTGGACCGCCTGGGCACCGAGGGCAAGTGGCGCAACCTGCGCAATCACCCGCCTTCCCGCCTGCTGCCGCCGGAGGACCTCGACGCGTTCCTCGCCGGCCGCCCACCGCTGGAGGTTGTGTTCCATCTCGGCGCGATCAGCGAGACCACGGCGAGCGACGGCGATCTGGTCTGGGCCACCAATGTCGAGCTGCCGCTGCGGCTGTGGCACTGGTGCGCCGCGCGGGGCACGCGGCTGATCTATGCCTCCTCGGCGGCGACCTATGGCGACGGCGGCGCGGGGTTCGGCGACGGGCTGGAGGGACTGGAGCGGCTGCGCCCCCTCAATCTCTATGGCTGGAGTAAGCACGCCTTCGACCGCGCGGTGGCGCGGCTGCTCGCCGCCGGCGGGCCGCGGCCGCCGCAATGGGCGGGGCTGAAGTTCTTCAACGTCTATGGCCCCAACGAATACCACAAGGGGCCGATGATCTCGGTGGTGAAGGTCAAGCACGACGAGGTCGCGGCCGGCGGCGCGCCGCGGCTGTTCCGCTCAAACCGGCCGGACCTCGCCGACGGGCAGCAGCGGCGGGACTTCATCTGGGTCGATGATGTGGTCGATGTGATGCTGTGGCTGCTCGACACGCCGGGCGTGGCCGGCCTGTTCAACCTCGGCACCGGGCGGGCACGCAGCTATCTCGATCTGGCCCATGCCGTGTGCGACGCCGCCGGGGTCGCGCGGCGGGTGGAGTTCATCGACATGCCGGCGCGGCTGCGCGGGCAATACCAGAATTTCACCGAGGCGCCGATGGAGCGGCTTCGGGCCGCCGGGTACAGGGCACAGTTCACGCCGCTGGAGGAAGGGGTGCGACGCTACGTGCGCGAGTTCCTGGCACAGCCCGACCCGTATCGCTGATGCTTCCCGTCCTGCTGTTCCCGCAATTCGACCCGGTGCTGGTCCGGCTGGGGCCATTCGCGATCCGCTGGTACGCGCTCGCCTACATCGCCGGGCTGCTGGCCGGCATGTGGCTGGTGCAGCGGTTGGTGCAGCGCCGGCCGGCGGTGGCGCTGCCGCAGCAGGTCGGCGACTTCCTGACCTGGGCGACACTCGGCGTCGTACTCGGCGGCCGGCTCGGCTACGTGCTGTTCTATCAGCCGGGAAGGTTCCTGACCCATCCGTGGGAGATCGTCGCGGTCTGGGGCGGCGGCATGTCATTCCACGGCGGAATGCTGGGCACGGCGCTCGCGATCGTGCTGTTCTGCCGCTACCATGGCATCCCGGTGCTCGGCTTCGCGGACCGCATCGCGGTGGCCGCGCCGATCGGGCTGTTCCTCGGTCGCCTCGCCAACTTCGTCAACGGCGAGCTATGGGGCCGGCCGGCGCCGGACTGGCTGCCCTGGGCGATGATCTTTCCCAGTGCCGGGCCACAGCCGCGCCATCCGAGCCAGATCTATCAGGCGCTGCTGGAAGGGGTGGTGCTGTTCGCCGTCATGCTGTTCCTGGCCCGCTCCGAGCGGGTGCGCGCGCGTTTCGGGCTGCTGACCGGCTCGTTCCTGTGCGGCTACGCGGTGGCGCGCTCGATCGGCGAGCTGTTCCGCCAGCCCGACCCGTTCCTCGGCTTCCTGTTCGAGGGACTGACCATGGGGCAGTTGCTGTCGGCACCGATGTTCGTCGCCGGCGCGGCGCTGATCCTGTACGCGCGGCGGGGGAAGGTGCCGGCGCCGGCATGACGGAGCGACTGGACGCTTTCATGGCGCGCGCCAACGCCGCCTATTACGCACGCCACGATCCGTTCGCCGACTTCACCACCGCCCCCGAGATCGCGCAGGTGTTCGGCGAGCTGCTCGGCGCCTGGGCGGCTGTCACATGGCAGGCGATGGGCGCGCCGGAACCGGTCATCCTGGCCGAGGCCGGGCCTGGGCGCGGCACGCTGATGGACGATGCGCTGCGCATGATCCGCGCCACCGCCCCGGCCTTCGCGCGCGCCCTGCGCCTGCATCTGGTCGAGACGTCGCCACGCCTGCGCGCGCTCGCGTCGCGGCGCCTGCCGGACGCGGAGTGGCACGCGCGCGTCGAAGACCTGCCCGACGGCCCGCTGCTGCTGCTCGCCAACGAGTTTTTGGACGCGCTGCCGATCCGTCAGTTCGTCCGCCGGGGCGCGGGGTGGACTGAGCGATTCGTGGATGGGGGCGCGTTCGTCGAAGCGCCCGCCCCTTGCCTGCCCAGTTCGGACCAGTGCGGGGAGGACGGCGCGATCCGCGAGATCTGTGAACCCGCCATCGCGCTCGCCGCCCATCTCGGGGCACGGCTGGCGCGCGACGGCGGGGCGGCGCTGTTCCTCGATTACGGACCGGAACGCAGCGCGCCGGGCGACAGCCTGCAGGCGTTGCGCGGCGGCCGGCCGGCCGACCCGCTGGCCGATCCGGGGGAAGCCGATCTGACCGCGCATGTCGATTTCGCCGCGATCGCGGCCGCCGCGCGCGCGGCCGGCGCCGCAGCCTGGGGTCCCGTGCCGCAGGGATGGTTCCTCGCCCGCCTCGGCCTCTATCAGCGCACCGGCCGACTGGCCGCCGCGAACCCGGCGCGGGCACCCGGCCTGCTCGCGGCGGCGCAGCGACTGGCGGAGCCGAACCGCATGGGGCGGCTGTTCAAGGTGCTGGCCATGACCCACCCGGCGCTGCCTGCACCGGCGGGGTTCGAGCCGTGACCGGGCCGCTCGTGACGACCCTGCCCGCCCGCCACGGCTTCTTCACCCGCGCCGGCGGGGTGTCCGAGGGGCCGTATGCCAGCCTGAACTGCTCGCTCTCCGGGCGCGACCGGATGGAGGCGGTGCTGGAGAACCGGGCGCGCGCGGCCCGTGCGGTGGGGGCCGATCCGGCGCTTCTGGTCGGGCTGACGCAGGTGCATGGCGCGCATGTCGTCCGCGTCACCGCCCCCTGGCCGGTCGGCGCCGGGCCACAGGCGGATGCCATGGCGACGGACCGGCCGGGAATCGCGCTCGGCATCGTCACCGCCGATTGCGCGCCGGTACTTCTCGCCGATCCCCGCGCCGGCGTGATCGGCGCCGCCCATGCCGGCTGGCGCGGTGCCGTGGCCGGCGTGCTGGAGGCAACGGTGGCGGCGATGACCGACCTCGGCGCCCGCGCGGAGCGGATCGTGGCCGCGATCGGGCCGTGCATCGGCCAGGAGTCCTACGAAGTGGCGTGCGACCTTTACGACGCCGTCGCTGACCCGCGCTTCTTCCGCGACGGACGGCCGGGACACTGGCAGTTCGACCTCGGCGGCTACTGCGCGGCGCGGCTTGCGGCGGCTGGGGTCGCGGCGGTCGAGCGCGTCGCGGCCGACACCGCCGCCGAGCCGGCGCGCTTTTTCAGCCACCGTCGCCGCACGCTCGCGGGCGGCGGGCCGATCGGCCACCAGATTTCGGTGGTGGTGCGATGAGGGCGGCGCTGGCGCTGGCTCCGCTGCTGCTGCTCGCCGCCTGCGGCAGCCTGCCGCGGCCGTTCGAGGGCAACCCCGGCGCGGTCGGTCGCATCCTGTCCCGGCCGCCGCCGGCGCGACTGGCGGTGCCGCAGCCGGGCAACATGCTGCTGCCGGCCGATGCCGGCCGCCGCTTCGCCGACAACGTCACCGCCGCGCTGGTGGCGCGCGAGGTGCCGGCGATCGCCGGACCGGTGCGGCGCGGCGACTGGCGGCTGGACATGCACGCGCAGCAGACCGGCGCCAGCATCACACCGAGCTTCACCGTCACCGACCCGACCGGCAAGCCGCAAGGCAGCACCGAGGGGCCTCCGGTCGCGGCCACCGACTGGGCCGCCGCCGCGCCGGACGTGCTGGCCAAGGAGGCGGCGGCCTCCGCCCCCGCCATCGCCACGCTGTTGACACGGATCGACGCGGTGCTGCGGCGCAGCGACCCGAACAGCCTGGTCAATCGCCCGCCGCGCGTGCTGGTCGCGGAGGTCACCGGCGCGCCGGGCGACGGCAACCGGGCGCTGGCCATGGAGATGCGCCGGCAACTGCCGCAACTGGGCGAGATGGTGCAGGACACGCCGAATGGCGCGGACTTCACCGTGACCGGCGAGGTGCGCACCTCCGAGGCGCCGGGCGGCCAGACGCGGGTGGAGATTTCCTGGCATGTCGTGGATGCGCAGGGTCACGACCTGGGCAAGGTCGTGCAACTCAATGACGTCCCTGCCGGCACGTTGAACGGGCTGTGGGGCGATGTGGCGCTGGTGGTGGCGCAGCAGGCGGCGGCCGGCGTGAAGGACGTGATCGACAAGCAGACCGGCCGCGGCGGCGACACTGCGGCGAGCGGAAAATGACGGTTCGTGGACAAGAGTTCACGGCATTGCTAGAAGCGCGCCGTCGCCGCCCCCCGTCCCTTCTGGACCGTTGCCGATGAAGATCGTGGCCTGCAACAGCAACCGTCCCCTCGCGGAAGCGGTCGCTGCGTCGCTCAGTCTGCCGCTGACCCGCGCCTCCGTGCGGCGCTTTGCGGACATGGAAATCTTCGTCGAACTGCACGAGAACATCCGCGGCGAGGACGTATTCGTCATCCAGTCCACGTCCTATCCGGCCAACGACAATCTGATGGAGCTGCTGATCTCGCTGGACGCGCTGCGCCGGGCGTCGGCACGGCGGATCACGGCGGTGATCCCGTATTTCGGCTATGCGCGGCAGGACCGAAAAAGCGGGCCGCGCACGCCGATCAGCGCCAAGCTGGTCGCCAACCTGATCACCGAGGCGGGTGCCAACCGCGTGCTGACGATGGACCTGCACGCGGCCCAGATCCAGGGCTTCTTCGACATCCCGGTGGACAACCTGTTCACCGCGCCGCTGTTCGCGCGCGACATCCAGGAACGCTACAAAGGCCGCGACGTCATGATCGTCTCGCCCGACGTGGGCGGCGTGGTGCGGGCGCGGGCGGTGGCGACGCGGCTGAACTGCGACCTCGCCATCATCGACAAGCGGCGCGAGCGTGCCGGCGTCTCCGAGGTGATGAACGTCATCGGCGACGTATCGGACCGCGACTGCATCCTGCTCGACGATATCGTCGATTCGGGCGGCACGCTGTGCAACGCGGCGGTCGCGCTGATCGCGCAGGGCGCGCGCTCGGTCGCCGTGTATGTCACGCACGGCGTGCTGTCGGGCGGCGCGGTGGCCCGCATCGCCTCCTCGCCCATCGAAATGCTGACGATCACCGACAGCATCCTGGCCACCGAGGCGGTGCGCGTTGCCAGCAATGTCCGCCAGCTCACGATCGCGCCGCTGCTAGCCGAAGCGATGCGGCGCATTTCCGACGAAAGCTCGGTCAGCTCGCTGTTCGACTGAAACATCCTGGGGAAACACGCATGAAGCTCTATTACTCGCCCGGCGCGTGCTCGCTTGGCATTCATGTGCTGCTGGAGGAGATCGGCCGGCCCTATGAGGCCGAGCGCGTGGACCTCAAGGTGCCGGCGCCGGAGCGGCCGCTGGCAAGCGTGAACCCCAAGAGCAAGGTGCCGACGCTGGTGCGCGAGGACGGATCGGTGCTGACCGAGTATCCGGCGATCGCCTACTGGCTGGCGCGCACCAACCCCGAGCGGCGCCTGTTCCCCGATGACCTGGACGGTCAGGCGCGGGTGCTGGAGGCGTTGGACTATTGCGTGGCGACCATGCACATGCAGGGGTTTTCGCGGATGTTCGCCGCGCGCCGCGCGGCCACGCCGGCGGAGCAGGAGTCGATCGCGGCCATGGGCCGCGACATCGCGACCAGGGCGCTGTCGCGCATGGCAGCGACGCTGGACGGCAAGGAGTGGGTCAACGGCGACTATTCGATCGCCGACACCGCGCTGTTCTATTGCAGCACCTGGGCGCCGCACTTCAATGTCGAGCTGCCGGGCAACGTCGCGGGCCACCTTGCGCGCATGAAGGCGCGGCCGGCGGTACAGGCTGCATTGCAGCAGGAAGGCCTCGCCTGAACGATCCCGCACCCCCGCTGGCTGCTGTCGCGTTCTGGTACCTTCGCCACGGCGAGACCGACTGGAACGCGCAGGGGCTGTCGCAGGGCAATGTCGATGTGCCGCTGAACGCCGCGGGCCTGGCGCAGGCGCACGCAGCCGCGGCGTTGCTGTGCGGGCGCGGCATCGTGACGATGGTCGCCTCGCCGCTGTCGCGCGCGCGCGCGACGGCGGAGATCGTTGCATCCGCCATCGGCGTTGCCGTAAAGACCGACGAGGCGCTGCGCGAGGTTGCCTTCGGCACCCAGGAAGGCCAGCCGATGCAGCAATGGTTCGACGACTGGATCGGCGGCAGCTTCACGCCCGACGGCGCCGAGACCTTCGCGGATCTGCGCGCGCGCGCGGTCGCGGCGATCAACCGGCTGACGGCGCAGCCGGGACCGCTGCTGGTCGTCGGCCACGGCGCTTTCTTCCGCGCGCTCCGATCGGCGATGGGGTTGGCGCCGAACGTGCGGCTGCCCAACGCCATGCCGTTGCGCTGCGTGCCGGATGCCCCCGCGTGGCGGCTGGAGCCGGCCTGAGCCGGCGCGCCGCTACGCGCCGCCGCCCATGCTCCCGTACACCGCCGATTCGAAATCAGTCAGCGCCCGCACTGCCTTCTCATCGAAGAACGGCAGGACCTGAGTTGCGAACACGCCGGTCACCTTCCGCACCGGGTCGATCCAGTAATAGGAATTCGCCAGCCCCGCCCAGGCGAGACTGCCCGCCGAGCGGCCCGTCGGCAGCGGATCGGGGTTGATGACGAAGCTCAACCCCCATTTCATGCCGTCGAGGAACGGGACGTCATTGGTGGCACCCGGGATCGCCGTGCGCATCGGGCTGCACACCGTCTCTCCCATCGCGTTCTGCCCCATCAGCGCCACCGTCTCCGGCCGCAGCACCTGCGCGCCGTTGAACGTGCCGCCGTGCAGGATCATCTGCGTGAATTTCAGATAGTCGCGCACGGTGCCGTAAAGGCCGCCGCCGCCCATGTGGAATTCCGGCTCCTGCGGCACCATGAAGTCGATCGCGGCGAGCCCGTCGGGCGTGCGGGCGTGCATCTTCGAGAGGCGCTGCATCTGCGCCGCGCCGATGCGGAATCCCGTGTCGGTCATGCCGAGCGGGCCGAGCACGTTGTCCTGCATGTAGCGGTCGAGCGTCTGGCCCGACAGCGCCTCCACCGCACGGCCAGCCCAGTCCATCGAGATGCCGTAGTTCCAGCGCTCGCCGGGATCGAACAGCAGCGGCGTGGTCAGTGCGGCGTTCTTGCAGGAGATGATGCCGGGCGTGCCCGTCGCCTCCTGGTAGCGCACCAGATCATCGCTCCACATGTCATAGCCGAAGCCGGCGGTGTGGGTGAGCAGGTGGCGCAGGGTGATCGGGCGCCGCGGGGCGCGCAGAAGCGGTTGCCCCTGCGCGTCGAAACCTTCGAGCACCTGCGCCCGCCGGAGTTCCGGCAGCACCACCGCGATGTCGCCGTCCAGCGTCAGCCGCCCGCGCTCGACCTGCTGCATGGCACAGGTGGCGGTGATCGCCTTGGTCATCGACGCGATCCAGACCACGGTGTCGGCGGTCATCGGCGCGTCGGTGCCCAGGCCGCGCGTGCCGAACGCATCCTCGAAGATCACGCCGTCGGCGGTGGCGGCGGCGGCGGCCACACCGGGCAGGTCGCCGGCTTCGACGGCGCGGCGCAGCGGTGCGGCGATCGTTTCGGAGTTCATTGTTTCCTCCCTTGGACGGGCGCGATAGCCTAGCAGCAATCCTCGGCGGGGCAGAAGGACCCCTGGATGCCCCGGCCAATCCTATACCCGACCGTGCCCGACAACATGCACCTGCGCGCGATCGAGGCCCTGTTCGGGCATGTCGATGTGCCCGCCAGCGCGATCCCGCCGCATCGGGCGATCGTGTTCCTGTGCTTCACCAACCGCAGCGGCTCGAACTATCTGGCCGATGCGCTTGCCTCCACCGGCCGGCTCAACCTCGCGGGCGAGTTGCTGAACGCCGAGGCGGTCGCGGCCGACACGGCAGGGCACAACCACGCCAGCTTCGCCGACTTCTTCGCCGCCCATATGCGTTGGCGCATGACGGACGGGCGGGTGGCGATGAAGGTCGCGACCATGCACCTTGAACTGCTCGGCCGCGCCGGCGTGCTGGAGCATTGCCGCGAGACCGCGCGCTACGTGTTCATCGAGCGGGCCGACCGATTGGGGCAGGCGATCTCGGCCGAGATCGCCTGGCAGACCGGGCAATGGACGACGCACACCACGGTGGAAGTGCCGATCGAGCACGTGCGGTTCTCGCGCGAGCGCATTGCCCGCTTGATCGACGGCTTCGCCGAGGACAACCGGCAGTTCGACCTGTTCTTCGGCCTGAACGGCATCATCCCCGCGCATGTGGTGTATGAGCATCTGGTCGCGGACCCCGAGGGACAGGTGCGCAGCGTCGGCGCGGCGCTCGGCCTGCCCGACCTGCGCATGGACCCCGGCCGCATCACCGTGCAGCGGCAGGCCGGCGTGCTGAATGCGCGGTGGCGGGAGCTGTTCCTGCGGGCGTAGCATCGCGGCCGCACTGGGCGAGGAGGGTCACGATGTCCGAGCGCGGCGTTGTCATCGTCACCGGCGCCGCTGGCAATCTCGGCGCCGCCCTGTGCGCGGTGCTGGAGCGGCACGGCTGGCGTGTGGCGCCGGTCGCCCACGACGCGGTGGACCTGACCGACCCGGAGGGTGCAAACGCGGTCGCGGCGCGAACGCTGGCGGCGTTCGGGCGCATCGACGCGCTGGCCCACACGGTCGGCGGCTTCGCGATGGGCAGCATCGCGGAACACGGGCCGGAATTGTGGGACCAGATGCGGCGGATCAACCTGCTGACCACAATCAACATGGTTCGCGCCGTGTGGCCGGCGATGCGGGCCGCCGGGCGCGGCAGCCTGGTCGCGGTCGGCGCGCAGCCCGCTTTGCGCGCCGGTGCCGGCATGGCCGCCTATGCCGGGGCCAAGGCTGCGGTGCTGCGGCTGATCGAGGCCGCCGCCGAGGAGGGCAAGCCGCATGGCATCCGCGCCAACGCGGTGCTGCCCGGCATCATCGACACGCCGCAGAACCGTGCCGCCATGCCCGGCGCCGACCCGGCCAAATGGGTGACACCCGAGCAGGTCGCCGAGGTGATGGCGTTTTTGCTCTCCGACGCCGCGAGCGGCGTCAGCGGCGCGCTGGTGCCGGTGACCGGGCGGGGTTGATAGGGCGGGCTTTTCCCCGGCCGCCGCCTCTGCTACATCGCCGCCGCCGCGCCGGCACCCCTGGAGGCCGGCGGCGGCCCATCCAGGAGCGAACCCATGGCCAATTACACGACCATCGAGGCCGAGGCGCGCGCGCGTGCAGGTAAGGGGGCAGCACGGGCGACTCGGCGGGCAGGCAAGGTTCCTGCCGTCATCTACGGGGCGCACCAGCCGCCCGAACTGATCGCGCTCGACCCCCGCATCGTGGTGCGCGAGATCCATCAGGCGGGCTGGCGCTCGCGCCTCTACGAGGTGAAGGTGAACGGCGGCACCACGCGCGCGCTGATCCGCGACGTGCAGTTCCATCCCGTCACCGACCGGCCGGAGCACGTGGATTTCCAGCGCCTCGCCTCGGGCGAGCTGATCCGCGTCGCGGTCGCCGTGCATTTCGCCAATGATGGGCTTTCGCCCGGGCTGAAGCGCGGCGGCGTGCTGAACGTGGTGCGCCACACCGTCGATTGCCTGGTCGATCCGGACAACGTGCCCTCGCAGTTCGAGGCCGACCTTGCCAGCCTCGACATCAACGACAACGTCCGCTGGTCGGATCTGAAGGGCACCGCGGGAATCCGCCCAGTGATTCAGGACCGCGACTTCGTCATCGCCACCGTCGCACCGCCGACCAAGGCCGCCGAAGCCGTGGCCGAGGCCGCGCCCGCTGCTGCCGCCGCTGCCGCCCCGGCCGCCGCCGCCGCCAAGGCACCGGCCAAGGCGCCGGCCAAGCCCGCCGCCAAGAAGTAGCCGAAGGCCCGACCGATGCTGCTTTGGGTCGGGCTCGGCAACCCCGAGCCGGGCATGGCCCGGCAGCGCCACAATATCGGCTTCATGGCGCTCGACGTGATCGCGATCCGCCACGGCTTCTCGCCGTGGCGGCAGCGGTTCAAGGGGCTGGTGGCGGAGGGCACCGTCGGCGGGGAGCGCATCGTCGGGCTGAAGCCGATGACCTACATGAACGACTCCGGGACGAGCGTGCAGGCCGCCGCCGCGTTCTACAAGCTGCCGCCCGAGGCGATCACGGCATTCCACGACGAACTGGACCTGGCGCCGGGCAAGGTGCGGGTGAAGCGCGGCGGCGGGGCGGCCGGGCATAACGGGCTGCGCAGCATGGACCGGATGCTGGGCACGCAGGATTACTGGCGCGTGCGGCTGGGCATCGGCCACCCCGGCCACAAGGAGCGCGTGCTCGGCCACGTGCTGGGCGATTTCGCCAAGGCCGACCGCGACTGGCTGATCGCCACCCTGGACGCGGTGGCCGAGGCGGCGCCGCTGCTCGCCACCGGCCAGCCCGAGGCCTTCATGACCAAGGTCGCCTTGCTCACTCAGGAAGCGACGTAGATGGGTTTCAACTGCGGCATCGTCGGCCTGCCGAATGTCGGCAAGAGCACGCTGTTCAACGCGCTGACCGCGACCGCCGCGGCGCAGGCGGCGAACTATCCGTTCTGCACCATCGAGCCGAATGTCGGCCGCGTCGCCGTGCCCGATCCGCGCCTGGAAGTGCTGGCGCGCATCGGCAAGTCGGCGAAGATCGTGCCGACATCGCTGGAATTCGTCGATATCGCCGGGCTGGTGCGCGGCGCCAGCAAGGGCGAAGGGCTGGGCAACCAGTTCCTGGCGAACATCCGCGAGGTCGATGCCATCGTGCATGTCCTGCGCTGCTTCGAGGATGGCGACGTGACGCATGTCGAGGGCAGCGTCGATCCGATCCGGGACGCCGAGACGGTGGAAACCGAACTCATGCTCGCCGATCTCGACAGCCTGGAGAAGCGCGTGCCGAACCTGCAGAAGCGCGCGCGCGGCGGGGACAAGGAAAGTGCCGCGCAGCTTGCGCTGATCGAGCCGATCGTGGCCGCGTTGCAGGACGGCCGCCCGGCGCGCACCGCGATCAGGCCGGCCGATGCCGAGGCGGCGCGGCGGCTGCAACTGCTGACCTCGAAACCCGTGCTGTACGCCTGCAATGTCGAGGAAGCCGCCGCCGCGACCGGCAACGCGCACTCCGCCCGCGTCGCCGCGCGCGCGAAGGCCGAGGGCGCCGGCTGCGTCATCGTCTCCGCCGCGATCGAGGCGGAGGTGGCGCAACTGCCGGAAGCCGATCGCGCCGAGTTCCTGCAAGGGCTCGGCCTGCATGACAGCGGGCTGGATCGCGTGATCCGCGCCGGCTACGACCTGCTCGGCCTGATCACGTATTTCACGGTCGGGCCAAAGGAGACGCGCGCCTGGACCATCACGCAAGGCACGAAGGCCCCGCAGGCCGCCGGCGTGATCCACGGCGATTTCGAGCGCGGCTTCATCGCCTGCGAGGCGATCAGCTATGACGATTACGTCGCCGGCAACGGCGAGGCCGGCGCGCGCGAGGCCGGGCGGCTACGCGTCGAGGGTCGCGACTATGTCGTGCGCGACGGCGATGTGCTGCTGTTCCGCTTCAACGTGTGACGCCCGATTTCGTTGCTTGGGTGGAACGTGAAAGGCACGCGGGGGCCGCTGGCATTCAGCAGGGTTTTCGGAGCGGGATGCTGCCCGACAGCAGCGAGGGGACCGGCGCCGGCACCGGGCGGTGGGATGGCGGCAGCGGGGGCGTGACCCAGGGCGGCGGCCGGCGCGCCGCCGCCGCGCGGGCGGCGGGCGGGGCGGCGGCCGGCTGGGCCGGGGGGCGCAGGCCGAGCATGGCGTTGAGCGGGCGCAGCAGGCGGCGCAGTTGCGGGGCGGCATCGAGCAGCGCCGCCATCTCCGGCTCATCGATCAGGTGTTGCAGGTAGCTGGCGAGCGCGCGGGTTTCCGGGATCAACTGTCCGAGCCAGGCGCGCGTCCGCGGCAGCGGCGACGGCTGGGGGCGCCGCCGCCGGGCCGAAGTGGCCGGGACGCGGCGATCGGGGCGGCGCCGGTACCGCCCGGCCGCGATGCGCGTGACCAGGGCGGCGACCTGCGCATTGATCTGAGCGAGCCGGGCAGAGATCAGCAGGAGCAGGCCGGGGGCGATCCGGCGCAGCGTGCCGTGATCGGCCACGGCGCGGCGCAGGCGGTCGATCAGACGCGCGAACCGCTCGGCCGGGGAGAGATCAGGGGTGGAAATCGTCACTCACACTAACTAACACAATCTGACGGGCCTGGGCAAGCGGGTGTCACCACGGCTTGGCACGCGATCGCCGCGGCATGTAGGCTGCCGGTATGAAGCCAAGCCGCGTCCTGCACCGTTTCGGCACCATCCCGCCGGTCGCCGCATCGGGACATGGGATGCGGATCGTTCTGCCCGACGGCCGGGAGGTCATCGACGGCGCCGGCGGGGCGGCGGTCGCCTGCATCGGCCACGGCAACGCCCGCGTCGCTGCCGCGATCGGCGCGCAGGCGGCCCGCCTCGCCTATGCCCACACCGCGACCTTCAGCAGCGAACCGGCCGAGGCGCTGGCGGACTTTCTGCTCGGCGACGAGCCGGGCGGGCTGGCGCGCGCCTGGTTCTGCTCCTCCGGCTCGGAGGGGATGGAGGCGGCGCTGAAACTGGCGCGGCAGTATTTCGTCGAGATCGGCCAGCCCGGCCGCACCCGCTTCATCGCGCGGCGGCAGAGCTATCACGGCACCACGCTCGGCGCGCTCGGTGTCGGCGGCAATATGATGCGCCGGCGGCTGTACGAGCCGATCCTGGCCGGCGCGTTCAGCCATGTCTCGCCCTGCTTCGCCTACCGTTTCCAGCAACCCGGCGAGAGCGACGCGCAGTATCTCGACCGGCTGGAAGCGGATCTTGAGGGGGAATTCCAGCGCCTCGGGCCGGAAAGCGTCATTGCCTTCGTCGCCGAGCCGGTGGTCGGCGCGACGACCGGCTGCGTGACCGCCCTGCCCGGCTATTTTCCGCGGATGCGCGCGGTCTGCGAGCGGCACGGCGCGCTGCTGATCCTGGACGAGGTGATGTGCGGCATGGGCCGCACCGGCACGCGCCACGCCTGGGAACAGGAAGGGGTCACGCCCGATTTGCAGGTGATCGCGAAGGGCCTGGGCGGCGGCTATCAGCCGATCGGCGCGCTGCTGATCGCGGGACGGATCGCGGACGCCCTGGCGCGCGGCTCCGGCGGGTTCCTGCACGGCCAGACCTATCAGGCGCATCCGGTGGCCTGCGCGGCGGCTTTGGAGGTGCAGCGGATCATTGCCGAGGACGGGCTGCTTGCGAACGTGCGGGCGATGGGGGCGCGGCTGGAAGCGGGGCTGCTGGAGCGGTTCGGCAACCACCGCCATGTCGGCGACATCCGCGGCCGTGGCCTGTTCCGCGCCATCGAACTGGTGGCCGACCGCGCGAGCAAGGACGTGTTCGACCCCGCCCTGAAGCTGCACGAGCGCGTGCAGCGCGAGGCGCTGGCGCGGGGCCTCGCGGTCTATCCGATGGGCGGGACGATCGACGGCGCGCGCGGCGACCACATCGTGATCGCGCCGGCCTATATCGCGACGCCGGCCGATATCGAGGCCATCGTGGCGCGCCTGGGCGACGCGGTGGACGCGGCGGTGGCGTCCCTGGCGGGCTGAGCATCGCCCCCCATATCGGGCCAAAGGTCGGGAGGGACGCGCGATGCGGCGGGCCGGTATTGTCGTCGTCGCCATGCTGGCGTTTGCGGTCGGGATCACCCTCTCCGGCGGGACGCTGCGTGCAGGCGTTACGGCGCTGGCGGCCGAGGCGGGCAATGCGCCGCCGCCTGACGGACGGGACACGGCTGCGCTGAGTCTTGAGCGCAAGATCCCCCTCGTTGGTGTGACCGGCCGGATCGACCACATGGCCTTCGATGCGCGGCACGGCCGGCTTCTGGTGGCGGAACTCGGCAATGGCAGTCTGGATGCGATCGACGTGCAGGCAGGGCGTCCCGCCGCGCGCGTGACCGGCCTCGCCGAGCCGCAGGGCGTGGCCTACGCGCCGCAAGCGGATGTCATCCTGGTCGCCAATGGCGGCGACGGCACGGTGCGGCTGTTCCGCGGCGCCGACCTCGCGCCGCGGGGCGCGATCGCGCTCGGCGAGGATGCCGACGATGCCGCACTCGACGAGGGGAGCGGCGATGCCGTCGTCGGATTTGGCATGGGAGGCCTGGCGGTCATCGACCCGGCGCGGCAGGCCGTTGTCGCGCGCGTCAGCCTGCCGGCGCATCCCGAGGCGTTCCGCCTCGACCCGGTCGCCGACCGCGCGTTCGTCAACATTCCGGGCGCCAGGCAGATTGCCGTGGTCGATCTGCGCGTGGGCCGCCAGGTCGCGCATTGGCCGCTCGTCGGATCGCGCGGGAACTTCCCGATGGCATTGCAACAGGGCGGTGGGTTGCTCGCCGTCGGTTTCCGCGATCCGCCGCGACTCGCCCTGCTGCGCGTCGCCGACGGCCGCGAAGTCGCGCAGCAGCCCGCCTGCGCCGATGCCGACGATGTCTTCTTCGACGCGCGGCGCCAGAGGATTTACCTGTCGTGTGGCGCCGGCGTGATTGATGTGTTCCGCGACGACGGCGGGGCGCTGGACCGGATTGCACGGATCGCCACCCGGTTCGGCGCGCGCACCGCGCTGTTCGTGCCCCAGCTTGACCGGCTGTTCGTCGCCGCGCCGGCCATGAGCGGCGTTCCGGCCGCCATCTTCGTCATGCGGCCGATGCCATGAGGCGCACGCCCCTGATCGCGGCCGGGGCCGTGGTCGTGGCGCTGCTGATCGCGGCGGGCGCGCTGTATCGCTTCGCCCTGCCCGGCTTCTCCTCCGCCCGTCCGGCGCCGCCGAAGCTGGAGATCGCGGTTGCCACCTGGCTGCTGCGCGCGAGCGTACCGGCGGAGGCCGCGGCGCGCACCAACCCGGTCACGGACACCGAGGCGAACCGCGCCGAGGGTGCGGCCCTGTTCCAGCAGAACTGCGCGGTGTGCCACGGCTATGACGGCGGCGGCGCGACGCGCATCGGCACCGGCCAGTATCCGCGCGTGCCGCCGTTGCGCGCCGCGGTCGCGCCGCTGTCCGACGGCATGGTGTTCTACCATATCCGCAACGGCATCCGGAACACGGGGATGCCGGCGTGGGATTTGCCCGATCGCGCGATCTGGCAACTGGTGCTGTTCACCCGCCATCTGCCGACGACGGCGCCGATGCAGCCGGCGGCGTCGGGCAGTGTCGCCGGCGCGCACTATGTCGGCTCGGCGGCCTGCGCGTCCTGCCACCGGGACATCTTCGACCGCTGGCAGAAGTCGCGGATGGCGAACGTGGTGCGCGACCCGCGCACGCATCCCGACGCGATCATTCCCGACCTGGACAAGCCCGACAGGCTGGTGACGTTCACCAAGGACGACATCGCCTTCGTCTATGGCAGCCGTTGGAAGCAGCGGTATTTCAAGCGCGTCGGCGACGATTACTTTCCGTTGCCGGCGCAGTGGGACGTGACGCATCACGTCTGGCGAGCGTATTTCGTGCCGAATTCGGGGGACTGGTGGGCGCCGCTGTATCCGCCCGACAACATGCAGCGCCCAACCGGGCCGTTATGCGACGGCTGCCATTCGGTGAACTACGACATCACGACGAAAACCGTGACCGAATGGAATGTCGGCTGCGAACGCTGCCACGGGCCGGGCAGCGCGCATGTGGCGCGGCCGGTGCGCGCGACCATCATCAACCCGGCGCGGATGGATTACGTCGCCGCCAACGACACCTGCATCCAGTGCCACTCCCAGGGCCGCCCGCCCGGCAACCCGATCGGCGGGAAGTACTATGACTGGCCGGTGGGGTTTGAAATGGGAAAGTCGCTTTCGCAGTTCTGGACGCTGGAGGAGCATCGGCTCGGCGAGACGACGTTCACGCATTTCCCCGACGGCACCGCGCACAAGAACCGGATGCAGGGCAACGACTTCGTGCAGAGCCTGATGTACGCGCGGGGTGTGACGTGCTTCTCCTGCCACGACCCGCACGGCAACGACAATGTCTCGATGCTGCGTGAGCGCGGGAACGCGATGTGCCTGACCTGTCACGGCCCGAACACGCAGAACGGGCCGCGCGCGCCGACGATCGCCGCGCACACGCATCACAAGCCCGACAGCCCCGGCAGCGCCTGCGCCGCCTGCCACATGCCGGCGATCGAGCAGACGCTGGGCGACGTGATGGTGCACGCGCACACCTTCCGCTTCGTCGCGCCGGCCGCTGCCGCGGCGATGAAAATGCCGGACGCCTGCACGCTGTGTCACAAGGACAAGGACGCCGCCTGGGCGAGTGCGGCGCTGCGGGGTTGGAGCGATCGGTCGCCGTGGCGGGATGCGCCGTAGGTCAGCCGAGCAGCGACGCCACCGGAATCGCCGCCCCCGGCAGCAGCGACGGCACCAGAGCGCCGTCCCGGCCGACATGCGCGACCGAGGCGTAGCCGTCGCCGGTCGGCTCGCGATAGACCTCGACCTCGCCGGCGGCGAGGTTCACCACCCAGATTTCGGGAATGCCGTGGCGGGCATAGAGCGGCAGCTTTACGGTGCGGTCATAGCGCAGGCTGGTGTTCGACACCTCGACGATCAGCAGCACGTCCGCCGGCCGCGGCGTCGCCCGCCGGTAATCGTCCGCCCGCGGCCGGAGCACGGCGAAGTCCGGCTGGGGTTCGGAATAATCGTCGAGCTGCACCGGGTTGCCCACCGCCACCACGCCGCGGTCCCCGACCAGCCGAACCAAAGCGCGGTTGAGCGCGTTCGACGTGCCGGCGTGGTCGCTGCCGATCGGCGCCATGGCGATCAGCTCTCCCTCGATCAGCTCGACGCGGTCGTCTTCCCCAAGGATGCCGGCCTCGCCCATGCGATGGTATTCCGCCACCGTCAGCGGACGCCTAGCCACCCAGGGATTGCGGGGCAACAGGCCGATCGCGCCAGGGTCCATCGGCAGTCTCCTGCGGCTGCGGTGTCTCCTAGCTAGGTCGGCCGGATGCCTCAGGCAAGGCATCGCCTCATGCGGGCGCGAACGCCTCCTCCCACGAGCCGATCGTGGAGGCGCGGCTGTATTCGGTGGCACGGTTCTCGAAGAAATTGGTGTGCTCGACGGCGTTGAGCATGTCGTCCAGCCAGGGCAGCGGATTGCGCTCGACGTGATAGAGCGGGTCGAGGCCGAGCTGTGTGAGGCGCCGGTCGGCGATGTAGCGGATGTACTGCTTTACTTCGTCCGCCGTCAGCCCCTCGATCGGGCCGAGTTCGAAGGCGAGGTCGATGAAGGCGTCCTCATGATCGACGATGGTGGCGCAGGTCAGATACAGCTCCCGCCGCAATTCCTCCGTCCAGATTTCCTGGTTCTCCTGCACGAAGGTGCGGAACAGGCGGATCACGGAGTTGCAGTGCAGCGTCTCGTCGCGCACCGACCAGGAGATGATCTGGCCCATCCCCTTCATCTTCCCGAACCGAGGGAAATTCAGCAGGATCGCGAAGGAGGCGAACAGTTGCAGCCCCTCGGTGAAGGCGCCGAAGGCGGCGAGGGTTTTCGCGATCTCGTGCCGGTTGTCCACCGAGAAGCCCTGCATGTAGTCGTATTTGTCCTTCATCTCCTTGTATTTCAGGAACGCCTGATACTCCGCCTCCGGCATCCCCACGGTGTCGAGCAGGTGGCTGTAGGCGGCGATGTGCACCGTCTCGATGTTGGAGAACGCCGAGAGCATCATCAACACTTCGGTCGGTTTGAACACCCGGCTGTAGTGCTTCATGTAGCAGTTGTTCACCTCGACATCCGCCTGGGTGAAGAAGCGGAAGATCTGGGTGAGCAGGTTGTGCTCGGCGGGCGTGAGGTTCCTGTGCCAGTCCTTCACGTCATCGGCGAGCGGCACCTCCTCCGGCAGCCAGTGGACGCGCTGCTGCGTCAGCCACGCCTCGTAGGCCCAGGGGTAGCGGAAGGGCTTGTACACCGGGTTCTCGGTGAGCAGGTCGAAGTGGCGGGGCTGATCGTCGGGCATGGGGGGTTGGTGATCCATCTGACGCAGACTGGTTCTTCTCGGAGGCGGCGGGACCGAACCCTCACCCGGCTTCGCTTCGCTCGCCACCCTCTCCCGCAAGCGGGAGAGGGACGTCATCGGCCCAACTTCTCCCTCTCCCACTTGTGGGAGAGGGCCGGGGTGAGGGTGCGCCGCGCGACGCGCCGTATGCGATGCGGCGGGATGCGCTTCGCTTTCCGGCCCTACACTTGGATTCTCACTGACACGCCAGGCACTCCTCGTAATCCACCACCTTCGTCTTCGCCACCGTCAGTGGCAACTCCGGTTCGCGCGCCTCGGCGACGGGCGAGAACTCTGCCGGCCGCACCGCCTTCTCGCCCACGTTGTCGGCGCGCGCGATCGAGAGGCTGCGGCAGTAGTACAGCGACTTCAGGCCGCGCTTCCATGCCTGGAAATGGATCTGGTGCAGGTCGCGCTTGTGCACGTTGGCAGGGAGAAACACGTTCACCGACTGGCTCTGGCAGACGTACGGCGTGCGGTCGGCGGCGTGCTCGATTACCCAGCGCTGGTCGATCTCGAACGCCGTCTTGAACACCGCCTTCTCGTCGTCGGTCAGGAAATCCAGGTGCTGCACGCTGCCCTGCGTGCGCGTGATCGAGGACCAGGTTTCCTCGTCATCATGCCCCCGCTCCGCCAGCAGTTTCTGCAACGGGCGATTGCGTACCGAGAAGCTGCCCGACAGCGTCTTTTGCAGGAACACGTTGGCCGCGATCGGCTCGATGCCCGGCGAGGCGTTGCCGGCGATGATCGAGATGGACGCGGTCGGCGCGATGGCGAGCTTGTTGGAGAACCGCTCCATGATGCCGTACTCGGCGGCATCCGGGCACGCCCCGCGCTCCACGGCCAGCGCGTGCGAGGCGGCATCGGCCTGCGCGCGGATGTGGCGGAACATCCGCTTGTTCCACGACTTCGCCACCACGCTCTCGAACGGCACGCCCTGCGCCTGCAAAAAGCCGTGGAACCCCATGACGCCCAGGCCGACGGAGCGTTCGCGCATGGCGGAATACTTCGCCCGCTCCATCCCCTCCGGCGCGCGGTTGATGAAGTCCTGCAGCACGTTGTCGAGGAAGCGCATCACGTCCTCGATGAACAGCGGTTGCTTCTCCCACTCGAACCACGTCTCCAGGTTCAGCGAGGACAGGCAGCAGACGGCGGTGCGCTGCTGGCCGTGCTGGTCGATGCCGGTGGGCAGCGTGATCTCGCTGCACAGGTTGGAGGTCTTGACCTCCAGCCCAGCCAGCTTCTGATGCTCCGGCCGGGCGCGGTTGACGTGGTCGGAGAACACCAGATACGGCTCGCCGGTCTCGATGCGCGCGGTCAGGATGCGAATCCACAAGGACCGGGCGGAGATTTTCCGCACCACGCTGTCGTCCTTGGGCGAGATCAGCGCCCAGTCCTCGTCCGCCTCCACCGCGCGCATGAACGCATCGGGCACCAGCACGCCGTGGTGCAGGTTGAGCGCCTTGCGGTTCGGATCGCCGCCAGTGGGGCGGCGGATTTCCACGAATTCCTCGATCTCCGGATGGCTGACCGGCAGATAGACCGCGGCCGAACCGCGCCGCAGGCTGCCCTGGCTGATCGCGAGCGTCAGGCTGTCCATCACGCGGATGAACGGAATTACGCCGGAGGTCTTGCCGTTCTGCCCGACCTTCTCGCCGATCGAGCGCAGGTTGCCCCAGTAGCTGCCGATGCCCCCGCCCTTGGAGGCGAGCCAGACATTCTCGTTCCACAGCCCGACGATCCCCTCCAGACTGTCGGACGCCTCGTTCAGAAAGCAGGAGATCGGCAGGCCGCGCTGCGTGCCGCCGTTGGACAGCACTGGGGTCGCCGGCATGAACCAAAGCCGGCTGATGTAGTCATAGATGCGCTGGGCGTGCGCGGCGTCGTCGCCGTAATAGCTCGCCACGCGCGCGAAAAGGTCCTGGAACGACTCGCCCGGCAGCAGGTAGCGATCGCCGAGCGTGGCGCGGCCGAAATCGGTCAGCAGCGCGTCGCGCGACCGATCGACCCGGACCTGATGGCGACCCTGCAACTGAACGGCGTCGAGCACGGTTGAACTCCCAGGTGATTCGGCCTTGCCCCATTCCGGCCCAAGGGCTTGGCGGCGTCAATTGAAAAGTCACTAGATGTGGCGGTCACGCTGCACTGGAGACACAATATGAGGGTTTCGCGCCTCCTCTCAATGCCGGAGTGACCTGAACAATACAGGAACATCGACAACGGCGCGACTCACGATTGCGCCGCGACGGCGCGCGCCGGTTCAGCCGCGCAGTGCCGCGACCAGCGCCGCCGCCTTCGCGCCCGCCTGCGCCGGCGTGTCGCCGGGGCGGTAGATCGACGAGCCGATGCCGAACCCGGCGGCGCCGGCCTCCAGCCACGGCCGCATCGTGCCGGCCTCGATCCCGCCCACCGGCAGCACCGCCGTCCCCGCCGGCAGCACCGCGCGCAGCGCCCGCAGCGCCGCCGGCCGCGAGGCTTCGGCCGGGAACAGCTTGAGCGCATCGGCGCCGGCATCGAGCATGGCGAACGCCTCGGTCGGCGTGAACATGCCCGGACAGGCGACCATGCCGCGCCGCTTCGCCGCCCGCACCACTTCGGCCGCGGCGTGCGGCGTCACGATCAGCCGTCCGCCGGCCTCGGCGACCGCCGCGACCTCCGCCTCGCGCATTACGGTTCCCGCGCCGATCAGCAGCCGTTCGCCGAATCGGGCGGACAGGCGCGCGATGCTGGCAAGCGGGTCGGGCGAGTTCAGCGGCACCTCGACGATGGCGATGCCGTGCTCCGCCAGCGCCTCGGTCACTGCCTCCGCCTCCTCCGGGCGCACGCCGCGCAGGATGGCGATCAGCGGGCAGCGCGCGAGCCCGTCGCGGAGCGTCAATGCCATGCCGCATCCCTCCCCAGCCGCGCCAGCCCGCGTGCCGCCGCGTCGTCGCCATGCACCACGGACCGCGCGCCACAGGCGGCGACGGCACGAGTGTACAGGTCACACAGCGCGGCGGCGCCGATCAGATGCACGGTGGCGCCGCCGGCCGGCAGGGCGGCCCGCACCTCATGGCCAATCAGCAGTCCCGACAGGTACGACGCGCCCTGTGTCTCATCCAGTGCCCCGAACAGGCCGAGCGTGCGCACGCCGAACAGATGGTGCAGCAGATGCCCCGGCTCCGCGGCGCGCGCCACGCCACGATCGAAGGCGGCGAGGTCGATCGGCGCGTCGCGCATCAACCGTCCGAGGATGGTGTGGCCGCGCAGGGCCGCGAACGCCTCGCCGCTGAGATAGGTGGCGAAGCGCACGATGCGCGCATCCGCCACCTCCGCCCATTTGCTGTGGCTGCCCGGCAGGCAGGCGAGCGCCGGGCCGTCCATCTCCTCCAGCACGCCGATGATCTGCGTCTCCTCCCCGCGCATCACCTCCGGCGTGCCGCCGGCATCGGTGCAGGTCAGGCCCGGCACCACGCGCAGGTCCGCGCCCTCGCACGGCACAACCGCGAGTTGCGCCACGATCTCGGCGACGCCGGCCGGGCAGGCGACGTACGGCGCTTCCAGCCAGCCCTGACGGCTGCCGATCATGCCGGACATCAGCACCTGGCGCTCGCCGTCGGCGATCCAGTCGCCGACCTGGCGCAGCAGTTCTTCCTCGAACCGCCCGCCCTCCACGGCCAGGATCCCGCGCGGCGCGGCGCGGCGGTCGCTGATGGCGCCGTCGGCGTCGAGGCGGAACGCCCGGAAACTGCTGGTCCCCCAGTCGATGCCGATCATCGCGCCGCCTCTCGCCGGTTGCGCGGGCCACGGTAGGCCGCCGCGACCGCAGCGTCATCCTGACATTGCTATATCGTTACGAAATTCCAGCCCCGCCTGCCTGCCACGAACGGGCTCGCCTCATCGGCGCTACAGCGCCTCCAACTCCACCTCTGCGGCAACATCGTGCGCACCGCCGCCCAGGATGACACCGCGCAGCGGCGACACATCGCCGAAGTCGCGGCCCCAGCCGAGCACCACGTGCTCCTCGGCCACCACCAGGTCGTTGGTGGGATCGAGATCGACCCAGCCCAGCCCCGGCCCGAGCCACGCGCCGACCCAGGCATGCGACTGGTCGGCGCCGCGCCGCGCCGCCTCGCCGGGCGGCGGTCGGGTGCGCACGTAGCCCGAGACGTACCGCGCGGGCAGACCGAGCGCGCGCAGCCCGGCGATCATCAGATGCGCGAAGTCCTGGCAGACGCCGGCACGCTGCGCCAGCACGCGCGCCACCGGCGTCGCGACCGTCGTGGCCCCGGGGCGGAACGCGAAGTCGCGCCGGATGCGCGCGGTCAGGTCGAGCAGCCCGGCCAGCACCGGCCGCCCGGCCGGAAAACTCGCCGCCGCATAGGCGCCGGCCGCCGGCTCGTCGGACACCAGCGGGCTGGCGAAGGCGAACTCGGCCGCCTCGCCCGTCATGCCGTCAGCGGCCACCTGCTCCCACCGCAGGGTCCGCGCGGCCAGCGGGGGCGCGGGGAAGGCGACCGCGACCTCGGCCGCCAGCGTCACCGCGAAGCGGTCGTGCGGCGCGTCGAGGAACAGCCAGCCGGCCGTGTTGCCGAAATGATCGGGTCGCGTGACCGTCCGCGCCGGCTCCGGCGTGGCGGTGAGCGTCGCGGCCAGCACCGCCTGCTGCGGCAGCACCCGCGGCGTCAGGTGCAGCAGGTGCGCGGCGAGATCGACCGGCTCTGCATAGCGGTAGCGCGTGACGTGGCGCAGGCGGTATCTCACGCCTCCTCCCCGCCCCAGCCGAACGATTGCGCCGCCGGCAGCAGTGCGAAGTAGCGCCGGGTGATCCGGTCCGACAGCCCGGCCAGCGCCGCGCCGATCGCGCGCAGCCGCGCCGGTACGGCGGCGGCGGCAACGGCCTGATCCGGTGCCGCGAGCACATCGGCCACCAGCGCCTCGGCCTCCGCCAACAGTCCGGCGGCAACCGAGGCCAGCCGCTCCCCGGAGTCGTCCGTGCCCGCCAGATCGTCGAGCAGCGCGTGCATCGCGGCGAGCTGGAACGCGAGGCCGCGCGGATTGCCCTGATCGGCCAGCACCAGGTCCAGCACCGTCGCCGGCTGTATCACCGAGAGGTAGCGGCTGCGGTAGG
Source organism: Pseudomonadota bacterium (assembly GCA_021818505.1). Lineage (GTDB taxonomy): Bacteria > Pseudomonadota > Alphaproteobacteria > Acetobacterales > Acetobacteraceae > JAFKFJ01. The sequence goes on from JAKADX010000001.1 coordinate 115,276, forward strand.
TGATGGCGGAATCGCACAGTTCCAGAATCAGCCGCAACCCGCTTTCGATGCGCGCCGGCGGTTGATCGAGGGCGGCGACGATCTCGGCGGCGACCGCCTGCGACCGCTCGATACGCCGGCCGAGTTCGAGGAACATCCAGCCGCCGCCGCGCACCATGTTCTCCGTCGCCATGCCGGCGACCGCCGCGGCGTATCGCTGCACCGCCGCCAGCCCGTGCGCTAGCGCGTCCAGGCTGCGGCGCGAGTCCGCCGTTTCCTCGCGCGCCGCCCGCAGCGCGGCGGTGAAGGTGGCGTACATGTCGCCGGTCAGGCGGTCGCGCACGCTCTCGGTCAGGCGCGCCACCTGATCGAACAGGCGGGTGATGGCGCCGGCGTCGCGCCCCTCCCGCACCGTGCCGAGCAGCGCCTGCGCCAGCGCCGCCTGGCTGCCGCCGGCTGCGGCTTCGGCCGCGATCAGGCCGGCATCCGCGAGGCAGCGCAGCACGCAGCCGAGTTCGGCCACCTCCCGCGGCAGCAGTGCGCCGCCGCGCGCCGCCCGGCCGATCGCCGCCCGCACCAGCCGCGCGCCGCGATCCAACCGCTCGACGCTGCGGCCGAGCCAGAACAGGTTGTCGGCAACCCGGCTGGGCAGTTCGCCGGCATCGCGACGCGGCGCCAGCGGCGCCACCGCGCGCTGCGGCGGGCCGACGATATCGGTGCGGTCCTCCGTCATCACCCACACGTCCTTGCACACGCCGCCCGCGGGGAGCCGTTCCTCCAGCGTCGCGGCGTCATCGAGCAGGCGCGCCAGCCCGCCGGGCATCGCGTGCCAGCGCGTCCCGTCATGCACCAGGAATAGGCGCAGCACCACCGGGCGCGGCACCATACCCTGCGGCCCGTGACTTGGCGCCAGCGACGGCGCGGCGATCTGCCGCGCCGCCAGTGCCCACGGCGGCGCCCCCGCATCGGCGGCCGCCGGCGCCAGCGCGGAGACGACCCGCCACTGCTCCGGCGCCGCCGCCAGCCGTGCCCGCGCCGCCGCCTCGCCGAGCCACAGCACGGGCACCTGTGGCAGCGCGAGCGGCGCGGCGAGCAGCCGTTCGGCCAGCGCCGGCATAAAGGCGGCTATGCCCGGCGCCTCGGCAAGCCCCGTGCCGGGATGGTTGACGATGCTCACCACGCCGGCCCGCGCCGCGTCCAGCACTCCAGGGATGCCGGCAACGGCACTTCCATCCAGTTCCAGAGGGTCGAGCAGGCGCCCATCCATGCCGCGCAGCAGCACATCGACCGGCCGCAGCCCGCGCAGCGTCTTGACGAACAGCGCCCCGCCGCGCGCCGTCAGATCGCCCGGCTCGACCAGCGCGCAGCCGAGGTCGCGCGAGAGCAGCATGTGCTCGAACCAGTGCGGGTGCCCGACGCCGGGCGTCAGCAGCGCCACGGCTGCCGCGCCGCGCCCGCCGGGCGCCAGCCGTTGCAGGCTGTCCTGCCACAACTCGAAGAACGGCCGGAGCTGGCGCACCTGCACCGGTCGGAACGGCTCGGGCAGCACACGGGCGAGCAGGCGGCGCGTCGCGCGCGCGATGCCAAGGCCGGAGGGGGCGGCAGTACGGTCCGCCAGCACCATCCAGCCACCCGCCGGCCCGCGCACCAGATCGGCGGCATACAGCATCAGCCGCCCGGCCGGGGCGAGGTCGCGGCAGGGGCGCAGAAAGCCGGGGTTGGCATACACCAACGCCGGAGGCAGCGCCCGGTCGGCGAGCAGACGCTGCGGCCCGTAGAGGTCGGCCAGCACCGCCTCAATCAGCCCGGCGCGCTGGATCAGGCCGGACTCGAGGGCGGCGAACTCGGCCGCCGGCAACGGGAGCGGCAGCGGGTCGGGACGCCAGGCACGGTCGATGCCGTCGCTGCCCGGCAGCACCGAGGCGATGCCGTCCTCGGCCGCCGCCTGAGCAAGGCGGGCGGCGCGCGCCGGAAGGTCATCGGCCAGAGCAGCATAGGCGCCGAGCACGGCCCGCCAGTGCGGCCGCAGCCGCCCGCCGCCATCCACCATCTCATCGACGCCGGTCAGGACGCTCAGGGCGGCCCGTCCGCATCGGCAGGGGCGGCCTGAACCGGCGCCGTTGCCCAGTAGCAGCCCATCGGCGCGATCTCGAACGCCACATGCCTGGCCGCCTCGGGCATTGCCAGCACACCCTCCCCGTCGCTCCAGCGCAGGCCCTGCTCGGCGCCGTGCCAGCCACGCAGGAAGCCGGGGCTGTCCAGTGCCGCTTCCCGCCAGTCCAGCCAGAGCCGCGTCAGCGCGATGCCGAGGCGGCGCGAATCGGTGGATTGCGGATGCATCTGCGTCGGCACCCAGCTTCGCGACCGCAGGCAGAGCGTGTCCGCGCCGGGCGGTACATCAACGATCCCGAACGCCCCGCTGCGCCGCAGCGAGATCGAGCGGCCCGCCGCCGTCACCTCCAGCGCGGGATCAGCCGTGACGCGGTGGCCGAGCGCGACGGCACGCCGCAGCAGCCGGGCGCGCGCCCGTGCCAGCTTCGGCCCGGCGAGCACCAGCGGCGCACAGGCACGCCGCGCCCAAATGCGCCTTGCCACCTCCGGCCGCGGCGGTGTCGCCTGCCCGCCCGCGAAGGCACGACGGTTGCCGGTGTCCAGATAGCTTTCCGCCGCCAGCCCCTCGACCAGCAACACGTCGTGGCGTTCCAGCTCGACATGGCAATAGGTGATGCGCGCCACGGCCTCCTGCACGATGGTGCGGCCGTTGACCAGGTAGCGCACCGGAATCAGCACACCGTCCAGATAGAGCGCGTGGTCCGGCGACAACAGCAGATCGCGCGCCGGCTGTCCGGGCGCCACTGCATTGCGGCGGACGCGGACCGGCATCACGTCCGCCGGCCGTCGGTGCCGCGCCGTCGCGACGTTGCGCTGCCCTACCCAGATGATCCGCCTTGCCGCACCGGACGCGGTGATCGCGCGATCCTCGCCAGCACGCAGCGCCTCGACCGGCACGTCACCGCGCGAGGTGCGAATGCGCGTGCCGGCGGCGAAACAGGCGACATCGAAGCCGATCGCATCCATCAGCGTCACGTCGGTCGGCGACAGCACGAGGTCGGTGCCGAGCGCGCCACTCAGGTCGAAAGCGTCGGCCGGCACACTGGACGTCCAGTCGGCCCAGTCCAGCGTGTCATCGAAGGTGCCCAGGCTGGTGTGCCCGCCGTCGATCGAGAAATACGCGGGCTGGTACGATGAGAGGTCGATCTGGCCGGGTGCGGCGTACTGGAACAGGTCGAGCACGGTGAGGTTGCCCCAGTTCGGCTGCAACCCGGAGACCCGGCCCAGCGCGTGCGTCAGTTCGTGCAGCGCCACGCCGACGAAGTCCCACTCCCCCGGCACCGCCAGATTGGTGGTACTGAAGTCGTAGCCGGCGTAGTCGCTGAAGCCGACCTGTCCGTCGAGACCGCTGGCATTCGCCGGCAGCATCCCCCACGCTTTCTCCTGCGCCGAGCTGACGAAAAAGCCGGCGCCGCCCGACGGATCGTAGGTCGGCGCGTTGGCGATCGCCTCCTGCGCGGCAGCCAAATCGGCATGGGTGCGCAGATCGGCGAGCAGCGTCGTATAGGGCACGACCGTTCCGTTGGCGGGACCGCCTTCGGCGCCCGAGGAGATCGGCGTGCCGCCGATTTCGCCCCAGCCGACCGAAATATTCACGGTGATCGGGTCGGTGATCAGATGGTCGAGAATCTGCGCCGCGTAGGTCAGCGCCACCGTAAAGCCGGACGGCGCGACGCTGACGCTCGGGTCATAGACGAGATTGATGTCCATGCTGTCCGGTCCTGCGGCGTCGGGTTCCCGGCCCGCGCGATCACCCGCCGAGCAGGCCCCGCGTGGCCAGGTTGCGCATCAGCGCCGCGGCGCCGAAGGTCCAGCGTTCGCACTGGTCGGTGGGGCGGATGCGGTTGACCAGCCGACCGAGTTTCGGGGTGGCGATGGTGACGATATCCCCCGTCTTGTGCGTGAACCCCTTGCCCGGCGCATCGCGATCCTCGACCGGCGCGAACATCGTACCGAGGAACAGCACCGCCCCGTCGGGATAGGCGTGATGCGCATTCAGCAACTGGCCAGCGAGGTCGGCCGGGTCGCGGGCGATGCGCGCCATCGAGGAGCTGCCCTCCAGCCGATAATTATCCTCGCCTTCGACGGTCAGGGTGACCACCATGCGGCGGACATCATCGAGGGTGAAGCCGGCGTCGAAGAAGCGCAGGAACGGGCCGATCGCGGTCGATCCCTGGTTGTCCTTGGCCTTCGACAGCAGCAGCGCCGATCGCCCCTCGACATCGCGCAGATTGACATCATTGCCCAGCGTCGCGCCGACGATGCGCCCGGTCGAGGCGACGGCGAGCACCACTTCCGGCTCCGGATTGTTCCAGGTCGAGATGGGATGCACGCCCGCGTCCATGCCGGTGCCGACGGCGCTCATCGGCTGCGCCTTGGTGAAGATTTCCGCATCCGGCCCGATGCCGACTTCGAGATACTGGCTCCACGCGCCCTGCTCGATCAGCACGCGCTTGAGTTCCATCGCCTGCGGCGAGCCCGGTTTGAGGCTGGCGAGGTCGCTGCCGACCAGGCGGTTGACCTGGGTGCGGATGGTCGCGGCGGCGGCCATGTCGCCACGCGCCCGCTCCTCGATCACGCGCTCCAGCATGGAAATCGGGAAAGTGACGCCGCACGCCTTGATCGCCTGCAGGTCGCAGGGTGCCAGCAGCCACGGCCGCCCCGGATCGCGCGACTCGCGCGGCGTGTTGGCCAGGATCGCGTCAAGTTCGCCGAGCGGGTCGCCCGTCGCCGCGCGCAGCGAAGCGGCCGGGTCATCAGCCTCGCACAGATCACGCAGGGTGGGGAAAGTGGCGGTGACATCGACCACCGCGCCGTCGCGCACGGCGGCAACCGAGGGCCCGCCGACATCGGGCCGCCAGACGCGCGCCACGAGTGCGGCAGCAGTGGCATCCTCGGGAAGCGCCGGAGCGATGGCGTGACTGAGCGTGGACATGCTGCGGCCGTGACCCCCGGAAACTGGCGGCACGAGCCTAGGGCCGCGCGCGCCGTCGCGGCAAGCGGGCGTGACGCGGCCGCCACTATCCGCGTCTGAGCCAGGTCATCGAGGCGAAAGCGCCGAGCCACGAACCGGCAGCGGCGAACAGAACATAGGCAGCGTTCTGCGTGTAGCTGATGACCGCGAACGCGGAGAGCAGGTACCACAGCGCGCTCCAGTTCGCCGCGTGCAGCCGGCGCCGTGACGCGACGGCGGCGCTGAACAGCACATAGACGGCATCGGTCAGTGCCGTGGCGGCCACGACGCCGCATGCGATCAGCGGATCGATGCGCATGGCGCGCCGCCTCCCCGAACCACCACGCCGATGATGCGCCCAGCGGCCGGCACGGGTCGAGCATGTTCCGCCGCGGCGGCGTAGTCTGGCGGCGAGCAGAGGAGAATGCCGGCATGAGCGCCGATCTGCCCCGCGTGACGCACGTGCTGGAGACATCGCTGTATGTCGCGGATCTCGACCGCGCGCGCGACTTCTATCAGTGTGTGTTCGGTTTTCCGCAGTTCATCCGTGATTCGCGCATGTGCGCGCTGGGCGTGCCCGGCGCGCAGGTTCTGCTGCTGTTCCGCCAAGGCGCCGCCGCCACCCCCGGCCACACGGCGGGCGGCACCATCCCGCCGCATGACGGACACGGCCGCCTGCACCTGTGCTTCGCCATCCCCGAGGACGATCTGCCCGGCTGGGAGCGGCGGCTGGCCAGTCTCGGCGTCGCGATCGAAAGCCGGGTCGATTGGCCGAGCGGCAGCGTCAGCCTGTATTTCCGCGACCCCGACGGCCACTCGGTAGAAGTCGCCACACCGCGGCTGTGGCCCAATTACGGGCGCGAGAGCGGCTGACGCTGACCCCGCGCGTCACGCCGCGCGCAGGTGCAGCGGCAGATGGGCGAGCGCACGCAGCGTGTTGTTATGCCGCCGCACCGGCGGCCCCGCCGGCTCAATCGCCGCCACGCGCCGCGCCAGCGCGGTCAGCAGCGCCTCGCCCTCCAGGCGCGAGAGCAACTGGCCGACGCACATGTGAACGCCGGAGCCGAAGGCGACATGGCCGGCGGTGCGGCGCGACAGGTCGTACTCGTCCGGCCGGTCCCAACGGCGCGGGTCGCGGTTGGCCGCGCAGAGGAACAACAGCACCTTGTCGCCCTCGCCCAGTGTCGTGCCGTCCACCTCGATCGGGCGCGTGGTGGTGCGGAAGAAGGTCTGCACCGGGCTTTCCAAACGCAGCGCCTCCTCGAACGCCGCGCGCGCGAGCGTGGGGTCGGCACGCAGCTGCGCGAAGGCGTGCGGAAAGGTCGCGAGGCAATGCAGCGCGGCGCCGATCGCCGAGACCGTGGTGTCCAGCCCCGCCGTGAGCAGCGAGCGCACCAGCAGCACTGCCTCCTCCGCCGTGATCTCGCCGCGATCGGCGGCGGCGTGGATGGCGGCGCCGATGCCGTCGGGGGCAAGGTTCTCGCGCCGGCACTGTGCGCCGACCCAGGCGACGTGCGGCGCCGCCTCCGCCAGTGCTGCACGGCGGAGTTCGTTGTCGGGGCCGAAGGCATTGAAGGCGAGCGAGCCGTACGGCAGCAGGTGCTCCCTCCCCTCCCGGGTCAGTCCCATCGCATCGGGGAACACGGCGAGCGGAAACGCCTCGGCCAGTGCCGGGATGGCGTCGCATTCACCCGCCGCCAGCGCCGCCTCGACACATTCCGCCGCCGCCTCGGCGAGCGCCGCGCGCAGCGGACGCAGCGCGGCCGGCGCCAGCGCGCGGTCGAGCACGGTGCGCGCGCGGGTATGCGCCGGGGGATCGGCCTCCAGCACCAGGCTGGGCGGACGCCACGGCTTCTCGCGCGCGAAGTCCGAGACACCGACGCCGCGCGAGGAGCAGAAGCCCTGCCAGTCGTTGAGCATGGCGTGGACCTCCTGCCAGCGCGCCGCAGCGTAAAAGCCGTGACGCGGCAGGAACACCACCGCCCCGGCATCGCGCAGCGCCGCGTGGGCGGGGAACGGATCGTCGAAGAACGACGCGGCGAACGGGTCGATGTCGAGTGCTGGCGCCTGATCCACCGCGTTGCCTCCCGCTTTGCGCGGCAGGCTGCCACCGCCGCGACGGCGGTGGCAAGGCGCGTCAGTGCGTCTGCACGAGTTCGATCTTGTAGCCGTCGGGGTCTTCGACGAAGGCGATCACCGTGGTGCCGAATTTCACCGGCCCCGGCTCGCGCGTGATCTTCGTCCCCGCCGCGCGCATCTTCGCACAGGCGGCGTACACGTCCGGCACGCCGATCGCCAGATGGCCGAACGCGGTGCCGAGGTCGTACTTGTCCACGCCGTAGTTGTAGGTCAGTTCCAGCACGGTGTGGCTGTCCTCCGCGCCGTAGCCCATGAACACCAGCGTGTATTTCCCGTCCGGCACGTCGCGGCGGCGCAGTTCCTTCATGCCGAACATCTCGGAATAGAACTTCACGCTTCGCTCAAGGTTGCCGACGCGCAGCATGGTGTGCAGGTAGCGATAACCCTCACTCATGGTTTGTCCTCCGGTTGCGAAAATTCCGCCGGGTCGATCCCCAGCACAAACAGCCCCGCCGCATCGGCCGCCGCGATCAGCCCGGCCCGGTCCGTCAGCAACGTGCCGCCGGCCTCCACCGCGATGCCACGCAGACCCGCGGCGGCGCCGGCACGCACGGTGGCAGGGCCGATGGTCGGCAGGTCGGCGCGCCGTTCCTGCCCCGGCTTGACCAGTTTGACCAGCACGCCTCCGGGACCGGGACGGCGCAGGCCGGCGGCGCGGGCCAGCATCGCGTCGGTGCCCTCGATCGCCTCGACGGCCAGCACGATGCCCTGCTGCACCACGCAGCCCTGCCCGACATCCACCCCACCCAGCGCCCGCGCCACTGCGACGCCGCGCGCGATGTCGGCCATCCCCTGCGCGTCCGCCAGCACCGCCCCAAGCGTGCCACCCGGCGCCACCGCCTCGGTCAGCACCTCATGCGCGCCGAGCACGCGGAACCCTTCTTCGGCCAGCACCCGCACGATCGCGGCGAGGAATCCGTCATCGCCGCCGAACGCGGCCCGCCCGATACGGGCGAGCAGCCGCGCCCCCTCGGCATCCGGTCGCAGGTCGAGCAGCGACGGGCGCCGGACCGGCCCGACCAGCACGACGTCGCGGCAGCCCTGGGCGCGCAGCAGCGCCAGGCTGCGCCCCGCCGCCCCCAGCCGCGCCCAGGCATGCGGAAACGGCGCCAGCACCGCGGGATCGGCATAGCCCTCCAGCCCGACCAGGAACACCGCCCGCCCCGCTGCTGCCGCCGCCGCCGCCACGCGTCCCGGCAGCGGCCCGCCGCCGGCCAGGATGCCGAGCGCCGGGCGTGGCTCAGTCGCTGCCGGCACGACGGCAACGCGGCGATTCCTGTTGCTCCCACCCGCGCCCTTGCGGCATAGGCAGGTCCCGGACGTTCACGCGCTCGTGAGCGATCCGGCCAGCAACCCGCCTGATGGAAGAGCGACAAGCAATGAGCAACTTGCCGGCGAACCAGCCCGACCCTGAGACGCCGAGCGCGGAGGGGCTGCTCCAATGCCTGCGAATGCTCGCCGACGAGGCGGCGAGCCTGCACCTCGCCGGCACTGCCGACGCGCTGCGCACCGCAATCGCCGTCTGCGCCGCCGAAAGCGATCCGATCAGCGCGGACACGCTGGGCGCCCCTGACGGGGTGGTGCTGCACTAGCCGGCATCGTCGTCGCCGATATCGGCGTCGACCGCGACGCGGATCAAGCCGCGGCGACTTGGCGCCTCCACGAAGTCGAGCACCTCGGCGACCAGCGCATCCGCGCCGAATTCCGCGCGCACCGCCGCCACCCGCGCGGCGAACACGCCGTCGCCCTTAAAGAGCATCCGGAACGCGGCGCGCAGGCGATGGATCTGCGCCCGCTGCATCCCCAGCCGCTTGAGCCGGATCAGATTGAGCCCCGCCAGCCGCGCGCGGTTGCCGACGACGCTGCCGAACGGGATCACGTCGGCCTCGACGCCGGAGACCCCGCCGACCATGGCACCGCGCCCGATGCGCACGAACTGGTGCAGCGCCGCCGCGCCGCCGATCACCGCGCCGTCGCCGATCGTGACATGGCCACCCATGACGACATTGTTGGCCACGATCACGCCGTCGCCGAGCACGCAGTCATGCGCGACATGCACCACCGCCATCAGCAGGCAGTCGGCGCCGACGCGCGTGATGCCGCTGCCGGTCACGGTGCCGCGATGGATGGTGACGTGCTCGCGCACCTGCGTGCGCGCGCCGACCTCGCAGAGCGTGTCCTCGCCGCGGTATTTCAGGTCCTGCGGTGCCAGGCCGACGGTGCAGAACGGGAACAGCCTCGCTCCCGCGCCGATGCGGGTGCGGCCGTCCACGACGACATGGCTGACCAGTTCCGCGCCGTCCTCGATGACGACATGCGGGCCGATGCTGCACCACGGGCCGATGCGCACATCCGCGCCGATGCTCGCCTCCGGCGCCACGACCGAAGTCGCATGGATACCGCTCGCCACCCTGCCCGCTCCCGCGATCTACCGTTCGGCTGCCCGGTCCATGATCATGGCGGCGTAGGTGGCCTCTGCCACCGACACGCCATCGACCCGCGCCTCGGCGCTGAACTTCCAGACATTGCCGCGATGGCGTTCCTTGGTGACGTGGATGCGCAACTGATCGCCCGGATGCACCGGACGGCGGAACTTGGCGTGCTCGATGGTCATGAAATACACGACCTTGCCGGCCGCCTCCGGCCCCAGTGTCTCGACCACCAGCACCGCCGCGGTCTGCGCCATGCTCTCCACGATCAGCACGCCGGGCATCACCGGATGGCCGGGGAAATGACCCTGGAAGAAGCTCTCGTTGGCTGAGACGTTCTTGATGCCGATCGCGGAGCGGTCGGGCACGACATCGACCACGCGGTCGATCATCAGGAACGGGTAGCGGTGCGGGATCGCGTGCATGATGCGCGCGATGTCCGCCGTGATGCCGGATCCCTCAGTCTGCCCCTGCCCCGTTGCGGTACTGTCCATCGCCGCTTCAGCCCGACTCCCCGGCCTTCTTCCCGCTCGCCATCCCCGCGCGGCCAGCCGCCAGCCGGCGCAACGTCGCCACCTGGCGGAAGAACTCCTTCACCGGCATGGCCGGGCTGCCCACCACCTCGGCTCCGTCCGGAACGTCCGCCATGACACCCGCCTGCGCACCGATGCGCGCCCGCCGGCCGATGCGCAAGTGGCCGGTCATGCCGGCCTGGCCTGCGACCATGACGAAGTCCTCCAGCACGGTCGAGCCGGAAATCCCGGCCTGCGCGACGATCACGCAGCAGCGCCCGAGGCGCACGTTGTGCCCGATCTGCACCAGGTTGTCGAGGCGCGACCCGGCGCCGATCACCGTGTCCTGGGCCGAGCCGCGGTCGATGGTGCTGTTCGCCCCCACCTCGACGTCGTCCTCCAGGATCACCCGGCCGAGCTGCGGCACGGTCAGGAACCCCGTCTCGGTGGTGGCGAATCCGAACCCCTCCTGGCCGATCCGCGCGCCGGGATAGACATAGACGCGCGCGCCGACCAGCGCGTGGCTCAGGCTGGCATGGGCACCGATGCGGCAGTCCGGACCGAGCACCACCCCCTCGCCGATCACCGCCGCCGGCCCGATCCGGCAGCGCGGCCCGATCTCCGCCCGCGCCCTCACCACCGCGAGCGGCCCGATCTCCGCCGAGGCATCGACCACCGCCGCCGGATCGACCACGGCGGTCGGGTGCGCGCCGGGACGCGCCGGCGGCTCGGGGTGGAACAGAGCGGCGACGCGCGCCCAGCCGGCATAGGGATTGGCGGTCGGCAGGGCGGTGCACCCAGCGGGCACGCGCGCTGCAAGGTCCGGGTGCAGGATCACCGCGCCGGCCCGCGTCGCTGCCAGTTCGTCCAGGTAGCGGCGGTTGTCGAGGAAGCTCACCTCGTCCGGCCCGGCGCTTTGCAGCGGGGCCACCCCGGCGATCGGCTGGTCCGCCTGCGCCGGCTCCGGAGCGCCGCAGGCCGCGGCCACGGCCGCGAGCCTGTGCGGCCCGGTCCGGCGGAAGAACCGCGGATCGCCGGCCACCATCGCCGCGCTACTGCGCCGGCGCCGCCGCCGGCTTGGCGGCCTCCGCCGGCTTGGCCGGCGCCGGTGTCGGCTTCATTTTCTTCAGTTCGGCCACCATCGCCGAGGGGGAGACGCCTTCCGGCGGCACCACCACAGCCGGCAGCACCTTGTTGAGCTGCTCGGCGACCTGCGGGGTGATGTCGAACTGGTTGACGTTCAGTGCCACCTGCGAACGGTGCAGCACCAGATTCATGCCCCGCGACTCCGCCACCTGACGGATCACGGAGACCAGCGTGCGCTCGATCTGCGCCAGCGCGTACTGCGCCGCCTCCTGGATGATGCGGTTGCGCTCGCGGAAGGTGCGCTGCGCGTTGGTGATCCGCTCCTGCAGCGCACGTTCGCGCGAGCGGATCTGATCGGCCGTCAGCTTGCCGCGGTCATTGGCCAGCGCCTGCTGCATGTCACGCCAGGCCTGCTGCTCCTTCTGGGCGTCGTCGTTCAGCTTGCTGCGCCGCTCGCTGATGATCTTCTCGACCGCCTGCGCGGCGGTCGAGGCCCGCATGACCTCGGGGACGCCGAGCACGCCGATCACCGCCGCCGGCGGCGACTCGCCCTTGGCGACCGGCGGCAGTTCCGGCGCTGGCGGCAGGTCGGACTCCGCCGGCATCGGAAGCGGTGCCTCGGCCTCGCCGGGCGCCACCGCCCCCGTCCCGCCGGGCACCGCATTGGGCCGCGTGGCGGGCCGCGCCGTTCGCGGCACGGGCGACGCCTTCGGCTGATTGGGGATGAAGTAGTCCTGGTTCTGCGCCGCCGCCGGCGGCGTCAGATGCATCAGGAAGGTAGCGGCGAGCGCCGCTATAGCCAGGGAACGCAGGGTGCGCACTAGAACCTCGTGCCGAAACCAACGCGGAAAGCTTCAAGCTGGTCGTACTGGTACCTGATCAAGGGGAGACCGAGATCGAGGTTAATCAGGCCGAACGGCGACCGCCACGACACCCCCACGCCCACCGCGACGCGCGGGCCGGGCACGTCGAGCAGCGGCGCCGGCTGACCATTGACATACACCTTCGGCACCCCCTGCAGTGCGCCAATATCGCAGAACACGCGCCCCGACAGGCCGAGATCGGGGGACAGGGGCAACGGGAAGCGCAGTTCGGTCGATTGTGTCCAGATGAATTCGCCGCCCAGGCTGTCGGCATAGTACTGGGCCCCGACCGGCGGCGCGGCGTGCGGACCGACGCCTCCGTCGAGGAAGCCGCGCAGGTTGTCGCCGCCGAGGAAGAAGCGGTCAACGATGCTCTGCTTTCCGGCCAGCGTGTACAGATAGCCGATACCGCCGTTCACCGCGATGCCCCAGTCCCGGTTGCCCATGAGACCCTCGAGCGGGACGTAGTAGGCGGCATCCAGCTTGGCGCGCACGAAGGTTTCGTTGCCGCCGAGCCCGGCGAAGTCGGTGCCCAGTCGCGTCACCCAGCCGGAGCGCGGATCGACCACACTGTCGCGATAGTCCACCGTGATCGTCTGCCCGACCTGCGAGATGACCGTATTGCCGTGCATGTCCGCGACATAGGGGCTGGCGGTGGACAGGATGCCGTACACATCGCGGCTGACGAGCGAGTAGGTCAGCCCCTGCCGCAGATGCTCGCTGTAGGCATAGCCGCTGTTGAGCGTGAAACCGTAGCGGCGCTCGTTGTACTCCGAAACGTATTGCAGGTTGTTGTCAATGTAGAACAGGTCCGCGCCGCCGACGATGTTGCGCCCGAAGAGGTACGGATTGTTCACCGACAGGTCGATCTGGTTCTCAAGCTGCGCGACGATGGCGTTGATGCCGGCATCGATACCGGTCCCGAGGAAGTTCTTCTCCTGCAGGCCGGCGTTCACCAACGGTCCGATATCGGTCGAGTAGCCGCCGCCGATCGTCAGTTCGCCTGTCGCCTTCTCCGAGATGTTCGTCGTCACCAACGTGCGGTCCGGCGCGGAGCCCGGCGTGTGGGAGATATCGACACTGGTGAAGTAGCCAAGATCGTCCAGCACCTGCTTAGACCGCCGCAACTGCGCCTCGTTGAAAGCGTCGCCGTCAGCCAGCCGCATCTCCCGCCGGATCACGGAATCCTCGGTGCGTTGGTTGCCGACGATATCGACGCGCTCGACATAGATGCGCGGCGCGTCGGCCACGTCGAACACCAGATCCAGCGTGTGCTTCTTCGGATCGCGCGAAATTCTCGGCTTGACCGCAACAAAGGCGATGCCGCGGCGCCGCACCGCGTCGGTGAGCGACTGCACGTTGCGCTCCACCGCATCGCCATCGTACCAGTCGCCCGCACGGATATCGACAACCGGCTGCAGCGACTTGCCATCGACGTGTCGCAGCGTCGATTCCACGCTGACCTTGGCGACCCGATAGCGCGCGCCTTCCTTCAACGTGAATGTGACGAAGAAGGAGGAACGGTCCGGCGCCAGTTCCGCGGAGGTGTCGGTGACGGCAAAGTCCACGTAACCGTTGCGCAGGTAGAAGCGGCGCAGCAGTTCGCGGTCGAAGTTCACGCGCTCCGCGTTGTACTCATCGCTGCTCGACAGGAAGCGGTACCAGGCCTGCTCGCGGCTGTCCACCACCTCGCGCAGCCGGCTCTCGCTGAAGGCGTGATTGCCGACGAAGATGATGCGGCTGACCAGCGTGATCGGGCCCTCGGTGATCTGGAACACGACATCGACGCGGTTGTCCCGCAGCTTGATGATTTTCGGCTCGACCCGCGCACCGTAACGGCCGTGCGCGGCATACATGTCCAGGATGCGCTGCCGGTCGGCCTGCGCCAGCGCCGTCGTGAACACGCCGCGCTGCTTGAGTTGCAGCACGCCGCGCAGCGTTTCGTCATTGAGCTTGCGGTTGCCCTCGAAGGCGATGCGGTTGATCGTCGGATTTTCCGCGACATGCACGACCAGCGAGGACCCGACACGGTCGATCCGCACGTCGGAGAATAATCCCGTCGCATACAGCGTCTTCAGGCTGCGGTCGATCCGGTCGGCGTCGAATGGGTCGCCCGGCTGCACCAGCATGTAGGAACGGATGGTGGCTGCCTCGATGCGCTGATTGCCCTCGATTCGCACGTCGGCAATGGTGCCACCGGCCAGCAGCCGCTGCGCCGCCTGCGTGGCCGGAGTCGTCTGCGCCAGCACCGGCGTCGCCGACGGCCCCAGAAGGGCGGACATGCCGATCAGCGACGCAAGCACGCCTACGCGAATGCGAACCAAGAGCCAAAATCCCCTGCGGCGGCGCCGCCCACCACAAGACGGCATCCTGGACGAACGCGAGTCGGGCGGGCTGCCGCGCGACGCGGCGGACAATAGCCATGCTCCGGAAGTTCCGCTACCCGTGAACGACGGTTTAAAGCGTGTTCAGCCGAATCGAAACGATCAGCTCGCCCGGCGGACGCGGCGGCACGCGCGCGCAACGCCGGCCGCGCTGCGCGTTGCGCGCTTTCACGCCGCGGCCGAGCGGACTAGCCGATCAGGTGCGCCACCCAGCGCACCAGCCCCATATGCGAAAGGTCATTCCACGTCGCGAACACGAACAGCCCGACCAGCAACGCGAATCCGGCGCGGAAGCCGTATTCCACCGCACGCGGCGGCAGCGGCCGGCCCCGCAGCGCCTCCGCCAGGAAAAACACCAGATGCCCACCGTCCAGGATCGGAATCGGGAACAGGTTGATCAGGCCGAGATTGATCGACAGCACGGCGATGAAGTCGATCAGGCTGCCGACGCCGAGCTGCGCCACCTCTCCGGAAAGCTGCGCGATGCGCAGCGGGCCGCCGAGATCTTCGGTGCCACGTCCGGCCGAAATCATCTGCCACAGCCCCGCCACGGTCTGCTGCGCGACGTACCAGCTGTGACCGACGCCTTCGACGAGGGCGTGGCCGAGGGGCAGGCGGTGAAACTCGGTGGCGTGGGCGGTCACGCCGAGGCTGCCGATGCGCCGGCCGCCCTGCTCGCGCACGCCGGTGGTCAGCGTCACCGTCTGCTCATGGCCGCCACGGACTAAATCAAGTGTCAGTTTCTGATCCGGCCGCGCCGCGACGAGGCGCTGGATGTCCTCGAACTGCGCGACCTTCTGCCCGTCGATGGCGAGGATCCGGTCGCCGGTCTGCAACCCCGCCTGGGCCGCCGCGCTGCCCGGCAGCACCGTGCCCACGTCCGGCAGGATCACCGGCTGGCCCACGGTCGCAAACAGCAGCGCGAACAGCAGCGCCGCTAGCACGAAATTGGCGATCGGCCCGGCGGCAACGATGATGGCGCGCGAGCCGACACTCTTCTCGTGGAAGGTGCGGCCGGGAATCCAGCGCGCCCGCGCCTCCGGCGTCGCGTCCTCCGGACGCTCCTGCCCGTTCATCTTGACGTAGCCGCCGAGCGGGATCCAGCCGATCTTCCAGGTGGTCTGCTGGCGGTCCTGCCAGGTGGCCAGCGCCCGGCCGAAGCCGATCGAGAACGCCTCGACATAGACACCGCGCCAGCGCGCCGCGAGGTAGTGGCCGAGTTCGTGGAAGAACACCAGCACGCCAAGCACGATCACGAACGGCACGGCGAAATTGAGCGGCGTCGGCAACGCGTTGAACACGGACACGATCCCCTGCGCAGGCATCAGCGGTTTAGACCCGGCTAGGCGGCCGCGCGCGCGGCACAGATACGCTCGGCGGCGGCGCGGGCCTCGGTGTCCAGCGCCAGCACGGCCCCGATGCTCTCTACCGGCGGCGCCCCCAGTTCCTGCAGAACATGGTCAACCGCCGAGGCAATGTCGAGGAAACCGATCCGACGATCCAGGAATGCGGCCACCGCCACCTCATTGGCGGCATTGAGCACGCAGGGCGCCCCGCCCCCCGCCTCCAGCGCCGCGCGCGCCAGGCGCAGCGCGGGGAACCGCTCCGCATCCGGCGGCTCGAAGCTCAGCTGGCCGAGCCGGGCGAGGTCGAGTCGCGGTGCCGGAGTGGCAATGCGCTCGGGCCAGGCCAGCGTATGGGCGATCGGCGTGCGCATGTCCGGGCTGCCGAGCTGCGCCAGCACGCTGCCGTCGCGGTAGTGGACCATGCCGTGGATCACCGATTGCGGGTGCACCAGCACCGCGATCGCGCCGGCCGGCAGTCCGAACAGCCGCGCCGCCTCGATCACCTCCAGTCCCTTGTTCATCATCGTGGCACTGTCGATGGAGATTTTCGGCCCCATCGACCAGATCGGGTGGCGCACCGCCGTCTCCGGCCGCACGCGCGCCATTTCCTCCAGGCTTGCGGTGCGGAACGGGCCGCCGGAGGCGGTCAGCGTGATCCCCTCGATCGCCTCGCGATTGCCGTCGGCCATCGCCTGGAAGATGGCGTTGTGCTCCGAATCGACCGGCAGGAGCGTGGCGCCGTGCGAGCGCACCGCGGCCAGCATGGCGTCGCCGGCGCACACCAGCGCCTCCTTGTTGGCCAGCGCCACCGCGCCGCCCTGGCGGATCGCGGCCAGCGTTGCCGGCAAGCCGGCCGCGCCGGTGATCGCCGCCATCGTCCAATCCGCACCCAGCGCCGCCGCCGCGAGCACCGCCGCCGGCCCCGCCTCGGCAGCGATGCCGCTGCCGGCCAGCGCATCGCGCAGCGCCGGCCAGGCCGCCTCGTCGGCCACGACCGCCACTTCGGCCCGGAGTGCGCGCGCCTGTTCGGCCAGCAGCGCGGCGTTGCGTCCCCCGACCAGCGCACGCACGGCGTAGCGGCCGGGAGATGCGGCCAGAAGTTCCACCGTCTGGGTGCCGACGCTGCCGGTGCTGCCGAGAACGCTGACGGTCTTCATTGCCACAAGGCTACTCCCGGTCCGAATACCAGCGCCAGCAGGGCGGCCGCGGGCCCCGCGGCCAGCATTCCGTCCAGGCGGTCGAGCAGCCCGCCATGGCCGGGGATCAGCGACCCCGAATCCTTCACGCCCGCCCGCCGCTTGGCGGCACTCTCGGCGAGATCGCCGACTTGCGCCAGCACCGACAGCCCGGCCGCGACCGCCGCCCCCGTCGCCCGGCCGGCGCCGAAGCCCAGCAGCGCCGCGGCCAACAGCCCGCCAGCCGCCCCCGACCAGGTCTTGCCCGGCGAAATGCGCGGCGCCAGCCTGCGTCCGCCGATCAGGCGGCCGGCCAGATAGGCGCCGATATCGGTCAGCCAGACCAGCATGACCAGGAACAGCACGTTGCCGCGCCCCACGGCCACGTCAGAGCGCAGCCAGACAAAGGCTACGCCGGCCAGCACCGACCATGCCGCCCCCGCCAGTCCGAGCCCGAGGGGCAGCCGCATCCGCCACCATTCGTGCAGCATCCCAAGCACCACCAGCAGCACCAGGACGTCCCACGCCCAGCCGCCAACCCACAGGCAAGCCAGCGCCAGCGGTGCCAGCACCGCGGCCGAGACGACGCGCCGACGCAGATCGCCCCAGCGGCTTCCCGCGGCCGGTGCGGCGCCCTCAACCTGGGCGGGCACCGAACCGCCGCTCCCGCCGCGCGAACGCGGCCAGCGCGGCGGCAAATTCCGCCTCGCCGAAATCTGGCCACAGCGTGTCGAGGAACACGAACTCGGCATAGGCGGCCTGCCACAGCAGGAAATTCGACAGCCGCTGCTCGCCACTGGTGCGCACGATCAGGTCGGGATCGGGAAAGCCCGCGGTTTCCAGCAGCGCGCCGAACCCCTCCTCGGTCAGTGCGGCCAGGTCCAGCCGGCCGTCACGCACCGCCTCCGCCACCCGCCGCGCGGCCGCGACGATCTCACCCCGCGCGCCGTAGGACAGCGCGATCACCAGATTGAGCCGCGTATTGCCGGCGGTCGCGACCTCGGCGCGGGCGAGTTCGGTCTGGATGTCGGTGGGGAAACGTTCCAGTTCGCCGATGAAGCGCAGGCGCACGCCCTCGGCGGTCAATTCCGCAATCTCGCTTCGCAAATAGTGGCGCAGCAGGCCGGTCAGGTCGAGCACCTCGGCGGCGGGGCGGCGCCAGTTCTCGCTGGAGAAGGCATAGAGCGTCAGCCATTGCACGCCGTGGCGGATCGCCGACTCGATGGTGCGGCGCACCGCCTGGGCGCCCGCACGATGGCCGGCCACACGCGGCAGGCCACGCGCGGCGGCCCAGCGGCCGTTGCCGTCCATGATAACGGCGACGTGGACCGGCACTGCCTCCGGCGCGGCGGCGGAACACTCGGGCGCCGCCTCGCGCGGCAGAGATACTGTGTTGCCGATCGACACTCGCGTCAGACCTGCTTGATTTCCTTGTCTTTTTCCGCGAGCGCGTCATCGACGCGCTTGACGTACGCATCGGTCAGCTTCTGGATCTCGTCCTGCCAGCGGGTCTGGTCGTCCTGGCTGATCGAGCCCTTTTTCTCCATCGTCTTGATCTGCTCCATGCCGTCGCGCCGCACGCCGCGCACCGCCACTTTCGCACTTTCGGCGTATTTATGCGCGGCTTTCGACAATTCCGCGCGCCGTTCGCCGGTCAATTGTGGGATCGGCACCCGCACAAGTTGCCCATCCGCACCCGGATTCAGACCGAGGCCGGCATCGCGGATTGCGGTGACCACGTGATTGACGAGACTGCGGTCCCAGACCTGCACCGTAATCATCCGCGCCTCCGGCACCGCGATGGTGCCGACCTGGCTCAGCGGCATCTCGCTGCCATAGGCGGACACCCGCACGGGTTCCAGCAGCGCCGGGCTCGCGCGGCCGGAGCGCAGGCCGCTGAATTCGCGCCGCAGCGTCTCCAGCGCGCCGTCCATCCGTCGGCTCAGGTCCTGCTTGAGGCTGTTCAGGTCGTTGGCCATGTGAACCCCCCTACCCTGCATTCCGGGCGCGAATATGACGCGCTGCCGGCGCGCGGTCGAACCCGGCGGCGGCTATTGCGGCTCGAAAATCGTCGTGAACCGCCCTTCGCCGCGCATCACCTGAGCGAAGGCGCCGGGGGCGTGGATGTTGAAGACCACAATCGGCAGCCCGTTCTCGCGCGCCAGGCTGATCGCGGCGGCGTCCATCACGCCCAGATCGCGCGACAGCACCTCCAGATAGGTCAGACGCTCGAATCGGGTCGCGTCCGGCACCCGGCGCGGGTCGGCGGAATAGACGCCGTCCACCTGCGTGCCCTTGAGCAGGGTGTCGCAATTCATCTCCGCGGCGCGCAGGGCGGCGGCAGTGTCGGTGGTGAAGAATGGGTTGCCGGTGCCGGCGGCGAAGATCACTACCCGCCCCTTCTCCATGTGCCGCTCGGCGCGACGGCGGATATAGGGCTCGCAGATGCTGGCCATCGGGATCGCCGACTGCACCCGTGTCGCCACCCCGCGCTTCTCCAAGGCACTCTGCATCGCCAGCGCGTTCATCACGGTGGCGAGCATTCCCATGTAGTCGGCCTGGGCGCGGTCCATGCCGCCGGCGGCGCCCCGCACACCGCGGAAGATGTTGCCGCCGCCGATCACCACGCAGACCTGCACGCCCATGGCCACCACATCGGCGATGTCGGCGGCGATGCGGGCGGCGGTGTCGGTGTCCAGCCCGTAGTCCCGCCGCCCCATCAGCGCCTCGCCGGAGAGCTTCAGCAGCACCCGGCGCGGCGTGGCGGAAACGGCGGCGGGTTGGCTCATCAGGGGGTCAATCCGGCGGCAGCAGCCACCTCGGCCGCGAAATCGGCGCCGGCTGGGCGGTCGATGCCCTCGCCGAGGGCAAAACGAGCGAACCCGGCCAGCTCGGCGCCGGATTTCTTCACCACCGCCCGCACCCGGTTCTCGCCGTCATGCACCCAGACCTGCTCCAGCAAGACCACTTCCTCGTAGTACTTCCGGATACGGCCTTCCACCATTTTCGCGATGATCGCCTCCGGCTTGCCGGATGCGCGTGCCTGCTCGGCCAGCACCGACTTCTCACGCTCCAGCGCGGCCGGGTCCACATCGGCGATGTCCAGCACGTCCGGCCGCGCCGCCGCGACATGCATGCCGACCTGCCGCCCCAGCGTCTCCAGCGCGTCAAGTTCCGAGGCACCGGCAACCGCCACCAGCACGCCGATCTTGCCCAGGCCCGGCTTGACCGCGTTGTGGACGTAGGTGGCAACCACGCCCTGCGCGACCTCGAAGCGTTTGGCCCGGCGGATGTTCATGTTCTCGCCGATGGTGGCGACGAGGTGCGTCAGTTCCTCCGCCACCGTCCGCCCGCTGCCGGGATAGGGCGCGCCCCCGATCGCACCGAGGTCGTCGCCGACCTCCAGCGCGATTTGTGCAACCGACCTGACAAATTGCTGAAAGGTCTCGTTACGGGCAACGAAGTCGGTTTCGGCATTGACCTCGACCATGGCGGCTCGGCCGGGCGCGGAAGCAACGCCGACCAGACCCTCGGCCGCGATCCGGCCCGATTTCTTGGCTGCCGCCGACAGGCCCTTCTTGCGCAGCCAGTCGATCGCGGCCTCCATGTCGCCGCCCGATTCGGTCAGCGCGCGCTTGCAGTCCATCATGCCCGCGCCGGTGCGCTCGCGCAGGTCCTTCACCAGGGCGGCCGTGATCTCGGCCATGGCGGAATCTCCTTCGACTGGTCCTGGGGCGGCTGCTCAGGCGGCCGGGTGTTCGGCGGGCTCGGCCGCCGGCTCGGGCGGCAGTTCCTCGGCCTCGCCGATGTCGCGGCCGCTCGCCATCATCTCTGCGCTGATACCGTCCAGCACGGCGGCCGCGACGAGGTCACAATAGAGCGTGATGGCCCGGATGGCGTCGTCGTTGCCGGGAATCGGGAAGGTGACGCCGTGCGGGTCGGAGTTGCTGTCCAGCACCGCGACCACCGGGATGCCGAGCTTGGTGGCCTCCTCGACCGCGAGCTTCTCCTTGTTCGTGTCGATGATGAACAGGATGTCCGGCAGTCCGCCCATTTCCTTGATGCCGCCCAGCGCGCGCTCCAGCTTCTCGCGGTCGCGGGTGATATCCAGGATTTCCTTCTTGGTCAGGCCCTGGGTGTCGCCGGAAAGCATGTCCTCGATCTGGCGCAGGCGCTTGATGCTGCCGGTAATGGTCTTCCAGTTGGTCAGCATCCCGCCGAGCCAGCGGTGGTTGACGTAGTACTGGCCGCATCGCTTGGCGCTGTCGGCGACATAGTCAGCGGCGGCGCGCTTGGTGCCGACGAACAGCACGCGCCCGCCGGCGGCGACCACGTCGCGGACGGCGCGCAGCGCGCGGTCGAGCAGGGGGACGGTCTGCTGGAGGTCGATGATGTGGACCTGGTTACGCACGCCGTAGAGATACGGCTTCATGCTGGGGTTCCAGCGCCGCGTGTGGTGGCCGAAATGCACGCCGGCTTCCAGAAGCTGGCGCAGGGTGAAGTCGGGCATGGCCATCGGGGATGGTCCTCTCGTGTCCGGTTGAGCCTCCGCGGGGCAGCGCCGACGAGCGGCACCGGATCTCGACCGCTCCGGCCAGGAGCGGGCGGGAGGCGCCCCGCGTGTGAATTACCGGCGGCCTGGCAGGCCGACCAGCGGGCGGGGTATGGCGGGAAAGTCGGGCGGATGCAAGCGCGCCACGGCGGACCTGCGCTGGCGGCCTAGACGTCCCCGGGCCGCCGCCCCTCCGCATAACCGTGCCGCTCGAAATGCTCCAGCGCGGAGGTGACCGACCCCGTCTGGACGCTCTCGCGCACGTCGGGGTAGGTGTGCAGGTACCAGCCCTCATCCACTTCCATCGCGAACGGCCGCCTTCCCTCGAAATAGCCATGCTCGATGAAATGATGCCGGCCGCTGCGATAGGTGCCGGCACGGATCGCCTCGTCCACGTCGGGATAGGTGCGGCGATACCACGCCTCCTCGAACGGCAGGCTGCGCAGGAACAGTTTCACCAGATCAAGCAGTTCGTCATAGGTCATGTCGACCTTGAGCTGCCCCTTCAGTGACAGCAGCCGCACCGAGCCTTTCAGCACGGCAAACGGAGGCAGGTAGGTCACGCGCGTCGCTCCTTCCGTCGGCGGCTCGCAGGGCGATGTTTAGTGATACTGACCGCCTCGCTCAGACGAGGCCCGCTCAAGCAAGGTTCGACCCGCGGCGGCGCGCGCAGCGCCAGCAGGCGGCGCGCCGTGCGCCAGACGTCGCCCACGCGGATGCCGCGCAGGCAGGCCAGCCCGCGATGGCAGTCGCGCGCAAAGGCCAGGTAACACGGGCTGCACGACATCTCCCGCCGCAACGCCATTGCGGCGGGGCCGAGCGGACCCCATTCGGTTGCATCGACGCTGCCGGAATGGATGGCCACCGTCGGCACACCGAGGGCGGCGGCGATGTGTTTGGGTCCGCTGTCGTTGCCGACATAGAGCGCGCAGGCGCGCAGCAGAACCGGCAGTTCGCCGAGCGCCAGGCTGCCGGCCAGCACCTTCACGCGCTCCGGCCGGCGCACCGCGTCGCGCACCGCCTCCGCGACCGGCGCTTCGTCCGGCCCGCCGATGATGACCGAATCGACGTCCGCTTCGGCCGTCATCAGGTCGATCAGGGCGGCGAAGTTTTCGGCCGGCCATTGCTTGTTCTCCGCGCCGGCGCCGGCATGGATCGCGACCAGCGGGCGCGCGAAGTCAAGCGCGGCGAGCGCGGGAAGCGCGGCGGCGGCCATGCGTGCATCATCCGCGACCTGCCCATGTACGACGCGCCGGTCGGTGGCGCAGGCGCCGGCGACGGCATCGACAAAGGCCACCAGCGCCTCGCTGATATGCGCGCGCTTATGCGTGCGCGCGAGATCGCCCTCCCACGCCACCGCGATATCGAGGAACGCGGTACGGTTGTCCTGATCGAAGCCGGCGAGCCAGCGTGCGCCGGTGTGCGGCAGCAGCATCCGCGTGTCCGGCTGGCGGCGCAGGTCGAGGGCAAGGTCGAAGCGGAATGGCGCGAGTTCCTCGCTGAGCGCATCAAGTTCGCGCTCGCCGATGCTGCGCCGGCCATGTTCGGAAACCGCGTGGTAGAAGTCGAAACGGATGACGCGGTCGATCGCCGGCTCCAGATGCGCGAGCGCCTGCGAGGCGCCGGCGGCCAACACGCTCAGCTCGGCGTTCGGAAACGCCTGTTTGAGGCGGCGGAAGGCCGGGAAGGCAGCGATGAAGTCGCCGATATGATCGACCTTGACGGCGAGAATGCGTCGCACCTGATCTGCCGCGATCAGCGGATGGCCGATCGTCGACGCGCGCAGCGGCTCCTGGTCAGGCACGTAATCGTCGGTGTCCCGCGCCAGATGTGGGCTGAAATACGGATCGCCGGCGGCGAACAGGTCGCCCCAGCGGGCGCGGAAGCGGACGGTGTCGAAATCGTCGCCGAGTTCCGAGCGACTGGCCATCTCGTGATGAATGAGGCGCGCATAGGGCGTATAGATCACCGCCATCCCCGCCTCCCGCACGCGCAGGCAGTAGTCGAGGTCGTTGTTGATGACTGCGTGCTGCGCATCGAAGCCGCCGAGGCGCGCGAACACGTCGCGGCGCGTCAGCAGGCAGGCGCCGGTGACCGCGATGACGTTGCGCTGCGTCAGCGCCAGCCCGAACGGCCCCGGCTCGGTGGCGGGCGAAAAGCGGAAGGCATGGCGGCCAATGCTGCCGGCGAGGAACTGGCCGGCGTGCTGCACCTTGCCGTCGGGATAGAGCAGCAACGGGCCGACCGCGCCGACCTCCGGCCGTCCCGCGTGTTCCAGCAGCGCGTCCAGCCAGCCATCCGCCGTCACTTCGATGTCGTCGTTGAGGAACAACAGGAAGTCGCCGCGCGCCCGCTCAGCCCCTTCGTTGTTGAAGCGTGACCAGTTGAACGGCCCGTCAATCGCGACGACGGTATCGGCATTGCCGCGCAGCCAGTCCTTCCAGCGCCCGGCGTCGGGCGCATCGGGAGGGATGTTGTCCAGTACGACGATTTCGATGCGCTCCGCCGGCGTGTGAGCGCGGATCGAGCGGATCGCGCCCTCCACCAGCCCCCGCGCGGCAGCGGTGGGAATGATGACCGAGACCCGTCCGGGTGCCGCCTGACGCCGCACCCGCCAGGTTCCGAGGATGCAGCCGACCTCGATCTCGGCCGTCACGCCGCGGCGGGCGAGCGCGCGCGATAGCGCGCGGCGCTCCGTGGCCGGCGGATCGAGCGCGCGGGCGCCGCGCGCGGCGAGCACCTTGGGGACGTGGCGGATCGTCGTCGCGGCCTCGGTCAGCCGCAGCACCAGATCGTACTCCCCATGTGCCGCCAGATCGCCCATCGTCGCGCCGACGCGCGCGAGCAACGCGGCCGTCGTGACCCACGGCCGCCCGATATAGTTGGTGGCGAGCAGCAGGTCGGGCGCGAAATCGGGCTTGAAGAAGGCCCGCGTCTCGCCGTCGGCCGGATCGACGCGCCGCTCATCGGCGTAGAGGAAGTCCGCACTCCGGTCGAGCGCGCTTTCCACCGCCAGTTCCAGCAGCGCGTCCTCGCCGAGTTCGTCGCCCGGCGCAAGCAGGCCGAACAGCCCTGGTCGATCCGGAGCCAACAGCCCGTCCAGCGGCGCCGCCGCGGCGTCCGCCAGCAGCCGCACGCGATCGGCGATCGGCAGCAATTCGTCCGGCAGGCTCGCCGCCGGGACCACCAGCGACCAGTCCCGCCAGGCCTGGCCGCGCAGGCTCTCCATCGTCGCCCGCAGGCGTCGGCGCTGTGCCGCGCTGTCGAGCGCGCCGACGAGCAGCAGCGTGAAGCCGGGACGCCAGTCGCAGGCGGCGAGCACCGCGTCGTGCAGGTCGATCTCCGCCTGCGGCATCTTGCGCCGCAGCGCCCATGGGCCGGCGCCGGGCAGGTCCGGTTCGCACTCGACGGCGAAGCCGATCTCCTGCACCAGCCCGGCGGCGTCGCGGATCACCACACGCACGACGTGCCGCCCGCGCGGCAGATTTTGCGGTGGGATCAGCATGGCGAAGCCGGCGTTCAGCGCCTGCTGCACCCCCAGCGCCTTGTGCAGGTCCTCGCGCCGGATGCCGCGATGCGCCTGGCCCAGCGAACGGCCATCGACGAACACCTCGATGCCCGCCAGCCCGGCAGCGGAGAACGCCCAGCCGGCCAGCGAGAGGAAGCCGCGCACGGTTTCGACCGCGCGGCCGTCGCGGATCGCCGGCTGGTCGAGGAAATAGCGGATGCCCGCCTGCGATTCGCCGCTGGCGTCGAGTTCGGCGCCGCTGCCTTCGGCCCGCACCGGCACCTCCGCCTCGTGCTGCTCGCCGTCCCGTCCGCTGACGACCAGGCGGACCAGGTGTTCGCCCTCGCACGCGCGGCCGAGCCGGGCGGTAAAGCGAAATCCACTGGTTCTGGCGGCAGCGTCGTCCGGGAACGCGAGTGCCACGTCGGGACGATCCTCGCCGAGTGTGGCCTCGCCCAGATCGGTCGCATCGAGATGCACGCGCAGGGACGCGGTGCCGGCGCGGCACAGCGCCCAGCCCTTCACGCGCAGCACGCCATCCTCGGTGAGCGCGGCGGAGTCACAGAAGAACCGCACCGACGCAGGTGCGGGCGGGGGCGGCGACGGCGATGCCGCGACGACGAGCGGGGTCGTCGCGTCGCGCACCACGCCGCCGGCGGCGCTGACCACCGCGCGCGCGACCTGACCGGCGCGCGGGCGCTGCGGCAATTGCATGTGCAGGACGAAACCGCCCTGCGCCGAACCAGGATAGTCGGGATAGGCGAGGCCGACATCGGCGCGCGGCACCAGCAGTTCGGCCGCGCCCAGTTCGCGCTCGCCGAGATGGATGCGCACCTGCTCCAGCGGCGTCATGCTGACTGCCCAGCCACGCACGCGCAGCAGGCCGTCGGCATCGAGCTGCGCCTCCTCCAATGTCGCCAGCAGCGGCGGCGCGGCGGTCGCCTCGGCGCTGACGGCGATCCGATCGGTACAGGTGAGGCCAGCGCCGTCAGTCGCGATCGCGGTCAGATCACCGCAGGCCTGCCCGGGCGCCACGGCGCGACGCAGCGCGAAGCCGGCGAGCCGCGCATTTGGATACTGCGCCAGCGCCTCCGCCACGTCGCCGCGCGGCAGGCCGATCTCCGCACGGCCGAGGGACTGTTCGCCGAGCCGGATCTCGATGCTGCGCAGCGGCCGCAACGCGACGCACCAGCCGCGCACGTGCAACTGGCCGGAGGACGAAAGCCGCGCCTCCTCCAGCGTGATGCGCAGCGGCTCCGTCGCGCCGTCCTGCGGCGCCGGCACGGCCTCCGTCTCCTGCACCAGTTCGACCGCGACCGCGTGCTCGAACGCGCCCGCCCCAGTGCGCACCAGCAGGCGCAGCCGCGCCGGACCGGGGCGCGGGTCGCGCAATTCACAGTCGAACCGGAAACCGGGGAGAGCACGGCGCGCGGCGGCCGCGGTATCCGTCAGATCGGCGCGCAAAAGTCCCGTTTCGGCTTGCCCCAGTTCCGCGTCATCGAGGAACACGCCGATGGCGTCGATGGGTGCCGGCGCGAGGACCCAGCCGAAGCCGGCGAGCCGCCCGCGCAGCGGGATGCGCGCACCCTGCGCCGGTGCCTCCAGGACGAGCCGGAACGTCCCGGCAGCGCCATCCGCGCCCTGCTGGCGCGGCCGTCTCACGGTCGGATCTTGCCCGCCAAAACCCGCGCAAGGTCGCCGACATTGTGCAGCGAATCGAGTTCCCGGGTGTGGAACTTGATGTTGTACTTTTCTTCCAGCGCAACAATGATCTCGATCTGCTTGAAGGAATCCCAGCCCGGCACGTCCTTCGCCGTCAGCGCGGGGCGCAGGTCCACGTCGCGCATGAACACATCGCGGAAGATCTCAGCCAAAACAGGATAGAATGCGGCTTCGCTCATCGGATCAGCCTTCTTTCACGTCAATGAAGGTCTCGGCGCCGGTGAACGCGCGCAGATCAAGCGCGTAGCGCCGCGTCCCGTCGGCCTCCTCAACGGTGAGGCGAAACCCGAGACGGTCGTAATGGTCCTTCACCATGCCGTTCTTCTTCGTCGGAATGTATTCGCCGAGCAGCGTCGTGGCGCCGAGCGCAACCGCCTGATCGGCGATCAGGTTGAGGCTGGTCGGCTCGACCTGGCGGCCGAGCACGCGGCAGCTCATCAGCCAGGTGTCGATCAGCAGGTCGGCATCGTTCAGCATCCGGCCGATCAGGATGGCGATGATGCCGTTGTCGCCGAAGCGATCGAGCAGCCGCAGTTGCAGGCCGAAGGCGCGCGGATCGGCGATGATCGCCAGCACGTCGTCCTCGGTGTGGCGGCGCGTTGTCAGATTGAACTGGTTGGTCTTGTTGATCAGTTGCACGGTGCGTTGCAGGCCGACGCGATCGAACCGCCGCCACAGCAACTGCATCTGAAGCCCGCGCAGATACGACGGCAGGTCGGTGGCGGCAGCGCGTAGCGCCTCGCGCGCGCGGTTACCCTGATACTGCGCGGCGCGGGCGCGGTCGTCGTCGGTGATCGCCACCGCCTCGAAATATCCGGCATCGGCCAGCGTCCGCGCGAACAGCGCCGGGTCGTCGCCGACCTCCGGCACAGCCACCATCGGCAGTTCCTGGCGCACCAGGTTGCGCTCGAAGGGGTTGTCATCGACGAACACCAGCGCGTCCAGACCGATGTTCAGTTCCTGCGCGATGGCGCGGATGTTGGTCGCCTTATCGCCCCAGTTGGCGACGAAGCTGGCGATGTCGCCGCGCCGCAGCAGCATCTCGGGGTGCTTCGCGAACGGCTCCATGGCATCGGCCTCGTCGTTCTTCGAGCAGACGGCGAGGATCACGCCGCGCCGCGACAGCTCGCGCGCGTAGTCCTGAAAGGCGATGTAAGCTTCGCCCAGCGCGCTGCCCTGGCCAAGCACCAGCCCTTCCAGCCCGTCATCGCCGACCACGCCGCCCCAGAGCGTGTTGTCGAGATCGAGCACGAGGCACTTGTACGATCGCCCCTGCCGGGCCGCGATCAGGCGCATCAGCAACTCGCCATACATCGGCGCGGCCGCCGGCGACACTTCCTGCTTGGCACGGTGCCACAGCGCAGGATCGTGCCAGGCGTTGAGTCCGTCGAGCGCCGCGCGCGCATCCAGCGCCAGCAGGTCCACGCCCTCCGCCTCCGCCATCCGGCGCAGCTCCCCCGACAGCGCGGCGATGAAGGCGGCGCGCGAACCGGGTAGCCGCTGCTCATTGCTGCCGAGCAGCGCGGGATGCAGCGGCAGCGGCATCTGCTGGATGACCTGACAGGCGAAGGAATCGCGGATCGTGCGCCAGCAGTCGCGGATGCGCGCGGCGGTTTCCTGCAACGCCGCCGCCGCGTCCTCGTTCGTCATCGCCGATGAGACCCCGGCGGCGAGGTGATGCGCGTCCAGCGCCAGCAGCACCGCATTCGGTGCGAACGCGTGCAACGCCGAGCCGCGCTCGGCAAGTTCCTGCTGGTACTGGCCGAACTCGTTTTCGTAGATCGTCGCGTGCAGACCGCGCCGTAGCGCCGCGACGCGGATGGCGGCGTGCAGGTGGGCGAAGGTGCAGGAACCGAGGATCGCCAGCCGCACCGGCTTGCCGATGGCGCCCGCCGGCACCGCGTCGCCGATCGCGCGGCGCAGCGTTTCGTCGAGCGCGTTGGTCCTGATGAAGTCGATCCGGGTGTTGGCCAGCGGGACCGCCGCATCCCATGCCGCCGCGGCATCGTCCGGCAGGCCCCGCAGCCGGCTGCGCCAGTCCGGCAGGTCCGGCAGCCAATACAATGCAGTCACGCCGCTCATGCCTCTGCGCCAACAGCATCCTTGAAGCATCGCAGGCCGGCAAAAGCAACCGCGAAGGCCGCGGCGGCGATGGAAACGCAGTCCTGGACAGCAGCGCGACCAGTCAGTAACCTGTTCTCGACGGTAATCGGATCGAGTGGTTTTCGGACTGATCTGGCGTAGCGTACGCCGGACGATGACCCGGGGGAGCATATTGATTCTGGCCAACGCTTCCCGCGTCGATGCGGACGGAGATAGGGATTCCGACTCCATCGGCAATGTTTACAAAGAGCTGCGCATCGACTTTTCCGCACGGGGCAACGGCGCGCCGTTCCGGCGGAGTGGCTGGTCCACCGCCGAGCCCGACGGCACCTGGTCGCTCGGCGGCGAAAGTCACATTGTGCTGCCGCCGCCGACGCACGTTGCGACGCATGTGCTGGTGCTGCAGATGCGCCCGATGGTCGCGGGCGCTGCAGTACCCGCGCAGCGGCTTCAGGTCCGCGTCAACGACGTGACGCTGGCGGACTTCCACATAGACCGCCGCACCACCCGCGCCTGCCGGATTCCGGTGCCGCTGCTGCGCCCGGGAGCGGAGCTGCGCATCGCCTTCGCGACACCCGACGCCGCCCGGCCCGCCGATCACGGCCAGGGCGATGACGATCGTGTGCTCGGCATCAACCTCGCGTCGCTGCATCTCTATCCCGACATCCATGAAAATGCGTGCGACGACGCGCTGCTCGACCGCGACGAGCCGGTGGCGGTGGACGCCGCCGCGGTAATGTCTGTCGAACAGATGAATCTACCCGACCTGATGCTGACGTTCGAGAGCCTGGGCCAGAACTGCGAGTTCGGCCTGGTGCAGCGCAAGTGCGGCGCGGAGCCGCTCGGCCTCCTTCGCTTCTCGTCCACGCCGCTGATGCCGCTGCTCGAGGCGCTGGACGCGCGCTTCGCCGGCATGGGCGCGCCGGAGAGCATCAGCGTCGATCTCTCGCCGAATGGCCGGGAATACATGGTCACCGACCGCCGCTTCGGTTTCACCTACCACGCCTGGGTCAACGCCGGGGAAATGCATCCCGAGGACATCATGCGGCGCGAGGCGCGGCGCGTGCCGTTCTTGGTGCGCAAGCTGATCGAGGACCTGGAGAGCGGCCAGAAGACCTTCGTGTTCAAGGGTATGGGACCGATCACGGAGGAAGAAGCGTTCCCCCTCGCCATGGCGATCCGCCGCTACGGACCCAACCGGCTGCTGCTGGTCAACCCGGCCGAAGCCGGGCAACGCGTTGGAGCGGTGGCGGCGCGTGCGCCCGGATTCATGGTCGGCTATGTCGATCGCTTCGCCCCCGGCGACAATGCGCACGATCTGTCGCTCGGAAGCTGGGTGAAGGTCTGCCGGGAAGCACACCGATTGCGGGTCATGGCGCAGTCGGCCCGGCGATAGACGCCAGCCCCTCAGCGCGGCACGCGTCAGCCCAGCGCCTGCGCCGCCGCCATGACCTCCTGCGCGTGGCCCTCGACCTTCACCTTTGGCCATATGCGCGCGATCCGGCCGTCCTTATCGATCAGGAACGTGCTGCGTTCCATGCCCATGTATTTGCGGCCGTACATCGACTTCTCGACCCAGACGCCGTACGCCTCCGCCACCTGCGTGTCGGCGTCCGAGGCGAGCGGGAATTTCAGCGCGTATTTCTCAGCGAACTTCTCGATCGGTTTGATCTTGTCCTTGGACACGCCGATCACCTCGATGCCGATGCGACCAAGTTGCGGCAGCGACTCCTGGAACGCGCAGGCCTCCCTGGTGCAGCCGGGTGTGTCCGCCTTGGGATAGAAATACAGCACGAACGGCCGCCCGCGTAGCGCGGCGAGGCTGACGCTGCGCCCGCCGCTGGCCGGCATGGCGAAATCCGGAGCGGTATCGCCCTCCTTCAGGCTCATGACTCGATCTCCCCCACATGACGCACGAAGGCCGCGCGGACGTCCCGCGCCAGCGCGTCCAAGGTGGTCCGCAACCCGACGAGGTCAACCGCCGGCAACCCCGCCTCCGCCGCCGCGCGCAGCAGCGCATCGGCCGAGGCGGCGGCAAGCTGCTCGCCCGGCGCCCGCCCCTCGGTCAGCCGCAGCATCCCCTGCACCGTCCGCCAGGCGCGATCGGCGCGCACCAGCAGCGCCGCGTCCTCCGGTGCCAGCAGAGCGGCCTCGCCGAGCCGGGCAAGGGCCACGCGCGTGGTCGGGTGCGGGACGCCGGGATGGGCGCGGGCATGGACAAGCTGCAATGTCTGGGCGAGAAGTTCCACCTCCATGCCGCCGCCCGCGCGATGCTTCACGTCCCACACGCCGCGCGCCGGCAGTTCCCGGGCCAGCCGCGCGCGCATCGCCGCGGCATCGGCGCGGATCGTCGCGGGATCGCCGCCAGCGGCGATGGCAGCACG
Organism: Pseudomonadota bacterium; assembly: GCA_021818505.1. Taxonomy (GTDB): domain Bacteria; phylum Pseudomonadota; class Alphaproteobacteria; order Acetobacterales; family Acetobacteraceae; genus JAFKFJ01. The sequence goes on from JAKADX010000001.1 coordinate 146,523, forward strand.
AATTGCCGTGCCCACACGCTCGCGGAGCTTCGCCGGCCCTGCAACCACCCGCGCGCGGGTCAGCGCCATGCGCTCCCAGGTCCAGGCGGCGCCGCCCTCGGCCGCATGATATCGCTCAAACGACGCCAGCGAGACCGCGACCGGGCCCTTGTTGCCCGACGGGCGCAGCCGCATGTCCACGGCGTACATCGGCCCGCTGGCGTCCGGCGCGGTCAGCGCGGCGATGAACGCGTGCACCGCACGCAGGAACCACTGGCTCGCCGGCAGCGCCCGCGCGCCGCTGCTCTCGGTCGCCTGTGCAGGGTGGTCATAGACCAGCATCAGGTCGAGGTCCGAGCCGGTCATCATCTCCCGCCCACCCGCCTTGCCGAGCAGCACCACCGCCAGCCCGCCACCGCGCACGCGGCCGAAGCGTTGCGTGAAGTCATCGAGCACACGGGCCAGCAGGGCCGTGATCGCGGCGTCGGCGAGGGCCGAGCGCAATTCGCCGGCCGCGTCGGCGTCCTGCCGTCCCTCCAGCGTCGCGACGCTGATCGAGAAATCCTCCTCCCGCACGGTGCGGCGGATGATCGCGATCGCGTCCTCCAGCGCCCGCGCGTCGGCCAGCCGCGTGCGCAGCAAGCGCGGGTAGTCGGCTGCGGCCTCCGGCGCCAGCAGCCCCTCCAGCGCCGCCGGCGTGCGCGCCAGGTGCTCCGAGAGCATCGGCGCCGCACCCAGCACCGCCGCCACCCGCTCCAGCAGGCCGGGATTGCGCTGGAACAGCGAGAGCAACTGCACGCCGGTCGGCAGGCGCGAGAGGAAGTCGTCGAGCCGCGCAAAAGCGGCATCCGGCTCGCGTTGGCGGGCGAAGGCGGCGAGCAGGGCGGGCAGCATCTGCGCGATCAGCTCGCGTGCGCGCTCCGAGCGCAGTGCCCGCAGCCGGCCCGCGCCCCAGCCACGCACCGCGGCCACGATCGCGTCGGGATCGGCATACCCCATCGCCGCCAGCGCGGCGCGCGTCGTCGGCGGCGCCTCACCGACGCCGGAGAAGTCAAGGCCGGCCACGGTCGGCACCCCTGCCTGCGGCACCGTCTCAAACACCTCGCTGTAGGCGCGCCGCACCCGGCCGAGATGCGCGAGCAGCGCATCCGCAAACGACTCCGGCGCGGCATAGCCGAGAAACTGCGCGATGCGCGCCACCCCTTCGCGCGAATCGGGCAGGCTGTGGGTCTGCCGGTCGGCGACCATCTGCAGCCGGTGCTCGACACGGCGCAGGAAGCGGTAGGCCGAAGCCAACTCGCCCGCCGTGCGGCGCGGCAGGTGCCCCGCGCGCACCAGCAGGCGCAGCGCATCAAGTGTCGCCGGTGCGCGCAGCGTCGGATCGCGCCCGCCCCAGACCAGTTGCAGCGTCTGCGCCAGGAACTCGATCTCGCGGATGCCGCCGGCGCCGAGCTTGACGTTATGGCCGGCGATCCGCGCGATCCGGTCGGCGGCGGTCCCGGGCGCGCCACCCCGTTCGGCGTCGATGCGCCGTTTCATGGCGTGGATATCGGCGACCGCGGCGAAATCCAGATGCCGCCGCCAGACGAACGGGCGGATCGCGTCGAGGAACGCGGCACCGGCCACGCGGTCGCCGGCCACCGGGCGCGCCTTCAGCATCGCCGCGCGCTCCCAGTTCTGGCCCATGCTCTCGTAATAGGAAATGGCGGCCGGCAGGGCGATGCACGGCGCGGTGGCGGCCGGATCGGGACGCAGGCGCAGATCGACGCGGAACACGTAGCCGTCAGCGTCCCGCGCCTCCATCAGCGTCACCAGCCCGCGCGCGAGCCGTGTAAAGAAGGCGCCGGAGTCTTCGGCCGGCAACAGTCCGGCATCGGGATCGTGCAGAAGGATCAGATCGACATCACTGGAATAGTTCAGTTCGCGCCCGCCGAGCTTGCCCATGCCCAGCACCACGAGCCCGCTGCCGCGTGCCGGATCGTCGGGATAGGGCAGCGCGATCTCGCCCGTGTCATGTCCCGCCCGCAGCAAATGCGCTGCGGCGAGGGTGAGCGCCGCCTCGGCGAGGTCGGAGAGCGTGGCCGTGATGCGCTCCAGCCGCCACAGTCCGCCGATATCAGCCACCGCGACCGCGAGGGCGATGCCCCGCTTGGCCTCGCGCAGCGCCGCGGCAACGCGCGCGCGCGGCGCCGACGGCGGCACGGCGGCGAGGGCAGCGAGCGCGCGCGCCACCGCCGGCTCCGCGCCCTCGGCCGCGACCACGCGCAGCGCCTGCGGCTCGCGCAGAGCGAGTTCCGCCAGATACGGCGCGTTCCCGCCCAGCGCGCCCAACAGGGCGGTGGGCACCGTGCCGTCGGGGTCGAGGGGAACAAATCGCTCCACCAGCCGCGCCGCGGCGGCGGCGTCGGCGGGCGGCGGCCAGGGGGCGGGCTGCATGCGCGTCCAGGCTGCCGGTGAGACGGCTGGCTGGTCAAGCCGCGCGACATGGCGGGCGACTCGCCCACGCGCTGGCGCAGTTCGCCCTGGCGCTGCTGGTGGCGCTCTGCGTGGCGCTGGCGGCGATCGCATGGCGGCTGTCGCGCGGGCCGCTGGAACTGGCCTGGCTTGCCCCGATGGTGCAGACCCAGATCAACGACGACGCTCCGGCGCGCCTGACACTGGGCGGGGCCGCCATCGCCTGGGAGGGGTTCTTCGCCGGGCTGGACCAGCCGCTCGATATCCGGCTGACCGATCTGGCGCTGACCGATCCGGCGGGACGGCACGTGCTGCGCGTGCCACGCGCCACGCTGGCGCTGTCGCCCGGCTGGCTGCTGCTCGGCCGGCTGGTGCCGCGCGCGGTGGAACTGGACGGCGTGCGGCTGCACCTGGTGCGCGCGACCGACGGCACGCTCGGCCTCGATCTGGCTGAGCAGCCTGCGACGGGCGGCGGGCCTGTCGATTTGCAGGGACTGCTGGCCGAGCTGTCGGCCCGGCCGATGACCGACGTCTCCGCCGGCGGTTGGTCGTCGCGCTGGAGCCAGTTGCGGCGGGTGCGCATCGCGGATTCCGCGCTTGACGTGACCGATCGCAGCCTCGCGGTGGATTGGCAGGCACGCGCGGTCGAAATCAACCTGCGACGACAGGCCGGCGGCGGGGTCAGCGGCAGCGTCTCGGCGGCGCTGGCGGTCGGCCATATCGATGCTCGGCTGACGGCCGGTGCGATGCTTGCCCCGGGCGGGCAACAGACCCTCGTGACCTTTCACCTCAGCCAAATCGACCCGGCGGCGCTGGCGCGGGTGGTGCGGCCAGCCGCGCCGCTGGCAGCGCTGGCGGCGCCGGTGGCGCTGTCGGGCGATGTGCGGCTCGGACCCGATCTGGCGCCGGCGGAGTTCACGCTCGCCGCCGAGGTCGGTGCCGGGACTCTGCGTCTTGGGAAGGGCACGGCGCCCATCGTCGCGGCGCAGGCAACAGTGCGCGGCACGCCGACGCACCTCGTCGCCGACCTCGCCCGGCTGGTAACCGCGCCGCGGCCGGACGGCGCGCGCACGACGCTGACCGGCCACGCCGAGGCGACGCGCGACGGAGCGGGGGTGACGGCGACGGCCACGGTCGCCCTCGACCGCGTCGCCTTCGCCGACCTGCCGGCGCTCTGGCCCGAGGGTCTCGGCGGCCCGGGAACGCGACCCTGGATCGTCGCCAATGTCACCGACGGCATCGCGCAGGATTTTCACGTCGCGCTTGCCCTGACCGCCCCGCCAGATCTGTCCGACGTGACGCTGACACGGATCGCCGGCGGCGGCGTGGGCCACGACCTGACCGTCCACTGGCTGCGCCCGGTGCCGCCGATCGTGCATGGGGAAGCCCAGGTCAGCTTTCGCGACGCCGATTCGCTCGAAGTAGTTGCAACCGCCGGGCGCGAGCTGCTCGGGCGCGACGCGATCGCGCTGCGCAGCGGACGCGTGCTGTTCACCGGGCTGAGCGCGAAGGATCAGTTCGCCGACATCACCGCCGATCTTGCCGGATCGGTGCCGGCAGCCCTGGCGCTGCTGGGCCAGAAGCGGATCGGCCTGCTGCAGAAAAGTCCGGTGCAGGTGCAGGGCGCGGCTGGGCAGTTCGCGGGCCGCATCACGCTCGCGCATCTGCCGCTGCGCGACGACGTACGGCTGGATGACCTGCAGACCCGCGCGGCACTGAAGCTGACCGACGCGCGCGTGACAGGCATCGTCGCCGGGCGCGACCTGGACCATGGGATGCTTGACTTGACTGCCGACCCGGACGGGATGCGCGTCTCCGGGCAGGCGTCACTGGCTGGGCTGCCGGCCACGCTCGACGCCAGACTCGACTTCCGTGCGGGCCCACCCGCGCAGGTGCTACAGGACATCACCCTCGCCGCCGCAATTGATGATGCGCGGCTTGCCGCATTCGGCATCGACACGGCCGGCGTGGCCAGCGGCACGGCGCAGGTGAACGCGCGGCTCGCGCTGCGGCGCGATCGCAGCGGCCAGGCCAATGTCACGGCCGATCTTGCCGGGATGGCGCTGACGTTGGAGGCGCTGGACTGGCGCAAGCCCCGCGGCCAGCCGGCACAGGCGCAGGCGCAACTGGTGCTGAAGGGGAACACCCTTATCTCGCTGGATTCATTGCTGGCACAGGGCCAGGAACTCGAGCTGCGGGGCGCGGCGAGTTTCACCGGCGGGCGGCCCGACCTGCTGCGCATCGACCGCCTGGTGCTCGGCCGGGACACCGACCTGCACGGCACGCTGCGCCCACCGCAGCAGCCGGGCGAGCCGTGGCGCGCCGATCTGGCCGGACGCAGCATCGACCTGGCCGGTGCGCTGAAGCGACGGCCACAGACGCCGCCGAAGGGTCCGCAGAAGCCGGGGCCGCCGTATCGCGTGGACGCGCGCTTCGACCGGGTCGCCTTCGGCCCCGGCCGCGAGGCCGCCGCGGTCACCGCCCATGCCGAGAGCGACGGCAGCATCCTGCAACGCCTGACAATCGGCGGTCAGACGACGGGAGCACGTGCCTTCCGCCTGGAGATCGAGCCGCAGGGCAGCAGGCGGCGGCTGGCCGGCAGCGCGGCGGATGCCGGCGCGTTGCTGCGCGTTCTCGACATCTATCCCGACATGACCGGAGGGCGGCTGTCGCTGTCCGGGACTTATGACGATGCAGCCGCGGGCCACCCCCTCGATGGTCGTGTCGAGATTGTCGATTTCCGCGTCCGCCGGGCACCGGTGCTGGCCAAGCTGCTGGAGGCAATGACGCTGTACGGCGTACTCGATCTCGTGCGCGGACCGGGCCTCGGCTTCTCGCAACTGGTGCTGCCATTCACGCTCGCCGCGGACCGGCTGGACCTGCGCGACGCGCGGGCGTTCAGCCCGAGTCTGGGCATGACCGCCAAGGGGCGCATCGACCTGGCCCGCCAGACAGTGGATCTGCAGGGCACCATCGTGCCGGCGTATTTCTTCAATTCGCTGCTCGGGAATCTGCCGATCGTCGGGCGGCTGTTCAGCCCCGAGCGCGGCGGCGGCCTGTTCGCGGCGACCTACACGCTGCGCGGCCCACTGATGGACCCGGACGTATCCGTGAACCCGCTGGCGGCGCTGACACCGGGCTTCCTGCGCGGCTTGTTCGGCCTGTTCGACCACGAGACGACACCGTGATGCGCTGGGACCTGAATCACGTGATCGCCTATGGCCAGTCGCTCTCGACCGGCTGGGATGGACTGCCGCTGCTCGACAGCGCGCCCGTCGCCGACTGCCTGATGCTCGGCGGCAGCGTACGCCCGGCCGAGGAGGCGGCACCGCGCTTCCTGCCGGTCGGTCCCGCCGTGTTCCGCCCGCTGACGGCGACCGCGCAGGGATCGCTCGGCACCACCGTGGTCGAATCGGCGCTGGGATACTGGCGGCGGCGCATGGGGGCGACGGCGCGCGGCGCCGGCTGGCTGCTCGGCAGCGCCTGCGGTGTCGGGGGGCGCACGATGGAGGCACTGTCGCGTGGCGCCGTGCCGGAACTTTTCAACCGCCTGCGCGAGTGCGCCGGCCGCGCAGGCGCGGCCGCGGCCGAGGCCGGCCTGACCCACGGCGTCGCCGCGCTGCTGCTGCTGCAAGGGGAGAGCAACGTTGCGGGTGAAGGCACGCGCGACCGCACCGACTACAAGGCGCTGCTGCTTCGGCTGCTGGACGACATCGCGGCGGAATGGGGCGGGCTGCCGCCGGTGCTGATCGGCCAGACCAGCGGCGCCTATGCCCATGATGACATGGGCGTGCCCCAGGCGCAGCTCGACGCCGCGCTGGAACGCCCCGGCGTGTTCCTGGCAACCCCGACCTATCCCTACCCGGAGCGGAACGGCCATCCCGACGCCAACGGCCAGCGCTGGCTTGGCGCGCAATTCGGCAAGGTGCTGCACCGGGCGCTGACACTCGGCGACGCATGGCGCCCCTTGCATCCGCTCGGCGTGGAGCGGCGGGGCGACGTATTGCATGTGCGATTTCACGTCCCCTGCCCACCGCTCGTCCTGGGGCGGCCGTTCGTCGGCCAGGCGCGGGCCGCTATCGCCGATGCCGGATTCACCGTGGCCGACGCGCAAGGGCCAGTGCCGCTCGCTGCCGTCGCACTCGACGGCGGCGTCGAAGTACGGCTGATGCTGGCCCGCCCGCCGCGGCCCGGACCACTGACTTTGCGCTACGCCGACCTCGGCCATCGCGGTCGCGGGGCGCTGCACGACAGCGATCCGGCCTGCGCAGACGAATGTTTCGATACCCGTTTCCGCGGCGCGCTTTACCCTGAGTCCGACGCTGCCGCGCTGCACGGCGTCGCTTACCCGCTGCGCAACTGGTGCGTAGCATTCGTCATGCCAGTGCTATGAGCGGGCGCCGAAGGATTTGGTCTGACCGCGGTCGTATCCGTCTGCCGCGAACGTTCTGACTTTGCAGTTTTCTTCGACCCTATGTTAGGCGATCGGTGCCCGGCCGTTACTTGGGTCAACCGACAGGGCACCGGCACGGGAAGGGGATTGGGGACCAAGGCCACAGGCGCGACAGCGCCGCTGATCGCCCCACGTCACACTGCCGCAACAGCGGCCGGCCCTTTGGGCGGCCGTTCTGGTTTCCGGGTCAGGCAGCATCGCGCAGGTGCGCGCATCGCGGCCCGGCCGCCGCTCACGGGTGCGGGGCACCGCCGTCCGCTGTCGGTTTGAGCTTCGCGCCCGCCAGAACGGCAAGCCCCCCTGCCGCCGACAGCAGCGAGGCGCCGAACACGGCTAGCTTGAGCTCTGTTTCACGCGCGGCATCGGTGAAAGCGAGGTGGCCGATGAACAGGCTCATGGTGAATCCGATGCCGCACAACAGCGCCGCGCCATACAGCAGGCGCCAGGTGAGCTGCGCCGGGAGGCTGACCAGCCGCAGCCGCCAGCCCAGCCATGTGACGCCGAACACGCCGATCTGCTTGCCCAGGAACAGGCCGACGACGATGCCCGGCACGATCGGGTCGGCCAGAGCGTCCCAGGACACGGTGTCGAAGCGCAGGCCGGCATTGGCCAGTCCGAACAGCGGCAGCACCAGATAGGCGACCCAGCCGGTCAGCGCGTGTTCGAGCCGCCGCGCCGGGTCACGTTCGTCCTCGCCCGCGTGCATTGGCACGACGAAGGCAACAGCTACGCCGGCCAGCGTGGGATGCACGCCGGAATGCTCCAACAGCAGCCAGAGCAACACGAACCCCAGCATGAAAGGCCCGAGCACGCGTACCCCTGTGCGCCGAAGCAGCCACAGTCCGGCGACCACCAGCACGCCTGCGGCCAACGGCGCCAAGTGCAGCGATTCGGTGTAGAACACCGCGATCACCACGATCGCGCCGAGATCGTCAATGATCGCGAGAGCCGTGAGGAATACGATCAGCCCCGCCGGCACGCGCCTGCCGAGCACGCGGATTACCGCGAGCGAGAAGGCGATGTCGGTCGCGACAGGGATCGCCCAGCCGCGCAGCGCCGTCGGGTCGTGCCAGGCGAAGGCGATATAGATCGCCGCCGGCACCACCATGCCGCCGAGCGCCGCCAGCGCCGGTCCGGCGGCACGCGGCAGGGACGCGAGTTGGCCCTCGGTCAGTTCGCGCCGGATTTCCAGGCCGACCAGCAGAAAGAACAGCGCCATCAGCCCGTCGTTGACCCATGCGGCGAGCGGCCGCACGACCTCGCCGGGCCCGGCCACGATGCCGAACGGCAGACGCAGCAGCGCGAAATAACCGCCGGCGCCGGGGGAGTTTGCCCACACGAGCGCCACCACCGCGGACAGGATCAGCGCGAAGCCGCCGGCGCCACCACCGCCGAACAAGGCAAGCAGGGCGGCGAGACGCCGCGGCAAGGCCCGCTCGGACATCGCAGCCCGGCCCTCTCTGGTCAGCAGACGGTGACTTGGGCGACGCTCAAGCGCGCCCGCGCGTCAACAGCCGCCCGGCCGGGGCGCCGGTGGCGCCTTCGCCCCAGACATAGGCCGGTTCACCATTGATCCAGGTCCGCTCGATCCCCGGCGCCGCGCGCGTCGGGTGGTCGAAGTCGGCGGCATCGCGCACCGTCACCGGATCAAACAGCACCAGGTCGGCATAGGCCCCCTCGCGGATTACGCCACGATCGACCAGCCCGAACACCGATGCCGTCCGTCCGGTCATCTTGTTGACGGCAGTCTCGAGGCTCATCAGCGCCAGGTCGCGCGCATAGTGGCCAAGCACACGCGGGAACGTGCCCCACAGGCGCGGATGCGGAAACGCGTCGTGCGGCAGCCCGTCCGAGCCGATCATGCTGAGCGGGTGAGCCAGGATGCGGCGCACGTCGGCCTCGTCCATCTGAAAGAAGATGCCACCCGCGGGCAGCAGCCGCTCGGCCGCCGCGCGCAGATCGAGGCCCCATTCGCGAGCGATGTCGGCGAGCCAGCGGCCCTGCATCTCGGGATGCGGCACCGACCAGGTGATGCGCGTTGGCACATCGTCACGAACTTTCGCCGGCATCAGCACGGTCGAGCCGGCGGCGTAGGGATAGACGTCGAAGGCGACGGGCTGCCTCGCCGCGCTGGCATCGATGGCCGCCAGCGTCTCAACCGAGCGGCCGAAATTCTCCGGTTGCGCGCATTTATGGTGGCTGATGACAACCGGCACGCCGACATCGTGGCCGATGCGCAGCGTCTCGGTAATCGAATCGAGCACGCCGTCGCTCTCATCGCGCATGTGCGTCACGTACAGACCGCTTGCCGCGCGCAGGGCCGCGGCGACAGCGATCACCTCGTCGGTCGGCGCCATGGCGTTCGGCGGATAATAGAGGCCGGTCGAGAAGCCGGACGCGCCGGCAGCCAGCGACTCGGCCAGCCGCGCACGCATCCGTTCGGCCTCGCGATCGGTGGCGGCGCGCTGCGTGTCGCCGGCCATCGCCTCGATGCGCAGCGACATGTGGCCAATCAGAGCCACCGTGTTCACTGGCGCCGGCGTGCGCGCCAGTTGCTCGGCGTATTCGGCGAAGCTGCCGAAGCGAAACCAGCTCTCATCGCCCAGCAGGTCGAGCGGCGGAATCGGCCGGCGCGCCATGCGGGTGGGCGACAGGCTGATGCCGCAATTGCCAACGACGACCGTGGTAACGCCCTGCGACATTTTGCACAGCATGCACTCGGCCCCGCATAGAACCGCGCGATCGTCATGCGTGTGGGCGTCGATGAATCCCGGCGCCAGCACCTTGCCCGCCGCCGTGACCTCGGTCTGCGCGGACCAGCCGCCGAGGTCGCCGAGACCGGCGATGCGGTCGCCGCGCACAGCGACATCGGCGCGCCGGCGCGGCGCCCCGGTGCCGTCGATGACGGTCGCATCGCGGATGATCAGGTCGCAGCGCAACGTCATGGCAGGCCCCCCGGCGGTTCGTTCGCGGCACAGCGTTGCGACGCCGCAAGCCCGCGCGCAAGCCCCCGGCGGCTACAACCGCACCGGATAGCCCACCCCGCGTTCGCGCCGTTGGGTGACCATGCCATAGGCGCGCAGCGCCGGGCGCTCCACCAGCAGCCAGGCCAGCGTGGCCACAGCCAGCGTCAACGCGGTGGTGCTGAACAGATAGAGAGCCTTGTGATCCTCGGGCAGAACATCGAGCCGGCGCCACAGCGTCGCCTGCAGGGTCTCCACCAGCGCGAAGGACATATAGTACGAATAGGAAACCTCGCCGAGCCAGTGCAGGCCCGGAATGCGGGCGAGCAACCCGCCCCGCCCCTGCTGTCCGGCCAGCATCAGGCCGGTCAGCATGAGCCAGAGCGCCACGATCGTCACCACCTCCGCGCTCGCCGCGGCGGCGACGGCGAAGCCAACAGCACCGGCGAGCGCGAGCAGGCGGCCGTCGAACCAGCGCGCAAGGCGCGGCAGCAACGGCAGGATCGCCATGCCGGCAATGAACTCGGGAAAGATACGGATCAGCCCGCCATCATAGGTCAGTGTCAGTCCCTCCTGGTGCGCAATCAGGCGCGCGGCGACGACGCCGAGCAATGTGAGTGGCAGCACCAGCACAAGCCCAATACCATTCTGGCGGCGCAGCAGCGCCCACAGGAATGGAAATGCGAGATAGGCCGCCCACTCCGCGCTGATCGACCATGACGGATAGTTCCACGCCCACCGGTCGCTGAAGCCCCAGGCGTGAACCAGCAACAGATTGTTCAGCAGCTCACCCAAGCCGAACCGGTCGGGATCCCGCGGATGCATGTGCAGTACCCAGGCGGTGCCGACCATCAGCGCCATGGCGACGATCATGGCGATGTGCACCGGATAGATGCGCACCAGCCGCTTGCCCCAGAACCGACGTGCCTCGGCGAAGTTTATCGGCAGGTCGGGATGCGCATAGGCGAGGATCATGCCGGAAAGGATGAAGAAGCCGTCCACCCCGATCGCACCGCGCTGCACGAATCCACCGGCAGCGCCGAGCGCGGGGGCGTATTTCGCCTCCAGGTTCAGGTGATAGGCGAACACCCATGCCGCGAAGATCGCGCGGCAACACGTGAGGTCCGTGAGATGCTTCATCGTACGACAGGAATGTTCCCTCGTTCCGGCCGCAATGCTCCGCCGGGGCGCGCCGGTCGTCAGCCGTCCTTCAAGGCTAGCGCGAATGTAAGCCGCTTCGTCGTTGGCGCCGCGATCACTCTTGTGGTTTTGATCCCCGCCGTCGCGCCGGCGCAGGATTATCGCGCACCGGTACCGGGCGGCGATCTGCCGGCAGGATCGTCGGTGCCGCTGCCCGACGGGACACGACAGCGTTATGTTGGACCGCATTTCGATGCACAGGGGAGATACGTGCCGCCGCACTACGAAGGTCCCAAGAAATTGCCGTTCCGCGGCTACTTTCAGGCCGACGAGGTGGCGCGCGCGGCGCAGAAGCAACGCGGCTACGCCGAGACGCCGCCCGACTACACGACGCCGGACAATACCCCGGACAAGAAAGTGGAGGGCCGCTGATCGCATGGACGGCGTGCAGACCGCGATGGCGGCAAACGCGGCGCTCACGGCGCCGCCGCCGACGCTGGTCGCGACGCCGGCGCTGTTGACTGTCGTGGTCTGCACCCATGCCCGCCCGCATTATCTTGCCACCTGCCTCGCCGCCCTGGCCGCCAATTCCCGCGCCGACAAGTCCGCCGGCGAGTGGAGCGTGATCGTCGTGGACAGTGCCTCTCCGGCCGCGGCGGCGGCGGAGAACGCCGTGCTGGCGGCAGCACACGGGGCACAGCTGCTGCGCATGGACGAACCAGGGCTGTCGATTGCACGCAATGCAGGGCTGGACGCGGCGCGTACGCCCTGGATCGCCTATATCGACGACGACGCGGCTGTTGCCCCCGACTGGGTCAGCGCCATCGCGGCCACGGTTGCGCGCCTTCCGCCGCGCGCCGCGGCCCTCGGCGGGCCGATCGTACCGGCGTGGGAGGCGCCCTGCCCCCCCTGGTGGCCCGACGAACTCATCCCGGCACTGACCGTGTTGAACTGGGGCAGCGCGGGTCGCGTCGGTGACGGGCACATGCCGGCGCATGTCGAGCCGTATGGCGCCAACATGGTCTTCCGGACCGCCGCGCTGCGCGCCGTCGGCGGCTTCCCGCCCGAACTCGGCCGCATCGGGGCGAAGTTGCTGTCGGGCGAGGAGGCCTGGGTCATGCGCGCGCTGCGCAGCGCGGGGCACGACATTCATTACGATCCGACGATCAGCGTCACGCACAGCATCCAGGCGGCACGCCTGACGCCCGCGTGGCTGCTGCAGCGGCAGTTCTGGAGCGGCGTGTCGGAAGCAATCGTGGCCGTCCGTCTGGATGGGCGCCGGCGCGCGTCCGCCAAGGCGCTGCGCATGGCGCTGCACGCCGTGGCGCGCGCGCCGCTGGCGGCCTGGCCGGTCAACAGCCCGGCGATGATCCGCCAACGCTGCGCCTACGCTTTCGCCTCAGGTTACGTACGCGGGTTGGTCGGCGCGGTGCGCCGCTGACGCTGCGGCCACGGCGGCCTCACGTTCCAGTTCCGCGCGAGCGAACACGGCGGACACCCAGGCGAACATCACGCTCGCGGTCGCCGCGATCAGCGTGTTGTCTGTGGCAGAATGGATGGCGAAGGCAATGAACACGGCGCGCATGATGAACCGATCGGTGCGCGGGGCGTGACGCGTCCAGGTGATCGCCCACACCGCCATCAGCAGGATCAGCAGTCCGAGCCCGACATAGCCGCCGTCCACACCCATGCGCAGATACTCGTTGTGCGCGGCCACAGTGCCGAGCAGGTGGGCAAGCAGTGAGTCCGGATCGACCACGTTCTTGCCGGCGCCGATCCCCCAGCCGAACATCGGCGATGCATCCCAGGCCCGCCTGAACAGCGGCCAGATCAGGTCGCGGCCGCTCAGGCTCTCGGCGTGGTTGGAGAGCACGTTGAGCAGGCGGATGCCGCTTGATCCGGTGGCCAGAGCCGCCAGGACCGGCAGTGCCAGCATCCCGAACAGCACCATCGGCAGCCGCCGGCGCATCGGGAACGGCTGGGAGCGGAGGAAGAAAAACACGACCGCCGTCACCCCAAGCGCGCCAGCGAGCGGCGCGCGCGCGCCCGACAGCCCGAGGATGACGTAGTTGATCACGATCGCAACGAGATGGCGCGGTCGCCCGTCGCGATATAACTCGACCAGGGCGGCGTATATCGCTATCGCGGCAAATCCGCCAAGGAAGGCCGGATGCGTTGAACCCGCGAGCCGGAACGCGCCGGCCTCGCTGGTGAACAGCGGGCGATAATGCACCAGCGCCAGCACCGCGCCGAAGCCGACGATGAACGACGGAACCCAGATGGTCGTATTGATGATCGCGTTGCACCAGCGCCGCGACAGGCGCGAGAAGGAGAACGCGAACGGCGCGGCCGAGCCGATCAGCGAACGCACGCTGTCGATCACCGTCAGCGTCGGCCAAAGGCCGTGCGCGAGCCCGGTCACAAACATGAACAGGAACGCGAATGATGGATTGAACCGGTCCAGGCGCGCGCCGTACCTGACCATGCAGACGACCAGAAGCGCCAGCCCGAGAACCTTGACGACCGCGGTGATGACCCCGCCCTGGCCGGTCACGTCGCCGATCCACATTTCCGGACTGCTCCCCGCGAGCAGCAGCCACGCGACCGAGGTCACGACCGGCGCGCTGATCACCGGAACCGCCACGCAGAGCAGTGTTCCGGCGGCAAGGAACAGCGGCAAGAAGCGAATATTGTAGAGTGAGCCGGCCAACATCGCGAGAAGGAAGCCACCGCCGGCGACCAGCAGGAACCCATAGAGTTCGCCGCCAGGATCAACCAGCGCCGGCGGCGCGGCTCCACGACGGCGTGACTGCCCCTTTGCCAACTGCGATGCCGACATCCTCACCTGCCCCCGCGCAGCCGCGCGGGCCGGCGGTCAGGCGAGCCAGCGCACCAGCACCACGATCGCCGCGATGCCCAGGATCGCCAACAGCCCCAGTCCCGCGCCGAACACGATGCCGCGGGCCGGCGCGAATTCGTCGTCATCTGCCTCGGGAAGCGCGGGACCGGCCTCCGACCGCACCGGAAGCGTCGGCTCGGCGACATCGCGGCGCATATCGGTTGCGAGCATCGGGCGTTCAATTCACTGCTGGTTGATGACCGGCAATGACAATACCGCATCTCGCGATCACGACACAAGGAGGTCGGCGGATTCCGCCCCGACCGTTGCCGCGCGACCATGCTGCCGCTCACTCTCGGTAATAGCCGCCGTAGCGCGGGTGATACACCTCGGCGTCGGAGTGGCCGGAGCGCACATGCGCCCGCGGATCGACCCGGGTCAGCGACACGCCGATCACGCGCGCGTCAGCCTCATCGAGCAGGTCGAGCGACCGGGACACCACGCTGCGCGGTGTTTCTCGCCAACGAACGCACAGCAGCGTCGCGTCTGCAATGCGCGAGATGATGCGCGCGTCGGTCATCGCGAACACCGGCGGCGCGTCCAGCAGCACCAGGTCGTAGTCTCGCCGCAACCGATCCAGGCACTGCGTCATCGCATCGGACATGAACAGCCCGAGCGAATTCGCCTTCGATGTGCCGGCCGGAATGTAGTCCATCGCGGTCAGCCGGTCGCGGCGGATAATCTCATCCAGGCTGGCCTGGCCGAGCAGGTAATCGACGATGCCGCGGCTATGTTCGGCGCGCATCAGCCGCCCGAAGCTCGGCTGGCGCACGTCGCAGTCCAGGACCAGCACGCGTTCGCCGTTCATGGCACTCGACCGGCCCAGCGCGACCGCCGTGGTGGTCTTGGCCTCGGCGGGACGCGCGGCGGTGATCGCGACGATCTTCGGATGCACGCTGTCCAGCCACAGGCCGGCACGCAGCGCACGGATCTGCTCGGAGAACGGCGAGAGGGGCTTGCGCACCACATAGTCTTCCATGCGGATGCGCCCGAGCAGGCGCGGTCGCACCGCCGGGATCAGCGAGAAGCACGGCAGGCCAAGCACCGCGCGCACGTCGTCGCCGCTGCGGAAAGTGCTATCGGCGACCTCAAGCAGATACACCACGAGCAGCCCGAATATCAGCCCGAATGCGACCGCGGCCGGCAGGAGGATCTTGGTCTTGGGGAAGGACGGCTCGGCCGGCGGAAGCGCCTGGGAGATCACTCGTGCATCCGGCTTCTCGATGGCGCTCTGCTGCGCGGTCTGCTGCACCCGTGTCAGCACCGCCTGCAGCAGCGTGCGCGCCGCGTCGGCGTTGCGCTGCATCGCATTGAGCGGGATCATCGCCTGATTGTTCTTGTCCACCTGCGCTTGTGCGGCTTTCAGGTTGGCTTCCAGCGTCGCGACGCGCGCACGGTCTGCGCGCACCTCGGCATCGGCGGCGGCAACGTTGCGACCGACCTCGGCGCCGAGCGCCCGTTGCAACTCACGCGACTGATTGCGCAGGCTGATGACGTCGGGATGATTCGGGCCTAGCCGGGTCAGCAGCGACTGCAGCTGGGCATTGAGCGTGTCCATCTGGATGCGCATCTGCACGACGTTGGGCGACACCGACGCCTGTGCGGCCGCGCCGGCGCGACCGCGCGCCGCATCGAGCTTTGATTCCGCCTGCGCGAGATCGTTCTGCGCCGTCACCAGGTCGGTGGTCATGCGGCTGATCTGCTCGGTGTCCAGACCCGCCTGCACACCCTGGAACAGTCCGGTCTTTGCCTTGTAGGTCGCGATCTGATCCTCGGTGGTCTGCACTTCCTTACGCAGTTCCTGGGCGCGTGACTCAAGCCACTGGCTCGCGGATTTCACGAGCTGGAATTTCTCGGCGAGCTGGTCGGTGATGTAGAAATCCATGATCGCGTTCACCGCGTCGGCTGAGAGCTGCCGGTTCTCGGTGGTGAACTTCACGGACAGCACGTGCGACTGGCGCAACGCCTCGACATCGATGGCGTCCTGCACCGCCTGCACGACAGAGTGCCGGATCTCCTCCGGCGATGGCGGCGGCTTCGCCACCGGGGCTGCGAACACTGCGGCGAGCGACGGCGACACTGGGTCAAACACCGAATAGAGCGCACGCTGCACGGCGTGCGCGGCGCGCGAGAACAGCGAAGGGGGGCGCAACGTATAGTTGAATTCGGGGTCATCCATGAGCCGGTAGCGATCCACCAGCCGGGAGGCGACGGTCAGACCGCGCACGATCTCGACCTGGCTTGCCATCACCGCATCGGTCATCGGGTCCTCGTGCAGGATGCTCTGCAGTTCCTGCGCGGCGTATTGCGTCGGCTCGTAAACCAGCGAACCCTCGGCGGTGTAGCGTGGCGTCACCTGTTTGAGCGCCACGAAGGCGATCAACGGGATGGCGATGGCGCAGACTATCAGCGGCAGCTTTCTCCGCCGTACCGCGGAAACCGCCATAGCCAGCTGTGCCGCCGCGACGGCGCGCGGATCGAAGCCAGAAGCGCTCCGGCCGTGATGGCGCTGCCGGCGCTCGCGCCCGGCGTCACCGTCGGCGGCAATCTCAGTCGGGACGTGCAGCATCTCGGCCCCCATCTCGGCCCCCCGGGCAACTGTCTTGGTCGGTATCGTCAGGTGTGCGTCCAGGGACGCCGCGTGTTCAGTAGGCATTCTGCATCCGCAGCACGATCACGAACGTGCGCAGCATGATCACGAGATCGAGCCAAAGCGACCAGGTATCAATGTACTCAAGGTCGCTCTCGACGCGTCGGACCAGCTTGTCCTCGGTGCGGGTCTCGCCACGCAAACCGCGCACCTGGGCTAGCCCGGTCAGCCCCGGCTTGACGCGATGCCGCGCCGCATAACGATCCACCACCTGCTCGAAGGGACGCGAGCCAGCGCGTGTGCCAGGCGCGTGCGGGCGTGGGCCGACGATCGACATCTCCCCGCGCAGAACATTAAATATCTGCGGAAGTTCGTCGAGCGACGTTCGGCGCAGAAAAGCGCCGACTCGCGTCACGCGCGGGTCGTTGCGGGTGGTCTGACTGCAGATGCTGTATTCCGCCATGTGATGGTGCATGGTGCGGAACTTCAACATCTCGAACTCGTGATTGTTGAAGCCCGTCCGCCTTTGCCGAAACAGTACCGGCCCGGGCGTGTCGAGCCGGATCGCGACCGCAATCAGCAGCATCGGGATCGCGCACAGGACAAGCGCGAGCGAGCCGACCAGGAGGTCCTCGGCGCGCTTGACCACGCTGCACACGCCCGAGATCGGCCGATCGGCCACCTGCAGCATTGGATGGCCTTGCAGATCCAGGCGCACGCGCCGCGGGAAATGATAGCTGATCAGGTCGGGTGCCAGGCGAACCTCCACCGGGTAGTCCGACAGCAGGTCGATCAACTCCAGGATGCGCCGCTCCTCCGACCAGGGCAGGGCGAGCACGACCTCATCGACCGCGCCGCGGCGCACGAGGGTCAGCAGATGCACGACGGGTCCGAGCAGCGGCACGCCTTCCACCAACCCGTCAGCGAGATCGGCGTGGTCATCCACGATGCCGACGATACGCACCGATCGCTCGTCCAGTTTCTGCAGCAGTCGCACCAACCGGCCGCCGGACAGGCCGCTGCCGACGATCGCGGTGCGCTGCGCGAAGCGCCGACCGGGCCGGCCGGCCATCACGCGCGCCAGCACGATCCGTCCGGCCGCCAAGGCGCCCAGGGCGAGCAAGCCCGCCCCCGTTGCGGACAAGGGCGGCAGATCCCGGGGATCGGCGAGCAGCAGGACGGCGAGAAGGCTCACCGTGACCGCGGCGCCGCCGGCGCGCAATACCGCCGCCACCTGCTCGCGGCGGCGAAACAGCAACGGGTGGCGATACGCACCTGATGCAGCCCCTGCCGCCAGGGTCAGCACAGCCAGCAGCAAGGCAAATCGGGCGGTCATCGTGGGTGCCGCCGCCGTGGGCGCCGCCGCCGCCGCCAGGAACGGAATCGTCAGGCAAATCACCGCATCCAGCAGTATCGCTGCCAGACTCGCCGCCGCCGGCTGAAGCGGCGGAGTGGCCAACCAGGCGTCAAGCGGGCTCGCCGCGGACGCCTGGGACGACCGGAGCACTCCCGGGCGCAGCGTGGGACCGATCCGGCTCATGGCATCGTCCATGAAGTTTAACCGCGTCGTGTTTGACGAAATTTTGACAGCACCCAGTCTACACCGCAAAATGAGCAGTCATCACGCACAAGAATTATCATCTTGCGACGCAGCGAAACAAAATAACTTTGTCGTCAACGATTTTCCATTGAGTTCCTGCGTTCGGCGCGTTTATCAACCTGCAGTCGATATCGAGACCGCTCAACGGCCCAGGTGTCCGTTGCGCTCAAGAACAATACTGGAAACAATCGGCGTCCTCGAAGCCCTGCGACCAAGATCTCCATCAGACTCTTGCCCTACCTGCCAGAGGACCGATCGACAGAGTGATATCCGTGCGCAGACCGGCGCGGCGTCTTGTGCAGTTAACGGTGCAGTTTGTGTCATTTCATCGTCCGGCTCGGTTGGTGACTGTTTTCAACAACGCGCGACGCCGTCCCGCCGGCGGGCTGGTCGGACCGGGACCCCTCCGACAACGCCGCAGTCGAACGCAGGCTCCGCCCGGCGCGGCGGGCCGTCCCGTTTCGTCCGGTGCTGTGTCTGGGACGCCGCGGTCATGCCGGCTGGCGCCGCAGGCCGACGGTGCGGAGTGCGGCCGCGACGCTGGCACGCAGCAGCAGCGCCGCCCCCGACAGATACACCGCCGCACCGACCGCAAGCCGCTCGGCCATCAGCGGGAGCGGCCGACCCGGTTGGCCGAGCGCCATCGGCACCAGCAGCGCCGCTGCCACCGCGGCGATGGCCAGCGCCAGCGCCGGCAGCCCGGTGCGAATCTGGCGCCAGACTCGGTCGCCGAGAAGCCGCGCAGTGCCGTACTGCATCGCCGGATAGACAAGCGCCTGCGCCCCGGCCCAGACCCAGACCGCACCTTGCGGCGTGGTCGGCCGCGCAAGTGCCACGCCAGCAAGGGTCAGCACGGTCAGCATGGACATCGACAACAGCGCGAATTGCGGTAGGCCTCGCGCGACCAGCGCGGTACCGGAAGGCGCATAAAGGAATCCGTACATGGTGATCACGATCAGAACCACTGACGCTTCCGCCGAAGGTGCCCAGACGGGCCCGAGCAGAAGCTGTACCAGTGGGTGAATGACCACCAGCATCGCGCCGAACGCCGGGAACAGCACCAGGCTGGTCAGCGCCAGCAGACGAGAGATGGTCGCCTGCAACGCCGGCAAGTCGTCCTGGCGCTCCGACATGGTCGGCAGGGTCAGGCGCCAGAACGCGGTGTTGACCAACTCGCGCACCGTATCGACAAGCCGGAATGCCATGTGAACCTGGCCGAGCGCGGTTGCCCCGGCGATGCCGCCGATCATCAGCGCGAACAGCCGATAGCGACTGGTCTGTACCAGCGTCGTCAGCACCAGCGGAAACCCGACGCGCAGCAACTCGCGCACCGGTTGCCAGCGGAGCACGAGGCGCGGCCGCCAGCGCGTGCGCAGCAGCAGCGAGAGCGCACCGAACAGCGAGTTGACGAGTTGCTGCGTCACCACTGCCCAGGCTCCGGCGCCGAGCATAGCGAGCGCGATCCCGGCCGCCGTGCCACTGCCCTGGCCGATCACCGCCCGCCCAGCAAGGACGCGGTATTCGCGGTTGCGAGTGAGCAACCCCTGCATCACGCCAGCAGCGCCGACCAGCGGCAGCGGCAGCGCCAACACGATGCCCATCACGAGGATGCGATGGTCGCCCATGACCCCGGCAATGCCGACCGCCGCTCCGCACTGCACGCAGGCCGCGGCTACCCCGACGAGCGTGGAGGCCCACAGCGCGCTGGACGCCTCCTCGTCGCCGACCTCAAGCCGCTGTACCAGCGGATCGGCAAACAGCGCGTTCACCACCACCCACAGCAGCACATGGATCGCCACGACGGCCGCGCCGATCCCGACTTCGGCCGGACCCACCAGACGCGCCACGACGAAGGCGGAAACGAACGAAAGCACGGCGGACGATCCGGCCTCGAGGCCCGACCAGAACACGTTGCTCTGCAACAGTCGCATCACGCTTCCCGTAATATTCTGACACTCTCGCGAATGCGAACGCGCAGGCCGGCCTTCGCGATGCAGAATAACTGCACCGCCGGGTCGCATGGATAAACAAAGCGCCAGTGCGCGCGCCGCCGGCGCCACCGCCAACGCCATCGGCGGCGCAAAGTTGGGAGCAGATCACCCCCGTGTCCTCCGCCTCGATGTCATCCACCTCCGACGTGCTGTTGCCGCCACGTACCGCAACGCGCCTCGGCGATCTCGACCGCGTCAAGGGATTCGCCATCATCCTCGTGGTGTTCGGCCACCTGATCGCGCGCGACACGCCGCCGGGAGCACACTGGTACGATCCCCTGCGGATCACCGTCTATCTCTTCCACATGCCGCTGTTCATGTACCTGAGCGGCTACGTGACATTTCTTTCGGGGGCAGCGCGCCGCCCGCTGACGGATTGGCCACGCCTGGCACGCCGGCGCGCGACACGGCTGCTGTTGCCCTTCGTGCTGTTCGGCCTTGCCATCCTGATCGGCAAGCTGGTGATCATCCGCTTCGCGCCGGTGGACAATGTGCCGCCCGACATCTGGTCCGGTCTGCGCGCGCTGGTCTGGGACACACGGCACAGCCCGGCGACCTCGGTCTGGTATATCTTCGTCCTGTTCGCCTTCTGCCTCGCCACGCCGCCGCTGCTGGCGCTCGACCGGAGCCGCGCGGTGCTGATCACCGCCGCCACCCTGCTCTATCTCCTCCCGTTGCCGCCGGTGCTGTATCTCGACCGCATCGGCACTTACTTCCTCTTTTTCGTCGCAGGCGGACTCGCCGCAGATGCGGGCGCGCGGTGGCACGCGATCATCGATCGCGTCTGGCCGTATGCGCTGGCGGCGCTGGGCGCCGTGGCGCTCCCGGTGGCGCTTGGCTGGATTCCGTTCGACTGGAGCGAGGGAAACGACGTCTTCCCCTACAAATGGGCGCTGCTGATCGGCGGCCTGCTGTCGATGCCGGCGATCCACGGGCTGATGCGGCACGGCATCGCGGCGCAATCGCCCACGCTCGCGATGCTCGGCCGTTACGTGTTCATCATCTACCTGCTCAACACGGTGTTCATCGGCCTCACCAAGGCCGTGCTGCTGAGCTTCGTGTCATGGGACGGAGCCCATTTCCCGGCGGTCGCCGCGGCGCTGATGGCAGCGGGCCTCGGCGGGCCACTGCTCATAAAGCGCTGGGTGCTGCCGCATCTGCCGGCACTGGACCGCGCGACTGACTGAGCCGCAACGGACGGTCGCCGCGACCGAGCGCCAGTCCAGCGGTGAGCGGCGCGAATCCGGCGAGCCAGGCGATGCGACTCTGGTAGCGGTTGTGCGGACCTGACAGCGCGCCGGTGATCGCGGCGTTGCCGAGCAGGCAGATCAGCGTCGCCACGCACAGCGCCGCCACCGGGTTGCGCCGGTGCACGGCCGCAGCGATCGCTGCCAGCGTGGCCAGCACGCCCAGCGCCAGTGCTACCCGATGCATCGCCTGCAGCCAGTCCGCCACGCGCAGGTGCCCCAGGGTCTGCCGCGCCGCGTCGTAGCGGCGCGCCTCGGCCGGCGGGAAGTCGCGATGGATCACCGGCGTCACAGGGCCGGGCCAGGCCTCCAGCCCATCGCCGGTATCCGCCATGCCAAGCTGGCGGACGAGATCGCGCAGGGCGTGGCCCAGCACCGCCAGCGGTTCGTCGCGCAGGGCGGCGTGCAGGATTGCGCCGGCTTCCGCCGATACCAGCTTGGGGCCGCCGACCGCATAGAGCGGGCTGGACGGTTGCCAGAGGAATTCGTCGGAGCTGGCCGGCAACCCCTCGTGCAGCAGCACGCACAGGCGCCAGGGTTGCTGCGCGCAGTGCCGGCGCAGCGCATCCATCGCCGGCCCGTCATAGAGGCTGCGCGTCAGCACGAACACGTTGCCATATGGCGAGGGCGAGAAGCGGCCGTGGCCGAGCAGGTTCACCGTGGCCAGTGCCAGAGCGGCCGCCGCCACCGGTCCGGCGGCGCGCAGAAGACCCCAGGCCCCGAGCGGCGCTCGGGCGCCCAGGCGCCGGCGCAGCGGCACCAGCACACAGAGCAGCAGTGGTGCCAGCAGCAGGTTGGACAGATGCACCACAATCAGCGCCCCTGCCAGCAGCGCCAGCACCCAGACCTCGCGCCGGCCCAACCGGTCCGGCACAACAACCAGCAGCGCGAGCACGATCGTCAACAATGCAGTGGCAAAATCGGGGATGAGGTCAGAGGTGACCCAGGGCAGCCCGGTCAGCACCGCCAGCATCGCCACCATCGGCCCCAGATAGCGCGTGCTGCCGGCAAAGGCGCGAAGCGCCACGCGCAACACCAGAACCGTCAGCACCGCCTGCGCGATGATCACCGGCCAGGTGGTCAGCGTCAGATGCAGCGGAAGAATGAAAAGGGCGTAGAACACCGGCCGGTCCCACCCCAGGTGCCGCTCGACAACCTGAGACAGGTACGTTCCGGTGTCCGCGAACACCAGCGGATAGCCGTTCAGCAAGGCCGGCCACAGCAACAGCATCGCAGCAGCGAGCACCACAAGCAGATCGGTTCGCGGCCCGGAGCCGGCGGGTTCACAATCTGACGAGACAGGAACAATGGGCATGGGGGTCTGATGACGTTGCGGTATAATCAAAGCCGGTCATTGGGCGATAGGGGAGTAAATCATCCGTGCGCTCTTACATGCGTGGCGTCCTCGCAATTTCGTTACTTTTCGTGATTCTGACCGTTGCGGGCTGTTCCGGGTTGAGCAGCCTGCCGCCGATCCCGCCGACCAGTGAAGCTGATTACGTGCTCGGGCCCGGCGACCAGGTGCGCGTCATCACCTTCGGCGACGAGCAATTGACCGGCGAATTCCGTGTCAAGGACGACGGCGACATTTCGCTGCCGCTGCTCGGCCCGATCAAGGCCGCCGGAAGGAACCCGACACAGTTGCAAAACGAGATCTCCAGCGCGCTGGTCAGCCGAAACCTCTACAAGAACCCGAGCGTGTCGGTCGAAGTCACGGCCTACAGGCCGGTGTTCGTACTCGGCGAAGTGACGCGGCCGGGGCAGTATCCCTACCAGCCCGGCATGACCGTGGAGACGGCCGTCGCGGTCGCGGGCGGCTTCACCTATCGCGCGGTGGAGGACGCGTTCGCAATCACACGTAACGTCCAGGGCAAGGTCATCAAGGGCCGCGGCGAACCGCAGACCAAGGTGCGGCCGGGCGACGTCATCAACGTCTACGAGCGATCGTTCTGACCGAGCCACGCGCCAGGCCCGGGACGCGCGCTCACGGGAACGCGAGCGCGCGCCGACTAGCGGCGCGACGGCGAATTACATTATGGTGCCGGTGCGCAAAGCCGCATCGATTCTGGGTGTTTCAGCCGAGTACCGTGAGGAGATCAAGGAATTGCAGATAGAAGCAGGCTATTCGACGATGTCCCGGGCACGAAACGTGATCCTGGCGGGGACGGGGATGCTGCTTCTGCCGCTAGCGGCGCGTGCCCAGGTGCCCAACAGCTATATGCTCGATCAGTATTTCGCCCAGGGCATACCCGGCTACGCCGCGCAGGAGGGGACGACGGTGCTCTCCCGCGCGCGGCCGGAGTACGATCCGCTCGGCATCCGCGTGGGCGATTTCATCGTCCGGCCCGAGCTGGATGAAAGCGTGGGCTACAACAGCAACGTTCTAGGAAGTGTGCCGGCGCAGGGCAGTGCGCTGGTCGAAACCAGCGCCACGCTCGCCGTCGGCTCCGACTGGGCGCGCAACAGTCTCGGCGGCAGCTTCAACGTCACCAACACTCAGACGCCGAGCGTCCCCAACCAGAATAACACTGCCTGGAACGTGGCGATCGGCGGCAGCTATGACATCGGACGCGACACCCTGACGCTGGCTGCCACGCATATGTACAATTTCATTCTGCCGTACCAGATCGACACGGTAGCGTTCAACATCCCCGGCGTAATGTATTTTACGCCCATCGCGTATTCCTTGAACGATGTCCGTGTCGGCTATACTACCAATTTTGGGCGATTCAGCCTGACGCCTGCATTCGACTTCACCAACGTCACCTACGGTACGACCAGTTATTTCGGCGTCAATGGGTTCGTGCCACCGGAGCCGGTGAACGGCTTCGTGCTCGGCTCACCCGAAGACACGAGCTACCTCAACCACAACGTCTACATGGGCAGTCTGACGGCGCGGTATGAGTATGCACCGCTGCGCGACTTCCTTGCCGTGGTTCGCGGGGGCAGCATCCAGTACACCAGCCCCGGAAATCCCGTGCTGTATGGCCCGAGCCGCAACGGCACCGAATTCGACGGACTGCTGGGGCTCGACTACACCGCCAGCGGCGTGTGGCGCTATCGCCTGCTGGTCGGCTACGAGACGAGGCAGTACCAGAACTTCAAGACCCACTCCGCGCCAGTGTTCGAGGCCGACGTGATCTGGCAGCCCGAGGCCGTCACCACGGTGACGCTGAAGGGCGAGCGCTCCATCGAGGATGCGGTGGACCTCGACGTCGCCGGTTATGTGCAGACGCAGGGGCGGCTGCAGGTCGACCACGAGGTGCGCCGCAATGTCATCCTCAGTGGCTACGGATCCATTGTGAATGCGCAGTATCTCGACACCGGCGGCGGGGCGGAGACGTTCTTTGGCGCCGGCGCCGGAGTGACGTGGCTGATCAACCGGAATGTCCACCTCGCGCTGACCTATGACTGGCTCGATCACAACGGCGTGAACGGGTTTGGTCCGAACTACCTGCAGAACATCGCGATGCTGAAACTGAAGCTTGGCATCTGAACGGATCGTCCGCCAATCGCGTGTCCGTGCAGGGGGCGGTGACCGACGATGGTTGCTCCTCAGAGAGCGCGCCCGTAAACAGGCTGGTCATGGACCGCCCCAAAGTGTTGATCGTGGAGGACGAGTTCCTTATTCGCCTGACGTTGTCCGAGGCGTTATCGGACGATGGTTTCGAGGTGATCGAGGCCGGTAGCGGCGTGGAGGCGTTGCACGCCCTCCCCGAGCATGAGGACCTGGCGCTGCTGCTGACCGACGTGCAACTTCCGGGCGGAATGAACGGCTTGGAAGTGGCGCGGCGCGCGCGCGACATAAGGGCGGACCTTCCGGTCATTTACGTGACCGGCCGACCGGACGGTGCTGCCGCAGCGGCATCGGCGAACGAGGTTTTCATTGCCAAACCCTACCTTCCATCGCAGGTCTGCACTGCCGCGCGGCGGCTGACCGGACGCTGAGCAGCCCTGCCGTCCCGGGGCATCGACTCGCGTCATTTTGTGACCATCTCCACCGGCGGGACGAGGTGACGGAGGGAAACATGTCCTCCTGGGGTATATGGCGCCGCGGTCGCGTCATCGCGACCTTCGCCGCCTTGCTCGCGTTCTCAGCCTGCGCCGCCTATGCGCCGAGTCCTTATTACGCTT
Source organism: Pseudomonadota bacterium (assembly GCA_021818505.1). GTDB lineage: Bacteria > Pseudomonadota > Alphaproteobacteria > Acetobacterales > Acetobacteraceae > JAFKFJ01. The sequence goes on from JAKADX010000001.1 coordinate 171,973, forward strand.
ACGGCTATGGGGCCTATCCCTACTACCCGGCCTATGCGGGCTATCCGGCCTATGCTGCGTATCCCTACGGGTATGACCTATGGGGCGGCTGGGGATGGCCGTTCTGGGGCTGGGGATGGGGCGGTGGCTTCTGGGGCGGCGGGTGTTGCTGGGGCGGATATCGCGGGTATGGCGGCTATGGCGCCTGGAACCGCGGTACCGGCATGGGCGGCGGGTTCCATGGCGGCGGGTTCGGAGGCGGCTTCCGCCACTGAACTACTTCACCGCGCCCAGCGTCAGCCCTTGCACCAGATAGCGCTGCAGGAGGGCGAAGATGACGGCGACGGGCAACGTGGCCAGCAGGGTGGCCAGCATCACCTGGTTCCACTGCACGCTGTAGCGCCCGGCGACGAGGTTCACCACCCGCAGCGTCAGCGTAAGCTTGCTCGGGTCGCGCAGCATGGTCAGCGCAACGGTGAACTCATTCCACGCCGCGACGAAAGTAACGATGGCGGTTACCGAGATCGCCGGCAGGGCGAGCGGCATGAAGATGCGCAACACCGCGCCGGCGCGCGTGCAGCCGTCCAGCCACGCGGCTTCCTCCAGGTCGCGCGGGATGGTCGCGAAATACGACGCCAGCATCCACACCGCGAAGGCAATGTTGAAGGCGCCGTAGATGATGACGACACCGGTGCGCGTATCGACCAGCGTGCCGTCGCCGAACGGGATCGCCGCGGCCATGCGGAACAGCCCGAGCACCAGCAGGATCGGCGAGAGCATCTGCGTGACCAGCAGGAAGTTGCGGTACAGGCCGCGTCCGCGCAGTTCAAGCCGCGCCATCGCGTAGGCAGCCGGGACCGCGACCGCAATCGCCAACGCGGTCGCGAGCACACTGATCAGAAGGCTGTTCGCTGCGGCGGTGCCGAAATCCGCCGCCACCCACATGTCGGTGAAATTGCGCCACGCGATATGGCTTGGCAGCCAGCGCGGTGGCCAAGCCAGCACCTCGTCGATCGGCTTGAGGCCGGTGGATAGCATCACCGCAAAGGGGAAGATTACCAGCACCAGCAACGGCGACAGCGCCAGCCAGCACAGCAGGCTTCGGCGCAGCATGCGGCCCGCGGTCACGCCGACCGCTCCCGCTGCATCCGGACGTAGAGCACGGTGAAGCCGAACACGATCGCCAGCATCACCAGCGACACCGCCGCAGCCGGTCCCGGCCGGCCGAGATAGAACGCCAACTCATACAGATACGTCACGAGGATATGCGTCGAGTTGTCCGGCCCACCCTTTGTCATTACCCAGATGATCGGGAACGAATTGAACACGTAGATGACGTTAAGCACGACCGCGATGTTGATGAAGCTGCGCAGCAGCGGCAAAGTCAGATGGCGAAACGCCTGCGCGCGCGTCGCCCCGTCGATGCTCGCTGCCTCGTAGATGTCGCCGGGAATCGAGGTCAGCCCGCCGAGCAGGATCGTGGTGGTGAACGGGATGGAAACCAGGATGCCGACACCGATCTCGATCGGAAAGGCGGTGTCGGCCCGCGCCATCCATTGCACATTGCGACCCAGCAGGCCGAGCTGACTCAGCGTGGCATTGACCATGCCGTGATCACCGTCGAATGCCCACAGCCACACGATCGCCGCCATCGACAGCGAGATCGACCAGGGCAGCAGCACGAGCGTGCGCGCGATGCCGCGTCCCCAGAAATCCTGCACCAGCACCAGCGCCACGCCGGTCGAGATCAGCACCGTGCCGCCAACCACCGCCGCGGTCCATTCCAGTGTGCGCAGCAGCGCGGCGAGGAAAATCGGATCGGCCAGCACGCGCGCGAAATTGCCGACCCCGGCGAAGCCGCGCACCTGGCCGAAGCGCGACACGTCGGAGGCCGAGAGCCGCACGATCTCCCAGAACGGGTAGAGGATCACGGCCAGCGCCAGGGTCAGACTTGGCAGCACCAGCAGCCACGGGAGCAAGGCGCGCCGCATGCCGCGCCCTGCTCCCCGCTCCGCCCCCGTCACGCGATCAGCGCGCCTACTTGCCGAGCGCCTGATCTGCCAGTTCGGCCGCGTGCTTGAGCGCCGGCGCCGGCTGGTCCTTGCCGAGATAGACCGACTGCACCGCGTCGCTCACCGCCTTGGCGGTATCTTCCCACCCCGTCACGGTCGGCGCGAAATGCGCGTTGGGCAGCAGGTTGACGAAGGTTTGCAGCCGCGCGTTCTGGGCGAAATACGGGTCCGCCGCCTCCGCCTTGGTGGTCGGCAGGAAGCCCTCGCCCTTGGTGAACGCCACGCGCGGGTCCTTGGTGAACAGGAAGTCGAGGAACTTCCAGGCCGCTTTCTTGACCTTGCTGTTCTTGAACAGAACGACCGAGTCAGTCACCGCGTAGGTGGCGTTGCGCGTCTCCTTCGGCACCGGGGCGATGCCGTAGTTCAACTTCGGGGCCTCCTTCTCGATCTGATTGATCAGGAACGGCGCGGTGATCATCATCGCCACGCGGCCCTGCTTGAAAAGGTTCTGCAGGTCCTCGCGTGTGTAGTTGGTCGGGCCGTCCTCGGTATAGCCCTTGTCGATCAGCGATTTGTACATCGTCAGCGCCTTGACGCCGGCGTCGGAGGCGAACGCCGCCTTGCCGTCTTTCACCACGTCACCGCCATAGGTCCAGAGCGCGTAATACCAGTACACGTCCGTCTCGATCGCCTTGCCCTGCAGGCCGAACGCGGCGATGCCCTGCGCCTTCAGCTTGGCAGCGTCGGCCGCCAACTCCTCCCAGGTTGCCGGCGGCGCGCTGATGCCGGCCTTCGCCAGCAGGTCCTTGTTGTAGTACATCGCGCGCGCCGAAGCCGCGATCGGCAGGCCGTAGGTCTTGCCGCCGATCTGCCCGGGGGCCAGAAACGCGCCGATGAAGCGGCCCTTGAAGGCGCTGTCCATATACCCGTCAAGCGGCTCCGCCTGGCCGTCCTTGACGAAATCGAGCAGCCAGCGCGTGCCGATGATCGAAATGTCGGAGTTGGTGCCGCCGGAGATATCGGTCTGCAACTTCTGCAGCAGGTTGTCCCAGTTGACGACTTCGATCTTGATGTCGATCCCGGGATTGGCCGCGTGGAATTCCTTTGCCATCTGCTCGAAATACGGGCCGGTCTTGTCGCTGTAATAGGCCGCCGTCACCCGGACCGTCTCGGCCCGCGCCGCACCGGCGAGGCCGAGCGCCAGCGCCGCCGCCGCCAGTATCGTTCCGCTCCGTCGTGACATTCTCACTCTCTCCCCGATTGTTGGCATCCGGCCGCGAAACTGGCCGCAGCCGGACCATCGCACACCTGGAAATCCGCGCCTACCCGCCTATGATGCGGGCGTGGAACGCCGCAGAAACGGAGGAAACCCGATGCGCGCCCTGGTCTGCTCCCTGCTGATGCTCGGCATCGCCGCCGCCCCCGCGGCGGCGGCCGAGCACTTCAAGCTCACCAGCCCGGACATCAAGCCGGGCAGCCGGATCGCCGACAAATTCGAGTTCAACAGCTTCGGCTGCACCGGCCAGAACGTCTCCCCGGCGCTGTCGTGGAGCGGCGCGCCCGCCGGCACCAAGGGCTACGTCCTGACTGTCTATGATCCCGACGCGCCGACCGGCAGTGGGTTCTGGCACTGGGTCATGTACGATATCCCCGCTTCGGTCACGAGCCTGCCCGAAGGCGCCGGCACCCCGGGCAAGGAACCGCAGGGCGCGGTGCAGGGCAGCACTGACTATGGCGCGCCCGGCTATGGCGGCCCCTGCCCGCCCAAGGGCGACAAGCCGCACCGCTACATCTTCACGATCTACGCCGTGAAGACCGACAAGCTGGAAGTGCCGGCGAACCCCACGCCCGCCGTGGTCGGCTTCGTCACCCACTTCGCGACACTGGGCAAGGCCAGCTTCACCGCGCTCTACGGCCGCTGAACAAACAGAGTCAGCAGGCCGCGCAGCAGATCGAGCGGGGTCGGCGGGCAGCCGGCGATGGTGACATCGACCGGCAGCACCGCGCCCACCCCGGCGGTGCAGTGCGCGCTGGTGGCAAACTCACCGCCATCGCAGGCACACGCGCCTGCCGCCACCACCCATTTCGGCGCTGGCGCGGCCGCGTAAGTGCGCAACAGCGCCTCGCGCATGTTGCGCGTCACCGGCCCCGTCACCAGCAGCACATCGGCATGGCGCGGCGAGGCGACAAATCGCAGGCCGAACCGCTCCAGATCGTAGAAGGCGTTGCCGAGCGCGTGAATCTCCAGCTCGCAGCCATTGCAAGAGCCCGCATCAACTTCACGGATCGCAAGGCTGCGGCCGAGTTTCTTCTGCGCGGCGGCGTCCAGTTCGCGCGCCAGCGTCACCACCGTCGGATCGTCGATGCGCGGCGGCGGTTCGGTCAGCGGGCGGTGCAGCAGCCCTTGCAGCAGCGTCTTTCGCATGTGCGCGCCTACAGGTCGTGCCCCGCGTAGGAGCAGTTGAACGACTTGTTGCAGAGCGGGAAGTCGGCGACGATGTTGCCCTCGATCGCCGCCTCCAACAGCGGCCACTGGAACCAGGACGGATCGCGCGCGTGACAATGCTGCACGCGACCCTCGGCGAGGCGCAGCCACACCAGCACGTCGCCACGGAATCCCTCCACCAGCGCCAGCCCCTCGCCCGGCTGCGCGCCAACCGCGACGCGCAACTCACCGTCAGGCATCCGATCAAGCATCTGGCCGATCAGGTTGACGCTCTGCGTGATCTCCTTGATTCGCACCCAAACCCGCGCGTTCACGTCGCCCTCCGACAGCACCGGCACGTCGAAGGTCAGCATGTCATAGGGCGCGTAGCCGGGCGTGCGCCGCGCGTCGAAATCGCGCCCCGACGCGCGGCCGACAAACCCGCCGGCGCCAAAGCGCCGCGCCAGTTCGGTGCGCAGCACGCCGGTTCCTACCGTGCGGTCCTGCAAGGATGCCGTGGCGTCATACAGATTCACCAGCGGCGGGAATCGCGTGCGCACCTCGTGCAGCAGCGCGCGCAGCGTCTCCGCGCCATCGGGCGCCAGATCGCGCGCGACCCCGCCGGGCACAATCGCATCCATCATCAGCCGGTGCCTGAAGCACGTCGCTGCCGCGCGCAGCACGCGCTCGCGCAGGATCGCGCAATGCGCCTGCATCAGGCTGAATGCGGCATCATTGCAGATGGCACCGACATCGCCGAGATGGTTGGCGATCCGCTCGATCTCCGCCATCACCGCGCGCAGCCACACGGCGCGTGGCGGCGGCACGGTCGCCGTGGCCTGCTCGACGGCGCGCGCGAATGCCAGTGCGTACGCCACTGTGCTGTCGCCGTTGATCCGCCCGGCCAGCCGCGCCGCCTTCTCCAGCGCGGCACCCTGCATCAGCGCCTCGACGCCGCGATGCACGTAGCCCAGCCGTTCCTCCAGCCGCACCACCGTCTCGCCATCGCAGGTGAAGCGGAAATGCCCCGGCTCGATGATCCCCGCGTGGACGGGGCCGACCGGGATCTGGTGCAGATGCTCGCCCTCGACCGGCAGGAACGGATAGGCGGTCGGTTCAGGTCCATGATCAAGCCAGGGCCGCGAGTCCGGCAGCCCGACCGGATCGAGGCCATAGAGGTCGCGTGCTGCCCGCTCCAGCCGGATCGCCGGCGGATGCTCGCGCCCGAGAGAGGGATAGCGCCCGTCGCGGCAGGCAAAACCGAGATGCACGACCTCGCCCTCGTGCAACAGCGCGAGATGAACCGCCTCGCGTTCCCCCCACAGGCTGAGCAGCGTCGCCGAACCATCGACCAGCCGCGCCACCGCGTCGTCCCAGGACGTCATCCCAGCAGCACCGCGACATGCTGGAACCACGCGACCAGCGGCGCCGGCAGCCAGACCCCCGCGATCAGCACCAGCGCGAGATGCGCGAACATCGGCACGAACGAAGCGTGCGACGGCGCCGCCGGCCCGCGCACCGGCCCGAACGCGACCGAGGAGACGCGCAGCAGCAGCGCACCCAGCGCGATCAGCAGGCCGAGCACCAGCAGCACCGCCAGCAGCGGCGCGCGCGCGAATGTCGAGGTGACGACGAGGAACTCGCTGGTGAACACGCCGAACGGCGGCAGGCCGGCGATGGCGGCGACGCCGACGATCAGGCTCCAACCCAGCAGCGGATGGCTCTCGGTCAGCCCGCCCATCTCGGCGATGCGCTGCGTCCGCTTGACCTGCGCGACGTGTCCCACCGAGAAGAAGATCGCCGACTTGGTCAGGCTGTGCATCACCATCTGCAACAGGCCGGCGAAGTTGCCCAACGGTCCCGCCATACCGAAGGCGAACACGATGATGCCCATGTGCTCGATCGAGGAATAGGCGAACATGCGCTTGATGTCGCGGCGGCGGTACAGCATCACGCTCGCGAACAGCAGCGACACCAGACCGAGCGTGATCAGCAGCGGCCCCGGCGCGATCCCGCCCGGACAGGCGGCGAGCAGCACCTTGAAGCGCAGCAGTGCATAGAGCGCCACGTTCAGCAGCAGCCCCGACAGCACCGCGGAGATCGGCGTCGGCCCTTCGGCATGGGCGTCCGGCAACCAGGCGTGCATCGGCGCCAGCCCGACCTTGGTGCCATAGCCGAGCAGCAGAAAGACGAAGGCGACATCGAGCAGCGCGGGATCGAACCCGGCGGCGTGCGCGAGCAGTACCGTCCACGCCATGCCATCCATCCCGCCGCCCACTACCGGCCGCGCCGCGAGATAGACCAGGATGGTGCCGAACAGCGCCAGCCCGATCCCGACGCTGCCGAGAATGAAATACTTCCACGCCGCCTCGATCGCCTCGTGCGTGCGGTAGATGCCGACCATCATCACCGTGGACAGCGTCGCGAGTTCCACCGCCACCCAGATCAGGCCAATATTGTTCGACACCAGGGCGAGGTTCATGCCGAACATCATCACCTGGAACATGGCATGATAGAAACGCAGATAGGCCGGCGTCAGCCGTCCGGTTTCCAGTTCGTGCCCGATATAGCTGGCGCTGAAGATGCTGGTCGTGAAGCCGACGAAGGTGGACAACACGATGAACACGACATTCAGGTCGTCCACCAGCAGCACGCGCCCGCCCGCCGGACGATCGACGAAGAGCAGCAGCGCGGAGGCGAAGGCGACGAAGCTCGCGGCGATGTTGACGCGCGCCGACAGCCGATAGCCCGACAGCGCCGCCAGGATCGCCGCGCCGAGCAATGGCGCGCCAAGGACGCCGAGCAGCGGGGTCACCGCCGCTCCCCCCGAAACTCGTCCAGCGCGCGCACATCGACCGTGTCGAAGCGTTCGCGGATGCGGAACAGGAACACGCCGATCACCAGGAAGGCGATCAGCACCGAGAACGCGATGCTGATCTCCACCACCAGCGGCATGCCCTGCGCCGCCGCAGCCGCAAGGTCAATGCCGTTCTCCATCGACAGAAATGCCGCAACTTGGCTCACCGCGTTGCGGCGCGTCACCATCATCAGCAGACCGAGCAGCACCACCGACAACGCCAGGGCGATGTATTCGCGCGTCAGCGGGTCGGCATGGGCGGTGACCGGCAACATCACCTCCAGCGACAGCGCCACCAGTCCGATACCCGCCAGCATGGTCAGCCCGATGCCGGTCACCGCCTCCAACTCACGATGGATGCCCAGCCGCACGACCATGCGTTGCAATGCGACCGGGATCACCCCCGCCTTGAACACCAGCGCGATCAAGGCCGTGACATAGAGTTCCGGCGCGCCCTGCGCATAGGCCTGCCAGGCGACCGCCATCGCAAGAATGAAGGCGTGCAAGCCAAGCATGTTGAGCAGCGCCGGCAGCCGCACCTGATACAGCATCAGGAAGCTGGCCAGCACCAGGAAGCCGGCGAGTGTGTTGGCGACGTCGATGGAAAACGTGCTCATCACATCCCCCGCGCCACGTACAGCAGCAGCGTCGCCAGCAGCCCCAGCATCAGCGCGCCGCCGAGCAGGCTAGGAACGCGGAATACCCGCATCTTTGCGATCGCGAGCTCGAAGGTGCCCAGCAGCGCACCGGCGACGGCAAGCTTTGCGGCGTACGCGGCCAGACCGATCGCGTAGCCGCCCGACCCGTCGCTGCCGCGCAGCAGTCCGATCGGGACAAAGATGCAGGCGATGGCGGAAAGGCTTAGCACCAGCTTCAGCGAGGCCGCCAGCTCGATCATCGCCAGATGCCGGCCTGAATATTCCAGCACCATCGCCTCATGCACCATGGTCAGTTCCAGATGCGTCGCCGGATTGTCCACCGGGATGCGGCCGTTCTCGGCGATCGCCACGATCAGGAACGCAACCAGCGCGAGCGCCAGAGACACGCGCAGACTCGCACTTGCCAGCATGAACTCGGCGATGGTGGACAACTGCGTCGATCCGGCGACCAGCGCGAGCGTCAGCACGATCATCAGCATTGCCGGTTCGGCGAAGGACGCGATCATCACCTCGCGGCTGGCGCCGATGCCGCCGAAGCTCGTGCCGATGTCCATGCCCGCGAGTGCCAGCAGGAACCGCGCGGCACCGAGCAGCGCGATGATCGCGATCAGGTCGCCGGTCCAGGAGAACAGCAGGCCGGTCGCGAAGGTGGGCACCAGCGACGCACCCACCCAGGTCAGCGCGAAGATCAGATAGGGCGCGGTGCGGAACAGCCAGGACGCATTCTCCGCGATCACGGCTTCCTTGCCGATCAGCCGATACAACTCACGATAGGGTTGCAGCAGCGGCGGCCCGCGCCTCCTTTGCAGCCGCGCCTTGACGCGGCGCACCCAGCCCGTCAGCAGCGGTGCGGCGAGCAGCACCAGTGCCATCTGCGCCAACTGCACGAGCAGGGCGCCGATCACTGCCACAGCGCGAGAGCCAGCAGCAATGCAACGAGGGCGACGAACACCATCGCCAGATAGCGGCGGATGGTCAGGAACTGTAGCCGATTCATCGTCCCTGACGCGCGCCAGACGGCATTGCCGACCGGCGCGTACATCCGCTCCCAGATTGGGTCGTGAATCTCCTTCTCGATCCGCGCCGGCCCGATGTCCCCAGGTGGTGGGACGGTGACCGTCTCGCGCGCGGCGAACAGCGCGCCGCCGAAAACGCGGCGCAGCGGCTGCGCGAAACTCGATGCGGTGTACTGCGTTTGCGGCCGCGCATCGGGAAAGCCGCAGTCCCAGGCGGGCGCGCGGCGCAATGCGTGCGATGCGAAGCGATGCACGACCATGATCGTCAGCCAGGTGCTCGCCGCGATGAAGCCGAATATCAGCAGTCCGTTATAGGAACTGCGCGCCGCCGCCACCGGGATCAGTGACAGCCACGGCAGCGCCAGTTGCGCGGGCATCGACTGCCCGACCAGCGCGCGCACCGCCGGCGCCAGCAGATCGACCAGCGCGCCGGGCAGCACGCCCGCCAACAAACACAGCGCGGCGAAGCCGAACATCGCCGCCAGCGACCAGCGATCGACCTCCTGCGCCGCCGTCGCCGCTTGCGTGCGTGCGCGGCCGAGGAAGGTGACGCCGAACGCCTTGACGAAGCACGCCCCCGCCAGCGCGGCGGCAAGGGCGAGCAGCGCGCCGTCGGTCGGGATCATCACCTTCAGCCCCCATTGCGGCAGATCGGGGCGCAGCAGCATCGCCTGGAAGGTCAGCCATTCGGAGACGAATCCGTTGAGCGGCGGCAGCGCGGAGATTGCGGCACAGCCGATCAGGAAGGCGAAGCTCGTCCCCGGCATCCGATGGATCAGCCCGCCCAGGCGCTCCATGTCGCGCTCGCCGGTCGCCGTCAGCACGGCACCTGCACCGAAGAACAGCAGGCTCTTGAACACGGCGTGGTTGAACACATGGAACAGCGCCGCGGTCAGCGCCAGCGCCGCGCCGGCAGCGACCCCGTTCGCGCGGAACGCCATCGCCAGCCCCAGCCCGATGAAGATGATGCCGATGTTCTCGACCGTGTGATTGGCCAGCAGCCGCTTCAGGTCGTGCTCCATCACCGCGTACAGCACGCCGAGCACGGCAGTCACGCCGCCGGCGGCGAGCACTAGCACGGCCGCCCACCACGGCGGCGTGCCGAGCAGGTCGAAGGCGATGCGCACGAAGGCATAGACGGCAACCTTCGTCATCACGCCGCTCATCAGCGCGGAGACGTGACTCGGCGCCGCGGGGTGGGCAAGCGGCAGCCAGGCGTGCAGCGGGATCAGCCCAGCCTTTGCTCCCGTGCCGATCAGCACCAGCACCAGCGCCAGCGCAGCGATGCCCGGCGTGGCAACGGCCGCGCGCATACTGGCGAAGTCGTAGTGTCCGCCCGGGCCCGCCAGCAGACCGAACGCGAGCAGCAGCGCCATTCCGGAAACGGCCGCCATGATCAGATAGACGTAGCCGGCGCGCACATTCTCGGCCGCGCGGTGATGCGCGACCACCAGCGCCCACGAGGCGAGTGACATTAGCTCCCAGGCGAACAGGAAGCTGAAGGCGTCGTCGGCGATCACGACCAGGTTCAGCGCGGCGAGAAACACCGGATAAAACGGCAAAACCCGCTCCGGCGCGCTCTCGTGCCGCGCATAGCCGAGCGCGTAGAGGCTTGCCCCCGCGCCACCGAGATTGACCACGAAGACGAAGAAGGCGGAGAGCGCGTCGAGCCGCAGATGCGCGCCGATCCATGGCAGCCCCAGCGGCAGCGTCAGCGTCGAAGGTGCGAGGCCGATCGAGGCCAGCCCCGTCAGTCCGGCAACGGCGCAGGCGCCCAGGCTCGCGCCATAGACGATGGGGCGCCCCTCGGGGACACGCGCGCGCACCGCCCCGGCCACGCCGGCGGCCAGCAGCGCCAGGACGCACACCAGCACCAGGATCATGACGCGCCGTGCCGCAGCCGCACGCCACGCCCGCCGCCGGGGCTGGACGCGCCCTCGCCGATCAGCTCGATGCCGGCGGCGTTCAGGGCGGCGATGAGCTTGGTGAGTGACTCGATATTGCCGCGGATGACCCCGTCACTTGCCTCCATGCGCTGGATGGTCGGCAGGGAGAGGCCCGACAGTTCGGCGAGCTGTCGCTGGTCCATCTGCAGCAACGCCCGCGCGGCGCGCATCTGGCCGGCCGAGATCATGGGGCGAAACTCATGCGTGAGACATCAGCTCATGACTCTGATGCCTCAGTTCATACGCGCGGACCCCAAAAAGTGCAACGCCTCAGAAGCCGAACATATGGTCCAGCGAGAATCCGCCCTGCGCGTCCATCAGCCCATGATAGCCGAACAGCCGGCAGGTGGTGTCCCGGATCAGACAGTAGCCCCGCGCCCCCGCGGCCCGCATCTGGGCGGCCGAGAAATGCTCGTCGGGGAAGATGCGGCGCGAACCGGAACAGGCAATCGCGAACCGCGCCTCGGCAATCGGCGTGCCGGCGCCGTCATGCAGCACCAGCGCGGTACTGGAGTGCGGATGCCAGGGCGCGGAGGCCGGGTAGATCAGCACCGTGAAGCTGCGGCGCCCGTCGCTGCCTAGCTTGAGGAACAGCCGCGTGGACAGGCCCGGCGGCGGACCGGAATAGGATTGTGGCTCGTCGCGCCAGGTCATCAGCGTGTTGAAGATATGCGCGCCGAAGCTGCTCTCGGCGGCGTGGCCGCTGGTGCGGTGCTCGGCGCGGACCAGCGTATGCAGCCAGCCATCCGCCTCGCCGCCGTCGCGGAAGTCATATGTCAGTTCGGCATGGCCGCCATCGGCCAGCACGCCGTCGGGGAGGATGTCGTCCAGATCGACGGCGACCGCGTGATCGCGCTTCAGACAGCCGAGGAAATGCTCCGCCACCTTGCTCCCGTCGCGCTCGAAGATATCGAGCCGCACCGGCAACGTCGCCTGCGTCGTCGCCATCGGCGTCGGCTGGATCAGCGTGCGGAAGCGCAATCGCGGCAGCACCGGCACCGGCAGCAGGAAGCCCCGGCCGAGTTCGGGCGGCAGGCGCGCGATCGCCGGGTCCGGGCGCAGATCGGCGCGCTCGACATTGGCGTGCGCGATTCGCGCGCGCCCATTGCGCACCACTTCATACCGCGGCCGCACCACATGCCGCCCGCAGCGCAGCTCGATCTGTTCGGGCCAGCGAGTGCCCGGAAGCAGTTCGGAGACGTCCAGCGCCACGCTGGCAAATGGCGGAATCTCTCGCGGCAGGGCTGCGGGCCGCTCCGCCCCCATCCGGTCAAGCTGGATCGCACCCGCCGGGACAGGCACCGCATGGCTGTTCTGCACCCACAGCAATACGCGCTCGCCCGAAGCCGGCGCCGGGATGCCGGCATAGCGGTCCGAGGGCCAAGCATTGGCGTCGTGCGTGCAGGAAAGGCTCGCGTCAGCGCCGTGGCCGAACGTGTCCAGCGCGTATTTCACCACGTCATGCCCGGCGGCGCCGATGGCATGGAGGAACAACTGGCCGGCGAACTCCGGCAGGCCGAAGCGTGCGCGCACCTGCGCGCTGTCGATGACGATGCCGCCCGGCCCGGAGGGCACCGGCTCTTCCCAGGTCGCCAGCACCGCCCCCGACCCGTCGAACAGCCGCAGCCATAGCCGCACCGCCGACGCGCCATAGCCCGACCAGTAGTTTGCCGTGACCAGCCGCGTGGACAGGCCTGCCTGTTCCCGAAAAAAAACGAAGTTGGTTGCATAATTGAGCCGGTCGAGGGTGCGGCGCGGATTGGTCAGCAACCGCTCCGGCAACCTTACTTCATCGAGCGTAACGAGGGTTGCACCGCGGGGAACCAGCGGTTGTACCCGCGCCTCGATCCGCCCGGCATCGAAGCTCGCGATCAGCACGCTGCGCGCCTCGGCGCGCTTCAGGTCCGTCAGCGGGCGGGCGCGGTGACCCGCGCGACTGGCACCCAGCAGCGCCACGTCCTGCACATAGATGCCAGTGATTCGCGGCGCGCCCGGCGAGAGCGCCAGCAGCGCCGCCGCCACGTCGTCGATATCGACCAGGGCGATGGGTTGCGGCAGGCGCGCCCAGAGCCGCTCGATTGCTTCGGCAGCCAGCGGATGGGCCAGTGCCTTGTAGAGCACGTTGCCGCCAGCTCGCGCGTCGAAGGTGGTGATGTCCAGCATGGCCGCCCCCTAGAAGCCGAGGCGCCGGCACATCTCGGCCGCCGCCGCCGCGGTGTCGTCCACCGGCACGACCGGCCAGTGCTCGAACCGCCCCTGATAGAGCCGCACGCGCCCGTCGTCGATCAGGCCGCGCAGGAACACCGACCCGCGCCGCGACCGGCCTGGCAGTTCCGCCACCAGCACCGGTGCGCCGGTCGCCACGGCCTCAGACGTCATCGACACGCTATCCATCGTCACCACGATCGCGTCCGCCAGCGCCAGCATTCCGAAATACGGGTTCTCTCCCGTCCCGTCCCACACCATCGCGCCGAGCGGCGCCAGAGTCTCGGTGAGCACGCGCTTCACCGCCGGATCGGTGCGGCGCGAGGGGGTCAGCGCCAGTCCAACACGATCGCGCCCCATCATCGCGGCAAGCTGCCCGGCCAGCGCCGCTCCTTCTGCTACGCCCAGATGGAATCGCCCGTTGGCCCCGCCGACGAGGACGGAAACGAGCGGACGCGGCAGGTGCGCCAGTCGCGGCGCCCACTGCTCCGCCGCCGCCGCGAGTCGGGCCGGTGTCACGCGGTGCAGAGCGGTGCGAGTGATGATGACGTTCGCGCCGGTGATCTCATCGTGCCGCGCCGCCACAATCAGGTCGAAACGGCGCAGGTCGCGGCGCGGGTGCTGCACGATCACCCCGCGCACCCGTCGCCCCAGCGCCGCCACCACCGCCGCCGCCTTGCCCCCGCCGCCGATCACCAGATCGGGCAGCGGCGGCGCCAGCGTCTCCTGCCCCACCGCCAGCAGCGGCGAGGGCCAGAGCCTCGGCGAAAGGTGCCGCCATACACCGCGCGGGCGCAGCAGCCGCTGCTCGGCCGCCAGCCCGGCGGCTTCGGCAAGGCCGAGCACCTGTGCGTGCAGGCCGGCATAGTCCTCGGTGAGTAACCAGGTGGCGGAGGGCTTCATGGCGCGGCGTCATCGGCCGCGCATGGCGTCGCGTCAATCCGCCGCCTGCGCCGCGGACGCATCGGGGCTGTCGGGCACCCGCCCGAGCGATGCGTAATGCGCGCGCTTGGCCGCGTACATCTCGAGGTCGGCGCGCTTGCTTGCCGCCTCCAGCCGCTCGCCGGGACCCGCGGTCGCCGCACCGATCGCCAGACTGAGGGCGGCGCCCGGATAGAACTGGTTGTTCACGTCCACCAGTTTCTCCACCCTTTCGATCACCTGGGCGACACCGCGCGAATCGGTCGCTGGCAGCAGCAGCGCGAATTCGTCCCCGCCGATTCGCGCCGCACAATCCCCCTCAGCCACCACCTCGCCCAGCACTTCCCCGGCGCGACGCAGCAGCGTGTCGCCAGCGGCGTGGCCGAGCCCGTCGTTGGCAGCCTTCAACCCGTTCAGGTCGATGATGACAACGCTGACCGGGAACGGCCCCTTGCGCTCCAGCCGGTTCATCTCATCGACGAAGAAGGAGCGGTTGTAGAGCCGCGTCAGCGTGTCGTGGCGGCCGAGGAACTCCAGATATGCCTCAGCTTTCTTGCGCGCGGTGATGTCGGTCAGCGCCACCTGCACCAGCGACCAGTCCTCCTCGTGCCCCGGCAGCACGGAGAATTGCAGGTGCAGGTGCAGCTCATCGCCGGTCAACGCGTAGTTCACCACCTCGCGGCTCTGGAACAGCCGGCCGTGCCAAAGGTCGATCAGCTGCTCGCGGAAATGCTGCAGCATGTTGTCGCGGAACACGTCGCCAAGCCGGCGCAGCAGCGTGTCCCTGTCGGGTGCGGCAAACAGCGCCAGCGTGTGCCGGTTAACGTCCACCACCCGGATCTCCTGCATGCAACGGGCGACGAATTCGGAATGCACGTCGATGAAGGTGCGGAAGTCGCTGATGCCGCGCTCGCGCACCCCGTCGAGCAGACGCTTGACCGCGGAGAAATCCTCGACCCACAGCGAGACCGGCGAATGCTCGAACAGGCCGCGCGCGTGCAGTTCGCTGCGCGCCAGCGCCCGGCGCGCCTGCTCGCGCTCCGTCACGTCCTCGATCGCGACGAGAACGCGTCGCCACGTATCCTCGTGGCCGGGCAGAATGCGGCCGTGCAACTGGATGTCGAGCCGACGGCCGCCGAGAGTGTAATTCACAGTGCTGCTGAAGAACGACAACTCGCCGTCCCAGAGTTGTGCAAGTTCCTCTATGTGGGAGGCAAGCATGTCGTCGCGCAGGATGCGACCTAGATTGGCGGCGAGCTGCGGCAGATCGGTCGCCTCGTAGAGTGCCAGGGTGCGGCGGTTGACCTTGACGATGCGGATGCAGCGCGAGCACGCGGCGACCCGCGCCGGGTCCTGCCGCAGCCAGGCCCGCAGGTCGGACACACCCTGCTGCCGCCACTCTCCGAACAGCGCCAGCAGCTCACTGTAATCCTCAAGCCAGAGCGAAACCGGCGCGAGGTCGAACATGATTGCGTGGTCGCGCTCCTCGGCCGACGGCGCGAGCGCGCGCGGCGGCGTCGGGCGGTGGGCGGCGAGACTGATCGGGGAAGCGTTCATTGTGCGAAACCCGGCATCATGGCACGATCGTGCCGCCCCCGCATCGGACGGCGTTCGCCCGCATAGCACAGCGTCACGTTGCTGTCGCGTGTCCGATGTCGTCCGGTTTCGTGTTGATTTGCACATGCCGCGAGGTGGCATTGATTGGCGCGCCCGATAAGATCATCGTTGTGCTTGACTTTGCTGCGCTGCACGCTCATGTTCGGTGCGCGCCCCGATGCGGTTCTGTGGGCTGCCATCCTGTGCTCATCCCGGCCTCGCGCCGGCACGCAGGCGGAGCGATCTCCCGGTAGCTGCTTTCCTCTGACGTTCGCGCCGGTTCGCGGTCCTGCCGACCGCGATGGCCCGTGCCGTGCCCGAAGCGGCGCGGCGCGCGGCCGCACTTGAAAGACTTGCATGACCTCCTTTTCCGACCTTGGCCTTTCCATTCCGTTGCTGAAGGCCGTCGCTGGCGCGCAATACACCGCGCCCACTCCGATCCAGGCGCAGGCAATCCCGCCCGCGCTTGCCGGCCGCGATGTGCTGGGCATCGCCCAGACCGGCACTGGCAAGACCGCCGCCTTCGCGCTGCCGATCCTGGAGCGACTGCGCCAGGGCACGCGTGCCGCGCCGTCCGCGCCGCGCGCGCTGATCCTCGCACCGACGCGCGAACTCGCCGCCCAGATCGGGGAGAGTTTCCGCCTGCTCGGTCGCGCAATGGGCACGCGCGTAGCCGTCGTGTTCGGCGGCGTGCCGAAGGGGCGTCAGGCACGCGCGCTCGCCGGCGGCATCGATGTGGTGGTGGCGACGCCCGGCCGGCTGCTCGACCTGATGGGCGACCGCGCCCTGCGCCTCGACCGCGTCGAGGCGCTGGTGCTGGACGAAGCCGACCACATGCTCGACCTCGGCTTCATCGTGCCGATCCGCCGCATCGTGCAGCATGTGCCGGCACAGCGGCAGACCATGTTCTTCTCGGCCACCATGCCGAAGGAAATCTCCTCCCTTGCCGATGCGATGCTGCGCGATCCGGCCCGCGTCGCAGTGACGCCGGTCGCTACCACGGCCGAGAAGGTCGAGCAGCGCGTGATCTTCGTCGCCCAGAGCGAAAAGCGCCGTGCGCTGGCCCGCCTGCTCGGCGGGCATGCCCAGGGGCGCACGCTGGTGTTCACGCGCACCAAGCACGGTGCCGACCGCGTGGTGAAGCATCTCGCCGAGGACGGCATCGCCGCCGAGGCGATCCACGGCAACAAGAGTCAAAGCCAGCGTGAACGGGCCCTGACGGCATTCCGCAGCGGACGGACGCGCGTGCTGGTGGCGACCGACATCGCCGCGCGCGGCATCGACGTGACCGGTATCGACCACGTCATCAACTTCGAGTTGCCGAATGTGCCGGAAAGCTATGTGCACCGCATCGGACGCACCGCGCGCGCCGGCGCGGGAGGAGCCGCGATCAGCCTGTGCGACGGCGCCGAGCGCGCCTTCCTGCGCGACATCGAGCGGCTGATCCGCGGCAAGGTCGAGGCGATGACGCTGCCGGGCGAGGCCATGGCGCGCGCGGCGTAAGCCACGAAAGCACCCTCTCCCCCACCCTCTCCCGCAAGCGGGAGAGGGTGGCGCGACGCGCTGGGCGAGGGCACAACCCGCCGCATGATGGCCCGTTCCCATGTCGTCGTCGGCGTCGCCGCGTGGCTTGCCGCCGCGCCGCTGCTGCATCTTCCGCCATTGAACGCGGCGTATCTCGGGCTTGCCGTCGCCGGCTCACTGCTGCCCGACCTCGATCACCCACAATCCTGGGTCGGGCGGCGCACGCGGCCGGTGTCGAGCGCCATCGCGGCGACACTCGGCCATCGCGGCATCACACATTCCGCGCTGGCGGTCCTCGGGGTCGTGCTGCTGCTCGCGTACGCGGGTGCCCGGCGCGGCACGGAGGCCGCGCTCGCCGTCGGCTATCTTTCCCACCTCGCCGCCGATCTGCTCACGCCGCGCGGGCTGCGGCTGGCCTGGCCGCTGCGGCGGAGCTGGAGCCTGCCGCTGTGTCGCACCGGCACGCCGGCCGAGGCGCTGATCGTGCTGGCGCTGGCGGGCGGAATCGCGTGGCGGATGCTGCGACCCTGACGCAGCGCGGCTACTCCTCCGCCGCCAGCCGCGCCGCCTGATCCTCGGCCGTCAGCGCGTCAATGAACTCGTCCAGATCGCCCTGCATCACCTTCTCGATCCGATACAACGTCAGGTTGATCCGATGGTCGGTGACACGGCCCTGCGGGAAGTTGTACGTGCGGATGCGTTCGCTGCGGTCGCCGGTGCCGACCTGCGCGCGCCGGTCGGCCGAGCGCGCCGCGTGCGCGCGCGCCCGATTCTGTTCATAGAGCCGCGCGCGGAGAATTTTCATCGCCTTGGCGCGGTTCTTGTGCTGGCTTTTCTCCTCCTGCATTGCGACCACGATGCCGGAGGGAATGTGCGTGATGCGCACGGCTGATTCGGTCTTGTTGACGTGCTGCCCGCCGGCGCCGGAGGCGCGATAGACGTCGATGCGCAGGTCGCTCTCGTCGATCTGCACATCCACCTCCTCGGCCTCGGGCAGCACCGCGACGGTAACGGTGGAGGTGTGGATGCGGCCCTGGCTTTCGGTCGCCGGCACGCGCTGCACGCGATGCACGCCGGATTCGTATTTCAGCCGCGCGAACACGCCCTTTCCGGTGATCTCGGCGATCGCGCCCTTCACGCCGCCCAGGCCGGTGTCGTCGTACTCCAGCACCTCGAATCGCCAACCGCGCAATGCCGCGTATTTCTGATACATGGCGAACAGCTCGGCAGCGAACAGCGCCGCCTCGTCACCGCCGGCGGCGGGACGGATTTCCAGAATGGCGGCACGCTCGTCGGCTTCGTCGCGCGGCAGCAGGGCGAGGCGGATCGCGTGCTGCAACGCGGGGATCCGCGCGCGCAGATCGGCGAGTTCGCTGTCTGCCAGATCGTGCATTTCGGGATCGCCCAGCATCGCCTCGGCATCCGTCGCCTGCCTCTCGGCGCTGCGGAGTTCGTCGATGCGCTCCACGACCGGCGTGAGTTCGGCAAGCTCCTTCGACGCCTTGACATAGGCATCGCCAGTCACGCCTTCGCTGAGCAGTGCACGCAACTCCTCCGCGCGCGCCACAATGCGATCGAGCTTGAGGCCAAGGGTCATGCAAGCCGCCGCGGCAACTCCGCAAGCGCCACCTCGGTCTGCCCGCCGGTGGCAAGGTCTTTCACCTGCGCGACGCCACGCGCAAGTTCCGCTTCGCCGAGGATGACGGCGGCGCGCGCGCCGCGCCGATTGGCCTGTTCCATGCGACGCTTGAGATTGCCGCGATACGCCGTCTCGGCGCGGATGCCGGCGTGGCGCAGCGCCTGCAGCACATCGAGCGCCGCCGCCTCCGCCTCGGCACCGACGGGAATCACCGCGACGGGTGCCGGCGCGGCGGGCGGCGCCGGCAGCAGCAGCGACAGCCGCTCCACCCCCGCCGCCCAGCCGATCGCCGGCGTCGGCGGACCGCCCATCTCCTCCACCAGCCCGTCATAGCGTCCGCCGGCCAGCACGGTGCCCTGCGCGCCGAGGGCCGTCGTAACGAACTCGAAAGCGGTGTGGCTGTAGTAGTCGAGGCCGCGCACGATGCGCGGGTTCTCGCGAAAGGGCACGCCGAACCGCGTCAGGTGGCGCTTCACACCCTCGTAGAACTCCCGCGCCGCCGGTGTCAGGTGCTCGCCGATCGTGGGCGAGGCGGCAATGAACGGCGCGTCACACGACTCCTTGCTGTCGAGGATGCGCAGCGGATTGCGCTCCAGCCGCGTGCGGCTGTCCTCGCTGAGCGCGTCGCGATGCGTGCCGAAATGCGCCACCAGTGCCGCGCGATAGCTGTCACGGCTCTCACGGTCGCCCAGCGTGTTCAATTCCAGCACGGTGTCCCCGGCGACGCCGAGCGACTTGAGAACGTCCCAGCCCAGCGCGATGACTTCGGCATCGGCCAGCGGCTCGGCGCTGCCGATCAGTTCCACGTCGATCTGGTGGAACTGGCGGTAGCGGCCCTTCTGCGGCCGCTCATAGCGGAACATCGGGCCGGTATAGAAAACCTTCTGCGGCAGCGTCTGCGTCAGGCCGTTGCTGACCAGCGCGCGGCAGACACCCGCCGTCGCTTCCGGACGCAGTGTCACGGACTCGCCACTGCGGTCGGTGAAGGTATACATCTCCTTGGTGACAACATCCGACGTATCGCCGAGCGAGCGGGCGAACACGGCGGTGTCCTCGAAGATCGGGGTGCTCCATTCGTCGAAGCCGTAGAGCCCGGCAATGCGGCGTGCGGTCTCGACGACATGCGTATGGCGCCGCTGATCCTCGCCGATCAGGTCGCGGGTGCCACGGACGGGTTGCAGTGGGGTCACTCAGCCGCCGCCTTCGCCACCATCTGCTCGGCACGGATCGCCTCGGCCTTGCGTTCGACCAGTTCGACGATGTGGTCGATCATCTGCTCGGCGCCGATGGTGTGATCGGTGCGGCCGGCGGCATAGACCATGTGCTTGCCGGCGCCGCCGCCGGTCACGCCGAGATCGGTCATCAGCGCCTCGCCCGGCCCGTTCACCACGCAGCCGATGATCGACAGCGTCAACGGCGTCTCGATATGCGCCAGCCGCTCCTCCAGCTTTTCCACCGTGCGGATCACGTCGAAGCCCTGCCGTGCGCAGGACGGGCAGGAGATGATGCGCACGCCGCGGTGACGGATGCCGAGCGCCTTCAGCAATTCCCAGCCGACGCGCACCTCCTCCTCCGGCTCGTCGGAGAGCGAGACGCGTATCGTGTCGCCGATGCCGGCCCATAGCAGGTTGCCCAGCCCGATCGCGCTCTTCACCGTGCCGGTACGCCGGCCGCCCGCCTCAGTGATGCCGATATGCAGCGGGTGGTCGCAGACCTCGGCAAGCTGCGTGTAGGCGGCGACGGCGAGAAAGACGTCGGAGGCCTTCACGCTGATCTTGAACTCGTGGAAATCGTGATCCTGCAAAATCTTTGCGTGCTCCAGCGCGGACTCGACGAGCGCCTCGGGATTCGGTTCGCCGTACTTTTCCAGCAAATGCTTCTCCAGGCTACCGGCGTTGACGCCGATGCGCATGGAGCAATTGTGGTCACGCGCCGCCTTGATGACCTCGCGCACGCGCTCTGCACTGCCGATATTGCCAGGATTGATGCGCAGGCAGGCCGCCCCGCTCTCGGCCGCCTCGATCGCGCGCTTATAGTGGAAATGGATGTCGGCCACGATCGGCACATCGACCTGGCGGACGATGTGCCTGAGCGCCAGCGCGCTCTCCTGATCGGGGCAGGAGACGCGGACGATGTCCGCACCCGCACGCTCGGCGCGCCGGATCTGCGCGACGGTCGCGGCCACGTCCTCGGTCGGCGTGTTGGTCATGGTCTGCACGGGGATCGGCGCGTCGCCGCCGACCGGCACACGGCCGACATGAATCTGGCGCGAGCGGCGGCGTTCGATGTGCTGGTAGGGGCGATAGCTCATCCTGATGCTCCGATCCGTGCGGCGGGCGCACAATGCCCGCGGCCGCGCGGCAAATCCAGCCGGCGGCCCTTTCACGCCCTGTCAGGTGGTCAACACGGCCCGGCAGGCAAGCGGGGGGCGATCAGCCCTGCGGGTGCTTCGCCGGCGGGGCGAGCTTGCCGGCCTTGATGGCGGCGGCGTCCAGCGGCAGGTCCCGGCGCACCGCCCCGTCATTGCCGAGTGCGGCGGTGGCGACGCCATCGACCAGCAGTTCGGTGCCGCCGGCATTGCCGGTGGTCAGCAACAGCGACGGCCGGTCCGGCACCGTCCAGCTTTCCCCGCTGCGCAGCACGCGGTTGAGCAGCACCTGTCCGTTACGGTCACGCACCTGGATCCAGGAATCCGCTTTGGCGTGCAGAACGATCTGATTGGCAGTCGCCTCGCCGCCTGTCACGGCGGCCGGCGGGCCGTCGGACAGTGCTGCAAATTGTACCGGCGGTGCCGACGTGGCCGCAGGCGCGGGCGCGGGCGCGGGCGGCGGTGGAGCGACGCTGAGCGCGGGTACGGCCACGGCGGCGGCAGCCGAGCGCGGCGAGATCGCCGGCGGCGGGGGCACCTCAGCCACGGTGGCGGGCGGCGGCGCTTCGGCGACGGCCGGCGCCGGAGTTGGTGCCGGCGGCGCAGGCGGCAGCGGCGGGGTATCCTTCTCTGCCAGCGCCGCCAGTTGCGCCGGCACCGGCTGCACCGCTTCGTCGCCCGGATGCGCGCGGTCCGACATCCGGTACCAGCCGGCATAGGCGCCGATCGCCAGAAGCGCGCCGACCAGCACGACCGCCATGGCAGGGATGCCGCGATCGGGAACCGGCGCGGGAAAGTTCAGTTCGGTCTTGCGGTTCGCCTCGGCCGCCTCGGCGCGGAACCGCCGGCTCATCTCCGCCGGGTCGAGGCCGAGGATGGTCGCATAGGTCCGCAGGAACGCGCCCGCATAGGCGACACCTGGCAGGTCGCCGATGCGCCCGTCCTCCAGCGCGGCAAGATAGGCCCGCCGGATGCGCAGATGCGCGGCGACCTCGGCCAGCCCCCAGCCGAGGCGTTCGCGCGCGGCACGCAGATCCGCACCCACGCGCGCGGCCGAGGCAGGAGTGTCATCGTCATAGGACGCCATCATGGGCCGGTGTTTCGCGAGGCTCGCCTTTCGATCCTGCAGCACGACGGCGTCGGTCCCGAATTGAGTGTTGATTGGCACGCGACTTCCCCAAGTGTGAAAGCCCGGCCTCGCGCTCTTGTGTAAACCGCGGCCGGCGAAAAGCCAACTGCTTCCCGCATCAGACTCACATCGCAGGCGTGAATGTCGCGCTAAGGCGACGCTCTTTCGCTACAGCGGCACACCGTGCTCCCGCGCCCAGACCGCGATCGGCTCGCGCAGGCTGGCCGCGGCCGCTTCGTTGCGCCTGATCGCGGTCAGGACCTTGCGGAAGCCCGGCAGGTCCACCGCCGCCAACGCCTCCTTCACCGGCGGCAACGCGCCGGCGGCCATCGACAGTGTCGTGATTCCGAGCCCGGCAAAGGTCATCGCCTCCAGCGGCCGTCCCGCCGCCTCGCCGCAGATCGACAGCGGCACCGCCGCCGCTTCGGCGCGCCCCGCCAGCCAGCCGAGCAGCGTCAGCATTCCCGGCGACAGCACGTCATAGCGTCCGGCCAGGGCCGGCGTGCCGCGATCGGCGGCGAACACGAACTGCATCAGGTCGTTCGTTCCGACCGAGATGAACTCGGCCTGCTTGAGCAGTTCGTCGATTTGCCAGAGCAGCGATGGCACTTCGAGCATGGTGCCAATGCGCAACCGCGCCGGCGCCGGCCGCACCCGCGCCGCCTCGGCCAGCAGCAGCGCGCGCGCCTGGGCGAACTCGGCCACTGTCGCAACCATCGGGAACATCACCGACAGTTCCCGTCCTTCCGCCGCGAGCAGCAGCGCGCGTGCCTGCTTGCGCAGCACCGCCGGGCGGTCGAGCGCCACGCGCAGGCTGCGCCAGCCCATCGCCGGGTTTTCCTCTTCCGGCGGCGCGCTGCCGGGCAGCAGCTTGTCGCCGCCCAGGTCGAGCGTGCGAAACAGCACCGGGCGGCCGGCGGCCGCGTCCAGCACCCGCGCATAGACCGCCGCCTGCTCGGCGACATTGGTGACGGCGCCGCGTGCCAGCATGGCGATCTCGGTGCGGAACAGCCCGATCCCCGCCGCGCCCGTCGCCGCCAACTGACCGAGTTCGAGCAGCAGTCCGGCATTCAGCATCAGCGTCATCGGGGTGCCGTCGGCGGTCACGGCGGGCCGGTCGCGCAGGCTCGCCCAGCGCGCCTGCCGCGCCCGACGTGCCGCCATCTCACGCTGATAGGCAGCCTTCACCTCCTGCTCGGGGCGCAGCACGAACACGCCCTCATCGGCGTCCAGCAGCCCCTCTTCGCCGCTCTCCGCCGCCTCCAGCGCGCCGCGAGCGCCGGCCAGGGCCGGCAGGTCCAGCGCGCCGGCCAGGATGGCAGCGTGGCCGGCGGCGCTGGCATCCTCGATCACCACCGCGGCGATGCCGCGCGCGTGCCAGTCGAGCAGTTCGGCGGGACCGAGACGGCGCGCCAGCAGGATCGCGCCGGGCGGTACCGGCGACGGTGCTTCGCTGCCGTCGAGCGCGCGCAGCAGGCGGCCGATCATGTCCTCGACATCGGCCAGCCGCTCACGCAGATACGGATCGACGACGCGGCGCATCCGGTCGCGCAACTCGCCGCCGACGCGATGCACCGCCGCCTCGGCCGTCAGCCCGCCGCGGATCGCGTCCTCGACGCGCCTGAGCCAGCCGGCATCGGCAGCGATCAGCCGGTACGCCGCCAGTACCTCGCGCGGCGCCTCGCCTTCGGGCAAGCGGGCGGAGATCAGCTCGTCCAGCCCGCGCTGCATGGTCTCCACCGCCGCGGCCAGACGCTTCTGTTCCAGCGCAGGGTCGTCGGCGAGCAGGCAACGCGGCGGGGCCGCAAGGCCGTGGCGCACCACCGGCCCGATTGCGACGCCTGGCACGATGGTCGTGCCGCCGAAGCGGCGGGCCACGGTGCCGAGCAGCCCCTCCTCGGCACCATCGGCGGTGCCGCCCGCGGCCAGCCGTTCGGCCAGCAGCATGGCGACTGTCTCCAGCACCTCGACCTCGTCGGCGTCGTAACGGCGCGGTGCGCGGTTCTGCACCGCCAACACGCCCAGCGTGCGCCCGGCGCGCCGCACCGGAACGGCCAGCATCGAGGCATAGGCTTCTTCGCCGGTCTCCGGCCGATAGGCGAAGGCCGGATGGTTCTGCGCATCCGGCAGGTTCAGCGCCTCGCCGGTGGCGGCGACGAGGCCGATGATCCCCTCGCCCACGCGCAGCCGCGTCCGCCCCACCGCCTCCGGCCGCAACCCCTCGGTCGCCACCAGTTCCAGCAGATCGCCAGGGCGCATGGCGTAGATCGAGCAGACCTCGCTGACCAGATCGGCGGCGACGAGATGGGCGAACTCCGCCAGCGGTGCCGTGCCATGCGCCGTCAGGTGCCGCAGCCGTGCCAGCAGGCGGCGCGGAGCGGACATGGGGCTAGTCGCCCCGCGACGCGAGCGCGCCCGCCGCCTGCTCCACCAGTTCGCCGATGATCTCGGCGATCGGCTGCACGGCCGTCACCATGCCGACCGACTGGCCGGCCATCACGCTGCCGTGCTCGACATCGCCCTCGATCACCGCGCGCCGCAGCGCGCCCGCCCAGAAATGCTCAATCGCCAGTTGCGCCGCCTCGCGCGAAAGCTCGCCAGACTGGAAGCGGCGCAGCGTGTCGGCCTGATGCTCCAGGAACCGCTTCGTGCCGGCATTCGCCAGCCCCCGCACGGGGATCACCGGGAATCGCTCGTCAAGCTGCACCGACGGCACCGCGTCGCGCGCGGCGGCGCGGATGAACGTGGCCTTGAAGTTCGGATGCGCAATGCTTTCCGTCGCCGCGGCGAAGCGGGTGCCGAGTTGCGCGCCGGACGCACCCATTTCCAGGAACGCGACGATCGCCTCGCCGCGACCCAGCCCGCCGGCGACGAACACCGGCACCTCGCGGACATGCGGCAGGATTTCCTGCGCCAGCACGGTCAGCGACACCGGGCCGATATGGCCGCCTGCCTCACTGCCCTCGATCACCAGCGCATCGGCACCGAGCCTGACCAGCCGCCGCGCCAGCACCAGCGCCGGAGCGAAACAGATCAGCCGCGCCCCGCCGTCCTTGACCGCGCGCACGGCGCCGCCCGAGGGCACGCCACCGGCCAGCACGACATGGCCGACCCGCGCGGCGAGGCAGACGCGGATCAGGTCGTCGAGCTGCGGGTGCATCGTGATCAGGTTGACGCCGAATGGCCTGTCGGTCAGCGCCTGCGCGCCGGCGATCTCGGCGGCGAGCTGGTCGGGACTCATCGCCCCGCACGCGATCACCCCGAAGCCGCCGGCATTGCTGATCGCGGCAACCAGATGCCGCTCGCTCACCCAGCTCATCGCGCCGCCCATGATGGCATAGCGGCAGCCGAGGAATGCGGTGCCGCGCGCCCACAGCCGGTCGAGCGCCGCCCGCGCCGCGATCATGCGTGCGTCCATCGGGGCGATGTCAGGCGGCATCGAGACCGTAGGCGCTGTGCAGCGCGCGCACCGCAAGTTCGGTGTATTCGGCGCCGATCAGCACGCTGACCTTGATCTCGCTGGTCGAAATCACCTGGATATTGATGCCTTTCTCGGCCAGGGTGCGGAACATGGTGTTGGCGACGCCCGCGTGGCTGCGCATACCGACACCGACCACGCTGATCTTGGCGACATCGGCATCGGCGACGACCTCGGAGAATCCGATGGCGTCGCGATTCTCGTCCAGCACCTTGCGCGCGCGCGGCAGATCGGCGCGCCCGAGGGTAAACGTCATGTCAGTCGTGGTGCCGTCGGCCGAGACGTTCTGGACGATCATGTCAACATTGACGCCCGCGGCGGCGAGCGGCCCGAACACGCCGGCGGCGACACCCGGGCGGTCAGGCACGCGCCGCACCGTGACCTTCGCCTCGTCGCGCGAATAGGCGATGCCGGCGACCACTGCCTTTTCCACGATTTCGTCCTCATCCACGACCAGGCTTCCGGGAACATCCTGAAAGCTGCTGAGCACCTGCACCCGCACCCGTTCCTTCATCGCCAGTTCGACGCTGCGCGTCTGCAGCACCTTGGCACCGACGGAGGCGAGTTCGAGCATTTCCTCATACGCGATCTTATCGAGCTTACGGGCCTTCGCAACGATCCGCGGGTCCGTCGTATAGACGCCGTCCACGTCGGTATAGATGTCACACCGGTCGGCCTTCAGCGCCGCCGCCAGCGCCACCGCCGAGGTGTCGGACCCGCCGCGGCCCAGTGTGGTGATGCGGTTGTCCGGGCCGATGCCCTGAAATCCGGTGACGACCGGCACCTGTCCCGCCCGCATCCGGCGGATCAGCTCCTCGCCGTCGATGCGGTCGATGCGCGCCTTGCCATGCGCGCCATCCGTGCGCACCGGCACCTGCCAACCCTGCCACGAACGCGCATCGACCCCACTCTCCTGCAGCGCGATCGCGGTCAGCCCGGCCGTCACCTGCTCCCCGGTGGCGACGACGGCGTCGTATTCGCGCGCGTCGTGCAGCGGCGACAGCCCCTGGCACCAGGCAACGAGCTGGTTGGTGACGCCGGCCATCGCCGAGACGACGACCGCGACCTGATGACCTGCCTCGACCTCCCGCTTGACGCGGGCGGCGACGTTGCGGATGCGGTCGAGATCGGCGACGGAGGTGCCGCCGAACTTCATGACGATACGGGCCATTCGCGGCGGGTTCCGGCGCGGTTGCGGGGTTGATCGGGGCGGCACACATAACGGCGCGCGGAGGTGGCAGCAACATGGCGGAACTCGCGGCAGGCAGCGTGGTGGCGGCGGAGGTCGCCCGGTTCGATTTGCTAGCGGAACGCTGGTGGGACCCGGACGGACCTATGCGCCCGCTGCACCGGATGAACCCGGCGCGGATCGGCTGGATCGCGGAGCGCGTGCTGGCGCGCCTCGGCCCCGGCCCGGTGCAGCTGCTGGACGTGGGCTGCGGCGCCGGGCTGGCGGCCGAGGCGCTGGCCCGTCGCGGTTTCGACGTGCTCGGCATCGACGTGGCGGCCGCGGCGCTGGCGGCGGCCGAGGCCCATGCGGCCCGGCGTGAGCTGCCCCTCGCCTACCGCGCCGCGACGGCGGAGGCGCTGGCGGAGGAGGGCGCGCGCTTTACGGTGGTGACGGCGCTGGAGGTGATCGAGCATGTCGCCGATCCGGCGGATTTCCTGCGTACGCTCGCCGCCCTGCTCGAACCGGGCGGACTGCTGTTCGTCTCGACGCTGAACCGCACCGCACGGTCCTATGTCGCGGCCAAGCTGGGGGCGGAATACCTGCTGCGCTGGCTGCCGGTGGGCACGCATGACTGGCGCCGCTTTGTCAAGCCAGCGGAACTGGGAGCGCATCTGCGCGGGTCCGGACTGCGGCTCGCCGACATCGCTGGCCTGCTGCCCGACCCGCTGCGCGGCGGCTGGCGCGCCGGACGCGACGTAGCGATCAACTACATCGCTATGGCGGAGCGGGACAGTCGGCATTGTCCGCAGTAGATGACTATCATTTCATTTAATTAGCCACATCGGCTAAATAATCAGTCAGCATCTGCTCCGGACGTTTGCAGAAGGCGCGGGCCTCGTATTCGACAATTGCTTTGTCTGCGAGGAAACAACTGCGCGCCCGCGACGTTTCTGCATTTGCGGCCGCGATAGTTCCGCGAGCCGCTATCCCGCTAGGAGAAGGCAAATGCGCAAGACGCTGTTCGCCTCTGCGGCCCTGTTCGGCCTTGCCCTGGCAATGCCGGCCGTCGCCGAGGAAATGACTCCCGACCAGTACCTCTCGCAGGCCCTGCAAGCCATCGCGCAGCACGAAACCGCGCAGGCGCTCACGGCCGTCAACAACGCCGAGAACGTGCTGCTGGAGCCGCCGACGCCCTACATGTCCCACGCCACCCGCGCGCTGCCCGGCGAGCCGCCGGTGGTTCGCAATCTCGGCGAGGCGCGTGAGGCGATCCAGCTCGGCCACTGGGGCCAAGCCGAGCACTATGTCCACGCCGCGATGTCGCATCCCAGCGCAAGCTGGCCAGGCTCGCTCGTGGGCACGGTCGGCGGCCCGACTTCCGGGCAGTCGTAACGATCGGCCCCGCCCGCGCCGCCCCGAGCGAGGGGGCGGCGCGGGCTGGCCGTTCGCCGGGCGCGCCCGAGTCGCTGGCACCGGGGGTCCAGAGCACCCTCTTTCGCCGCCCTTGGCGTCCGTTCGGCCTGAGCCGAGCGATCCCTAGGGCGGCCGTATCCGCCCGCGTATCGACCGCCGGATTTGGTTGACGGAACCGGGAGCGGACGGTAGCCCGGCCGCGTGTCCACCACCTCGCGCCCCCGCCCGTTCGTCCGAGTCCGCGGCCGCTCCTTCATCGCGCTCGTGCTGGTGCCGGAGCCGCCGCTGGAGGAATGGCTCGGCGGACTCGATGCGCAGATGCAGCGCTCTCCGGCCTATTTCGCCGGCAAGCCGGTGGTCGCCGACCTGACCGCGCTGGCAGCGGTCCCGCAACTGGTCGCCGGGCTGATGGAGGCGCTGGCCTCGCGCGGCATTCGCCTGGTCGGTATCGAGGGGATCGAACCGAACGCGATCGATGTCGAACTGCCGCCTTTGCTCTCCGGCGGGCGCACCGTCGCCGACGGCATCGCGGCCAGCGCACCGGAGGCACCACCGCCACCGCCCGAGCCGGCCTCACTGCTGCTCGATCAGCCGGTGCGGTCCGGACAGTCGGTGGTGTTTCCGCGCGGCGACGTGACGGTGGTGGGCAGCGTCGGTTCGGGGGCGGAGGTGGTGGCCGGCGGGTCGATTCACATCTACGGCACGCTGCGCGGGCGGGCCGTCGCCGGCATGTCGGGGAACGCGCAGGCGCGCATCTTCTGCCGCCGGCTGGAGGCGGAATTGCTGGCGATCGACGGGCTGTACCGCACCGCCGACGACATCGAGCCGCATCTGCGGGGCAAACCCGCGCAGGCTTGGCTTTCAGGCGACTCGATGATTGTGGCAGGCCTCGACTGACGGACGGATTTTCGGGCGTCCGGTGGGGGCGGCCCTGGAGGGTGCGGTTACATGGCCAAAGTGCTGGTGGTGACGTCCGGCAAGGGCGGAGTGGGCAAGACGACATCGACGGCGGCGCTGGGGGCGGCGCTGGCGCAGGCGGGTCGCAGCGTCGTGGTGGTCGATTTCGATGTGGGGCTGCGCAACCTCGACCTGGTGATGGGGGCCGAGCGACGCGTGGTGTTCGACCTGATCAATGTCATCCAGGGCGACGCGCGGCTGCCGCAGGCGCTGATCCGCGACAAGCGCGTGGAGACGCTGCACCTGCTGCCGGCCAGCCAGACACGCGACAAGGACGCGCTGACCGGCGAGGGCGTGGGCCGCGTGATCAGCGAACTGAAGGAAAAATTCGACTGGGTGATCTGCGACAGCCCGGCAGGGATCGAGAAGGGCGCGATGCTGGCGATGCATCACGCCGACATCGCCGTGGTGGTGACCAACCCGGAAATCTCCTCGGTTCGTGACAGCGACCGCATCATCGGAATGCTCGACGCCAAGACCGCCCGCGCGGAAAAGGGCGAGCGCGTGGAAAAACATCTGCTGCTGACGCGTTACAACCCGGCTCGCGCGCTCAGGGGCGAGATGCTCAAGGTCGAGGACGTGCTCGAGATTCTCTCGATCCCGCTGCTCGGTATCGTGCCGGAGAGCGAGGCGGTGCTCGCCGCCTCCAATGTTGGCGCACCCGTGGTGCTGCACGCGCCGGAGAGCGCGCCGGCCCGGGCCTATCTCGACGCCGCCAAGCGGCTCCAAGGGCAGACGCTGCCAGTCTCGGTGCCCGAGGAGCGGCGCGGCCTGATGAGCAAGCTGTTCGGGAGGCGCGTGGCATGAACCTGTTCAGCTTCCTCAAGCCGCGGGCAAGCGCGCCGGTGGCGCGGGAGCGGCTGCAGATCCTGCTTGCGCACGAGCGCGCGATCGCCGGCGGCTCCGACCTCGTGGCGACGCTGAAGGAGGAGATACTCGGCGTGATCGCCAAGCACTTCCCGCTGGAGCGCGAGAAGGTGCAGGTCAAGCTGGATCGCGGCGATGCCTTCTCCACGCTCGAGATCGACATCGAGGTGCCATCGCTGTCGAAGGTCCACGCTGGCACCGGGAGCAACGGCGGCGGAGCCAAGCTGGCCGCGCCCTAAGCCGGGCTCCGCTCCCGCCGCCATCCACCATCCGGGCGCAACACGCGTCGCGGTCAGAGTCAAATTGCCGCATTGAGACCGGTTTGGCTGCGCAGCGACGCGGCGGCAGCAACTGAAACTTGTGACACGACGGTGATTTCACAAACTCCGTGGTTCGGTCACGTTGCGGGAACGTGATCCCGCCGCACGGACCGGCTCCGCTATTTTGCCCCCGTACGACACGGAGAGAGTGAGCTGAATGCAGTCCGACCGGCTTCGCCCGGGCGACCGCGTGGTGGTACGCGCGCCTTCCGACATCCTCGCCAGCCTGGACGGCAGCGGCGCGCTCGGCGGCGTGCCGTTCATGCCCGAGATGCTGCGATACTACGGCCGCATCTTCACGGTCTCGCGACGGGTGGAGAAGATCTGCGACACGATCTGTCCCGTTGGCAGTCGGCGCATGGTGGACACCGTGTTCCTCGACGATCTGCGCTGCGACGGCAGCGGCCACGACGGCTGCCAGGCTGCGTGCCGGCTGTACTGGAAGGACGACTGGCTGGCGCGCATGGCACCAAACGCGCTGCCGCCGCGCCGGCCCGATGACGCGGCACTCACCGCGCTGGCCCGCGTCGCCGAGGCCAACGCGCGTCAGGCGCGGAACCGGGAGTACCATCGCTGCCAGGCGACCGAGGCGCCGCGCGCCAGCACGAAACTGCACGGCTGGGATCTGCGGCAATATCTTCGTGAAGCGCAGAGCGGCAATGTCACCTGGGGGCGGATGCTCGCGATGCTCGCGTTCCGCATCCTGCCGTGGGAGCTGCGCGGCCTGCTGCGCCGCCCCGCTGCACAGTTGCCGCGGGAGCGCCGCAAACGCGGTGCGCCGCAACCGCCACCGCTCGATCTGCAGCCGGGCGAGTGGGTGGAAGTGCGCTCCCCGATCGAGATCGCGCGCACGCTGGACCGCAACAACTCCCATCGCGGCCTGTACTTCTCGGCCCCGGAAATGGCCACCGAGTGTGGCAAGCGATATCGCGTGCGCCGGCGCGTCAGCCGGATTATCGAGGAATCCTCCGGCCGCATGCTGATCATGAAGAACGACTGCATCGAACTCGAAGGGCCGGTGTGCACCGGAGACCGTTCGTTCGGCCGTTGGTTCTGCCCGCGCGAGATTTATCCTTACTGGCGCGAGGCCTGGCTCAGGCGCGTCGCCGCGCCGGCGCCCGCGGCAGCCAGAACAGTCGAGGCCGTTGTCACATCAAGTTGAGGGGTGGCCCCGTAATACCGTCTTTGGTCTTTCCTGAGGAACCTCGTGGCGCTCTGTTTGTTCCGAATTCACCGATGCTATCTGCGGAGTGAGCAAGCACATGGATGGTGCCGCCGTGCCGCCTGACGATGCTGACCGCACGGTTGCCCGAAATGGCTGCCGGATCTGCGGCGGCGCGCTGCACCCGTTCGTCGATCTCGGCGTCTCGCCGCCGTGCGAGAGCTTCCTCGCAGCCGATCAGGTGCAGGGACCCGAGACGTTCTATCCGCTGGACGTGCGCATCTGCCCGACCTGCTGGCTGGCGCAGCTTCCCGAACATGTATCGCCGGCCTCGATATTCCACGAATATGCTTACTTTTCCTCGTATTCCGACGCATGGATGACCCACGCGCGCGACTACGTCGCCATGGCGGTGCAGCGCTTCGGCCTGGATGAAGCGAGCTTCGTCATCGAACTGGCGAGCAACGACGGCTACCTGCTGCGCAACATGGTGGCGCGCGGCATCCCGTGTCTCGGCATCGAGCCGGCGCGCAATGTCGCCGCTGCCGCCGAGCAGGCGGCCGTGCCGACGCTGGTCGCCTTCTTCGGCCGTGACCTCGGCACGCGCCTCGCCGCGCAGGGACGCGCGGCGGATCTCATCATCGGCAACAACGTGTTGGCGCAGGTGCCCGACGTCAAGGACTTCGTCGCCGGCATTGCCACGCTGCTCAAGCCCGAAGGCGTGGTCTCGCTGGAGTTCCCGCATCTCGCGAGGATGATCGCGGGCAATCAGTTCGACACCATCTATCACGAGCATTTCTCCTACTTCTCGCTCGCGTCGGTCGAGCATCTGTTCGCATCCCTGGGCCTGCGGCTGTTCGATGTCGAGGAACTATGGACGCACGGCGGCTCATTGCGCGTCTATGGCTGCCGTGCCGACGCGGCGCATCGCACCGCGCCGTCGGTGGCGCGGCTGCGCGATGCGGAGGATGCGGCAGGGCTGCGCGATCTCGCGACCTACGCCGCCTTCGCGGCGCGCGTGCAGCAGACCAAGCACGATCTGCTGACGCTTCTGATCGGCCTGAAGCGCGAGGGCGCGCGCATCGCCGGCTACGGCGCGCCCGGAAAAGGCAACACGCTGCTGAACTACTGCGGCATTCGCGCCGACCTGATGGAATTCACGGTCGATCGCAACCCGTACAAATGGGGCCGCTTCCTGCCTGGCACGCGCATTCCGATCCGTCCGCCGGAGGCGCTGGACGAGACCCGGCCTGACTACGTCCTCGTCCTGCCCTGGAACCTGCGCGAGGAGATCGCGCGGCAACTGGCGCCGCTGACAGCGCGCGGCACGCGGCTGATCGTGCCCATCCCCCGCCCGGAGGTATTCACATGAAAGTGGTCCTGTTCTGCGGCGGCCAGGGCCTGCGCATGCGCGGCGCGGCCGCCGGCGGCAATGGCGCCGACCTACCCAAGCCGATGGTGCCGCTCGGCACACGGCCGATCCTGTGGCACCTGATGAAATACTACGCGCATTTCGGCCACACCGACTTCATCCTCTGCCTCGGCTACAAGGGCGCCACCATCAAGGAGTTCTTCGCCGGCTACCAGGAATGGATCTCCAACGACTTCGTGCTCACGGGCGGCGGGGCGCGACTGGAGCTGCTCAAGCGCGACATGGACGACTGGCGCATCACGCTCGTTGACACCGGGCAGGACGCCAATATCGGCGAGCGGCTGATGGCTGTACGGCCGTTCCTGAACGACGAGGAGATGTTCCTCGCCAATTACAGTGACGGGCTGAGCGACTGCCCGCTGCCAGCGATCACCGACCGGCTGATCGAGACCGATGCGATTGCTGCCTGCATGATCGCGCGGCCCAACATCTCTCTGCACCTGGTCAACCACGACCGCGATGGGCGCGTGACCGGCGTGCTCGACCCGGAGGAAGCGAACGCCTGGATCAACGCCGGCTTCTTCACCTTCCGCCGCGAGATATTCGACTATATGCGGCCCGGCGAGGAACTGGTGCTGGAACCGTTCCGCCGCCTGATCGCGGCGCGCAAGCTGGTCGCCTATCCTTATGCCGGGTTCTGGCGCTGCTGCGACACGTTCAAGGATCTGCAGACGCTGGAGAGTCTGCTGGCGCGCGGCCCGGCGCCGTGGGAGCTGTGGCGCCAGCCGGTGTCCGGACCGGCGCTGCCGGAACTGTCGCACGCGGCGGCCGGCTGAATGCTGCGCCTGGTTCCCGAGCGCACGCCGCTCTCGATCCTGTGCCTCGGTGCGCACTCCGATGATATCGAGATCGGCGCCGGCGGCACGGTGCTCACGCTGCTGGCGCGCCATCCTGGATCACGGGTGCGCTGGGTGGTGTTCGGCGCCGCCGGCACGCGCGCCGACGAGGCGCAGGCGAGCGCGCGCGGATTCCTCTCGGATGCCGGCCAGTCGCGCGTCGATGTTCATGATTTTCGCGACGGCTTCTTCCCGGCGGCGTTCGCGACCATCAAGGACATGTTCGAGGCACTGAAGCAAGAGGAACGTCCCGACCTGATCCTGACTCACATGCGCGCCGACCACCATCAGGACCACCGCACGCTGGCCGAGCTGACCTGGAACACGTTCCGCGATCATCTCGTGCTCGGCTATGAGATTCCGAAATACGACCCCGATCTCGGCAACCCGGAGCTGTTCGTGCCGCTCGCGCCCGAGATCGCCGAACGCAAGGTCACGCTGCTGATGACGCATTTCCCGACGCAACGACAGCGGCGGTGGTTCGTGCCGGAGACGTTCCATGGCCTGATGCGGCTGCGCGGGTTGCAGGCGGCCGCGCCTTCGGGGCTGGCGGAGGGGTTCCATGCGCCGAAGCTGTGGCTATGAAGTCCCGTCAGTCGATCGCCGGCCAGGCCAGATCCTTTTCCGCCACCAGCGCGACCGGGCGCGGCCAGACGATGCCGAGCGCGGGATCGTCATAGCGTACCCCATCGGCGAAGTCCGGCGCATAGGGCACCGACATCTGATACAACACCTCGCAATCGTCGGTGAGCGTCAGAAAGCCGTGCGCGCAGCCCTCGGGGCTGCACAGCGCGGCGTCGCTTTCCGGCGACAGCTCGAACACCTGCCCGCGCAGCGTGCCGGCGCGGGGCGTGACCGACAGACTGGCCTGGACAAACACATTTGCAAGTCCGTGGGCCGCGAATTCATCGCGGCAAAACAGCCGGGCGAAGCTGCCACGCGCATCGGCGTGGCGCGTCAGCATTACCGCGACCAGGCTTGCGATGTCCGTCGCCTCGAACCGCATCCCTGCCCTGCGCTGCCGGCGCGAGGCGGAGTGTGACCGGGATCGGAGAAAAACTCCACGCGCATGTCGCAGCGCTGTACCCGCTCTGCCGCAGCATCACCGGCGAAGGTCTGCGCGCCACGCTGCGCGACATCGGCGGACGCATTCCGCTGCGCCTGACCGAGGTGCCGTCCGGCACACGCGTGCTGGACTGGGAGGTGCCGGACGAATGGACGTTGCGCGCCGCCTATGTCGCGACGGCCGACGGGCGACGCGTCATCGATGCCGCGCGGCACAATCTGCACATCGTCCAGTACAGCGAGTCGGTCGATCGGACGGTGACGCGGGCGGAGCTTGAGGCGCATCTGCACAGTCTGCCGGACCAGCCGGCGTTGATCCCCTACCGCACCAGCTACTATGTCCGCCAGTGGGGGTTCTGCCTCGCGCATCGTGAACGGCAGGCGCTGACGGACGAGACCTATCGCGTTCGCGTGGACACGACCCTGGCACCCGGCAGCCTGACCTATGGCGAGTGCGTGCTGCCGGGCGAGGAGGCAGGCGAGGTGCTGATCTCCGCGCATTGCTGCCACCCCTCGCTCGCCAACGACAATCTTGCCGCGATCGCGGTCGCGGTCGAGCTGGCGCAGGTGCTGGCGGCGCGCCCGCGGCGGCGCTTCACCTGGCGCTTCCTATTCGCACCGGGCACGATCGGCGCGATCTGCTGGCTCGCCGCCAACCGTGATGCACCATCGCGCGTGCGGCACGGGCTGGTGCTCACCTGCCTCGGCGATTCCGCCGACCCCAGCTACAAGCAGAGCCGGCGGGGCGATGCGCCGATCGACCGCTACGCGACGCATGTGCTCGGCAACAGGCGCATTCTGCCGTTTAGCCCGACCGGCTACGATGAGCGGCAATTCTGCTCGCCGGGCTTCGATCTTCCGATGGGCAACCTGATGCGCTCGCCGGGTGGGACGTTTCCCGAGTATCACACCTCGGCCGACAATCCCGATTTCGTCCGGCCGGCGGCGCTCGCCGACTCGCTCGACACGCTGCTGCGAATCGTCGATCTCATCGAACACGACACCATGTGGCGCAACACCATGCCGTACGGCGAACCGCAGCTTGGGCGGCGGGGGCTGTACGACGGGGAAGTTGATCGGCTGGCGATGCTCTGGGTGCTGAACCTTTCGGACGGGCGCCATTCGCTGCTCGACATCGCCGAACGGTCGGGCCGTCCGTTCGCCGCGATCGTCGCGGCGGCGCACGCACTGCACGACACCGGCCTGCTGGTCACAGCTTGCGCATCGGCCGCATGACGATCTCCGTCACCTCCGCCGTCGCCGGCAGGGACAGTGCCGCCAGCAGCATCGCCGCAACGTCCTCCGGCGCCATCAGCGTACCGGGCGCCGCGCCGCGCCCCTCGGCCCGCAGGATCGCGGCTTGCATTGGTGTGTCGGTGCGGCCCGGAAACAAGCTGAGCACGCGCACGCCAGCCTCGTTCACCTCCGCGCGTAGTGCGTCCGCCGCGGCACGCAGCGCCGCCTTGCTCGCGGCATATGCGGCCATGCCCACGCCCGCCTGCTGCAAGGCTGCCGAGGAGTTGATGAACGCCACCTGGCCCCGTGCCGCACGCAATTGCTTAAGACATGCCGAGGTCAAAAGGAGCGGGCCATGCAGGTTGACCGCCTCAAGTTCCTGCCACGCGGCGGCGTCGAGCGTCGCCACGGGACCGCGCGCATAGGCGCCGGCGCTGTGGACCAGCACGTCAAGACATTCGCCCGCCGCGGCGGCGATGCGCGCGCGATCGCCCGCGTCGGTCACGTCGGCGATCAGCGGCACCGAGTGGGGCCCGCAACCGGCGGCGGCATCGCGCAGTTTCGCCCCGTCGCGCCCGACCAGCACCACGCGCAGGCCGCGCTGCGCCAGCGCGGACGCGATGGCACGGCCGATGCCGCTGCCTGCCCCGGTCACGATTGCCACTTGTCCCGCCAGCACCATTCGCGAGGAATCCGCCCATGCGCATCCTGATCACCGGCAACATGGGCTACGTCGGCCCCGCCGTCGTCGCGCATCTGCGCGAGCGTCATCCCGGTGCCGAACTCATCGGCTTCGATACCGGGCTGTTCGCCTCTGCCGTGACCGCCACCGGCCCGGCGCCGGAGACGCGGCTCGACGCGCAGCGTTTCGGCGACGTGCGCGACATCACCGCGGACGATCTCGCCGGCTGCGACGCGGTGGTACATCTGGCCGCCGTTTCCAACGATCCGATCGGCAACCGATTCGAGGGCGTGACGGACGCGATCAACCGGGGTGCCAGCCTGCGGCTTGCCGCCTGCGCGCGCGACGCCGGCGTGCGCAACTTCGTCTTCGCCTCAAGCTGCAGCGTCTATGGCCTCGCTGATGCCGGTGCCCGACGGGAGACCGATGCCGTCGGCCCGCTGACCGCCTATGCCCGCTCCAAGGTCGCGACGGAGGAAGGGCTGCGGCAGATGGACGCGGCCGGCATGACCGTGACCTGCCTGCGCTTCGCCACCGCCTGCGGATTTTCCGAGCGGCTGCGGCTCGATCTGGTGCTCAACGATTTCGTCGCCTGCGCGCTGACCTCGGGCCAGATCACCGTGCTTTCGGACGGCACGCCCTGGCGGCCGCTGATCGATGTCGCCGACATGGCACGCGCGATCGAATGGGCGGCGCTGCGCGCGCCGGAACAGGGCGGGCGGATGCTGGTGGTCAATGCCGGGTCGGACGCGCGCAACCACCAGGTGCGCGACCTGGCCCACGCCGTGGCTGCCGCGGTGCCCGGCGCGCGCGTGTCGATCAACACCGCCGCCCCGCCGGACGCCCGCTCCTATCGCGTCGATTTCGGCCTGTTCCGGGAACTCGCGCCGGCGCACCAGCCGCAGGTCGATCTCGCCGCCTCGATCGCGGGGCTGGTCGAGGGACTGCGGGCGATCGGCTTCGCGGACGCGGAGTTCCGGCGCGCGCCGCGGCTGATCCGGCTAAACACGCTTTCCGCGCTGATCGAACGCGGGCTGCTGACCCCTGACCTACGTTGGGCGTGGCGCGCGGCGGCGTAACAGGCCGAGCACGCGGATCGCCAGCCGCGCCAGCGCCGGCGTCGTGGTCGGCCGCCTCAGCCGCGCATCGTAGCCGGCGAAGCGGCGATCGTTCTCCGCCAGGCAGATCGCCATCAGATCGGCGGGACTCACGTCCACATCGCTCACCGCCTGGCTGCCGGTCAGGGTGAAGCTGTTATCCTGGGCCGGCGCCTGCTTGCCGTCGTCCAGCCCGCGCGCGATGCCCACCCGCTCCCACCCCAGAAAGGCCCAGACCGCAATCACCCGCATTTCGAACCAGATACGCCGGGGCAGCGACAGGCCGGCTCGGTGGGCGGCAAGCCAGTTGGCGAACAGCAGGATGTGGCGGGTTTCCTCCTGGATCACCGGCTCGAACGTATCGACCAGGGCGGGCGGGAAGTAGCCGGAGCGTTTCGCCAACTCGAACAGGCCGAAGGCGAAGAAGCTGTCGATGCACTCGGAGAAGCCGGTGACGAGATAGGCCCATTCGGCATCCCGCGGCGGCAGGTAGGGTGGCTCGGGCGCCAGTGCGATGCCGTAGGCGGCGACCAGATCGGCCAGCACCTGCTTGTGCCGCCCCTCCTCCCACCCGTTTTGCTCGATCGCCGCACGCCAGTCGGGGTCGTCGATGGCGTGGGCGTAGGCGAGCATCCGCAGCCGGGCCTTGCCCTCGGTCTGCACCGCGATGTCCCAGATCGGCAGGCTGACCAGCCGGTCCCGCGCCGCCGGCTCCAGCTTGGGCCAGGCGATGATGGAGGGTTTGTAGGGGTTGAACGTGTCGCGGAACATCGCCGCCGCGGCGCGGCGATGCGCGGCGGTGCCGGGCCGCAGCGGGCCAGGATCGGTCCACTGCCAATGCCGTGCGGCATGGTCGGCGGCAGCGACGGCTGCCGGGTCGGTCTGATCGAGCACGCCGAGCACCAGCCCGCCGGGCGGCGGGGGGAGCGTGTCGGCCTCCTGGGCGGATGGCGTCATGGCGCTTCAGATGCCGCTGCCCGGCCGGAGCCGCAAGTCTCGCCCGGCCGCCTCAGTGCGACATTACCACAGGCACGGTCAGCGTGCGCATCAGCGTCTGCGTCACCCCGCCGAGCAGCCGTTCCAGCAGCCGCGGATGGCCATAGCCGCCGGCCACGATCAGGTCGGCGCCGGATTCGCTGAGGCAGGAGAACAGGGCATCCACCGCGTCGATGTCGCCGGTCGCGGGCCAGGTGAACTTCTCCGCCACGATGCCGTGCGCGGCGAGGTGGCCCAGCAGCAGGCCCGACTCCTCCTCCAGCACTTCCTGGCGCGGGTCGAAGGCGAACAGGGTCACATTCTCAGCCCGCGTCAGGATGGGCAGCGAGTCGTGCACCGCACGCGTTGCCTCGCGGCTCGCGTTCCACGAAACGACGACGCGCCGGCCCAGCGGCTGCGGGCGCCACAGGTCCGGGATCACCAGCACCGGCACGCCCGCGTTCAGCATCACGTCCTCCGGCACGCCGCGCATAACCAGCCGCGCATCGGCCTCGCTGGCCGAGGGCGCGATCGCGATGTCGGCGTAGTGGGCGTAGAGCGTCCGCCAGCCGATCCGGTCGCTCTGCTTGGCGACGTGAAAGACGCTTTCCACGCCCGCCATGCGGGTCTCCCGCAGGAACGTCTCGGACAGTTCCGCCGCGACGGGGGCGCGGTCGGTGTCGTACACGGAAGGGTGATTGACGTCCACGCCGATCAGCCGCGCGCCATGCACCTGCGCCATCGCGATCGCGGCGCCCAGCCGCGCCGGCGCGTTGTCCCCCACACTGAGATACACGAGGATGTCGCGGAAGGATCGGACATTGACTTTCGGCATGGCAACCTCGTCGCGGGTTGTGACGAACTCTAGCACGACGCTCCCGCTGCGTATTGAGCCATGTCAAGTGCCGTTTGCGGCGCGACGCGCTGGCGGGTCGGTCCTGGATGGGGTAGAGATTTTAAATGGGATTTGTATCCGACCGGCAACGCAGACGCGTTGCCGGAAATTGGCCATGACGGTCCCGGATTTGCACGGGCCGCCCGGCCTGGACCTTCCGGCGATGCGCGACCGGCTAATCGAGCAGCGCGCGGCCCTGTTCGACGCCCGCTCGGTCTCGGCCGAAAGCCGGTCACCGGTTGTGCTGGACCAGTCCAGTGTCGGCCGGCTGTCACGCATGGACGCGATGCAGCAGCAGGCGATGGCGCTGGCAACCGAGCGGCGGCGCGCCGTCGCGTTGACGCGCATCGACGCAGCCATCGCGCGTATCGCGGCCGGCGACTACGGCTGGTGCGTGCAATGCGGAGAGGCGATCACGCCGAAGCGGCTCGCGCTGGACCCGGCTGTCCCGACCTGCATCGGCTGCGCCGGGAATCCGAAGGCCTGATGCTCGGCTATCTCGATTTCATCCGCGTCCACTGGAAGCATCTGCTGTTCGGCATCCTTCTGATGGCGCTGTCGAGCTTCGGGCAGACCTTCTTCATCTCGCTGTTCGGCGCGGACCTGCGCGGCACCTACCACCTCTCGGACGGTGGCCTCGGAGCCGCCTACGCCGCGGCAACATTCGGCAGCGCGCTGACGCTGCAGCGGGTCGGGCGCTGGATCGACCGGACCACGGTTCCCCGTTACACGATTGGCGTAGGCGTGCTGCTCGCGGGTGCCTGCACCCTTATGGCGGTCGGGCGCAGCCTGCCGCTCCTGCTCGGCACGCTCTATCTGCTCCGGCTCGGCGGCCAGGGGCTGATGGTGCACACCTCCCTCACCGTCGTCGCCCGCGCCTTCCCCGGCCAGCGCGGCAAGGCGCTGGGGATTTCCAATCTCGGCATGCCGGCGGGAGAGGCGTTGCTGCCGCTGAGCGCGGCGCTCGGCATCGCGACCGTGGGCTGGCGCGCGGTCTGGGGGGCGGGCGCGGTCCTGGTGCTGGCCGGGACGGCGCTCGCACTCGCCTGCCTGCCGCGCCCGACCGCGACGACAGCGGTCGTCGCGTATCCGGGCGGACACGCGGGCCGGAGGGGTGGGCACCGCCTGTGGCGCGATCCGAGGGTACTGTTCACGCTCCCGTCAATCCTCGCGGCGCCGTTCATCACCACCGGGTTCTTCTTCCATCAGGGGCGGCTGCTCCAGGAGAAGGGCTGGGCCTTCGAGTGGTGGGCCACCTGCTTCGTCGGCTACGCCATCGCGCGCGCGGTCGCGATGGTTGCGGTCGGGCCGCTGATCGACCGGCTGGGCGCGGTGCGCGTGCTGCCATTCTTCCTCGCCCCGCTCGCGGTCTCGATGGCAAGCGTGGCATTCGTGCGGCAGGCCTGGGGCGTTCCGCTCTGCCTCGTGCCGATCGGCATCTCCGGCGGCATTGCCGCCACGCTGCTGACCGCGCTCTGGGTCGAGCTCTATGGTCCAGACCGCCTCGCCGAGGTTCGCTCGACGGTCGAGGCGGCAAACGTGATCGCCAGCGGCACCTCGCCGATCGTCATGGGCTATCTGATCGATATTGGGGTGCCGCTATCAGCCCAGGGCTTCGTCTGCCTCGGCTACATCCTCGCCGCGAGCTGGATCGCCCGCCGCGTCGCGGAGCATGCCGTGGCCGTGGAGTCGCTCATCTGAGCCGGCCGCGCCACCGGCCATTGCCCGCCGCTACTACCCCAACAATCCCTCCAGAACCTCCCGGTGCCGCGCCATGACGACGTGCCGCCGCACTTTCTGCGTCGCTGTCAGCGTGCCGGTCTCGATCGTGAAGGGCGGCACCAGAGCATGGCGACGGATGCGCTCGGGCACCGAGAGGCGCTTGTTCACCTCCGCCACCGCCGCCGCCACCGCCAGGTCGTCATAGCCCTGCTCCGCCACCACCAGCGCGGAAACCCCCGGCCGCCCCTCACCGAACACCATCGCCTGCGCGATCGCCGGCTGGGCGACCAGCAGCCCCTCGATGCGCGCCGGGGCCACGTTCTCGCCGCCCGACAGCACGATGATGTCGCGCTTGCGGTCGGTGATGGTCAGATAGCCGTCGGCGTCCAGTTCGCCGATGTCGCCGGTGTGTAGCCAGCCGTCGCGGATCACGGCGGCGGTGTCGGCCGGACGCTGCCAGTAGCCGTCCATCACCAGCCCGCCGCGCACGCAGATTTCTCCGTCGTTCGCCAGCCGCAGTTCCACCCCGGCGAGCGGACGGCCGACCGTGCCGACGCGGGTGGCGCCGGTGGTGTTGGCCGAGATCACCGGCCCGGCCTCGGTCTGGCCGTAGCCTTGCAGCAACTCGATGCCGAGGCCGAGGAAGAAGCGCCACACTTCCGGCTCCAACCGCGCCCCGCCGCTCATCGCCGCGCGCAGGCGCCCGCCGAAGCGCGCCCGCACCTTGCGCCGCACCAGCCGCTCCAGCAGCGGGTCGAGCAGACGCTCGGCCAGCGTCAGCCGCTCGCCCTCCATGCGCCTGCGGCCGATCTCGACGGCACGGTGGAACAGGCGCTGGCGCGCCGGGCTTTCGCGCGCGACGTTGGCCAGGATGCGCGCGCGGATCACCTCCAGCACGCGCGGCACCATCGTCATGATGGTCGGCCGCACCGTCAGCATGTCGGCGGCCAGATGCTCCACGCCGCGGGCATAGACCATCTCGCAGCCGACGCTGGTGAGGAAGAACTGGCCGGCGGTGTGCTCATAGGCGTGCGCGGTCGGCAGGAACGACAGATAGACCTCGTCGTGCAGCCGCAACGGCCGCACCAGTTCGAAGGCGCCGCGGCAGTTCGACAGGATGGCGCGGTGCGGCAGCATCACCCCGCGCGGCGGCCCGCCGGTGCCGGAGGTGTAGATGATGCAGGCAAGCGCGCCCTCGGGGATGTCGGCGGCTTCCCGCGCGATGTCGTCAAACGGGCCGGCGTCGCGCATCAGCACCGCCCAGGGCAGCGTCCGCACACCGGGCAGGGCCACGTCGTCGAATGTCACCATCAGATCGAGCCGCCCGGCCGCCGCCACCCGCTCGGCCAGCGCCTGGCTGGAACAGATCGCCACCGTGGCGGTGCAGTCGGCCAGGACGTGGGCGTGATCGGCCACGGTGTTGGTGGTGTAGGTCGGCACCGGCACGGCGCGGATGGCGAGCAGTGCGGTCTCCGCGATCGGGAATTCCGGCCGGTTCTCCGAGACGATCAGCACCCTGTCGCCCGCCGCAACGCCGGCCGCGCGCAGCCCGCGCGCCGCGGCACCCACCAGTTGCCCGAAGCGGCCCCAGGTAGTGCCGTGCCACGCACCGTCACGGAAGCCGCGCAGCATCGGCCGGTCCGGCCACTGCCGCGCGCGGCCGAGCATCATCGCGGCCAGGTTCGGCCACTTCGGATAGGCTTCCTCCGCCACGCCAGCGTTCCCCTCGCCCTTTGACGCGCCCAGCCAACAGCTTACATGAGGCAGACAGCGTCAGCACAGGATACCGCGCGCATGCCCGACGGACAGGCCCCGGCCACCGACCTCCCGACCTGGAGCCTCGCCGACCTTTATCCCAGCCCCGACAGCCCGCAAATTGAGGCCGATCTGGCGCGCGCCGCAGCCGACGCCAAGGCCTTCGCCGCTTCCCATACCGGCCGGCTCGCGGGTCTTTCGGGCGATGCGCTCGCCGA
This sequence comes from Pseudomonadota bacterium, assembly GCA_021818505.1. GTDB lineage: Bacteria > Pseudomonadota > Alphaproteobacteria > Acetobacterales > Acetobacteraceae > JAFKFJ01. The sequence goes on from JAKADX010000001.1 coordinate 215,530, forward strand.
AGCGATCGCCGGCTATGAGCGGCTCGAGGAAACACTGGGGCGCGTGATGTCGTATGCGCAACTGCTGTTCGCCGCCGACTCGACCGACCCGGCGATCGGACGCTTCATGCAATCGATGCAGGAGCGCGTGACGACGATCAGCAGCGACCTGATCTTCTTCACCCTGGAACTCAACCGCATCGACGACGCGGCGCTGGAGCAGAAACTTGCCTCCTCCGCCCTTGAGGCCTGGCGGCCGTGGCTGCGCGACCTGCGCGTCTTCCGCCCCCACCAGCTCGACGACGCGCTGGAGAAGCTGCTGCACGAGAAAGAAGTCACCGGTGCCGCGGCATGGTCGCGGCTGTTCGACGAGACCGTCGCAGGCATGCGCGTGTCCGTCGCGGGCGAGGAACTGACGGTCAGCACCACGCTCAACAAGCTCTCCGACCGCGACCGCGCGGTGCGCGAGGCGGCGGGCCACGCCATTGGCGCGGCCTTCGGCGAGCGCATCAAGCTGTTCGCGCTGATCACCAACACGCTCGCCAAGGACAAGGAGATCATCGACACCTGGCGGCACTATCCCCGCCCGGAGAGCTACCGCAACCGCGCCAACATGGTCGAGGACGAGGTCGTCGATGCGCTGGTCGCCGCCGTGGTCGCGGATTATCCGCGGCTGGCGCATCGCTATTACCTGCTGAAGGCGAAGTGGCTCGGCCTGCCGAAATTGCAGCACTGGGACCGCAACGCGCCGCTGCCGCAGGACGATGACCGCGCGATTTCCTGGACGGAGGCGAAGGACCGTGTGCTGACCTCCTATGGCCAGTTCAGCAGGACGCTTTCGGAGATCGCCGGCCGGTTCTTCGAGCGGCGCTGGATCGACGCCGCGCTGCGCCCCGGCAAGGCCGGCGGCGCGTTCTCCCACCCCACCGTGCCGTCGGCGCATCCCTATGTGCTGATGAACTACCACGGCCGCGCGCGCGACGTGATGACGCTGGCGCACGAACTCGGCCATGGCGTGCATCAGACATTGGCTGCGGGACAAGGCTACCTGCGCTCCGGCACGCCGCTGACGCTGGCCGAGACCGCCAGCGTGTTCGGCGAAATGCTGACCTTCCGCGCGCTGCTCGACGCCGAGCGCGACCCGGTGCGCCGGCGCGTGATGCTGGCGGGCAAGGTCGAGGACATGCTGAACACGGTGGTCCGTCAGGTGGCGTTCTACCGCTTCGAGCAGAAGCTGCACGCCGAGCGACGCGGCGGGGAGCTGGTGCCCGACCGCATCGGCGACCTGTGGATGGACGTGCAGACCGAGAGCCTCGGCCCGGCCTTCGAATTCGCGCCGGAATACCGCGTGTTCTGGTCCTATATCCCGCACTTCATCCACTCGCCATTCTACGTCTATGCCTATGCGTTTGGCGATTGCCTGGTGAACGCGCTGTACGCAGTGTTCCAGTCCGGGCACGCGGATTTCGAGGCGAAGTATCTCGACATGCTGCGCGCCGGCGGCACGAAGCGGCACAAGGAGCTGCTGGCACCGTTCGGCCTCGATGCCTCCGACCCGGCGTTCTGGACGCGCGGGCTGGACGTAATCGCGGGCTTCATCGACGAGCTGGAGCAGACGGCGTGACCTCGGACGCCGAAGACCACGCCTCGCTGTTCGGCGAACTGCGGCGTTTCGCGCGCACCTCCGGCGCGGTCGGTGGCATCGCCGCGCGCGTTGCGGGGGAGCGTGTGCTGGGCATCAAGACTGACCGCAGCGCGCATGCCGGGGATCTGCGCGCCATCCTCGGCGGCCTGAAGGGGCCGCTGATGAAGGTGGCGCAGTTCCTCTCCACCGTGCCCGACGCGCTGCCCGAGGAATACGCCGCGGAACTGGCGCAGTTGCAGGCCAACGCGCCGGCGATGGGGGCGGCGTTCGTGCGCCGACGCATGGTCAGCGAACTCGGCCCGGAATGGCGCACCCGCTTCGCCAGTTTCGAGGAGAGTGCGGCGGCAGCGGCGAGTCTTGGCCAGGTGCATCGCGCCACGCTGCCCGACGGCACGCGCGTCGCCTGCAAGCTGCAATATCCCGACATGCCGAGCACAGTGGAGGCGGACCTGCGGCAGTTGCGGCTGGCGATCGCGGTGTACCATCGCCTCGACAATGCGATCCAGCAGGGCGACATCTACGAGGAACTTGCGGCGCGGCTGCGCGAGGAACTCGATTACACGCGCGAGGCGGCGCATATGCGGCTCTATCGCATCATGCTGCGCGACGTGCCCGGCGTTCACGTGCCGGAACCCGTTCCGGCGCTGACCACGCGCCGGCTGCTGACCATGACCTGGCTCGACGGCCGTGCGCTGATGCGCCGGCTGGAGGAAGATCCGCCGCAGGAGGAACGCAACCGCATCGCCGAGGCGCTGTTCCGCGCCTGGTATGTGCCGTTCTACCGCTACGGCGTGCTGCACGGTGACCCGCATCTGGGCAACTATCAGGTGCGGCCGGACGGCAGCGTGAACCTGCTCGACTACGGCGTGATCCGCGTGTTCGCGCCGAAATTCGTCGGCGGCGTCATCGAACTGTTCGAGGCGGTGCGTGACGACGACGACGAGCGCGCTTTGCACGCCTACCAGACCTGGGGATTCTCCGACATCACGCGCGAGAAACTGGCGGTGCTGAACGAATGGGCGCGGTTCCTGTACGAGCCGCTGATGCAGGACCGACCGCGCATGATCGAGGAGACGAACGACATCGCCTATGGCCGCGCCGTCGCCGAACGCGTACATGCCGGCCTCAAGCGCACCGGCGGGGTGCGTCCGCCGCGCGAGTTCGTGCTGATGGACCGCAGCGCGATCGGGCTGGGCGGCGTGTTCCTGCGGCTGCGCGCGGAACTGAACTGGCACCGGCTGTTCCAGGAACTCATCGCCGATTTCGATGCCGACGCACTGGCCGCACGCCAGGCGGCGGCAATCGCGGCAGCCGGCGTGCCGAGCGAGGATCGCGTGGCGCCGCGCTAGCGCCGGCCGCGCTCGCTCTGCTGCTGACCACCGGCGGAGTGGGCAGCGCCCGCGGCAGTCAGTCACGCGAGCAGATCATCGAAGTCATGTACTACGCGCGGGTCTGGCACGGCGTGAATGTGCAGCCGAACATCCAGAACATCGTCCGCCCCGGCGCCACCGCCGCGACCCGAAATGCCTTCGTGCCGGGCGCGCGGACCAACATGCAGTTGCGACCGCTGCCGACCTCAGCGGTCGGCGCCGAGAATGTCGCGATAGGCAGCGATTGCCGCCTCCCAGCCCATGAGCAGCGCGTCGGCGGTCAGTTCGTGGCCGATCGACGCCTCGGCCACGCGCGGCATCGCGGCGAGCAGCGGCGGCAGGTTGTGCAGGTTGAGGTCGTGGCCGATGTTCACCAGCAGGCCAAGCTGCGCCGCCGCCTCCGCCGTCGCGGCACAGGCATCGCGCAGCGCCGCCGGCTGGCCGGCACGGAACGCGGCGGCGTAGCCGCCGGTGTAGATTTCGATGCCGTCGGCGCCAGTCTCCGCGACCGGCGCGACCGACTCGGGCGTGGGATCGATGAACAGGATCACGCGGCTGCGATGCGCGTGCAGCCGCTCGACCGTGTCGCGCATCGACGCGACATCTTCGGCCGCAAGCCGCCAGCCCTCCTCGGACGTCAGCACGCCCGGCGCGTCGGGCACCAGCGTTACCTGCTCCGGTGCGACGGTGGCCACCAGGTCGAGGAAGGACGGATCGGGATAGCCCTCGATATTGAACTCGAACGCCGGCCGCCAGGGTGCGATCAGCGCGGCGAGCGCGGGGATGTCGGCGCGGCGGATATGCCGCTCGTCGGGGCGGGGATGCACGGTGATGCCGTGCGCGCCGGCGGCATGGACGCGGCGGGCAAAGTCCACCACGTCCGGCACGCCGGTGCGGCGGGAGTTGCGCAGCAGCGCGATCTTGTTGAGGTTCACCGACAGCCGCGCCATCGTCGTCACTCCCGCCGAAAGGTCAGCACCAGCACGTCGCGCCACGCCGGCCGTGCCGGGTCGAGCGGGCGGATCGGCGTCACCCCATGCCAGACCCGCGCGTCGTCCACCAGCGCCGCATCCAGCGGCTCGGTCAGCACGAAGCTGCCGAGCGCCGTGCCCGCCGCATCGGCGATCGAGGTTTCGCCGCTGGCCACGTTCTCCCGCCGCACCAGCAGCACCAGCACCCAATCGACGCCGTCGCGGTGCATTCCCTCGGGCGTGGGGCGGCCCTCGGTGTCGGGCCGCGCCTCGATGCGGAACTGGTGCATCTCGACATGCCACGTCGCGGGGCGCATCGGCGGCGGCGTCAGGCCGGTGAACAGAGCGTTGCAAGTGCCAATCACCGCCAGCGTCGCCGGATGCGCGGCGATCGCGTCGGCCACCGGGTCGAACCAGCGCGCGATGCCGCCGTTGAGCGGGTTGTAGTCACGGCTCTGGTAATGCGGCTGGTGCGGCTTGCGGCGGACCGCGCCGCCCTCCGGCGCCACCGCGAAGGTGGCGAAGCGACGGCGGCGGTAGCGCCCGCCATCGGCCATGTAGCGATCCAGCCCCAGATCACCCCAGCTTTCCGCGAACCCGTCCCAGTCCGCCAGCCCGACGGGCAGCAGGGCGGCGCGCATCCGCGGCGCGCGGACGAACGCAAAGCCTTCCCGCGCCAGCGCGGCGGCAGCCTCATCGAGCGGTCGATCCTGCGGCACGCGGTCTCTCCCTTCGCGGTCGCGGACAGGCTATCGGGGGAACGCGCGGCGAGGGAGCGAGGCAACGCGATGGCAGCCCCGATCGGCATCACCATGGGCGACCCGGCCGGGATCGGGCCGGAGATTCTTGCCCGTTTGTTCGCCGATGGCGCGCCCGCGCCGGCGTTCGCGATCGGCGATCCGGGCGTGCTGCGGCGGGCGCTCGGCGTCGTCGGGGCGCGGTTGGCGCTGCACGAGATCGCTGCGCCGGCACAGGCACGGTTCGCGCCCGGCACGATCGACGTGCTGCCGGCGGGTCTGCTTGCCGCGCCGCCTGATTTCGGGCGGGTCGATGCGGCGGCGGGCGCCTCCGGCTTCGCCTGCGTCGAGCGCGGCATCGTCGAGGCGCTGGCCGGCCGGATCGCCGCCCTCGTCACCGCGCCGATCAGCAAGGCCGCCTGGTCGGCGGCCGGCATCGGCTTTCCGGGCCATACCGAACTGCTGGCCGCGCGCGCGGGTGTGGCCGACTACGCGATGATGCTGGCCAATGACGAGCTGCGCGTGGTGCTGGTCAGCATCCACGTGCCGCTGGCCGAGGCGGTGCGGATGGTGACGCCGGCGGCCGAACGGCGCGCGATCCAGCTGGCGGCGGCGGCGGGCCGGCGCTTCGGCATCGCCGCGCCGCGCGTGGCGGTCGCCGGCCTCAATCCGCACGCCGGCGAGGACGGGCAGTTCGGCACCGAGGACCGCGACGTGATCGCCCCCGCGGTCGCGGAGGCGTGCGCGGAGGGGATCGACGCCAGCGGCCCCTGGCCCGGCGACACCGTGTTCGCTCGCGCGCGCTTGGGCGAATTCGATGTCGTGGTGGCGCAGTATCACGACCAGGGGTTGATCCCGGTGAAATTTCTCGGGCTCGATCAGGGCGTGAACGTCACGCTTGGCCTGCCCTTCATTCGCACCAGCCCCGACCACGGCACCGCCTTCGACATTGCCGGCAGCGGGCGGGCGCGTGCTGCGAGCCTGCGCGCGGCGGTGCGGATGGCGGCAGCGATGGCGCCGTCCTGAACCGCGACGCCGCCTGTCGCGCCGCCGGACGAGCATGGCCGCGCGACCATCGCAACCCTGCCGCCGCGCCGCTGGCACGCGACTTGCGCCCGATGGCCGCCAACCACAGGACAACTTGCACGTGACCTATTCTGCCGAACGCGCGAACCGCAGGCCGCTCGACTGGCTGAACGTCCTGCTCGCCGACGTGCAGGGCGGGGTCGGGCCGTTCCTGGCCGCGTTCCTGACCGGGGCGCGGCACTGGGACGCCGGGCGTGTCGGGATGGTGCTGACCATCGGCGGGCTGGCGAGCGTGCTGGCACGCGGGCCGGCCGGCGCGCTGACCGACGCGACGCAGGCCAAGCGCGCGCTGATCGCCGCCGCCGCGATTGCAGTGGCGCTCGCGGCGGCAGCGATGGCCATGTGGCCGGACGTCTGGCCGGTCGCCGCGGCGCAGGCGGTGAACGGGGTGGCGGACGCCGTGTTCCCTGCCGCCGTCGCCGCGATCAGCCTGGGCATTGTCGGCCGCGCCCGCTTCACCGCCCGCGTCGGCCGCAACGAGGCCTGGAATCACGCCGGCAACGTGCTGACTGCGATCACCGCCGGGCTGGCAGGCAGCTACCTGCTGCCGTCCGGCGCGCTGTGGATCGCCGCACTGCTGGCGTTGGCGGTGCTGGCACCGCTTGCCGCCCTGCGGGCGAGCGATATCGACCACGTCACCGCACGCGGCGCCGATGACGGCGATCGCGGGCGCAGCGACCCGGACGGGCTGCGCGTGCTGCTGCGCAACCGGCCGCTGCTGGCCTTTATCGCCGCGATCACGCTGTTCCACTTCGCCAACGCGGCGATGCTGCCGCTCGCCGGGGAGGTGCTGGCCCGCCGGAGTCCGGGCGCGGCGTCGCTGGCGATGGCCGCCTGCATCGTGGTGGCGCAGGCGACGATGGTGCCGACGGCGCTGCTGGTGGGCAGGCGAGCCGATCGCTGGGGGCGCAAGACGCTCCTCCTGATCGGCTTTGCGGCACTGCCGCTGCGCGGGGTGCTGTTCGCGCTGCTCCATGACCCGGCGGCGGTGGTCGCAGTGCAGGTGCTGGACGGCGTCGGCGCCGGATTGTTCGGTGCTCTGTTCCTGATCGTCGTCGCCGACCTGACCGAGGGCACCGGCCGCTACAACCTCGCGCAGGGCCTCGCCGCGACGTGCTGGGGGCTGGGTGCCGCGCTGAGCAACGGGGTTGCCGGCTCGATCGCGGACGCGTTCGGCTACGGCGCGGCGTTTCTGGCGCTGACCCTGTGCGCGGCGGCGGCATTGCTGCTGTTCTGGCTGACGGTGCCGGAGACGCGGGGCTGGGCACACCGCCAGCCCGCGCGCTTCGCTGCCGTCGCGGCGGGCTGAGCCGCGATGGCAAGCGCCCCCACCGTCACCGCGAGCACCAGTGGCCAGAGTCTGCGCCGCCTCGCCAGCTTCGCCGTCGTGTTCCTGGTCGTCGCCGTGGCCCTGCTCGCCGCCCTGGCGCCGCGGCTGGTGCCGGACACGCTGGCCGGCCGCGATGCCGGCACGCTGGCCGCCGCCGTCGTGTTCGCGGGGAGCTATCTCGCGCTGGCGATCGGCAAGATCCCCTTCCTCGCCATCGACCGCGCCGGCGTGGCGCTGGTCGGCGCCTGCCTGATGGTGGTCGCCGGGGCGCTGCCGCTAGAGAACGCCTACAGGGCGGTCGATCTCGATACGCTGACGCTGCTGCTCGGCATGATGATTGTGGTGGCGAACCTGCGTCTGTCGGGCTTCTTCGCCGTCGCCACCGTCTGGGTGATGCGCCGCGCGCATCGGCCGCTGCTGCTGCTGGTCGCGGTGGTCGCGGTGGCCGGCGTGTTCTCGGCCTTCCTCGTCAACGACGCGATCTGTCTGGTACTGTCGCCGCTGGTGCTCGACCTGACGATCGCGCTCAGGCGGCGACCGGCGCCGTACCTGCTCGCGCTGGCAATGGCCTCGAATGTCGGCTCGACCGCGACCATTACCGGCAATCCGCAGAACATCATGATCGGCAGTTTCTCGCACATTCCTTATACCCAGTTCGCGACGGCGCTGACGCCGGTGGCGCTGGCGGGGCTGGTACTGACAGTGGCGCTGATCGCGCTGGTGCATCGCGGCGAGTTCTTCGGCGGCGGCACTCCGTTTGCGGCGAAACTGCCGCGGGTGCGTGCCAACCGCTTCCTGATCGCGCGCGCGCTGGCGGCGACGGTGGTGATGGTCGGGCTGTTCTTCGCCGGGCAGCCGCCGGCCAAGGCCGCCATCATCATCGGCGCGCTGCTGCTGCTGACCCGCCGCGTGCGCAGCGAGCGCGTCTATGCCGAGATCGACTGGTCGCTGTTGCTGATGTTCGCGGGTCTGTTCATCGTCGTGGCAGGCGCCCAGCACGCGTTGCTGACGCCCGCGGCGGTGGAAGCGGTTGGGCGCCTGCATCTCGACCGTGTGCCGGTGCTCAGTTTTGTAACAGCCGTGTTGTCAAACATCGTCAGCAACGTGCCGGCGGTGCTGGTGCTCAAGCCCTTCGTCGCCGCGCTTCACGACCCCGCGCAAGCCTGGCTGACGGTGGCGATGGCGTCCACGCTGGCCGGCAATTTCACCGTGCTCGGCTCGATCGCCAACCTGATCGTGGTGCAGCGCGCTGCCTCCCGCGGGGTCGCGATCGGGTTTTGGGACTATTTCGCGGTCGGCGCGCCGCTGACGCTGCTGACCATCGCGCTCGGCACGCTCTGGCTGATGCGCTGAGGTTTACGCCTCGCCCATACCCGGCTGGCGATCCAGCGTTCGGCGCAGATACACTGGCCAGGGTAACGATTCCACCGGCGGCTCGGCGGCGGCCTCCTGCGCCAGCACCTCAGGTTCCACGTCAGTGAAGTGCAGCCCGGCAGGGAAGGCAAGGCACGGCTCGGGGCGGTCCGAACCCGTCATCATTTTCGTTCCTTTCGTCCTAGGCGAAATGTCAGCGCCTCTTTTACGCGCAAAACGCGCCGATCGGATGTGGGCGCGCTATTGATTGAATGTCGGCACTGATAAAGATTTCGTGAATAGAATTGGCTCGCGCCCAAATCGGCTGACTGACCGCGCCGCCGCGCCGCCCACGTTGCCAGGCGCGCGCACCCCGCCCTAGGCTCGCGCAAGCGGGAGGAGACGGCGCGGATGACGAGTGCGGACCACATCATCGTCGGCAGCGGCATCAACGCGCTGGTCGCGGCGGCCCTGCTCGGGCGCAAGGGCCATCGGGTGCTGGTCCTGGAACGCAACGACCGCATCGGCGGTTGCATCCGCACCGAGCAGATCACCGCCCCCGGCTTTATCCACGATGTGATGGCCACGACCTTCGTGCTGTTCATCACCTCGCCCGCCTATGCGGCGCTGGCCGAGGACCTCGGCCGGCGCGGCGTCGCCTTCGCACACAGCGCGGCACCGACGGGCGTGCTGATGCCCAACGGGCGCAGCGCCGTGCTGCGCATGGACCGCGCCGCCAATGTCGCCGCATTCGAGGCGCTGGCGGAGGGCGACGGCGCCGCCTTTGCCCGTGCGATCGACGCGATGGGCGGCGATCTGCCGCTGATCTTCGCGCTTCTGGGCGGCGCGCTATGGTCACGGGCGACGGCGAAGCTGCTGGCGCGCGAGGCGTGGCGGCGCGGCCTGCGCAATCTCGGCGCCTTCCTCGGCGACTCGCTCGGCACCGCGCGCGCTTGGCTGGAAACCACCTTCGCGTCCGAGGAGATGCAGGCGCTGTTCGCGCCCTGGGTGCTTCACACCGGCCTGGGGCCGGAGAGTGCGTATTCCGGCCAGATGGCGCGCGTCATCGCCTTCGCGCTGGAGGCGGCCGGCGCGCCGATCGTGCAGGGCGGCGCAGGCAAGCTGCTCGCCGCCTTCGAATCGCTCATCAGCGACCAAGGCGGCGTGATCCGCACCGGCGCGGATGTCGCGCGTATCCTGCGCGACGAGACCAGCGGCGCCGCGCGCGGCGTGCGGCTTGCCGACGGCGAGGAGATCGCGGCGCGGCGCGGCGTGATCGCCTCGGTGACGCCGACACAGCTTTACGGGCGGCTGCTCGACGGCGCCTCGCTGCCCGAGCCGGTTGCCGAGGGCGTGCGCCGCTATCGCTACGGCAAGGGCAACATGCAGATCCACTACGCGCTGTCCGCCCCGCCGCGCTGGCGCACGCCTGGATTGGAGCAGGTGGCGCTGCTGCACCTGACGCCCGGCCTGGACGGTGTGTCGCGTGCCGCCAATGAGGCGGAACGCGGGATGCTGCCGGCGGTGCCGACGATCTGCGTCGGCCAGCCGACCGCGCTCGACCCGAGCCGCGCGCCGGAGGGCCGCGCGATCCTGTGGCTGCAACTGCCGGAAGCGCCACGGCACATCAAAGGCGACGCCGCCGGTGCTCTTCCGGTCCCGTCAGACGGGCGCTGGACGGCGGGGCTGCGCGAACAGTACGCCGACCGCGTGCAGGCGATTCTCGCAAACCACATCGACGGGTTTGCCGAGTCAGTCCTGCATCGCGCGGCGTATTCTCCGGCCGATCTGGAGGCGATGAACATCAATCTTGTCGGCGGCGATCCGTATGGCGGATTCTGCGGACTGGACCAGTTCTTCCTGTGGCGTCCGTTCAAGTCATCGGTCAACCACCGCACGCATGTCGCGCGCCTGTGGCACATCGGAGCGTCCACGCATCCGGGGCCGGGGCTGGGGGCAGGGTCGGGGTATTTGTTGGCGCAGGCGATCGGGTGATCGTCCAGCGCGCAGATGCAAACGCGTCATAATCTGGACCGTCATGGCCGGGCTTGTCCCGGCCATCCACGCGGTTCGGCCCGCACGGACCACGGCCGGCTGGCAACAGAGCTTCGATGTGAGAGCGCAGATTCTGTGGCGACGCCGTGGATGGCCGGGACAAGCCGGGCCATGACGACGTTCGATTGACATGACTCGAAGGCTCAGCCGGCCGGCATGAACGCCCTGTGCGTCAGAGAAAATTATTCGGCCAGATCATCGTGCGCCACATATGCGCGACCGGCGAGCCGTCGAAGCCGAGTCCGTCCTCGGGCTGGCGGAAGTTGCGGCCGATGATGTCGGTGAAGATCTCGGGGTCGATCTCCACGTTCGGATCGAACGAATAGAGGTCGTGCATCGTCACCAGCCGCGACGTCATGTACCAGCGGTGCCTGCGCGCGATCTCGGCGTCGCGACGGATGTACTCGGGCGGCACGTAGTCGCGGCCGAAGAAGTGGTCATACGACTCAGGATAGCGATAGCCCACCGATTCGTCGGGGAAGTAGCGCAGGGCCTGATGATACTGCACGGCCCAGGCGACTTCCTCGGCGACATACGGTGCGATGAGCTGCGCGCCCCAGTAGCCGTGATCGGTGCGCAGCAGCGCGCCGTTGGAAATGTCGTGCAGCAGGCAGGCCATCACGACGTTCTCGTCCATGCCCTCGTCGAGTGCGAGCTTCGCGCTTTGCAGAAGGTGGCGGAAGGTGATGTCCTGGAAGCGCAGGCGGAAGAAATCGAGCAGCTTCGGCGCGCGCGGCATCCTCGGCAGCGCGGGGTTGTCACCCATCATCATCACTGCATCCGGCCCAAGCCGCGCCAGCAGCGCCGCTTCGTCGTTCGGCTCGCCGGTACCGAGCAGGGCGATCGGCTGGCGCAGGATCAGCCGCTCGCGGCCCTGCTGCGGAAACTCGGAATCGTGGTCCTGCCCGTCCATCCCGCCTCTCCTGTCTGCCCGGTCAAGCCTGGGTCAGCGCGCCGGATCGCCGCGATTCGCTCCCGGCACCCACAGAACGTCCAGAGCACCATGATCGTTCAGCCGCCGGCCCAGAACAAACAGATGGTCCGACAGCCGGTTGAGGAAGCGCAGCACCGCCGCGTTCACCGGCTCGGCATCCGCCAGCGCGACGACGCTGCGCTCCGCCCGCCGCACCAGCGTGCGCGCGACATGCGCCTGCGCCGCCGCCGCCGTGCCGCCGGGCAGGATGAAGCTGGTCAGCGGCCGGATCGCCGCGTTCATCGCCGCGACTTCCGCTTCCAGCCGCGCCGTCGGCGCGTCGGTCAGGCGGAGCCGCGCGCCGGCCTCGCCGGGCACGCAAAGATCAGCGCCGACGTCGAACAGGTCGTTCTGGATACGTGCCAGCATCGCGTCGGCCTCCGCGTCCTCGCGCGCCAGCACGCGCAGCACGCCGATCGCGGCGTTAGCCTCATCGACGCAACCGACCGCCTCGATGCGGGGCGCGTGCTTGGGCACCCGCGTGCCGTCGCCGAGCGAGGTCTGCCCGCCATCGCCGCCGCGCGTCACCACCCGGTCGATCCGCACCATCGTCGCCTCCCTTACAGCACCAGCACGCCGTGGTGCTTCGCTTTTCCTTCCGGCTCGACATGGATGGTGATGACCAGGTCCGCCATCTCGGACTTCAGCGCGCTCTCGATTCGGTCGCAGATATCGTGCGCCGCGGCGACCGTCATGGCGCCCGGCACGACCAGATGAAACTCAAGGAAGGTCAGCCGCCCGGCGGCGCGCATCCGCAGGTCGTGTGCCTCGATCGCGCCCTCGGCCGACTCGCCGACCACGCGGCGCATGCGCGCCACGACGTCCTCCGGCGGTGCCGCGTCCATCAGACCGCCGACCGATCCGGCGATGACGCGCAGGCCCGCCACCAGGATGTACACCGCCGTCGCCGCCGCCAATGCCGGGTCGAGCACGCGGACGCCGGTGGCGAACACCAGCGCCACCCCGATCAGCACGCCGACCGAGGTGACAACGTCCGAGAGCACGTGCTGTCCGTCAGCGATCAGCGCCGCCGAGCGCAGCGCCCGCCCGCGGCGCAGCAGGTGCCAGCCCCAGCCGGCGTTGAGCAGCGTCGAGAGCGCGTTCATGCCAAGGCCGGGCAGTGGCGCCTCCAGCGGCGCCGGATGACGAAACGTGGCCCAGGCGTGATCGAGGATCGCCAGCGCCGCGACCACGATCAGCACCCCCTCGACCACGGCAGCGAAGAACTCCGCTTTGTCGTGGCCGTAGGGGTGGTTGGCGTCGGCGGGGCGGGCCGCGAACCGCACCGCGGCGAGGGCCATCACGGCGGTTGCCACGTTCACGACCGACTCGGCCGCGTCCGAGAACAGCGCTGCACTGCCTGTCACCCACCACGCCGCCGTCTTCAGCGCCAGCACCGCCAGGCCGACGCCGATGCTGCCCACGGCGATGCGCTGCGCCGCCCTCACCGCGGCAGCGCCGGCTCCAGCGTCGCCGCGGCGGGGACGCGCAGGGCCGGCCAGATGCGCACCTCCAGCGGCCCGCCCACCGCGACCGACGGCTCCGGCGCCAGCCCGGCCTCGCGCAGCAGCCGCCGCATCTCGGCGTCCGAGAACCCCGGCCAGCGATGCGCCAGCCGCTGCAGGCAGTCGGCGTTGTCGTGGGGCGCGAGGTCGATCACGACAAGCCGCCCGCCCGGCCGCAGCACGCGCGCGGCCTCCGCCAGCGCCGCCCCCGGCGTCTCGGCGTGGTGCAGCACCATTTGCAGCACCACCGTGTCGAACGACCCGTCCGCCAGCGGCAGGCGGTACATGTCGGCCAGCCGCACCGTGCAGTGCGCGAAGCCGGCCCGCGCCAGCCGCGCCCGCGCCAGCGCCAGCATCGCCCGGCTGGCATCCACGCCCAGCCCCGCGCCGATGCGCGGCGCCAGCAGTTCCAGCAGCCGCCCGGTGCCGGTGCCGATATCGAGCAGCCGCCCCAGCCCGCTGCGCGGCAGCAGGTCCAGCAGCGCCCGCTCCACCGCCTCGGCGGGCAGGCCGAGGGCGCGCATTTCGTCCCACTCCGCCCCGGCGCGGCGGAACGTTTCCGTCGCCTCGCGGGCGCGCTCGGCCAGCACCCGCGCCGCCTGCCGTGCGTCGCCCGCCAGCCCCGGATCGTCCGGCGGCAGATGTGCCAGGACCGCCTGCACCAGCGCCGCGCCGGGGCTGCCGGCGGGCGGCAGGCCGTACCAGGCATTGGCGCCCTCGCGCAGCCGCTCCAGCAATCCGGCCTCGTTCAGCAGTCGCAGGTGGCGCGACAGGCGCGGCTGCGACTGGCCGAGGATCTCGGTGAACTCCGAGACGCAGAACGGCCCCCGCGCAGCGAGCGCAAGGATGCGCAGGCGCGTCGGCTCGGCGATGGCGCGCAGGGCGGCGAGCAGGTCCTCCATCCATCGCCCAATCGCATAAAGCCCGCTTTATGTCGATGCGGCCGGTATGTCGGAATCGCCCGCGCCGATCGCGCGCTGCATGTAGATCACGTCGAGCCAGCGACCGAATTTCAGCCCCGCCGCGCGCAGCACGCCGACGCGGGCGAAGCCCAGGCTGGCGTGCACGCCGATGGAGCCGACATTTTCGGAATCACCGATCACCGCAACCATCTGGCGGATGCCCGCCGCCTCGGCAATCTCCAGCAGCCGCGCGACCAGTGCCTTGCCCACGCCCTGCCCGCGCACGTCCTGGCGCACATAGACTGCGTCCTCGACGCAGAAGCGATAGGCCGAGCGGTCGCGGAACTGGGCGTAATAGGCGTAGCCCAGCACGCCGGTCGCGTCCTCGGCCACCAGCCAGTGCCCGCGCCGCGCCGCCACCGAATCCAGCCGCGCCGCCATCTCCTCGACCGTCGGCGGCACTTCCTCGAACGTGCCGGTGCCGTGCAGGACGTGGTGCGCGTAGATGCCCTGGATCTCCGGCACGTCGGCCGGCATCGCCGCACGTATGTGCATGGCCGTCGCGCTCCTTATGGCAGACCCAGAAGCCTGGCCGCTTCGCGGGCCAGCGCCAGCAGCGCCCTGTCGCGTCCGAACCCTGCTACCAGCGACAGGCCGACAGGCGCGTCGCCATCCGGCATGCGCACCGTCGCCGCCGGCAGCGTCACCTCCGGCACGCCCGCGAGGCCGGCGAGTGCCGTGACGCCGATGGTGATTTCGCGCACCCGCTCGAACTCCGCCGCCGGAGCGGCTACTTCCGGCGCCGGCGCCGGGCTGGTCGGATAGACGAGCACCGCACCCCCGGCGAGCAGCGGGCGCAGTCGGGCCTGCACCGCCTGGCGCAGCCGCTGCGCCGCCGCCACCTGCGCCGCCGTGATCTCGCTGGCCGCGCGGAACCGCCCTGCCACCGGCGGACTGAGTGCCGGCTTGGTCTCGGTGATCCAGGGGCCATGCGCGGTCCACGCCTCGTCGCCTGAGACGGCGCGATAGGCGGCGTAGAACGCGGCCACCCCCTCGGGCATCAGTTCGATCGGCAATGCCGGACCGAACAACGGCGCCAGCCGCTCCAACGCCGGGCCCAACGCCGCCACGACCGCCGGGTCGGCGTTCGCCCACGGCTCGACAACGCGCAGCAGCGGCCCCGACAGCCGCCCGCTCTCGCCCGGCAGCAGCACGCTGCCGACACGCTCGAGCAACCCGGCCTCGCGGGTGAACCAGCCCGGCGTATCGAGGCTCGGCGCCAGCGGGATCGTGCCGGCCAGCGAAATCGCGCCCTGCGTCGGACGCAAGCCGTAGAGGCCACAGTAACTCGCCGGAATGCGCACCGACCCGCCGGTGTCCGAGCCGAGCGCCAGGGGCACGATGCCGCCGGCAACCGCCGCGACCGAGCCGCAACTCGACCCGCCGGGCAGGCGCGCCGGCACGCGCGGGTTGCGCGGCGTGCCGTGCCACGGGTTTTCCCCGGTCAGGCCGAAGGCGAGTTCGACCGTTTTGGTCTTGCCGACCACGTGCGCGCCGGCAGCGAGCAGCGCCGCGACCACGGGCGCGGTGCCGGCCGCCGGGGGATGCGTGCGCGCCCAGTCGGGATTGCCACCGGTGGTCACGACCCCGGCAATGTCGAACAGGTCCTTCACCGCGAACGCAACCCCGTCCAGCGGCCCGCTGCCCGTTGGCGCGTGAGTCGCGCGTGGCCCGGGCACGAAGGCGCCGAAGGCGTCGTCCTGCGGTTGGCTCATTCCCTGCTCCTTTCGGTGGGCTGCGTCGCCCGAAACGTCTCATTGCCGACTGCGGCATCACCCAAGCCTATCCCGATGTGGCCGAACCGCAAGGACCGCCGATCCCGGCAGGGCCAGTCAAAGGAATCCCGGTAGATCCGTGACCGGGCAACATGCGGGCGTAAGTCTGGCAAGCGCATTGGCCCTTTATAATGCTCGCTCAATGGATAAAAACACGTTCCCGAACGATTGCGAATAACTGGCGCGGCAGTTGTGGAGGAATGATGACGGCCGGCCGAACCGGCATCGGCATTTTGCGGTTCCATCGCTCGCGCCGCCGTGATAGGCAGCCGCGCCTGACGTGATCTGTGCGGCCCCGAGCGGGGTGCTCACGCGTCGGGGCTCCGGCGTTTCCCCGATACCGGGCCGCGAGGGAAGTGTGATAGAAAGCCGTTTCGTCATCCGCACCTGCCCGGCAGCGGCGCGGGATGCGCGCCGGAACGTGCGATTGCGTGGCGGGAGCGCGCGAACCGGCGGAGCATTCCGCCGGCGCCGCGCCCAGCCGTCGAAGGAGGTTTGATACTGTGAATTCGACGCAAGCGACGACCGAGGCCGCGCCGCCCACCGCAAAGCCCGCCGGCCCCGACGACGCGCTGGAGGCGCGGCTGCTGGCGATCGAGGCCGCGGCCCGCTTCCACAACGTCGAACTGGACCGCGAGGAACTGCGCTATCGCCGCGGGACGCAGCCCGAGCCGGCGGCGCTCGTCGCCTGGGTGCGCGATGGCGGGCTGTGGGCGAAGGCCGTTCGGATGCGCTTCGGCCAGTTGCTGAAGATCGAGGTCGCCTCGCCGGTGATCCTGCTGCTGCGCGACGGCAGCGCCGCGATCCTGACCACCGCCGATCCGGCGCGCAACATCGTCTGGCTCAAGGACCCCCGCGCGCCCTCCTCCGACCCGCCGGTGGCGGTGGATGAGTTGCGGCTGTCGCAGGTCTGGTCGGGCGAGACGCTGCTGATCCGGGCCATCCGCGACCTCACCGACGAGAACGCTCCGTTCAGCTTCCTGTGGGTATGGGGGGTCGTCCGCCACGAGCACAAGCTGCTGCGCGACATGTTCTTCGGCTCGTTCGCGCTGTCGCTGCTGACGCTGGTGCCGCCGCTGATCGTGATGACCACGCTGAATCGGGTGCTGACGTATCGCAGCGTCTCCACCCTGGCCCTGGTCGGCATCTTTTTCACCATCGCGCTGCTGTACGAGACGCTGCTGAACTACACGCGGCGCAAGATCATCTATGTCGTCGGCGCCCGCGTCGATGCCAAGATCAGCCTGCACATCTTCAAGCGGATGCTGCGCCTGCCGCTCGATTTCTTCGAGAAGCAGCAGGCCGGCGAGATCACCTACAAAATCAACCAGGTCAACAAGATCCGCGACTTCCTGACCGGCAAGATGATGAGCACCATGCTCGACATGGTGGCGCTGCTGGTGCTGATCCCGGTCATTTTCGTGATGCAGCCGACGCTCGCGTGGATCACGCTGGTTTGCGCCGGGCTGATCGCGCTGATCATCATGATCTTCATGGGGCCGGTCAGCCGCGCGATCGGCCGCTGGATCCAGGCCGAGACGCAAAAGAGCAGCGTGCTGGTGGAAACGCTGCACGGCATCCGCACCGTCAAGTCGCTGGCGCTGGAGCCGCAGCAGCGCGACCTTTGGGACCGCCGCACCGCGACCTCGGTTCAGCTCAAGCTCGAAGCCTCCGACCTCGCCAACTGGCCGCAGACGCTGGTCAACCCGCTGGAAGGCGTGATGAGCCGCGGCGTCGTGCTGCTCGGGGCATTGCTCGCCATCACCACGCCGGGGAGCGTGGATCCCGGCACGCTGATCGGCTTCATGATGATCGCCGGCCGCGTCGCCGCACCGCTGATCGGCATCGCGCGGCTGATGGACGATCTGCAGGAGGTGCGGCTGGCCGTCGGCTTCGTCCAGTCGGTCATCAACAACAAGCCCGAGTCCGCCAACCCGTCGGCCGGGCTGCGTCCGAAGATCGAGGGCGCGCTGCAGTTCAACGGGGTCAACTACACCTATCCCGGCACCAAGGCGCGCGCACTCGACGGTGTCACGTTCGAGGTGCCGGTCGGCACCATGCTCGGGCTAGTCGGCAAGAGCGGCTCGGGCAAATCCACCATCGCGCGATTGATGCAGGGCATCACCCGTGACTACGAGGGCTACCTCAAGCTCGACGGCACCGACCTGCGCGAGATCAACCTCGCGCATCTACGCCGCAATCTCGGCGTGGTGCTCCAGGAAAACTTCCTGTTCCGCGGCACCATCCGCGAAAACATCATCGCCGGCCGTCCGGGCCTGACGCTGACCGATGCGGTGCGCGCCGCGCGCCTTGCCGGGGCCGAGGAATTCATCGAGCGAATGCCGAACGGCTACGAAACCTGGATCGAGGAAGGCTCGCCCAACCTTTCCGGCGGGCAGCGGCAGCGGCTGGCGATTGCGCGCGCGCTGATCCACGACCCCCGCCTGCTGATCCTCGACGAGGCGACCAGCGCGCTCGACCCCGAGAGCGAGGCGCTGGTGAACGCGAACCTCACGCGCATCGGCAAGGGGCGAACGATGGTGATCGTCTCGCACCGCCTCACGTCACTGACCGATTGCGACCAGATTCTGGTGCTGGAAAAGGGCAAGGTTCTCGACATGGCGCCGCACTCGGTGCTGCTGGAACGCTGCTCGGTGTACCGCCAGCTCTGGCTGCAGCAGAACCGGCACCTGGAGAGGCCAGCGCCACCGCGCGGCGGCGTCGCGGTGCTGGCGCAGGGAGACTGAGCGATGGCGAAGAACCTGATGCGCGTGCGTCCCGCCGGTGGGGCGATGGCGCTGGCCGCCGGCGGCGACGATCACGCGACCACGCAGGCGGTGCTGGAATTCCAGTCGCCGACGCTCACACTGATCTCGAAGCCCGCGTCGTTCTCGGCGCGCATGACGACGTGGCTTCTCTCAAGCCTCGTCGTCGCCACCTTCGTCGTGTTCGGCATCGTACCGGTTGACCGGCTGGTGAGCGCACCGGCGGTGATCCTGGCGCAGTCGCCCAACGTCATCGTGCAACCGCTGGAAACCGCAATCGTGCGCAGCATTCTCGTCAAGGAAGGCGAGACGGTAAAGAAGGGGCAGTTGCTGGCGCAGCTCGACCCGACCTTCGCGCGCAGCGACGACAAGGCCACCACGGCGCAGATGGAAAGCCTGCGCGCCCAGGTCGCGCGCATGAAGGCGGAGCTGCACAACCAGCCCTACGTCTCCGACGGTTCGCAATATAGCCAGCTCGAAGAACTGGCCTATCTGCAGCACCATCAGCAGTTCGTCTTTACCATCGAGGACTATAATCAGAAGATCGCGAGCCTGCAGGCCAAAGTGGCGCAGGCCGAGGCGGACGTGTCCAGCCTGACACGGCAGGTCAGCAAGCTCGAATCGGTGGAGAACATCCGCAAGCAGCTTGAGAAGATGCAGGTCGGCAGCAAGCTCAACACCTACCAGGCCGAGCTTGACCGCGAGTCCGGCGCGCAGAAGCTGGAGGATGCCAAGCAGGCGCTGATCGGCGCCAGACGCGACCTCGCCAGCATGATCGCCGAGCGCGACAGTTGGCAGCACCAGTGGTACGCCGACCTGCAGACGCAGGAGAGCCAGCAGGAGCGTCTGCTGTCCGACATGGAGGGGCAGGCGACCAAGAACGCGCTGCGCAGCCAGTTGGTCGAGATGCGCGCGCCGGCGGATTCGATCGTGCTCAGCGTCTCGCGCGTCGCCCCCGGCACCGTGCTGCAATCGGGCACGCAGTTGATGACGACGGTGCCCGTCGATGCGCCGCTGGAGGTGGTCGGCATGATCGACGGCGGCGATTCCGGTTTCGTAAAACCCGGCGATCCGGTGTCGATCAAGTTCGACACGCTGCCCTATGACCGCTACGGCTACGCGATGGGGCACGTGACGCGCATCAGCGCCGACAGCTTCACCGACCCGACCCAGGGCCAGATCAATCCGCAGAACACGGCGCCGAACATTTCGCCCAGCGCGCCGCAGAACAACGGGACGTCGCCCGTTTATTACTATCGCGTGTTCGTGGCGATCGACCAGATGAAGCTGCGCAACCCGCCGCCCAGCTTCAGCGTCAAGCCGGGCATGCCGCTGGAGATCGACATCAAGGTTGGCGCGCGCACGGTGCTGCAGTACCTGTTTGACAAGTTCATTCCGTTCCTGCAGGGCGGCGCGCATGAGCCGGCATGAACCGCCGCGCGCCGGCGGAGGACTGAGACGGTGGCGGGTCTGATCGGACGGCTGGCGAGCTTCGGTTCTGCCGGCGGGGCGCTCAAGCGGGCACGCCGGCTGATCGAGGCGGGCAACCGCGCGGACGCGTTTCCCCTCCTCGCCAAAGCAGCGCGGTCCGGGATCGCCGAGGCCGAATACCTCGTCGGGCGCGCCTATCTGGAGGCGGCCGGTGTGCCACCGAGCGCGCAGGAGGCGGCTCGCTGGCTGGAGCGCGCGGCCGAGCGCGGCTATGTCGATGCGCAGTCGCTGCTCGGCGCGCTCTACATGCACGGCGTCAGCGGCGCGACCGAGCAGCAGGCCGCGCCTGCCGGTGCGGCGCTGTTCGCGGCGGCGGCGGCCGGCGGCGTCAAGCCGGATTTCGCGCGCGCGGCGCACTGGGCGCGCCGCGCGGCGGAGGGCGGCTCGGGCGACGGACAGGCGCTGCTCGGTTATATCCTGACCTCCGGCCCCGACTCCCTGCGCGACCTGCCCCAGGCCGAGGAGTGGTATCGCAAATCCGCCGCCGCCAACTGCCCGCAGGGGCAACTCGGCTACGGCATGGCGCTGATGCGCCGCGCTCAGACCGCCGAGGATCAGGCAGCGGGGGCTGCGCAACTGGCGCGCGCCGCGGACTCCGGCCTGCCGACGGCGCAGTACCTGCTCGGCGTCGCGACGCTGTTCGGCCAGGGCGTTCCGAAGGACGAGGCGCGCGCGGCCGACCTGTTCCGGCAGGCTGCGCAGAAGGGGGTGCGCTCGGCGCAGGCCCGCTATGGGCTGGCGCTGTTGGAGGGCCGCGGCGTTGCCCGCGACGTGCAGGAAGCGGAGTCGTGGCTGCGTCGCGCCGGCCTGGCCGGCGACCCAGAGGCGGCTGCGCTGGTCGGCGACCTCTACGCGCGCGGCGGCGAGTTGCCGCCCAACCATACGGAGGCCGCGGTCTGGTTCCGCCGCGCCGCCGAGGCCGGGCATAAGACAGCGGCCCGCGCGCTCGGCCTGCTGCACCTGACCGGCTCGGGCGTGCCGCGCGACCCGACGGAGGCGGCGCGCTGGTTCCGCGTCTCCGCTGAGGCCGGCGACACCCAGTCCCGCCACGACCTCGCCGCGCTGGTGCTGCAGGGCAAGGCGGAGCCGGACGACGCCAAGCGCACGCGCGAATGGTTCGAGCAGGCAGCGACAGCGGGCGACCTGGTCGCGGCCTACAACTATGGCATCTGCCTCGCCGAGGGAGTGGGTATCGCCCGCGACGACGCCCAGGCCGCGCAGTGGCTGCGCCGCGCCGCCGACGGCGTGGTCAACGCGCAGTACTGGTACGGGCGGATGCTCGCCGAAGGCCGTGGCGTGGACGCGAATGCCGAGGAAGGCCGGACCTGGATCGCGCGCGCGGCGGAGTCCGGCATGGTCGATGCGCAGGTGGCGCTGGCCGAGATGATGGTGAACGGCCGCGGCGGCGCGCGCGACCATCCGGCGGCGCTGGCGCTGTTCCAGAAGGCGGCGAATCACGGCCACGTCGGTGCCATGTTCGCGCTCGGCGCGATGTATGGCGGCGGCCATGACGTGCCGTGGGACCGCCCGGCAGCGCAGACTTGGTTCCGCGCCGCCGCCGAGCGCGGCCATGCCCACGCGCAGATGATGCTGGGCCGCTACCTCACCCGCGGCCTCGCCGGCACGGTCGATCACGCCGAGGCGCGGATCTGGCTGGAACGCGCGCTGGCACAGGGGCTGGAGGAGGCGCGCGGCGACCTCGCCGCCCTGCCCGCCCCTCCGCCTCCTGCGGCCGAGGCGGCGCCGCCGGCGCCGGCGATGGCGCGCTGAGCCGGCCGCGCACCCGGCAGGAGGTCGAGGGCGAACTCGCGCGCGCGGCGCTGCTGCGCGGCGAGGCGCTGCTGGGGGCGGGCGACCCGGTGGCGGCGCTGCCCTGGCTGCGCCGCGCCCGCCGCATCGCCACCGCCGATGACACGGTGGCGCTGGCGCTGGCGCTGGCGCTGCTGGCGCTGGGCGATGCCGAGGCCGCCGCTCTGTTCGCCGACATCGCCACCCGCCATGACGTGCAGGAGGTCTGGCTCGGCCTGGCCGCTGCGCGCCGCCGCATCGGCGACGTCGCGGCGGCGGCCGAGGCGCTGGCCGCGGCACTGTCGCGGCACGTGCTGGCCGACCCAGCGCCGGTGCGGGCGCTGGCCGACGACCTCTCGCACCGCGTCGGCGCACCCGGCTGGTGCGGCCGGCGGCGCGACGGCTCGCTGGTGCTGCAAGCCACGCGTCGCCCCCGCGTGACCCACTCCGCCGGACGGACCGAGGTCACGCTCGACGGCAAGCACCTCATCGGCAGCCCGCTGCTGACGACGTTGCAGGACCGGGTCGAGGGCGCGGTTGCCGCCCATGACGGCCTGCTGGAGGGCTGGGCCTGGCACCCTGCCGATGCCGGGCGCGATCCCGAGTTGCGCATCGTGACGCCGGCGGGCCGCATATTGCGGCGGATCGTCGCCAGGGATCCCGTCGATGCCGTGCCACGCCCGCTGGCCCGGCCGCGCCGCTTCACGGTGCCGGGTATCGACGGGATGGTGCGGGTGCTCGGCGCGGACGGGCGCGACCTGGCCGGCAGCCCCCTCGATCCCGGACAGGAGGCGCGCGCGGCCGTCGCGGCAGCGCGGGCGGTGGCGCGCGCGCTCCCCGTCCTCGGCGCTCCACGACCCCCGCCCTGGCAGCCGATGCCGGCGGCAGTGGTCGGGCCGCGCACGCGGGCGCCGCGCCGGCCGCGTCGGCGGATCGCGGTGGTGGTGCCGGCCTATCGCGACGCGGCGATGACCCGCGCCTGCCTCGACGCGGTCTTCGCGACAGTGCCGCCCGGCACGCGTGTCATCGTGGTCGATGACGCGACACCCGAGGCGGCGCTGGCCGCCGACCTGGACGCCCTCGCTGCCGACAGCCGCATCATCCTGTTGCGCCATCGGCGCAACCGCGGCTTCCCGCACGCCGCCAATCGCGGCCTGCGCGCCGCGGCGGCGCTGCCCGGGGGGCCGGACGTGGTGCTGCTCAACAGCGACACGCTGCCCGCGCCCGGCTGGCTGGAGATGCTGCGCCGGGTGGTTCATGGGAGCGGCGACATCGGCACCGCCGCGCCTCTGACCAACGACGCCACCATCCTGTCCTATCCGGACCCGCTGCAGCCGGCGTCGCCACCGGACGACCTTTCCGCCTTTGCCGCACTGGCGCGCGCGGCGCACCCCGAGACCGCCATCGACATCCCGACCGCGGTCGGCTTCTGCATGTATATCCGCCGCGAATGCCTCGAAGCGACCGGGCTGCTTCGCACTGATGCCTTCGCCCAGGGGTATGGGGAGGAGAACGACTTTTCGCTGCGGGCGACGCGTCTGGGCTGGCGGCATGTCGCGGTGCCGGGGGCGTTCGTGGCGCATCTCGGTGGACGCTCGTTCGGCGACGCACGGGCCGCACTGCTCGCGCGCAACCTCGATGTGCTGGAGCGGCTGCATCCGGGGTACCGCGCAATGATCGCCGAGTG
Organism: Pseudomonadota bacterium; assembly: GCA_021818505.1. Lineage (GTDB taxonomy): Bacteria > Pseudomonadota > Alphaproteobacteria > Acetobacterales > Acetobacteraceae > JAFKFJ01. The sequence goes on from JAKADX010000001.1 coordinate 239,002, forward strand.
GCAGGCACGCGATCCACTCGCCCCGGCCCGCCGGGCGCTGGACGCGGCGCGCTGGCACGCGGTTGCGGACCGTCGTCCGGCAGTGCTTCTGGTCACCCACGACCATCAGGGCGGGGTCGAGCGCGCGGTGCGGGAACGCTGCGCCGCTCTGGCCCAGGCCGGGCTGCGGCCGATCCTGCTGCGTCCGGTCATCGACCTCTCGGGCAGCGAGGCGGCGACGGAGCGGCGCTACCTGCCCGGGCTCTGCGCGGTCGCCGACGGCGCCGGGAACGCATTTCCGAATTTGCGTTTCACTATTCCGGCGGAACTGCCGGAACTGGCCGGGTTGCTGCGGGCGGCGCGGCCGGTGCGCATGGAGGTGCATCATCGGCTGGGTCACCACGCCCGCGTACTCGACCTCGCCCGCCTGCTGGACATTCCGTACGAGGTCCGCGTCCACGACTACGCGCTGTTCTGTCCTCGCATCAACCTCGTCGGCACCGACGGGCGCTATTGCGGGGAGCCGGACGTCAGCGTTTGCGTCGGCTGCATCGCCGATGGCGGCAGCGAGTTGGAGGAGGCGATCGACCCGGTGGAGTTGCGCGCCCGATCGGCCGCCGAGCTTGCCGCGGCGACGCGGGTGGTGGTGCCGAGCGGCGATGCGGCGGCGCGGGTGCGACGCCACTTCCCGGCGGTCCTCCCGCAGGTCGAACCGCACGAGGACGATGCCGGCCTGCCGGCGCTGCGCCCCTGGCCGCCCGGACCGCCCCGGCGGGTCGGCGTGATCGGGGCGATCGGCGTGCACAAGGGCTTCGACGTGCTGCTGGCCTGCGCGCGCGATGCGGCGCGGCGCGACCTGCCGCTTGCGTTCACAGTGATCGGCCACACGCACGACGATGCGCGCGCGGAAGCGACGGGGCGCATCTTCGTCACCGGCCCGTACCGCGAGGACGATCTGCCGGCGCTGATCGCGCAGGTGCAGCCGCATCTCGCCTTCCTGCCCTCGGTCTGGCCGGAAACCTGGTGCTACGCGCTGGGTGCGGCATGGCGGTCCGGGCTGACGGCGGTCGCGTTCGACATCGGCGCGCAGGCCGAGCGCATCCGCGCCACCGGCCGGGGCTGGCTGCTGCCGCTCGGCCTTTCACCCTCGGCAATCAACAATGCGCTTCTTGCCTTGAAATTGGCGGCGGGCGATGAATGCGCCCGCATCACCCTCGGTCGGTGAAACCGTTTCTGCCGTCCCATAGAGCGAGACCCTGAATGCCAGATGCCAAACCTGCGTCCGCCGACGCGGCGCAAGCGCAGAAGATGATTACCGAGCTGAAGGTCAGCGGCCACCTGATGTCTCTGGACACCGGATTGTTCTGCATCGTTCACACGCCAGCCCGCGCGCCCGACGTGAAGATGGGCCTGCCGGGCGTGCGCATCTCCATGCCGCCGCCGCCGATCGGGCGGCCGGAGTCGGTAACGATCAGCACGTTCCGCCCCGATGGCTGGCTGCTCGGCGGGGGCGATGCGGCGTTGGTGCGCGTGCTCAACGGGCCGTCGCAGATCCTGGTGACCATCTATCAATCGCCCACCGCCAAGGATGGCGCGCCGAACCTGCAGGTGCTGCGGCTGCTGGAGCCGGCGACCGCAGCGGCGGGCGCGCGCGGGCCGGCCCCGGCAGCCGTGGCCGCATCGGCGCCGCAGACCGCGCCGAAGGTGATGGAGATGGTCGCGCATATCCAGGAGCGCGGCGACGTCGGCACGATGCTCGGCGAGTGGCTGGGCGAGCGCGGCAGCAAGAAGTGGATTGAGGGCTTCGGCATCTCCCCGGTCCACGAGATCACCCCCGCCGACCTGGAATATCAGGCGGTGCTCGGCCGCGGCTGGCTCTCGCCGTGGGTCGAGGGTGGGCAGTTCTGCGGCAGCCGCGGCATGGCGCTGCCGATCCTGGGCCTGCGCGTGCGGCTGCGCGGCAAGGCGGCGGAGACGCATGAGGTGCAGGTCTCCGCAAGCTTCTGCGACGGCAGCGAGGTCGGGCCGGTTGCCGGCGGCGAGGCCTGCGAAGCCGAGAGCCTGGCGCCGATCGAGGCGTTTCAGGTGATCGTGCGCCGCCGTGGCGCCGCCGCTGCGGCGGAGGCGGAAGGCAAACCCGCCGCCCGCAAGCCGGCCGCGAAGAAGCCCGCCGCGGCGCCCAAGCGGCGCTGACGCGTCCCGCCGGACACAGGCCGCCCCGGGGTCGCGCGCCCCGGGGCTTTCATTGGGCATCCGCTTCCAACCCTGATCGAGTCCCGCGTGCGATATCTGTTCGTCCACCAGAACTTCCCCGGTCAATACCTGCACCTGTTGCGCCATCTGGCTGCCGACAAGTCCAACGAGTTGGTGTTCATCTCGGAATCCAACCCGAACAACATCGTCGGCGTGCGACGGGTACTGTACCAGGCACCTAAGCCCGACCAGGAGCAGGTGCACCCGGTGGTGCGCGACTTCGACATCGCTGCGCGACGCGGGGAGATCGTCGCCGGGCTGGCCGGCAACCTCAAGCGGCTCGGCTTCACCCCCGACATCATCATGGGCCATCATGGCTGGGGCGAGCTGCTCGACATTCGCGATGTCTATCCCGACACGCCGCTGCTGGGATACTTCGAGTTCTATTATGCGACCGACGGGCAGGACGTGTTCTACGACAAGGAATTCCCGATCGGCCCAGACCGGTTTCCGCGCATCCGCGCGATGAACGTGGTGAACCATCTCGCGCTCGCGCTCGACCAGCACGGCCAGACGCCGACGCAGTGGCAGCTCACGCGCTATCCAGAGTGGGCGCAGAAGCGCATCCGCGTCATCCGCGAGGGCGCGCGACTGGATGTGTGCAAGCCTAATCCCGAAGCGAGGCAAGAGGAATTCGCGATCGGCGAGTTCCGCGTCGCACCCGGAGAAAAACTCGTCACCTATGTCGCGCGCAATCTGGAGCCGTATCGCGGCTTTCACACCATGATGCGCGCACTGCCCGAATTGATGGCATCGCGGCCAGACCTGAAGGTGGTGATGGTCGGCGGCGACGACGTGAGCTATGGCGCGCGGCTGTCGGAGGGGACGTGGCGGGAGCATCTGCAGAAGGAGCTGACCGGGAAATATGACGAGAGCCGCCTGCTGCTGCCCGGCCAGATTCCTTACGATGTCTATCTGCGGCTCCTGCAACGGTCGGATACGCATGTCTATCTGACCTATCCGTTCGTCGCCTCCTGGTCGCTGCGCGAGGCGCTGGCCTGCGGCTGCGCCATCGTCGCGGCCGATGTCGACTCCGTGGCGGAGTTCATCACGCATGGCCGCAACGGCTTACTGGTACCGGGGCTGGACGCCGGGCAGATCGCGCGGACTGTGCTGGAGGTGCTGGAGGACGAAAAGCTCAACCGCAAGCTGCGCAAAGCCGCGCGGCAGTATGCCGAACGGCACCTCGACATGAATGACTATCTTGCGACGATGCAGGCGACGATCGCCGAGATCACCGGCCAGAGCTAGGAGTCGGCGCGCCGCTGCCCGGCCGCGCTAGCGCGGTGTTGCGTTGCGTACGGCCGCCGCGCGTGTCAGCGATCGGGCGGCGCCGGGAAAACCGGCCGTTTCGGAGGACACGGACGATGGGCCAGCGAGTTTCCCGCCGTGCCGCTCTCGCCAGCGCCGCCGCAGCGGCGGCACTGCCATTGGTGCACATCCGCTCGGCGGGTGCTGCCGGCAACCTGCGGATCGGACTGTGGGACCATTGGGTTCCTGCCGGCAATGCCGCCATGAAGACGTTGATCGACGGCTGGGCGGAAAAGAACAAGGTCGAGGTCTCGATCGACTTCATCACCTCCGTCGGCGACAAGCTGGGACTGACCGCGGCCGCCGAAGCACAGGCGAAGACCGGGCACGACGCCATAACCTTCTGGATCTGGGACGCGCACAACTACGCGCGGTCGCTGGAGCCGGTGGATGACGTGGTCGAGGGCCTGATCAAGCAGTACGGGCAAGTCAACCCGGTCAACGAATACCTCTCCAAGGTTGATGGGCATTGGCGGGTGGTGCCGAGCAGTTCGGGCACGCAGTACAAAACCTGCTGCGGGCGCATCAGCGCCTTCGCCAAGGCCGGCGTCGATCTGCAGGCGATGTATCCTGCAAAGCCGGAGCACATCGCGCTCTCCGACGGCTGGACGTGGCAGAAGCTGCTGGAGATCGCGCCGGTCGCGCAGCAGGTCGGGCTGCCGTTCGCGCTCGGGCTAGGTCAGACTGGCGACTCGATCGATTTTGTCGGCGCGCTGTTCCGTGCGTTCGGCGCTGAACTGGTCAATGCCAAGGGCGAGATCACGGTCGATTCCGATCCGGTGCGCGCTGCCCTGGAGTATATGGCCAAGCTGACCAGGCACATGCCGCGCGACGTGTTCAGCTATGACGATGCCTCGAACAACCGCGCGCTGATCGCGGGCAAGAGCGCGCTGATCTTCAACCCGCCCTCGGCCTGGGCGGTGGCGAAACGCGACAAGCCGGCGGTCGCGGCGGATTGCTGGACGTTCCCAGCGCCTTCGGGGCTGAGCGGGCGGTTCGTGCCATACGCGCCGTCCTTCTGGGGGATCTGGTCGTTCGCCAAGAACAAGACCGCGGCCAAGGAACTCTTTACCTGGCTGTGCCAGCGCGAACAGGTCGAGGCGCTCTGCGGCGCGGTGGATGGCTACGACATCCCGCCCTTCCTCAGCATGTCGGATTTCGACATATGGGCAGAGATCGGACCGCCGCCCGGCACCGTCTATAACTATCCGATCCGGCCCTGGCACAACTCGGCCCCGTCGATCGCCGGATATCCGGCACCGCCGGAAATCGCGGTGCAGATGTACTATCGTGGCACCATGATGACGATGATCGCGAAGATGATCCACGGCGGCCAATCGATGAAGGACGCGATCGCCTGGGCCAGTAACGAACTGGAGGGCTTCACGCGCTGAGGCGCTGCTGGCTACGCCGCCCTTCGGCCGCGCGCGGCGCTGCGTTGCGCGATGCCGCCACGTGTGTCAGCGTGATCCCCAGAGCCGGGATTCACCGGCCCGGTCGGAGGAGACGGATCATGGGTCACGCGATTTCGCGCCGCACCGCGCTCACGGCCGCCGCAGCGGCGGCACTGCCACTGGTGCACATCCGCTCGGCGGGTGCTGCCGGCAGTATCCGCATCGGGCTATGGGACCACTGGGTCCCAGCGGGCAATGCCGCCATGAAGAAGTTGATCGACGGCTGGGCGGCGAAGAACAAGGTCGAGGTGTCGATCGACTTCATCACCACGGTCGGCAACAAGCTGCAACTGACCTACGCCGCCGAAGCACAAGCCAAGACCGGACACGACGCCATTGCCTTCGCTGCGTGGGACGCACGCAACTACGCGCAGTCGCTGGAGCCGGTGGATGACCTGGTCGAGGGCCTGATCAAGCAGTACGGGCAAGTAAACCCGGTCAACGAATACCTCTCCAAGGTGGACGGGCATTGGCGGGCGGTGCCGAGCAGTTCGGGCACGCAGTACAAGCCTTCCTGCGCACGCATCAGCACCTTCGCCAAGGCTGGCGTCGATCTGCAGGCGATGTATCCGACCAAGCCGGAACACACCGCGCTCTCCGACGGCTGGACGTGGCAGAAGCTGCTGGAGATCGCGCCAGTGGCCAAGGAGGCCGGGCTGCCGTTCGCGCTCGGCCTCGGGCAGACCACGGACTCGGTCGATTTTGTCGGCGCGCTGTTCCGTGCGTTCGGCGCCGAACTGGTCAATGCCAAGGGCGAGATCACGGTCGATTCCGATCCGGTGCGCGCTGCCCTGGAGTATATGGCCAAGCTGACGAAGTACCTGCCGCCTGACGTGTACAGCTATGACGATGCCTCGAACAACCGGGCGCTGATCGCGGGCAAGAGCGCGCTGATCTTCAACCCGCCCTCGGCCTGGGCAGTGGCGAAGCGGGACAACCCGCCGGTCGCGGCGGATTGCTGGACCTTCCCCAACCCTTCGGGACCGAAGGGACGCTATGTTCCGTACCTGCCGTTCTTCTGGGGTATCTGGTCCTTCGGCAAGAACAAGGCCGCGGTCAAGGAGCTGCTGGCGTGGCTGTGCCAGCGCGAGCAGGTCGAGACGCTGTGCAATGCCGTGTCCGGCTATGACATCCCGCCCTTCCTCAGCATGTCGGACTTCGACATCTGGGCGAAGGTCGAGCCGCCGCTCGGCACCGTCTATAACTATCCAATCCGGCCCTGGCACAAGGCGGTGCCCTCGATCGCGGGCTACCCGGCGCCGCCGGAGATTGCGGTGCAGATCTACAACCGCGCCACCATGACGACGATGATCGCGAAGATGACGCAGGGCGGCCAGTCGATGAAGGACGTGATCGCCTGGGCCAATGACGAACTGGAGGGCTTCACGCGCTGATGCGACGCTGGCTGCACCGCCGTTCGACCGTCGCGTTTCTGATGTGCCTGCCGCTGATCCTGCTGATCGGCGGGCTGGTCGTCTATCCGGCGCTGTACGCGATCTGGCTGTCGCTGCTCAACAAGCGCATGACGCACTTCGTCGGGCTGTCGAACTTCGCCTTCTTGCTACGCCGCAGCACCTTCCATCTGGTGATCTTCCAGAGCTGCCTGTTCGCGATCTCGGCGGTGATCGCCAAGGCGCTGATCGGCTTCATCCTCGCGCATCTGATGCACGCCATTCCCAGCGGGCGGCAGCGCATCTGGCGCGGGCTGCTGCTGATCCCGTGGGTGGTGCCGCTGGCGCTCTCCACGCTCGGCTGGTGGTGGCTATTCGATCCGTCCTATTCGGCGTTCAACTGGCTGCTGGCGCGCGTGGGCATCGGCCCGGTGCCATGGCTGGGGGCGACCGGCTGGGCACGCTTCTCGATGATCCTGGTAAACACTTGGTACGGCGCGCCATTCTTCATGATCATGTATTTGGCGGCGCTGAAATCGGTGCCCGAGCAGTTGTTCGAGGCGGCGGCGATCGACGGCGCCGGCGCGTGGGGCAAGCTGCGCTACGTGACGCTGCCGATGATGCGCAACATCATCAGCATCACCGTGCTGTTCAGCCTGATCGTCACCTTCGCCGACTTCACGATCGTGCGCATTCTGACCAATGGCGGCCCGCGCGACACCACGCATATCTTCGCAACCTATGCCTTCGAGGTCGGCATCGCGTCCGGTGACGTGCCGCTCGGCGCCTCGGTCAGCCTGTTCATGCTGCCGATCCTCGCCATCGCCAGCTTCCTGATCCTGCGCGGCGTGACGCGGCGCGACCGCGAGATGGCCGCGGCATGAGCGTGGCAACCGCAGCATCGCCCGCCCTCGCCGCGCGGCGGCATAGCCACAGCCTGGCGCGGCAACGCCGCTGGGCGTTGCGCGGATCGTATGCGGCGCTCGGCGTGTTCGTGGTGATGTTCCTCGCGCCGCCGTTCTACATGCTGGTGACGAGCCTCAAGACGTCGGCGGAAATCTCCGAGCAGCGCACCAGCCCTTGGCTGGTCGCGCACCCGACGTTGCGCAACTTCCTCGACCTGATCGCCAACGACCACTACCGGATGTTTTTCTTCAATTCGGTCAAGGTGACGGTGTGCGTAGTGGCGGTGTCGATGGTGATCTCCGTGCTCGGGGCATTCGCGCTGGCGCGGATGCGATTCTTCGGCAGTTCGGTGCTGGCGACGGGGATCTTCCTGACCTACCTGATCCCGGACTCGCTGCTGTTCATCCCGTTCTTCCGCATCGTCGGGAGTCTCGGGCTGATCAACAATGCGTGGGTGCTGCTGTTGATCTATCCGACGCTGGCGGTGCCGTTCTGCACGTGGATCATGATCGGCTACTTCGCCTCGATCCCCAAGGAGCTTGACGAGGCGGCGCTGATCGACGGCGCGAGCTGGCTGCAGATCCTCTGGCGCGTATTCATCCCGGTCGCCATGCCGGGCATCATCGCTGCCACTATTTTCGCGTTTACCGTCAGTTGGGGGCAGTTCATCTATCCACTGGCCTATCTCTACAGCGCCGACCAGATGGTGCTGACCGTCGGCATCGTCAGCGACCTGATCCGCGGCGACGTGTTCGAGTGGGGGAAGATCATGGCCGGATCGCTGATGGCGGCCGCACCCCCGGTGGTGATCTACGCCTTCCTGATGGACTACTACATCGCCGGCCTGACCGCGGGCGCGACCAAGGGCTGATCGGCGCCCGCGACCGCCCTGGCCACTTGCGCGACATAGTCCCGCGCCAGCGGCCAACCGAGCAGGTCGCGCGACCGATCCGCCTGCCCGTCCAGCGCATAGAGCAGCGCGAGCGTCGCCCGCGCGCGCGCCGGCAGCGATGCGGATTCGGCCAGCGGGGCCAGGACCGCGATCGCCTCGCGCACGCGTCCCTGCAGCAACAGCGAGAGTGCCAGATCGTTGCGGATCGCCGCGTCGTCGGGCGCGGTGCGCAGCGCCCGACGATACAGCGCCTGCGCCGCGTCATGCCGCGCCTGAAGGTCGAGCGCCACCGCCCGGTCGGCCAGCGTGGCGGGGCTGTCGGGTGCGGTCGCCAGCGCCGCCAGCGCCTCGTCGGCGCGACCTTCGCCGATATCCAGCGCCGCACGGGCGCGCAACGCATCGGGATCGGCGGGATCGGCCTTGAGCCGGGCGGCCAGCACCTGCCGCGCCTCGCCAAGCCGACCGGCCCGGGCGAGGGCGGCGGCGGCCCGCAACTGCACCATCTTGTCCTGCGGCGCGCTGGCAGCGGCGGCGGCGTAGAGGGAGGCCGCGAGCGCGACATCGCCCGACGCGGCGGCGGCGTCGGCGACGCGCAGCCGCGTGTCGGCGGTCAGATGCGGCCCCTGCGGCGGTGGCGTCGCGCAACCCGCCAGCGCCGCGACCGCCAGGAAGCGAACCAGGCGGGTCATCCGTGTCCTCCCAGCGTGTCCATCACGTGCAGCATGGGCGAACCCATCAGCGCGATGAACAGCGCGGGCAGGATGAAGAAGATCAGCGGGAACACCAGCAGGCCGGGCAAGCGCACCGCCTTGGCCTCCAACCGCGTCATCCGCTCGCGCCTGAGTTCGCCGGCGACCGCGCGCAGCGCCTGGCCGAGCGGGGTGCCGAATTGCAGCGCCTGGGCGATGATCGCGGCCATGCGCCGCAGCCCCTCGACGCCCGAGCGTTCGCCGAAATTGGCGAAGGCCTGGCGACGGTCCGGCAGCACGCGCAACTCGTCCACCAGCGTCGCCAGGGCGTTCGCCATCGCGCGGTTGGAGGAGCGCATCTCCCGCGCCACCTGATCCAGCGCCGCTTCCAGCGCCATGCCGGCCTCGGTGCAGACCACCAGCAGGTCGAGCGCGTCCGGCGCGCCGCGCCGCAGGTCGCGCGTATAGGGGCCACGCAGCAGCCGTAGCGCCCATTCCGGCACCAGCACGCTGACCGGCAGCGCCGCCCCGATCGTGAGCAGGCCCCGCAGGGGCGAGCGGTGCACCAGCAGTGCGTAGCCGACGGCAAGCACCGGCACCACCACCATCACCGCCACCTTCGTCCCCAGGACCAGCGGCAGCATGCGCGCCGGATTGAGCCCGCTCGCACCCAGCGCCGCACTCAGCGCCGCCAGGTCCTGCTCGGAATAAAGTCGCGTGCGCTCGCGGATGGTGCGGCCCAGCGTCTGCAGGATCGCCGAGAGGGAGGCGAGTGCGGAGCGACGCGCGGCGCGGCGCTCATCGCCGGTCACGGCGGCAATGCGCGCCTCCAGATCGCGACTGCCTGCCTCCTGCCACAGCAGTACGGAGGCCAGCACCACCAGCAGCAGCAGCGCGGCCAGCAGCAGCGGCACCGGCCCAAGGGCGTGCAGCGACATCAGTCGCGCGTCGCCGAGGCGATGAAGCGGCGCATCACCACCTGGCCGGTCACCAGCAGTCCGAGCCCGATCACCACCATGCGCCGGCCGCGCGGGTCATGAATCAGCGGCTGCAGATAGTCCTTCTGCGTCATAGCCATCAGGCCACCGCCGAGAAACGGCAGCACGCTGAGTACTGCGGCCGACAGCTTCGCCTCGGCAGCGAGCGCGCTGGCACGGCCGGCGAGCGCGATGCGCTGGCGTATCGTCTCCGCCAGCATCTGGATGGTTTCCGTCAACCGCCCGCCGCTGCGCGATTGCACGCCGAGCGTTACCGAGAATATTGCGTATTCGGTCACGCCGGTGCGCGCATGCAGCGTCATCAGCGCCGTCTCCGGTGCGGTGCCGAGTGCCATCTCGCGCACCACGCGGCCGAATTCCTCGCGCGTCGGCGTGGGCAGTTCACGCGCGGCGGTGCGGAACGCCTCGGCGACGGGCAGGCCGGCGCGCACGGAGCTGGCCAGCAACTCGATCATGTCCGGCATCTGCCGGCGCACTTGGTCGGCGTAGCGGGTCCGCTCCCATTTGAAGACGGCGCGCACCAGCAGCAGCCCGGCGGCGGCGCCGAGCGCGAGCGCGAGCGGCGGGGCGAGAAAGATCTGGCCCAGCGCGGCAGCGGCGAAGCCGGCAAGGATGCCTATCGCCGCGACCAAGCCGACCGGCATGACATGCGCAAGCGGCGTATCGACCGGCACCTGCAACAGCCGGCGCAGCAAGTCGCGCAGCGGCGCGCGGCCACGGCGCGCGAGGCGGATGGAGGGACGCGGATCCGCCGCCGCCGCCGATCCCGGTCCAATCGCGGCGATGCGCCGCTGCATCCGCTGCGCGCGCGTGTCCAGGAGCAGCACCACCGCCGCGGCGAACAGCACGAACAGCAGCGCCGCCGCCGGCAACAGCAGCATGTCGTCCATCTCACGCCTCCTGCAACGCCGCCGCCCAAGCCCGTTCCAGGCCATAATATTCCAGACGGCCCTGGAAGGACGGGCGCGTCGCACTGGTGACGTAGCTGCCGTGCAGGCGGCCCTGGCTGTCCTCGCGCGCGAATTCGAAGCGGGCGACATCGTTCATGGTGATCACGTCCTCCTCCAGCCCGCACACCTCCGCGACCTGCGTGACGCGCCGCCCGCCGTCACGCATCCGCTGCACCTGCACGATCAGGTCGAGCGCACCGACGATCTGCGTGCGGATCGCGCGCACCGGCAGGCTGAAGCCCATCATCACCATGTTCTCGATGCGCGTCAGCGCGTCGCGCGCGGTGTTGGCGTGGATCGTCGAGATCGAGCCGTCATGGCCGGTATTCATCGCCTGCAACATGTCGAACGCCTCTGCGCCGCGCACCTCGCCGATGATGATGCGGTCGGGGCGCATGCGCAGCGCGTTGCGCACCAGGTCGCGCTGCGTCACCTGCCCCTGCCCTTCGAGATTTTCCGGTCGCGTCTCCAGCCGCACTACGTGCGGTTGCTGCAATTGCAGCTCGGCCGCGTCCTCGACGGTGATAACGCGCTCATCGTGATTGATCAGGTGGCTCATGGCGTTGAGCAGCGTCGTCTTGCCCGAACCGGTGCCGCCGGAGATCACGATGTTCAGCCGGCACCGCGCGGCGATGCCGAGCAGCCGCGCGATGCCCGGCGTCATCGCGCCGTGCAGCACCAGCCCGTCGAGATCCAGACGGCGACGCGTGAATTTGCGGATCGACAGGCACGGGCTGTCCAGCGCCAGCGGCGGGAACACCACGTTGACGCGACTGCCGTCCGGCAGGCGGGCATCGACCATCGGGCTCGATTCGTCGATGCGCCTGCCGATGCGAGCCGCGATCTTCTTGGCAATAGTCGCAATATGCTCGGCGTCGCGGAAGCGGATGTCGGCGCGCTGCAGCTTGCCGCGACGTTCGACGAACACGTTGGCCGGGCCGTTGACCATGATATCGGCAACGCTGTCGTCGGCCAGCAGCGTCTCCAGCGGACCGTAGCCGGTCATGTCGTTGACCAGTTCCTCCGCCAGCCGTGCCTGCTCGCGCGCGGAGATCTCCAGCCGGTCCTCGTTGGCGATCTCGTTGACGATGGACTCGATCTGCCGCCATAGCTCGTGGCGCGGCAGGTCGGCGGCGAGCACCGGGTCGATCTGCTTGAGCACGCGCAGCCGCAGCGTGCGCAGCTTCAGCTCCGGCAGGTCGGCGACCGCGGTCGCCGGCTCCGGCTGCGCCGGCACGGCAGCGGGCACGCTCTGCGCCTCCGGCGGAAGCGCGTGGAGGTCACGCCGTCCGAACGCCTTCATCCGCGCAGCATCCGCTTGAGCCACGAGCGTTCCGGCGCGGTGTTCGTCGCCGCGACCTCGCGCAGCAGCGGCGCCAGATGGCGGGCGAAGGCCGGCACACGCTGCGCCGCCGGTACGCCGAGGTTGTACGCTTCCAGCATTCCCGGGCCGAGATCTGGAACGACGACGTCCGGCGCGACGCCCAGACCTTTCTCGACCAGCTTCAGCGTCACGCCCTTGCGGATGTCGGCCCGATTGAGCAGCGTTAGCACGCGGTCGGTGCCAGTGAGCGCCTTCACCATATGCCGGATCGCCCGCGCATCGCGCACGCTCGCGACGTCGGGGCCCATTACCACCACCACTTCCCGCGCCGCCGTCAGCACCTGGCGCATCGGCACCGGCACCGGCATCGGCAGGTCGATCAGCACATAGTTGAACTTCTGCCGCAGCACATCGAGGACGCGGCCGACGCCGCCGTCGCTGATCGCGGGCGTCACCTCGAACGGTTCTTCGGCACCGAGCAGGCTGACGCGCCCGGCGATGGCGATCGCCGTGCGTTCCAGGAACAGCGCGTCGGCGCGCTCGGGGTCCTCCAGCGCGATGCGCAGCCCCGGCCCCGGCCGCGCCGACAGCATCAGCGCCGCCGCGCCGCCCTGCAGGTGCAGGTCGAGCAGCGCGATGTGCCCTCTGGCGAGGCGCGCGAGTTCCAACGCGGTGTTGACCGCGATCGTGGTCGCGCCGACGCCGCCGCGCGCGCCGCACACGGCGACGACATGGCCGCCACGCCCACCAGGCGCCTCCGCGGCACCCTGCGCGATATGCGGCAGCAGCAGACGCTGCACGGCGTCGCGCGTCAGCGGCTTGTGCATGTATTCGGCCACGCCGAGGTCGCCGACTAGCGTTCGGTAGAATCCGATCTCGGTGCTGTCGCCGATCACCAGCATCTTCAGGTCCGGCGGACACAGCCGCGCCAACTCGTCCAGCGCCGCCGCCGCGTCCGCGACACCGGCCACATCGACGATCGCGGTCTGCGCGGTTTCCTTCTCGAAGAAGCGGATCGCGTGACGGACCGTGCCGCGCCGGATGTCGAGTTCGGGTGCCGCACCCATCAGGCCCAGGCGCAGCGCGTTGGCGGTATCATCGTCGGCGACGAAGGCGACGATGCGGCCGGTGGGGGCGGCGATCTCGCTCGCCGGCGTCACCGCGGCCGGCGCCGCGTCGCTACTGAGAACCCGCATTGCCGCCTCCCTGTGGAGCACCGGCGGCGGTGCTGCTGCCGCCGAGCGAACTGGTCGGTTCGTCGAGCAGGGGCGGCGTACGGCCCGACAGCAGCCGTCCGACCGCCGGCGCCGCCTCCGCCCCAAGACCGTCGGGCAGTTCCGCGCCGGCCAGGAGGTCGTGCGGATCGGCGATCATGGCGCGCAGGTTGGCGTCGTTGTTGCCGGTCGGCGCCCAGGTCCCCGCCCGCTGCATCGGATCGCCGGTGAGCGGGTTGGCGGCACAGCCGGCGAGCAGCAGCAGCCAGAAGAGACGGGTCATGACACTCATTTCAGGATGAAGCCGGCACCCGCCGGCAGCGCGGCATCCCCTGCCGGCGTGCCGGCGCCAGCCACCTGGCGGCCGAACAGGATGCGGTCGAGATCGGTTGCCGGCACGAAACCGTCCGTCGGCGCGTGCAGCAGCGCGGGGCTGGCAGCCGGATGCACGATGTAGGGGGTGACGATGATGACGAGTTCGCTCTCGCCGCGCTGGAACTGCGTGGATTTGAACAGCGCCCCGAGCACCGGCATCTCGCCCAGATACGGCAGCGCGTTGGTCAGGTCGGTGCTGGTGCGCTGCAACAGGCCGGCGATCGCGAAGCTCTGGCCGCTGCCCAGCTCGATCGTGGTCTCCGCCCGGCGCACGGTCAGGGCCGGAATGGTGATCGACTGGTTCGGCCCGATCGGCAGGCTGACCGCGCCGGCGGTGGACAGCTCGCTCACCTCGGGACGGATGCGCAGGTTCAGGCGGTTTGGCGCCAGCACGGTGGGCACCACAGCGAGGCTGACGCCGTACTGCTGGAACTGCACGGTGATCTGTGGCACGCCGCCCACGGCAGTGCCGCCGATCGGGATGGGAAACTCCCCGCCGGCCAGGAAGCTCGCTGTCTGGCCGGAGAGCGCGGTCAGGTTGGGTTCGGCGAGGATGGTGATGAGCTGGTCGGCGGCGAGCGCGTCGATGATGCCGTTCACGTCCCAGGTGCTCGACATGTACCCGGCGCCGAGCTGATCCACCACGGTGCCGTTCAGCGCCATCAGGCCGAGCGGCACCAGCGGACTGACCGCCCCGGCGGCCGCGGCGCCCACCGCCACCCCAAGCTGCCATGGCTTGCCGCTGCCCAGCGCCTGCCAGTTGAAGCCGAGCTGGCGCGTGATCTGCCGGTTGATCTCGGCAATGCGCACCCGCACGTTGACCTGCACGTTTCCCAGCACTTCCAGGTTGTCGAGCACGCCGCCCCTGTCGGTGAGATAGGCATGGGCGATCGCCTCGACCTGCAGCGCCGCGGCAGCCGTGGGCACGATGCCGTTCAGCACCACGGAGCCGCCGGTCGGCCGCACTTCGACCCCTCCTGCGCCCGGCACCGACTGGATGATCGCGGCATGGATGGCGGCGGCCGTGGCGGCGCTGACTTGCGCTGGACGGGGCGGCGCGGACGGCGGCGCCGCCACCGCCACTTGCGGTCCGCCGGGCGGGCGCGCGCCGTTGGCGCCTGGCGTCACCGTCACGTCGTATTCGGCGATCAGGGTGCCGGCCTCGGTGGTGGCGATGACCGTGGTGCGGCCCGGCGCCACGCCCATCAGGAACAGGCTGGTCGGCGAGGCCGGCTGCACCCGCGCCACGGCCGGCTCCGCCGACATCATGGTGCCGGCCGCAAACGGAAGGCGAAGCAGCGTACCGGTGCCGGCCACCAGAGAAATCCGCAATGCCGACGCGGCCGGGGCTGCCACCGGGCCAGCCGGCACCGGTGCCGCTGTGGACGTGGGTGCGGGCGTCGGGACGGGCGGCGTCTGCGCCACAGCTGTGCCGACCGGCGCCAGCGCGAGCATCAGGGCCAGCGCGGCGGTGGGGATTTTCATCGGAAGGTGACCTCGCTGCGCTGGCCGCCCTCGATCACCTGCACGCGCCCGGCCGCCGCCGGCACCGCACCGGCCAGCGCCGGCGACACGTCGCCGCCATAGACGGCGCGGCCGTCGAAGGGTGCCGGCTGGGCCGCGTCGGCGGCCGCGCGCATCGCCAGCGACAGCCGACCCAGCCGCTCGGCGACCGCCAGCCGCTCCGCCTGCGCCGCCGTCACCTGCAACGTGATCGTTCGGGCCGGCCGGCCGGCGACGTTGGCAGTGGCCGGCGCGCCCTGCACGATCTCCTGATCCACCGCGATCACGCGCACGTCACGCAGCACCGTCTCGCCCAGCACGCGCTGGCCGGGCGGCAGGCCTGCGGCATCCATCTGCTGCGTCAGGATCACGTCCACCCGGTCGCCCGGCCAGATCAGCCCGGCGACGCCCGAGACGGCATCGACACCGATCGAGAGTGCCCGGCTGCCCGGCGCCAGCACCGCGGCGAGGAAGCCGCGGTCGCGCGGGCGCAGGATGTCGCCCGGGGTGATCGCCGCACCGGCATCGAGATAGCGGCGGATCAGCGCGCCGCGCAGGGACGCGCGCGCGGCCGGCGTGTCGATGATGGCCGCGGCCGGCACGTCCGAGGAAACCGCCGTCCTGACGGCATAGTCTTCCTCGCGCGCCAGCGTGCCGGCCGGCAGGGCGTGGGCCGCAGTGAGGTAGCTGAGCATCAGCGGCGGAGGCGACGCGGCCGGAGCGGCGGCGGACGGGGGATGCACCGGCAGGATGAGCCGCCAGGCCATCGCGCCCAGCGCGAGGACGGTTGTCAGGATCAACGCGACGACGACCAGGCGCAGCGACATCGCCTCAGCCTCCGGCTGCGGTCAGGAGCGCCCAGGCGCCCCCGCAGGCGATGGCGATGCCGTAGGGCAGCGGCGCGCGGCGGGTGATACGCCAGCGTTCGGCGCGCCAGACGCGCCGCAGCAGACCTGCCGGTCGCGGCGGATGCCGCGGACGCCGGGGCAATGCCCGCAGCGCGAGGTGCAGCGCCGCGAGCACTCCGCCGGCGATGCCGGTCGCCACCAGGAACAGCGGCACCGCCGCCGGCGGCAGCCCCACAGTAAGGCCGGCCGCAAGCTTCACGTCCCCGCCGCCGAGCCAGCCGCGCGCATGCAGCGCCGCCAATGCGCTGAACAGCAGCGTGGCGAGCAGCAGCGAGGCGCCCGCGCCCGCGATGCCGCCGCCGCGCAGGCGCACGACGAGGCCGGTCAGCAGCAGCACCGCCGGCAGCGCGTCGGGGATCATGCGGCTGCCCAGATCGCGCCACGCGGCGACGGCCAGGACAGCGAGTGCCGGCAGGGCGAAGGCGGTCCCCATCGGGCCCCTCCGTGGCGCAAGGATGAAAGACGGCGGCGCTTCGCAGGCGCGGCCGACCCGGCGACCGTTGCGGGCCGGCGCGACCGCGCCTGCGAACACGGCCTGCAACGCCTAGAGGCTGCTGCCGATGGTGGTGAACAGCGTGGTGAGCTTGCCGCCGAGCGTGACCGCGGCCGTTGCCACCGCCAGCACGATGCCGACCGCGAGCGCGCCGTATTCCAGTGCCGACACCCCTTTGCGGTCCTTGAGGGCAGCAACGAGCAGCCGACCGAGTACTGAGATCATCATCGAACCTCTCCTGTGCTGTGCGCGCGGGAAACCATTCCCGTGAGCGGATACGAACAGGCCCCAATGCTGCTCTCTATTAGAGCGCGCTCTTCCTGTCCCGAACCAAAACGGTACGCAGGAGGCACAGTCCATTTCAAGCCGGAATAGATAAAGGAACAATTAATAACGCGGACCACTCGTAATTTTTCTGGTGACTGCGCGGAACTTTTGGGCTCTCGGCAAGACGGCCGGACTCCGTGCGCGGCCTCAGACACGCCTCATCCGCTTCCCTCAGCCAGTCCGGGCATCGGCCTGGCCAGACCAGACGTGGCCATTTTAATTTGTGGTTAGCAATTCCATTACTTAGTCGCGATTCCGCGATGCCCGGCCCGCGCCGGGGCCGCCGCCTGCCTGAGTTGCGTCCGACCGGCGGCGCTGTACGGTCTTGGTCGCTTCGACCTGGACTCACATGATCACGATCACCCCCTGGCTGCCGCCGTTGCTGGCGGCACCGTTCGTCGGCAGCTTCCTTGGTGTCGTGATCGACCGGCTGCCGGAGGGAAGGCCGATCGTGCTGGCGCGGTCACAATGTGCCGCCTGCGGGCGCGCGCTGCGGCCGGCGGAACTGGTGCCGTTCGCGAGTTTCCTGCGCCAGCGCGGACGTTGCCGAGGCTGCGGCGCGCGCATTGGCTGGTTCGCCCCCTCGGTGGAAGCCGCGGCGCTGGCCATCGCCGCCTCGGCGGTGCTGTCCGGTGCGACCGGGCCGACGTTATGGGCGGGGTGCGCGCTGGGCTGGACGCTGCTGACGCTCGCCTGGATCGACTGGCGGCATTTCATCCTCCCCGACGTGCTGACGCTGCCGCTGCTGCTGGCCGGACTCGGCCTGGGCCTGGCGGAGGGACGCGCGGCGGCGCTCGACGGCGCGCTAGGGGCGGCGCTGGGCTATGGCGGGCTGTGGCTGGTCGGGGCGCTGTACCGGCGTCTGCGCGGGCGCGATGGGCTTGGCGGGGGGGACGCGAAGCTGCTGGCGGCGGGCGGAGCCTGGCTCGGCGCGGCGGCGCTGCCCTGGGTTCTGCTCGGGGCTGCCGTCAGCGGACTTGCGATCGCGGCACTGACGCGGCGCCGGGGGCTGGCCCCGACGCTGGCGGTGCCGTTCGGGCCGCCGCTGGCGGCGGCGATCTGGCTGGTCTGGCTATGGCCCGGGCTGCTGCCCGGATAAGGCAAGCCGGCGGGACGTGAATGCGTCCCGCCGGCCCGATCAGTCGAAGCCTGGTCGCAGATCAGTTCTGCGCGTGGTCGTGGCGGTCGCCCCGATCCGCGTGGTCGCGGTGATCGCCCCGATCGCCCTGGTCGGCGCCGTGGAAGTCAAACATGCCCATCATGTCGGTGATCGCTGGCCCGTTGACCGGCACGTAGGGGTTAGCGTCGGTCGCCCTCGGGTTCGGCAGGTTGTCACGGCTGCGATTGGTGATCGGGCCGAGCTTCCAGTTCGCCTCGACGAACTTCAGGAACGACACGTGGTCGCCGTAGTCGTGGTTCACGCGGCCGCCGCGCGAGAACGGCGAGACCACCAGCAGTGGGATGCGGGTGCCGTCACCGAAATAGTCGAGCGGCTGGATGTAGCCGGAGTCGTAGTAGCCACCACCTTCATCCGACACGATCATTACCGCCGTGCTGGCCCAAAGCTTCGGGTTCGCCTGCAGCGTGTCGATGGTCTTGTGGACGAACGACTCGAAGATATCGAACTTGGAGGAGGTGGGATGACCGTCATTCAGCCCGCCCGGCTTCAGGATCGACACCGCCGGCAGCGTGCCGTCCGCGACGTCGTTGTAGAAGTCGGCACTGTCGCGGATATGCTCCTCGCGCACCGCGGTGTTGGCCATGATCGAGGTCGAATACTGGAACGGGTTGCAGACGTTGCAGTAAGGGTTGGCGCCGCTGTTCGGATTCTGGACGTAATCGTTCCAGCCCTCGCCGTAGTAGCGCCAGGAGATCTTCGCGGCAATGAGCTCGTCGCCGATGTTGCGCAATGTGGATGGCGGGACGACGAACGTGTCCGTCGTGTCCACCGTGCCGTTGCCGAAGTAGCCCGCGGAGTAGTTGTTCAGCAGATAATAGTGACCCGGTTCGCAGTTTGGCCTGATGTGCATCGCGCTGAGGTAGTTGACGATCGCCGCCACACCCGGCTGTGCGGCGTCGGCGCACGCGGTGTAGCTGCCGCCGGCGTAGCCGTCTTCCGTGTAGTAGTTATTGGTGCCGGGCTGCGGGTTCGGGTTCTCGATCTGATTCGCCGGAGGCACGGCGGCATTGCCGTTGCCGTCGCTGTACCAGATCGCATCGCCGGTACCGATCGCGATGTGGTTGGCAGTGGTGCCGCCCATGATCGCCTGATGGTAATTATCGGCCAGGGTGTACTCGTCGGCAAGCTGCTTGAAGTACGGCATGTCGCCGCGGTTGACGTTATAGAACCCCATCGCGGTCGAGCCCTCGCCGGTGCTCGTCACGCTGGTAGGCGGCGGCGTCAGCTTGATGCCGTCAATGTTGCTGTTGCCGGCGCCGATCGTCACTTCGACCCACGGGAACAGGTCGTTGAGGCAGCCGCTCGGGTTGGCCTTGGTGGCGTGCGCGACGGAGCAGTCCGTCTCCTGCCACATCTGGTAGAAGCGATGCACCGGGCTGGCCGCGTAGTCGTCATACGTCATCTGATAGCCGGTCAGCGGATACGGCCCGTTCGCCGGCGCAGCGGCGTTCGCGATGCGGGTGTCGATCGCGTGCTTGGGCAGACCCGATGCGCCGGTGGTCAGTTCCACCAGATCCTTGGTCAGCACACCGTAGTCGGCATTGGTGGCGGCTTGCAGGGTCGCGAACGGCGGCGGGTTGGTATCGCTCGCGACCGTCGGCGTGCTGCCCGTCATCGCCGGCGGCAGATTGGTATAAGGGGTGGTGGTCTGCGGATTGATCGAATAGGTGGCGCCGTTACCACCCATCAGGCTGGCTTGCATCTGCGTCGCCATGCCGAAATTCGGCCCCGGCGTGCCGTCGGCGTTCACGATGCCCTTCGACAGAAGGTTGGCGATCGTTTGGCCCGCGCGCGGCTTGTAGAGGCCGAACACGTGGTCGAACGAACGATTCTCGCCGATGATGTAGATGACGTGCTTGATCGGCGTGGCCGTGTTGCCGTCGTTCGGCGCCAGCGTCGCGGCGCTCGCCGGCGCGGCCACTTGCGCGGCCATCGCTGCGAGCGACACACAGGCGCGCAGCATGAGTTTCATGCGCCGGTTCGGCGCGTGATGCGTGTTCACGGGGCTTCCCTCACTTTCGGTTGCACGATGCGCAACGCGCCGCCTTTCCCATGTCCGCGCACGGTCTTCATTGGCGGCACCGTTGCAGTGCCGTGAAATCTTGCCGCGGTTGCGTTCCCGCATCGCCAAAAGCGCGATTGCAACGCATGTGAATTTTCCATGTCGCGCGGGAAACGCGGGTCCTGCGCGACCTTGCGCAGTCGAAATGCGTGCCCGCGCCGGATATGATCGCACGGTCGGATACGGGCGTGGGAATTCGCATGATCGGTGCCTTCGCGGCGTGGTGGCTGCGGCAGATGCGCGACGTGCTGCCCGTGCGCCTGCGCCGCAGCCGGGCGGTGGACGCGCTGATCGTGGCGGCCGAACCGGCGGGCCTGGCGCTGATCCGCCGACGACGCGGACAGGAAGGCCGGCTTGGCACGCTGCCAGCCGATGGCGGCGCCGCCGCGCTGCGCCGACTGCTGCCGCGCGGCACAGCCCGGCGCGTGGTGCTGCGCAGTGAAACGCGGCTGCTGCAACGCGACGTGACGCTGCCGCTGGCCGCCGCGCCCGCCATCGGCCGCGTGCTGCACTATGAGATGGACCGGCTGACGCCGTTCCGGGGCGAGGACGTGGTCTGCGACTGGACTTCGGTGCGGCATGATGCGGCGAAGGGTGAAGTGCACCTGCGTATGTGGTTGCTGCCGCGCGCAACACTGCAGCCGGCGCTGGAGGCACTCGCGGAGCTGCGGCTCCCGGTCGCGTGCGTCGAAGCGGCGACGCCGGATGGTCAGGTTCGCACCTTGCGGTTCGACCGTGCGGCGACGGCCACGCCCCCGGCGTTGCGGATCGGCGTTGCCGCCTGCGCCGCGCTGGCCGTGCTGGCGGCGGCCCTGCCCTTCGTGCGCCAGTCGCTGGCATCTGCCGATGTGGAGGCCCGCATCGCGGCCCTGCGCCGGCCGGTGGCCGAGGTCGCCGCGCTGCGCCACGATGGCAGTGCGGGGGCCGACCTGTTTGCGGCGGAGCGGGTGCGGCTGGGTGATGCGCTGGCGGCGCTGGCCGCAGTGACCGACGCGCTGCCGGACGACACGTATCTCACCGAATTCGCACTGCGCCAGCGCCGGCTGCGGCTGGGCGGGCAATCGCTGGCGGCGGCGGCGTTGATCCCGCGACTCGCCGCTGACCGCCACCTCCGGAATCCGGCCTTCGCCGCGCCGGTCACGCGCAGCGACACCGGCCATGCCGACCTGTTCGCGATCCAGGCGGAACTGGCGCCCTGACATGATCCACTCCCTGCCGACCGGCCGCCGTGGCCAGATGCTCGCCCTGGCGCTGACGCTTCTGGCGGCGCTGATTCTGTGGCGCGGCATCGCGGGACCGCTCGTCGATCTGTATGCCGCGCGCGCCGAGGCGTTGACAGCGCGGATGGCAATGGCGGCCCACATGCAGGCGATCGCGGCGCAACTGCCGGCGCTGCGCCGCGCTGCAGCGGGCACGGCGGCGCCGGCGCTGCTGGACGGTGCCACGGACGCGCTGGCGGCGGCGCGGTTGCAGGAACTGGTCGGTGGCCTCGCCGGCGCGGCGGGTCTGACGCCGACCAGTCTGGAGACGTTGCCGAGCGAGCAACGCGGCGCATTCCGGCGCGTCGGCATCCGCATCTCCCTGGCCGCGCCCTGGCCGCGCCTGGTCGGCCTGCTGGGTGCGATCGAACGGGTGCACCCGCGAATGCTGCTCGACGACCTCGAACTGCGCGGTGTCCCGGCACGTAGCCATGAAGAGTCCGTGCCGGTGTCGGCCAGTTTCGCAATCTATGCGTTCCGGGAGGCGGGACGATGAAGACGGTTGCGCTGGCGGTACTGGGCCTGTCCGGGCTGGTCGGGCTGGAATGCGCCGGGTTGTTCGCCCCGGTGCCAATCGTGGCCGGCAGCGACGTCCCGGCTGCGTCACGTCAGGCAATGATCGCCGCCCCCGACGCGAGCGCCGGAATGCAGGCCACCCTGTTGCAGCGCCCGCTGTTCAGCCCCACGCGCCGCCCGCCCCCCGGCGCCGAGGCGGCCGGCTTGAGCGGACTTCCGCGCCTGGCCGGCGTGCTGGTCGCACCCGGTGACCGGCACGCGATCTTTGCCGGCGGCCTTGTGGTCGCCGAAGGCGGCGCGGTCGGTCGCTACACGGTGCAGGCAATCGATGCCGGACAAGTGACGGTGCGCGGGCCGGAAGGAACGCGGGTGCTGCGCCCCGCATTCGCATCCGCAAGGGCCGCAGCGAGCGCCGGCGGAGCCTGGCCGGTGGCACAACGCCCGGCGCAACCCGCCGTATCCAATCCGCAGGCACTACACGAGCCGAAATAGCCGGGCGTCACGGCTCCAGCCCCAGCCTGCGCCGCATCCGCGCACTGGGATCGGGCGAACCGGACAGCGGCTCGGACTGCAATTCCTGCGGCACCATCGCCGCATTGGGCAGCGCCGCGCGCAACGCTTCGGTCAACTGACGCGCGTCGCGCTGGTCGTGCACCACGTGCGGCGTGATCATCACCAAAAGCTCCGTGCGGGCGCGCTGGTTGTCCTGCGATCCGGCCAGCAGGCCCAGCAGCGGCACGTCTTTCAGCCAGGGAATGCCCTGGTTCGATCGCGAGGAACTGTCCTGGATCAGCCCGGCCAGACCGATCGTCTGCCCGTCCTGCACCACCACGCGCGAGACCACGCGCCGTTCGTCGAAGGTGGGAGAGGCGATGCCGGTCACCGGCGGCGTCGGGCTCACGTCGCTGACCTCCTGCGCGATGTCCAGCGTGACCAGCCCGCCGCTGTTCACGCGCGGGGTCACGTCCATGATGACGCCGATCGGCTGGTAATTGATCGAGTTGATGACGGCCGAATTGGCGATCACGCTCTGCGAGCTGCCGGTCAGGTAAGGCACCAGCGAGCCAACTTGCAGATGCGCCGTCTGGTTGTCGAGCACGAGCAGCTCGGGCGAGGACAGCACGTTCACCCGCGTCACCGCCTGCAGCGCGGAGATCGCGACATTGGCGCTGGAGGCGACCGAGCCGATCAGGAACGCGCCGGGCACCGCATTGCTCACCGTCGCCGGAGCGCCGAGTGCAGCGTTGAGGTCACCCTGCTTGAAGAAGAACTGAGTGCCGTATTGCAGCGCGTCGTTCAGCGTCACCTGCGCGATGACGGCGTCGATGCGAACCTGCAGCGGCAGGATGTCGATCTTGCGCAGCATCGACTCGACCGTCGCCGCCTCCTGCGGCGTGGCATAGACGACGACGGCGTTGTTCTGAGGGGTGGGAATGATACGCATGGTGTCGGGGTTGCCACCGCCCCCGCCGCTCCCTCCGCCGAGGCCGCCGAGCAATGGGTTGACCGGCGTCACCGGTGCCGCGGCGACACCGGGGCCGCCCTGGCCGGGCATCGCGCCGCCCGCCGGTCCCGGCCCGCCCGCGCCGCCGGGCGCGCCCATGCCGCCCATGCCGCCGCCGGACATGGCGCCCCCACCCGGCATGGCACCACCCGACATCGCGCCACCACCCGCACCCATCGCAAGGCCGCCCGCCATGCCGCCGGCGCGCGCGGCATCGGTCACGCTGCTCGGCTGAGCGGTGACGCTGTCGGGCGTGAATGCCTGTTGCAGCAGATTCGCCACGTCATTCGCGTGGCTGTTCTGCAAATAATAGACGTGCCAACTGCGCACGGCGAAGCGCCGTTCGCGCTCCACCAGTGCGAACACGCGGCGCGCCTCGTCGACATACCGCGGCTGCGCGGCGGCCAGCAGCACGGCGTCGATCCGGTCCAGCGGCAGCACCCGCACGAGCCCGGCGAGCGCGCCCTTGCCTTCCCCGCGAAACAAGTCCTGCATCGTGGCCGCAAAGTCCTTCGCCGTCCCCGACGGCACCGGCAACAGCGCATAGGACTGGCCGGCCAGCGTGTTCACATCGAACGTCCGCGCCAGCTCAGTCAGGGCCTCGCGGGCGTTCGGCTCTCCGCTGATCAGCAGTGCGTTGCGCGCCGGCTCGGCCGCCACGCGCGCGGCATTGCCGGCGAAGGGCTGCAGCAGCCGCGCCAGCGCTTCGGCGGAGGCGTAACGCAGCGGGACCACGACACTGCCGGCAATGTTGCCGGCGCTGGGCACGACCCGCCAGACCCCGTCACTCTGCACCAGTGTGGCACCGGCCTGGCCGAGCAGCATCTGCAGCGTCGGCACCAATTGCGCGCGCGTCAGCGGAGCGGCGCTGTGGAATGTCGCGGTACCGTGGACTGCGGGGTCGATCGTGTAGGACTGGTGCAGCGTGGCGCCGAGAATCTGCGCCACCACTTCGCGGATATCGGTGTCGGCGAAATCGAGCGACACCTCGGCAACGCCGCCGGCAGCCAGCGCGCCGGGGCTGGCCGGCTGCAACGGCGTGCCGTAGGCCACCTGCGCCGGCCGCAGCGCCTCCGGCGTGCCGATCAGCCCGTTGCGCCGCGGCGCCGCCGCGGCGTTCTGTGGCACCAGAGGCAGCGGCTGCGGCGCCCCCAGGCCGGCTCCGGGCGCCATCCCCGGCAGCGGGGGCGCGCCGCACGCCGCCAGCAGCAGCAACGGCAGCAGGCACGGCAAGGCCCCGCCGCCGGTGCGGAGACGGCGGGTCGGCACGGCGATCTCAGCTTCAGGCACGCGAAACTCCCCTCGCTTCCTCTCGCACCGGTGGTTGCGAGCGCAGCGCATATGCCGGGGGTATCGTCAGGCTGATATCGCGGATTGTCACAATTGCCCGGATGCGCCCGGCAGCCAGTCCTGGGCATCCAGCGGCGGCGCGTCCCACGTCATGATGCTCAGCGGTGCATCCGGCCGGCCGGGTGCCAGGCGCACGACCGCGTCGCGGACGAAACGCGCCCGCCCCGGCCCAAGCGCCACCGCGACGACCCGCACGACGCTCAGCTCCATGCTGCCCCCCGGTGCCGGCGCGGCGGCGGCGGACGGGCCGGCGATAGCCGCCAGCGCCCGCATCACCACCGCATCGGCGGCAGTCGGGTCGGGCGGTCTGTCGCGCGCCAGCGACAGATGCGGCAGCAGCCGTTCCAGCAGGGCGGGCGTCATCCCGACAATCAGCCCCAGTTCGTCGAGGCTTTGCAGTTTCGCGCCGGGCGGGCCGTAATCGCGGCCCGCCGCCACGTATGGGCCTGCGTCCGCCGCGTCGGGCGTGCGCCACGCGCGAATGGCGGACGCGATGGCGCCGGCCCGGCCGCTATCCGCCCCGACGGCCTGCATCAGCGCCGCCATCAGCGCCGGCGAGACGAGATTCGGGTTCACCTTGCCCGCCTCGCTCGTGACGCGCAGGGCAATCGGCACGCCGCCCACCACGATGCGGCGAACGGCGCCATCGGCCGGCCAGTGCGCCGGGCCGGCGGCGAGCAGGTGGAACGCGGCCTCCTGCACCGCCCCGTCCGCCGCCGCCTCCGCGACTGCCGCGGCGCGCAGATTGGCCGCCAGCCGCGCCTCGCCCCGACCGCCCGCCACGATCGCGCCGACCAGCACCGCCAGCAGCGCCAGCGCCACCAGCACCATGACCAGCGCGAAGCCGCGCTGCGACCGTTGGCCCTTCTCGGTCATGGCGCCGGCGCGCGCATCGGCGCGGCGACAATCGCGGGCCAGTGGCGCGGATCGTCCGGCGCGAAGACGATGCGGATGCGCACCAACGCCGGCAGCAGCGGCCCGTCCCAGGTGCCGAGCCAGCCCCAGGGCGGCGTGCGCGGCCAATAGGCGAGGTCGAGCCGTGCCACGCCGTCGAGCAGCGTCGCCTCGCGCACCGGCGGCGACGGCCCCAGCAGGCGAACATGGCGATGCGGCGTGTAGCGCAGCACCAGGCGATGATCGGGCGCCAGCGCCAGCAGCAGGTCGGCGACGCCGGGAATGCCGGCGCCCTGCGGCAGCACCGCGCTGAAGGCGAGGCGGTCGGCACTGCCGGCGATCAACGGCGGGGCACCGACCGCCCCAGGCTCCATGCCGCCGACAAGGGCGCGCAGGGCGCGATCGGTCGCATCCAGGTCGTCGTGCCGGTGCAGCACGCGCGCCTCGGTGCCGCGGACACGCAACACCAGCCGCACGCCTGCCGCCAGCAGTCCCGACAGCAGAGCGAGCACCGCCAGTGCCACCAGCACCTCCAGCAGAGTAAAGCCCTTCGACCTCATGGTGTTGCTGCCGGTGCCAGTGCGACCCGCTCGGTTCCCAACGTCACGGCGCGGTCGCGCCGCCCGGCGTGCCAGGCGATGGTGACGCTGACCGCGTAGAGGCCCAGCGCCGGTCCGCCGCCGGCACCGACGGCCGACGAGCTGGCGAGCGGCGCGATGCGCGTCTGCCACACGAATCCGCCACCGTCGTCGCCTCGCTGCGTGCCCGCCAGCAGCGGGCCACTTCGGCCGATCGCGGCGAGATGCGAGCGGGCGCGCGCGATCGCTTCCTCGTAGGCGCCGGCGGCCGCGGTCGCGCCCGCACCTGCCATCGCAGCCGCGAGCAATCCGCCGAGCGCCAGCGCGGCAATGACGAAGGCGACGAGCACCTCCAACAACACGAATCCGCGCACGTCGGCAATGCTGTCGGCGCTCGGCGTATGTCGCATGGCGGATCAGTGCGAAGCGCCGCGCCGGAACAGCCGCGTCGCGGCGTCCCAGACCGCAGCGCGGTAGCGTGCGTTCAGCGCCGGTGTCACGGAATGGTAATCACCGATCGCCTGCATCAGGTCGCCGTGCCGCTCGATGACATGCTGGTGCAGGATCAGTCCGGCGGCGCTGATATTGAAGCACGGATCGTCGATCAGCCGTTGCCGTACCGCATCCTCCGGCAGGCCGCTGATGCGCGCAAGTGGCGCGAGCCAGACGGAGTTGATCTGCATGACACCGAGATCGGCCGTGCCATTGGTATTACGGCTGACGCTGCCGATGCTGCCGCCCTCGACGCGCTGGATCGACGGCAGCACGCGCGGCGGCAGATGCAGCGTCGCGGCAACCATCGCCATGCACGCGAGATACGGAATCGCCATTGTCACACTCCCCAGCTTGGCCCGCGCCGCGTTCTTGCATAGAAGCCTGCCGGAAAGGAACCGGCGTATGAACGAACCAACGGCACGACCACGGCGCCACACCGCGGAAGGCGGCTTCACGCTACTCGAGATTCTTGTTGTGATCGCGATACTCGGGCTGCTGATCGGACTGGTGGCGCCAGCGGCACTGCGCCAGCTCGGCGGTGCGCGCATGTCGGTGGCGCATCAGGCGATCGAGCGGCTCGGCCAGGTTCTCGATCTCTACAAGCTCGATGTCGGCGCCTATCCCGGCACCGACCAGGGACTCGCCGCGCTGGTCGAGCGGCCTGCCGGCGTGGACACCTGGAACGGACCATATCTCAAGGGCGACGCCGGCACGCTTGATCCCTGGAAGCGGCCGTTCGTCTATCGCCAGCCTTCGATACGTCAAGGCCACGACTACGATCTTTGTTCCGGCGGCCCGGACGGGACGAACGGCGACCCCGGCACGGCGGGCATGATCTGCAACCCCTGATCACGGCTTGGCGGCGCGCAGGACGCGCCCGGTCAGCCAATCGACGCTGACCACGGCGCGCACCCCGCCGCCCGTCAGCGCGATCTGCCCGCCCGAGGAACTGCCGTCCGGGGCGAACCGGATCGCGGGCGTGCCGGCGATTGCGAGTGCGCGCGGCAGCGGCAGCGGCGGTGCATCGGTTGGGCGCAGGGCATGTGCCGCGACATCGACTGCAACTGTCACAAAACGATCATCGCGGATGGCACGACCCCGCGCGTCCCGCAGCGTCGCCGCCACCGCATCGGCCGCCGCGCGCGCCTGCACGGCCGGGCCCGGCCCGATTCCGCGCGCGACCAGGAGCGCCGTGGCCAGCCCGAGTATCGCCAACACCACCAGCATCTCCAGCAGCGTGAATCCTGCTGCCGGCCTGCTAGGTCGCAAGATCATTCAGGCTCAGCATCGCCAGCAGCAGCGCGGTGACGATGGCGGCAACCGCAGCCCCCATCAGCAGCGTGATCGCTGGAACCAGGAGCGCGATCAGCCGCTGCACCGTCACCCGGGTCGCCTCCTCGTGAATCTCGGCAGCCCGCAGCGCCATCGCGCCGAGTTGCGCCGTCTCCTCGCCCAACTGCAACAGATGTGTCGTGCGGACCGGAAAGATGCCGGTCTCACCGAGCGCCCTTGCCAGCCCCCCGCCGTCCTTGGTGCGCTGCGCGGCGGCGGCGATCGCATCGGTGGCCGCGCGGTTGCCGAGCGCGTCGCGCGCTACCTGCAACGCCGCCACCAGCGGCATTCCGCGATCGAGCAGCGTGCCGAGCGTCCGGGCGAACCGGGCGGCCAGCGCCTCCCGCAGCAAACCGCCGAACAACGGCAGACGCAGCACAAGCCGGTCGGCGAGCAACCGCAGCGCCGGCCGTCGTAGTGCGAGGCGCACCGCCAACACCGTGAGGAGACTCGCCATCAGCGCATAGAGTCCGTAGCTGCCGACGGCGTCGCCAAGCCCGATCAGGATGCGGGTCGGCCGCGGCAGCGCGACGCCGTTCTGCGCGAACAACGGCACGAATTCCGGCAGCACCTGCGTGAGGAGCAGCACGATCGCACCGATCGCAGCCACGGTCAGCAGCGCCGGATAGATCAGCGCGGAGGTGACCGACGAGGCCAGGCTGCGCTCGCGCTCCAGCAACACGGCCAGGCGCTGCAGCGTCTGGGCCAGGGCACCACCCGCCTCGCCGGCGCGCACCAGCCCGACATAGAGACGCGAGAAGCTGCGCGGCTCGCGCCCCAGCGCCGTCGCCAGTGACGCGCCGTCGCGTACCGCGGTGCGCACCGCGTCCATCACGCGGCGGATGCGGACGTTCGGCGCCGTGTTTACGACGAAGCGCAGGCCACGATCGAGGTCCTGTCCGGCACCGAGCATGATCGCGAGTTCCCGCGTCACATTGGCCACATCCTGTCGCGACAGGTGTGCGCCGGCGCCGAACCGCATGGCGGGCAATGCGTCGCGCCAGACGCCCGCCGGTTGCGCGGCGAGTGGCAGGTGACCCTGGCGCTGCACCGACGCGATCGCTTCGGCCTCGTCAGCCGCCTCGATCTCACCGCGCACCAGGTCGCCACCGGCCGCAACCGCCGTGTAGCGGAACCGCGCCATCAGCCGTTCGCCCCGGACCCGATCGTTGAGTCGGCTTCGGCGCTCAGGTTGCGCATCACCTCCTCGATGGTGGTGGCGCCCGCAAGGGCCGCGTCGATACCGGCGTCGCGCATCGTGACCATGCCGGCGGCGACCGCAGCGCGCTCGATGTCCGCCTGATCGGCGCGTGCGAACACCAGACGCTCGATCTGCGCGTCGGGCTGGAGATATTCGGCAATCGCGAGGCGCCCGCGATAGCCGGTGCCACGGCATTGCGGGCAGCCGACTGCGTGCCAAAGGCGCGGCCGATGCGGACCGGCGCGGCGGACGAGATCGAGACGCGCGACCAGTTCGGGCGGTGCGGGTGCTTCCCGGCGGCAGGCGAGGCACAATCGGCGCACCAGTCGCTGCGCCAGCACGCCGCGCAGGACGGCAGTGATCAGGTAGTCCTCCAGCCCCATGTCGCGCAGACGCGTGATGGTGGCGGCGGCGGAATTGGTGTGCAGCGTGGACAGCACCAGATGTCCCGTCAGCGCCGCCTGGGCCGCGATCTGTGCCGTCTCCAGATCGCGGATTTCGCCGACCATGATGACGTCGGGGTCCTGGCGCAGGATCGAGCGGAGTAGCGCGGCGAAGGTCAGACCGATCTGCGGCTTCACCTGTATCTGGTTGATGCCCGCAAGCTGATACTCGATCGGGTCCTCCACCGTGACCACTTTGCGGGATTCGGAATTCAGCGCGCGCAACCCGCTGTAAAGCGTGGTGGTCTTGCCGCTGCCGGTCGGGCCGGTGACGAGCACGATGCCGTTGGGCAGATCGAGCGCCGCGCGCAGCCGCGCGATCACTGGCGCATCCAGGCCGAGCTTGGCGTAGTCGAAGCTGACGGCGGTGCGGTCGAGCACTCGCAACACCACCGTCTCGCCGTGCAGCGAGGGAATGGTGGAGACGCGAAAATCGACCTCCTGGCCGCGCACCGCCAGCCTGATGCGCCCATCCTGGGGCAGCCGCCGCTCGGCGATGTCCAGCTTCGCCATGATCTTCAGCCGGGAGGTGATCGCGGGCGCGAGGCCGGCCGGTGGACTGCCCGCCTCCTGCAAAATGCCGTCGTAGCGGAAGCGCACGCGCAGCCGGTCTTCGAATGGCTCGATGTGGATGTCGGAAGCCTGCGTCTCGACGGCACGGGCGACCAACTGGTTGACGAGGCGGATCACGGGTGCCTCGCTGGCGAGGTCGCGCAGCCGCTCGGCATCCTCGGCCAACGGCGCGTCATCGTCCGATGCGTCCGCCGCTGCCTCCGTCGCGGCCGGGGCGTCGCCGTAAAGTCGTTCCAGCGCGGCCTCGATCTCGATCGGCAGTGCCACCTCCAGCGTCACCGGCAGTCCGGTGGCGGCCGCAATGGCGGCGGGGATGAACGGATCGAGCGGATCGGTGCAGGCCACCACCAATCGGCCGTGCTCGACGGCTACCGGCAGGCAGCGACTCGCGCGCAGGAAGCGCGTCGCCAGCCGGTCCGCGAACAGCGGCGCCGCGGGATAGCGGGAGGGCGGGGCGATCGCCGTGCCGAGCAGGCTCGCATAGGCGTCGGCAAGTCCGCGCTCTGTCAGCAGGCCAAGCTGGATGAGCACGTGGTCAATGCGCTTGCCGGTCTCCTCGGCGACGCGGCGGGCGCGGTCGAGCATACGCTCGTCGCACGATCCCTGGTCGCGGAGCAGCCGGACGAGATCGGCCAGTGCCGGCACTCCCTCGTTGCTGCGGACCAGCGCATCCATGACGATCCTTCGGTGCGTTCAGACACGAAATGCTCGCGGGGTTTTCGTCCGCCGTGGCCAGGCCCTGCAAGATGCGCCAGCCGTTGCGCGCGCATTGACTTGAAATTGTCATTTCGATCGGCGGAGCGCGTGCATGGATCGCCGGCATGATGCCGCGACCTTCGTTGATGTCGTGGCGCCTTACGCCGGTCCGGACAGTGAGCGAGCCTCGTTCAGCGCCGCGTAGCTGCGCTCCATCTCCGCGATGATGGTCTGGCCGCGTTCGACCACGAAGTCGCGCAGGCGCCGGTGAATCGGCAGCAGCGGCATCCCGCGGCGATGCACGACAAACCACGTCCGCATCTGCGGAAATCCCTCCACCGGCAGCGTGCGCAGCAGCCCCAGGCTCAGCTCCAGTCCGACTGTGTGACGCGAGATCAGCGCCAGCCCCATGCCGGCCATCACCGCCTGCTTGATAGTTTCGTTGCTGCTGCTCGTCATGGTCACACGGCCCGACGTGCCGGTGCCCTGGAACAGGTCGTCCATCAACTGCCGCGTCCCCGATCCCTCCTCGCGCGCAATGAACGGCTCGCCGGCCAGGATGGCGGGCGGAAGGCTGTCGTAGCCGGTCAGCGGATGGGCCGGGGGCGCGATGATGACGGAAGGATGGGCAGCGAATGGGTCGGCATCGAGGCCGAGTTCCTCCGGGGGCCGGCCGGTCACCGCGAGATCCACCGATCCTTTGCCGACGGCCGCGAAGATTTCGCGGCGATTGCCGTCCCGCAAATGGATGGCGACCCCGGGGTATTCCGCTTGAAAACGGGCAAGGATGTGGGGAACGAAGTATTTCGAGGTTGAGACGAGGCCGACGGTGACGTGCCCGCCGCTCAATCCCTTCAACGCCCGGAGGGTCTGATCGGCGTCATTCAGGGCCTGCAGCACGGTTTGCGCATAGCCGAGGAGTGCGGTGCCGGGTTCGGTCAGCAGCACGGTCTTGCCGATCCGCTCGAACAGCGCGAACCCGACCATGCTCTCCAACTGCTTGATCTGAAACGAGACTGCCGCAGGGGTTACATGGAGCCGTTCGGCGACGCGGGCAAAGGCGCGGGTGCGGGCCGCTTCGACGAAAATCTGCAACTGGCGGACGGTCACCTGGCGCATGGGCTGATGTTAAGTGATCCCTTGTCATCACCGCAAGATCATTTTGCTTTGCCTTGATCTCGCTCTTAGCTACGGTGACCTCCCCGACGTTGCAGGCCCGACAGATCCGGAGGCATCACCATGAACAAGTCCGCCGACATCAAGATCACGGATCTCCGGGAACGCTACCGCTCCGGTGTTCTGAAGTATCGGCAGATGGGATATTGGGAACCGGACTACGAACCGAAGGACACCGATATTCTCGCCGTCTTCCGAATCTCCCCCCAGGACGGTGTTGATCCAGAGGAAGCAGCGGCGGCCGTAGCCGGCGAGTCGTCAACCGCGACCTGGACGGTCGTCTGGACAGATCGTCTGACCGACAGCGAATATTATCGCGCCAAGGCGTATCGGATCGAACCCGTGCCAGGCCAGCCCGGCCAGTGGTTCGCCTATATCGCCTACGACCTCGACCTGTTCGAGGAAGGCTCGATCGCCAACCTCACCGCCTCGATCATCGGTAACGTGTTCGGGTTCAAGCCGCTCAAGGGGCTGCGGCTGGAGGACATGCGTATCCCGCCGCATTACCTCAAGACGTTTCAGGGTCCGGCCACCGGCATCGTCGCCGAGCGCGAACGGATCGGCGTCTATGGCCGTCCGCTGCTCGGCGCCACGATGAAGCCGAAGCTCGGGCTCTCGGGCCGCAACTACGGCCGCGTGGTGTACGAGGCGCTGAAGGGTGGTCTCGATTTCACCAAGGACGATGAGAACATCAACTCCCAGCCGTTCATGCACTGGCGCGACCGCTACCTCTACTGCATGGAGGGCGTGAACAAGGCAATGGCGGAGACCGGCGAGATCAAGGGCACCTACCTCAACGTCACCGCCGCCACGATGGAGGACATGTACGAGCGCGCCGAGTTTGCCAGATCGCTCGGCAGCATCATCGTGATGATCGACCTTGTGATCGGCTACACGGCGATCCAGTCGATGGCCAAATGGGCGCGGCGCAACGACATGATCCTGCATCTGCACCGCGCCGGCCATTCGACATACACACGGCAGAAGAATCACGGCGTGTCGTTCCGCGTCATTGCCAAGTGGATGCGCATGGCGGGTGTCGATCACATCCACGCCGGCACCGTCGTCGGCAAGCTTGAAGGCGACCCCAACGTGATCGCCGGCATCTACGACACCTGCCGCGAGAATCACGTGTCGAGGAACCTCCAGCACGGCATCTTCTTCGATCAGCCCTGGGCCAGCCTGAAAAAGCTGATGCCGGTTGCGTCGGGCGGCATTCATGCCGGGCAGATGCATCAGTTGCTCGGCTATCTCGGCGAGGATGTGGTGCTGCAGTTCGGCGGCGGCACGATCGGCCATCCCATGGGCATCCAGGCCGGCGCGACCGCCAACCGAGTGGCGCTGGAAACCATGGTCAAGGCACGCAACGAGGGCCGCGACATCTGGCGCGAGGGACCGGCAATCCTGAGCGAAGCGGCGCGCTGGTGCCAGCCGCTGCGTGCCGCGCTGGATACATGGAAGGACGTGACCTTCGACTATGCGTCCACCGATTCCGTCGATTACGTCCCCACGCCCACCCCGGCCTGAAGCGGGAGCATTGCGCCATGAAGATCACCCAGGGACAGTTTTCCTTCCTTCCCGACCTCACCGACGCCGAAATCCGCCTGCAGGTGCAGTACGCCCTCGACAACGGATGGGCACTCGCCGTCGAGCACACCGACGATCCGCACCCGCGCAACAGCTACTGGTCGATGTGGGGCAATCCGATGTTCGACCTGCGCGACGCCGCCGGCGTGATGATGGAACTCGACGCCTGCCGGCGTGAGCACGGCTTGTCCTACATCCGCGTGATGGCCTTCGACAGCCGCAAGGGCTGGGAATCGATCCGCATGTCCTTCGTCGTCAATCGCCCGGCCGACGAACCGGGCTTCGAGCTTGTGCGCACTGAGGGCGAGGGTCGCAGCGTCCATTATACGCTGCGCAGCTACGC
This sequence comes from Pseudomonadota bacterium, assembly GCA_021818505.1. Classification (GTDB taxonomy): domain Bacteria; phylum Pseudomonadota; class Alphaproteobacteria; order Acetobacterales; family Acetobacteraceae; genus JAFKFJ01. Next base: position 273,158 of record JAKADX010000001.1, read on the forward strand.
GACATCCCGCCCGTCGGGCGCCCGCTACTGACGGGAATTCGGATTCATGATACCGCCCCTGCGGATTGCCCCTTCGATCCTGTCGGCCGACTTCACCCGCCTCGGAGAGGAGATCACGCGCGTCGTCGCGGCGGGGGCGGATGTCATCCATATCGACGTCATGGACAACCACTTCGTGCCGAACCTGACATTCGGCCCGATGATCTGCCAGGCGATCCGACCGCTGGTGCGCGTGCCGCTGGATGTGCATCTGATGGCCAGCCCGGTCGATGCGCTGATCCCGATGTTCGCCAAGGCCGGCGCCGACATCATCAGCTTTCACCCCGAGGCCGCGGTGCATGTCGATCGCACGCTGGCGCTGATCCGCGATTGCGGCTGCCGCGCGGGGCTGGTGCTGAATCCGGCCACCCCGTTGTCATGGATCGACCATGTCATGAGCCGCCTCGACCTCGTTCTGCTGATGTCGGTCAACCCCGGCTTCGGCGGTCAGGCCTTCATTCCGGAGACCCTGGAAAAGGCGCGCTCCATGCGCCGGCGCATCGACGCGCATTCCGCCGCTGGCGGCGCACCGATCTGGCTCGAAATCGACGGCGGCGTGAAGCCCGACAACATCCGCGCCATCGCCGAGGCCGGCATCGACACTTTCGTGGCGGGCTCAGCGATCTTCGGCGCACCGGACGCCGACGGCGGCTATCGCGGCATCGTCGCGACGCTGCGCAACCAACTCTCCGCCGCAATGCCGAGGGCCGCATGAGCGCACTCGCCGAAGCGCACGACGAAACCGTCGATCTCCAGGCGCTCTACGAGCGGACCGAGATCGGCAAGATCCTGGAGGCGCTCGACCGCGATCTTGTCGGTCTCGTGCCCGTCAAGACCCGCATCCGCGAGATCGCCGCACTGCTGCTCATCGAGAGCGCGCGGCGAGACCTCGGCCTGCAGGCCGAGCCCCCGTCCCTGCACATGTGCTTCACCGGCAATCCCGGCACAGGCAAGACGACCGTCGGCAAGCGCATCGCCGAGTTGCTGCACCAACTCGGCTACATCCGGCGCAACCATGTCGTAAGCGTCACCCGTGACGACCTGGTCGGCCAGTACATCGGCCATACCGCCCCGAAGACCAAGGAGGTCCTCAAGAAGGCGATGGGCGGCGTACTGTTCATCGACGAGGCATATTACCTCTATCGCCCGGAAAACGAGCGTGATTATGGCCAGGAGGCAATCGAGATCCTATTGCAGGTCATGGAGGAGCGCCGTGATGACCTCGTCGTGGTGCTGGCCGGCTACAAGGACCGCATGGACACGTTTTTCCGCAGCAACCCGGGCATGGCCTCACGCATTGCCCATCATGTCGATTTCCCCGATTACGACGCGCAGGAGCTGTTCGCGATCGCCGGACTGATGTTGGAGCGCATGCATTACCAGCTCGATGACGGGGCGGCGGCGGCATTGTGTGAGTACATCGAACGACGCATGCAGCAGCCGCGATTTTCCAACGCGCGTTCGATCCGTAACGCCATCGACCGCGCCCGGCTGCGCCAGGCCAATCGGCTGTTTGCTGCGCGTGCGGCACCCCTTGATCGCGCAGCGCTCTCGACGCTTGCAGCCTCCGACATCCGGGCCAGCCGCGTATTCCTGCAATAGCCGCCCGCACGTGACGGATTCCTGGGGAGGGAGCCATGCCGCATCGACGCACAACGTTGAGCAAATTCATTATTGAGGATCAGCGCCGCACTACGCAACACGGTGCGGAACTCGCCTCCCTTCTCAACGATGTGCAGACGGCGTGCAAGTTCATCGCAGCGGCGGTGTCGCGCGGTGCGCTGGAACAGCCGGCGCCAACGGGCCAGACGCCCCTCCAGCCGCAGGATGCGGATGCGAAGGCGCTCGATGTCGTCGCCAACGACATCATGCTCGCGACCTGCGAGTGGGGTGGCCAACTCCGCGGCATGGTGTCCGAAGGACTCGACGCACCGTACCACATTCCGGCGCGCTACCCGCGGGGCCGGTATCTCCTGGTCTTTGACCCGCTGGACGGCGCGTCGAACATCGACGTCAATGTTCCCGTTGGCACCATCTTTTCAATCCTCAATGCGCCCGCCGGTGTGACCGACCCTGGGCCCGAGGATTTCCTCCAGCCTGGCGTGCAACAGGTGGCGGCCGGATACGCGCTGTATGGGCCGGTGTCGATGCTCGTGCTGACTTTGGGTGCGGGCGTCCATGGCTTCACGCTCGACCGTCATATCGGTGCCTACACGCTGACACATCCTGACATGTCCGTCCCGCAGATGGCGTCGGAATTCGCCATCAACGCATCCAACGAGCGTTTCTGGGAGCCGCCGGTTCGGCGCTATGTCGAGGAATGTATCGCCGGCCACAGCGGCCCGCGCGGCAAAGACTTCAACATGCGCTGGTTCGCCTCGCTGGTCGCCGAAGTGCATCGGATTCTCCTGCGCGGCGGGCTGCTCATGTATCCACGCGACACCCGCGACGATGGCAAGCCAGGGCGGCTTCGGCTGCTCTACGAGGCCAACCCGATGTCCATGATTATTGAGCAGGCTGGCGGTCTGGCCTCCACTGGACGCGAACGGCTGCTCACGCTTGCGCCGACGGATATCCACCAGCGTGTCCCCGTGATCCTGGGATCTCGCGAAGAGGTTGAGCGACTGGTTCGCTACCATCACGCATACGACGGCGACGAGGATTACGCTTTCGAATCACCCCTGTTCAGCACGCGCTCGCTCTTCCGCGCATCCTGATCCCGGAGAGTCGTCATGTCCGCCAGACATCCGATCATAGCGATCACCGGCTCGTCGGGAGCCGGCACGACCACGGTGATGACGACCTTCGCCCAGATCTTCCGTCGGGAAGGCGTTGCGGCCGCGATGATCGAGGGCGATGCATTCCATCGCTACGAACGCGCGCAGATGCGTGCCATGATGGCCGAACAGCATGAGTCCGGCCAGTTCCACTTCAGCCATTTCGGCCCCGAGGCCAATCTGTTCGAGGAGTTGGAGCAGCAGTTCGCCGCCTACGCCCGCACCGGAACCTGCCGCGTCCGCAAATACCTTCACGACCACGAGGAGGCCGCGCCGTACGGTCAGCAGCCCGGCACCTTTACGCCATGGGAGGATATTGCGCCGGGCTCCGACCTCCTGTTCTACGAAGGGCTGCACGGCGGCCTGAAGACCGACACGGTGGACGTGGCCCGCCACGTCGATCTGCTGATCGGCGTCGTGCCGACGATCAACCTCGAATGGATCCAAAAGCTGCATCGCGACAAGACCGCGCGCGGCCATTCGCACGAGGCGATCGTGGACACGATCCTGCGCCGGATGCCGGACTATGTGAACTATCTGTGCCCGCAGTTCTCACGTACCCACGTCAACTTTCAGCGTGTTCCCACGGTCGATACCTCGAATCCGTTCATCGCGCGCGACATCCCGAGCGCCGACGAAAGCATGCTCATCATCCGCTTCGCGAACCCAAAGGGGATCGACTTTCCCTACCTGCTGTCGATGCTGCAGAACAGCTTCATGTCACGAGCCAATACCATTGTCTGTCCCGGCGGCAAGATGAGCCTCGCCATGCAACTCATCTTCACCCCGATGATATGGCGCCTGATGGACCGTCGGAAGCAGGCGCTTTGAATCCAATGGCAGGATCACCGAGATGAGTATGCTATCCGAGACCACAACGACGATGCACCAACTCCCGGACGAACGCGTTCTGGCCAATGCGTTGCGCGTGCTGGCGATCGACGCTGTGGAGCGTGCGAAATCCGGGCATCCCGGCATGCCTATGGGAATGGCCGATATCGCGACGGCGCTGTGGAGGCGGCATCTCCGGCACAACCCGGCGGACCCGCATTGGCCGGATCGTGACCGCTTCGTGCTGTCAAACGGTCATGGCTCCATGCTGCTCTATGGGCTGCTTCATCTGAGCGGCTACGATCTTCCCATGGAAGAACTGCGGAACTTCCGCCAGTTGCATTCTCGCACGCCAGGCCATCCGGAATATGGCGCGACGCCCGGTGTCGAGACCACGACCGGCCCGCTCGGCCAGGGTCTGGCGAACGCGGTCGGCATGGCACTGGCCGAAAAGCTACTGGCCGCGGAGTTCAACCGGCCGGGTCATGAGATCATCGATCACCGCACTTTCGTCTTCGCCGGCGACGGTTGCCTGATGGAGGGCATATCGCACGAAGCGTGCTCGCTCGCCGGCACACTGGGACTCGATAAGCTCGTCGTCTTCTACGACGACAACGGCATCTCCATAGACGGACACGTCACTTCCTGGTTCACCGACGATACGCCAAGGCGCTTCGAGGCCTATGGCTGGCGCGTCATCGCCGGGGTGGATGGCCACGATGCGAACGCCATCGCCGCCGCCATTGACGCGGCGCTGGCCCCGTCTGACAGCCCGACGCTCGTTTGCTGCAAGACGGTGATCGGCTGGGGATCGCCGAGGATGGCTGGAAGTCACGAGGCGCATGGAGCGCCGCTCGGCCCGCAAGAGGCCGCCGCGACGCGCTTCGCGCTTGGCTGGTCGGCCCCCCCTTTCGAGATTTCGACCGGCATTCGGATGGCCTGGGACGCACGCGCGAACGGTGCCGCACGCCAACAGGTATGGGAAGAGCGGTTTGCGGCGTACGCCGCGGCGTATCCCGAACTCGCCGCGCAGTTGCGCCGTCGCCTGTCGGGCGCGCTGCCCGACGATTTTGCGCGGCGCGCGGATGCGTGGCTTGCCGAAGCCGCACGGTCCGGCACCGCCGTTGCGACCCGAAAGGCGTCTCAGGCGGCGATCGAGGCCCTCGCGGGAATGGTGCCGGAGTTGCTGGGCGGCTCGGCGGATCTGACCGGATCAAACCTCACCAATTGGCGCGGCTGCCACGATGTCGGCTCGGACCACGCGGGCAACTACGTGCATTACGGCGTGCGGGAGTTCGGCATGTCCGCGATCATGAATGGGATCGCGTTGCATGGGGGCTTTGTGCCGTTCGGCGGCACGTTCCTGGTGTTCTCCGACTACGCGCGCAATGCGCTGAGGCTCGCGGCGCTTATGCGTATCCGGTCGATCTTCGTGTTCACGCATGATTCGATCGGGCTGGGCGAGGATGGACCGACGCATCAGCCGATCGAGCATCTCGCCTCGCTGCGCCTCATTCCCAACATGGATGTGTGGCGACCGTGTGATGCGCTGGAGACGGCGGTTGCTTGGCGCGCCGCGGTCGAGCGGTGCGACGGGCCGAGCAGCCTCGTCCTGTCGCGCCAGGCCTTACCGTTCCAGGGTGCGGACGAGAAGCGCATCCAGCGGGCAGCGCGCGGCGGATACGTGTTGCTGGATGGGCCGGGCGACACGCCGGACGTCGTGTTGCTCGCCACGGGATCAGAAGTCGAACTCGCGGTGAAGGCGCGCGACATCCTCGACGCGGCTGGCGTCCGGGCGCGGGTCGTCTCGATGCCATCGACAACGGTGTTCGACCGCCAGGACGCGGCCTATCGCCGCTCCGTGCTGCCGCCGCTGGTGCGCCGCGTCGCGATCGAGGCAGGGGCGTCCGATCTCTGGCGAAAATATGTCGGATTGGACGGCGCGGTGATCGGCCTTGACCGCTTCGGTGAATCCGCCCCGGCTGCTGCGCTATCCGCGCATTTCGGCTTCACGCCAGAGCGCGTGGCCGAGGCCGCCACGGCCATCCTCTAACGCGCGACCCGAGGGAGAAAGCGATGGCGCTGGTTGCGATGCGGCAGCTGCTCGATCACGCGGCCGAGCAAGGCTACGGCCTACCGGCCTTCAACGTCAACAACATGGAGCAGATCCACGCGATCATGCGCGCCGCGGCCGCGTGCGACAGCCCGGTCATTCTGCAAGGATCGGCGGGAGCACGAAAATACGCCGGGGAAGCGTTCCTGCGGCACCTGGTTGCGGCTGCCGTTGAAACCTGGCCCGAGATCCCGATCGTCATGCACCAGGATCACGGCGCAAGCCCGGCTGTCTGCGTGCGCGCGATCCAGTCCGGATTCACCAGCGTGATGATGGATGGCTCGCTGCGCGAGGATATGAAAACCCCCGCCAGCTACGACTACAATGTCGCCGTCACCAGCCGTGTCGCGGAATGCGCGCATGCCGCGGGAGTCTCGGTGGAGGGGGAGCTGGGCTGCCTCGGCTCATTGGAATCTGGCGAGGCCGGGGAGGAGGATGGCTCCGGCGCAGCGGGCAAGCTGTCGGCCGAACAGTTGCTGACTGATCCCGAGCAGGCCGCGGACTTCGTCCGCCGGACCGGTGTCGATGCGCTGGCCATCGCGATCGGAACCAGCCACGGCGCTTACAAATTCTCGCGCGAGCCGACCGGCGATATCCTGGCGATCGACCGCATCCGGGCGATCCACGCCCGCATTCCCAGCACGCATCTGGTGATGCACGGATCGTCTTCGGTGCCGCAGGAATGGCTTGCCGTCATCCGTGAATATGGCGGCGAGATCAGGGAAACATACGGCGTGCCGATCGAGGATATCCGTGAGGGAATCCGGCATGGCGTGCGCAAGGTGAACATCGACACCGACATCCGTCTCGCGATGACAGGCGCCATGCGCCGCGTGATGGGGCGTCAGCCCGACGAATTCGATCCCCGAAAATTCCTCCAGGCGGCGACTCAGGCGACGATGGAATTGTGCAAGGCTCGCTTTGAGGCGTTCGGCAGCGCCGGTCAGGCGAGGAGGATCAAGCCGCTGCCATTGGGCGCGATGGCTGAGCAATACGAGAGCGGTCGGCTTGATCCAGTGATCCACTGACGTGGTCACCTGCCCTGTTTCGCATCACCGCGATTAAATTGAGAGGCCGGGTCCCGCTTGCCGCTGCGGCCCCGGTCGGGGCGGTGGTGCAAGCGGCGCAGGCGACTGACGCCCAACTCACTGGGCGCGCCACCCTTGCCATCCACACCGAGAGATTCAGGCGCCCCCGCCAGCGGCGGGGGCATTGCGTCACTTGCAGTAACCGGGATGCTATCCCCTGCTTCTGCGGGACAGCCCTTAACCCCTTGAAACCATGGTGGGTGCGACAGGGATTGAACCTGTGACCCCCGCCGTGTGAAAGCTAAAGCAGGTGTTTTCTGTGGTTGCTATCGGTTTGCGTCGCGCTCGGCAGACCGCAGCCTTCCTGATAATTCCCTTGCCGACCCCCGCCTAGCGTTTGCTATGGTTTGCGTGCCTGTGGTTGCTATGTGGTTGCTACGGTGGCGGCGGATACCGGAGCGGGGGCGCAAGCATGGGGAAGCGAAAGGGCATCGGGCGCAGTGAGCTGCGGGATCTACAACCGGGCAAGATCGCCTGGGATGCCGCCGTTCCGGGGTTCGGCGCGCGGCGGCAGCGCGACGCGATCACCTATGTTCTGAAATACCGGACTGCGGACGGCCGCCAGCGCTGGCACACGATCGGCCAGGACGGCGCCCCATGGACACCCGACACTGCCCGCAAAGAGGCGCGCCGGCTGCTCGGCGAGGTGGATAGGGGCGGCGATCCCAGCGGCGATCGGCAAGCCCGGCGAAGGGCCGCGACCGTGGCAGAACTTTGCGACCTCTATTTCGCCGACGCCGAGGCGGGCCGGCTGCTGGTGCGCGGCGGCAGGCCGAAGAAACCGCTCACGCTGGCGTCGGACAAAGGCCGTATTGAGGGGCACATAAAACCGCTGCTGGGCCGCCTGCCCGTTGCTGCCGTCACGCGGCAGGACGTGGAACAGTTCATGCACGCGATAGCGGCCGGCGAGACCAAGCGCGATCCCCGCAAGGTGAGACCGCGCGGGGTTTCGAAACTGCGCGGCGGCCGCGGCGTCGCAACGCGGACCGTGGGTTTGCTCGGCGCGATTTTCAATTATGCGGTTGAGCGCAGCATGCGCGCCGATAATCCGGCGCACCACATCCGCAAATTTGCCGAGAACCGGCGCGAGCGGCGGTTGTCCGACGAAGAGTATGCAGCGATCGGCGCCGCGCTGCGAGGGGCCGCACTGGCGATTTGGCCGCCCGCCGTCGCCTGCCTCCGATTTCTGGCGCTGACCGGCTGGCGATCGGGCGAGGCGGTGATGTTGCGCTGGCGGGAAATCGACCTGACCCGCCGCACCGCGACACTGGCCGACAGCAAGACGGGTCGCAGCATGCGCCCACTGTCCCAAGTCGCCTGCGATTTACTGCGGGCTCAACCGCGGATCGGCGAGGGAACGCTGGTGTTCCCGGCGACGCGCGGCGACGGTCCTATGCTGGGATTCAAGAAGTTCGCCCGTCAAATTCTTGCCCGCGGCGGGCTGTCAGCGGATGTCACGCCGCACGTGCTGCGACACTCGTTCGTCAGCATTGCGGCCGACCTCGGCTATAGCGAGCCAACGATCGCAAGCCTCGTGGGGCACAAATCTCACTCGGTCACCTCCCGCTATACGCACTTCGCCGACGCACCTCTGCTGGCCGCCGCCGATGCCGTGGCGAACGACACCGCGAGGCGCATGGGCGATGCGCAAGCATCAGCCGAGGTAATAGAGCTTCGCCGCGCGTGAAGCAGGGAGCGAACCCCTTCGGCGCTAATCCACGCACCTTGTCCGACCTGACAAGGAACTGACGGCACATGGTCAAACTCCACAGCGCAGTCCCGTTCGTGCAGATCACGGTGAGGCATGGCTCGCGACCCTGCGACCCGACGCCGATAACGACACTTGATGAGCTGTTCTGCGACGACGAATGGCCACCACGCGAATGGCCACCACGCGGGACGTTACCGTTATTGGTGTCTTTTACCGAGGCCGATGCGCGCGAAATCGCCAAAAATGCAGAAATCCGCATATCCCGCGAGTCCGACATAGCCGATGCGATTAATGGCGCCGTAGAACATCAAGCCGCCGCCTTGCTCACCGGTGCCTTCTCGACCTTCAACGTGCAGTTGCGCGCACTTGCCGAAAGGCCGGGGCGGTCACGCGGGAGACCACGGGAATATGCCCGAGATGCGTTCCTCCGCGCGTGCCTGAGTGCGTATTGGCGGCTTACTGGACGTTCCCCGAATTATCGGACCAAGGCGCGTTACAGGACAGCGGACGCCCCAGCAGTGAAGTTCGTAAATGAGGTGGTGAAGCGCGGCCTCGATCAGCTTCAACGCTCGCCCGACCCGAATGCTGCTGCTCTCGCATTCTCGGTGCGCCACAAGCTGAAAAATGTGAGCGCTCGCAGGATGGCAAACTTGATCGAAACCGAGATTACGGAGTCGCGAGCGATAATGCGACGTCACTATCCCGCGGCACCTTTACCGGAGAGATACCCGCCGCACGACTCGCGCAAGAACGGTCGGACGAGGAGGAACCGGTGCGGATGATTTTCCGGGGCAAAGTCCCTTGATGACTTGTGCGGTCCGATGCCCAACGTTGCAAGGGCTATCAACCGCGGGAGACCCGGAGCAACATGGGCCACGTCGTTACACCCGATGGTGCAAGTGCGGCCGGAAAGCCGGACGGCGCCCCCCTAACCGAAGACACTCGCTTGCAGCGGAAGGCAGCCGCGGCGGCACTCACGGCCGCCGGCTACCCGGTGTCCGCCGCTACACTGGACAGCTTGGTGACGCGCGGCGGCGGGCCACCCTACGTCCTGTTCGGCAAGCACGCGATCTACCGTTGGGGTGATCTGCTGGAATGGGCGAGGCCGCGCGACCGGAAGCCGGGTCAGCCCGCTCCAGTAGCTCATCGGACAAGCCCGACACAGGCAGCATAGGAAAGCCGCCGCGGTGCGGCAGCACGCGCGGCGGCGAAATCTGCGTAAGACAGCCGTCAGCAAGCTGTTTCTACGCGGGTTCGCGTCTCGCGAGCAAGTGCTGCACTCCGGCGGCCGGAGGTTTTGATGGCCGCTCCCGAATTTGCCGACGCCGCAAGAACTGGCCGCCAGCTTGCGGGCGTGGTGGAAAGGCTGCGCTCGCCATTCGACGGCGAGGGGGCAGCCGTCGCCCTGATCGCAACGCGCCATCACAAGGCGCTCGGCATGAGCTGGACCGACGTTGCAGACACCGCCTTGCTGCTGGGCGGCAACGCTCGCGATCCCGTCCCACACATCCTTCCGTCGCGGCCGGCCCGGCGCCAGGCGCCGAAGCAGCCGAAAGCGGCGCGCAGCCGCACCCCGCGTGCACGTCCCGTCCCGCCCGATACTGCGGCGATGCCGGAAGGTGAAGCTTCCGCGCCGGACCGCTTGCGGGAAGTGATGGCGGACGCGAGCCGACGGCTGGGATTAAGCCTTGATGCCGACGGCGGGACGCATCGCGGCCTCTGCCCGATCTGCGGCGGACCCTTCGCGCTGCGCCCGTCGGACCGTGTCTTGCTGGTGAACTGCGCATGCGCTGATCCCGCGCTGGCGCGCCTGTCGATCTGGCGCGGCATAACGGTCATCGTCGTGCCATACGCGGCGGAGGTCGCATCGTGAACGCGGCCGAACTGGCGGTGCGCTGGAATCTCTCCCGCAGCGGCCGGGATTGGCGCGGCGAATGCCCGGCCTGCGGCTATGCGGACAGCTTCGTCCTGTCACAAGGCAGGGGCGACCGGGCGATCGGCTGGTGCGCGAGCTGCCAGGACGGCGCGGCGATCGCGGCGGCGATCCGCGCCACGAAAGGCGGTTGGCAGGCGTCGCCGCCAGCGCCGCCGGCGGGCAACTGCGAAGCGGACCGTGCAAGGCGAAGGGAGCGCGCCATCGCACTGTGGAATGGCGCCGATCCGGTGCCGGGCACGATCGCCGAAACCTACCTGCACGCCCGCCGAACAGGGCACGTCGCCACAAGCCCGGCACTGCGCTTCCGTGGCGACACGCCGCACCCGAACGGCGGCCGGTTGCCCGCGCTGCTGGCCCGCATCGATGGCCCGGCCGGTGACATGATTGCGGTGCACCGCACCTTCCTGCGCCGGGACGGCTCGGCAAAGGCGGACCTCGATCCGCCGAAAGCGTCCCTCGGCGGCTTCGCAGGCGGCGCCATCCGCCTCGATCCGATCGGCGCCGAGCTGGTGATCGGCGAGGGGATCGAGTCTTCGGCCTCCGCTGGCCGCTTTCTCGGCCTTCCGGCATGGGCCGCCGTCGGTGCCGGCAATCTCGCCCGCTTCCTTGTGCTGCCACCCGAGGTGACGACGGTGCTGATCGCGGCGGACGCGGATCAGGCCGGTGAGTGCGCGGCGCGGGAAGCCGCCGTGCGCTGGCAGCGCGAAGGCCGGCGCGTGCGCATTGCTCGACCGAACCGTCCGGGGGCGGATTTCAATGATCTGCTGTGCGAGCGCACAACGAAGACACCGCATGCGTGACATCCTCGCCGCCGGGGCAGATCTGAACGGCGCCGCGACGCCGACTGAGGCGGCTGGCTTCAGTATCAGCGATCCGCCGCCCGAAAAGCCGGCCGAGGCCGTGGCACGGCTCGCGAAGCTGCCACGGCTGGACTATGAACAGCAACGCGTGGCCGAGGCGGGCAAGCTGGGCGTACGTGTCTCTACGCTTGACGATGCAGTGGCGAGCGCCCGAGGGGATGGCCCAGTTGCCGAACCCGGCCAAGGCCGGCCGCTGCGTATCAGCCGGCCCGATCCGTGGCCGCATGCGGTGGACGGCGCCGAACTGCTTGACGCTATTTCTGCCTTTTTCAGCCGGCACGTGTTCCTGCCGCCGGGTGCCGCCGATGCGCTCGCCGCGTGGACTGTGCATACCTACTGCTTCATCTGGTTTCGGCATTCGCCGCGCATCGGGTTCACATCGCCCGAAAAACGGTGCGGCAAGACGACTGCGCTTGATGCACTTGCACTGCTTGTCTGTGCGCCGGTCACGACCGCAAACGTCACCGCGGCGGCGCTGTTCCGCACGATTGAGCTGGCGGCGCCAACGTTGCTGATCGATGAAGCCGACACCTTTTTGCGCGAAAATGAGGATTTGCGCGGCGCGATCAACGCGGGCCACAAGCGCGGCGGCCAGGTGATCCGCTGCGTCGGGGACGATGCCGAGCCGCGCGCATTTTCCGTCTTCGCGCCGGCTGCCATCGCCGCAATCGGGCGACTGCCTGGCACGATTCAGGATCGCGCCTTGATGGTGCGCATGAAGCGCGCAACGCGCGCCGAACGCCCTGCGCCCTTCGACGCGAAGGCCGAGGTTGAGGGCGAGCGGCTGGCGCGCATGTGCGCCCGCTGGGTTGCAGATCACGCGGACGAATTGCCCATTTTTGAGCCGAAATTACCGCCGGGGCTGTTCAACCGGGCCGCCGATAATTGGCGCTGTCTGTTCGCCATCGCCGAGCTGGCCGGCGGCAACTGGCCGGTGCGGCTGACCGAGGCTTCCGCCAGGCTGGCACCGGACGATGACGATGAGGGCCGCGGCATTCGGCTGCTGGACGATATCCGCGCCATCTTCGCCACTCGCGGCACGGACCGGATCGCGTCCGCCGAGCTGGTGGAGGCATTGGTCGCGATCGAAACCTCGCCGTGGTCGGATTTCAGCCGCGGCCGGCCAATGACGCCGGCGATGCTTGCACGCATGCTCGGCGGCTTCGGCCTTGCGCCGGACACGGTGCGCATCGGCGACAGGACCCCAAAGGGCTATTACCGCCACGCCTTCGCAGAGGTATGGCGCCGCTACCTGTCCGACGAGCCGGACACCGCAAGGCCCGCCGAAGGGGGAATGGAAGCGCAACACCGCCACAACCCGCAGGAAACTACGAAAAACGGCGTCCACGAGCCGCAACACGACTGGGCCGACGTTGCGGCCCACGAGCGCGAAATTTCCTGGAATTCTGCGGCTTGTGGCGGTGTTGCGGATCAGGACCCGATTCCGGGCGAACCGGGCGACATGTGGCGGGCCGAACCGTGATGGGGCGCTGCCGGTTCCCCATCGCCAAGCCGCGAGTCGGCCGGCTAGGCTTGCGCGCATGACGCCGGAACAGTTCATCGCCAAGTGGCAGGCCAGCACGCGCAGCGAGGCCGCCGCGTCCAAGGAGCACTTCCTCGACCTGTGCGCTCTGCTCGGCGTGGACACGCCGAATTCGGACCCGACCGGCACGGCCTACGCATTTGAAAAGGGCGTGCAGAAGGCGAGCGGTGGCGCCGGCTGGGCGGATGTGTGGAAGCGCGGCTGCTTCGGCTGGGAATACAAATCCCGTGGCGGCGATCTGGAAGCGGCGCATGACCAGTTGCTCCGCTACGCCGGCGCGCTGGAAAATCCGCCGCTGCTGATCAGCAGCGACATGGACCGGATCATCGTCCGCACCAACTGGACGAATGCAGTTACCGAGCGGCACGAATTCGGCCTTGCCGACCTGCGCGATCCGATAGTGCGCGCACACCTCGCCGCGTGCTGGACCAACCCGGATCACTGGCGGCCAGCCACCACGCGGCAGGCGTTGACCGAAAAGGCCGCAGGCGAGTTCGCCGAGCTGGCGAAGCGGCTGCGCGAGCGGGACCACGATCCGCAGGCGGTGGCGCATTTCGTCAACCGGCTGGTGTTCTGCCTGTTCGCCGATGACGTGGCATTGCTGCCCGCCGGCCTGTTCGAAGAAATGCTGACTACCACGAAGCGCAATCCGGCTGAATTCCCGACGCTGGCGCGCGAATTGTTCGGCGCGATGGCCGAGCGCGGCGGCCGGATCGGGTTCAAGCCTGTGCAATGGTTCAACGGCGGCCTGTTCGATGACGACGCCGCGCTGCCGCTGACAGCGGAGGATATCGCGCTGGTGGAACGCGCCGCGGCGCTGGATTGGGCGGAAATTGACCCCTCCGTCCTCGGCACGCTGTTTGAGCGCGGGCTTGACCCCGACAAGCGCAGCCAACTCGGCGCGCACTACACCGACCGCGAGAAAATCGAAAAGCTGATTGATCCGGTGATCCGCCGCCCCTTGCTCGCGGAGTGGCAGGCTACGAAGGCGCGCATCGAGGCCGCGCAGGCGAAGGCAACGGAAACCAAAGGGCGCAAGCCGCGTGCCGGTAAGTCGCGACAGCCGCCGGGCACGGCTGAATTGCGCACCTTCCTGGACCGGCTGCGCGCTTTTCGCGTGCTGGACCCGGCGTGCGGTTCGGGCAACTTCCTCTACCTCGCGCTCCGAGCGCTGAAAGACCTTGAGCACCAAGCGATGGTGGAAGCGGAGACGCTGGGGCTGCAACCCGAGTTCCGCCAGGTCGGACCGGAATCGGTGCTGGGCATCGAAATCAGCCCCTACGCGGCCGAGCTGGCGCGCGTGTCAGTCTGGATCGGCCATATCCAACGGGCGCGGCGCCACGGGCTGCCGCCGCCTTCGGACCCGGTGCTGCGCAAGTTGGACACGATCGAATGTCGCGACGCGGTGCTGGCACCGGACGGCACGGCGGCGGCGTGGCCGAAGGCGGATGCGATCGTGGGCAATCCGCCGTTTCTCGGCGGCAAGATGATGCGGCGCGTGCTCGGGGATGCGTATTGCGACTCCCTGTTCGCGGCCTATGCCGGCCGCGTACCGGCCGAAGCCGATCTGGTCTGCTATTGGTTCGAGGCGGCGCGCGCGGCGTTGGACCGCGGCGACGTGGACCGCGTCGGGCTGGTCGCGACGAACAGCATCCGGGGCGGTGCAAACCGGATCGTGCTGGATCGCATCGAGCGCGCGGGAGTCATCACCGAGGCATGGAGTGATGAAGCATGGACCGTGGAAGGTGCGGCCGTGCGCGTCTCTCTGGTCTGCTTCACCACGGCAGCGCTCGCGGGGCCGCGGTGGTTGGATGGTGCGGTTGTCGAGCGCATCCACGCGGACCTGACCGGCGCCGACGGCATCGACCTGACGCGCGCCGCAGTACTGGCGGAAAATCGCGGTGTCGCCTTCATGGGCGACACCAAGGGCGGCGCGTTCGACGTGCCGGGCGATCGGGCGCGCTCGTGGCTCGCGCTGCCCAGCAATGCAAATGGCCGGCCGAATGCCGACGTGCTGCGGCCGTGGGCGAACGGCATGGACGTGACACGCCGGCCTTCCGACACATGGATCATCGATTTCGGCTGGACGATGAGCGAAGCGGAGGCGGCGTTCTATGCAGCGCCATTCGCCATGTGGCGGAGCATGTGCGGCCTGTGCGGGCCAGCAACAAGCGCGAAGCCTACGCGCGCAACTGGTGGCGACACGTCGAGCCGCGACCGGGCATGGCGGAAGCGCTGCGTTCGCTCCGCCGCTTTATCGTGACCCCGACGGTAGCGAAGCACCGGCTGTTTGCATGGATGGCACACCCGACATTGCCGGATCATCAGTTGATCGCGATTGCCCGCGATGATGACACGACGTTCGGCATCCTTCACAGTCGGTTCCATGAAGTGTGGGCGCTGCGGCTTGGCACGTCTCTGGAAGATCGGCCGCGCTACACGCCCAGCACGACCTTCGAGACGTTCCCGTTTCCGGCCGGCCTGGAACCGAGCGTGCCCGCTACAGACTATGCGGCCGATCCGCACGCACGGCGCATTGCCGAGGTGGCCCGTGCGCTGGTGGAGGCGCGCGAGCGCTGGCTGAATCCGCCCGAGCTGGTGCAGCGCGTGCCGGATGTGGTGCCCGGCTTCCCCGACCGCATCCTGCCCCGCGACGCGGCTGAGGCGGAGCTGCTGAAGCGGCGCACGCTCACGAACCTCTACAACATGCGCGGCAGCCCGGAAGGCGCGTGGCTGGACAACATGCACCGCGCCCTGGACGAAGCCGTCGCCGCCACCTACGGCTGGCCGGGCGACCTGCCCGATGATGAGGTGCTGCGGCGGCTGCTGGTGTTGAATCAGGCGCGGGCCGCGGAGGCAAGCGCGGGGGATGCCGTTGCGGATGCGCACCCGCAACCCGCCGGCATGCAACCGATCTCGTGACGGCACCCTGCCGGAGAGTGGCAAAAAAGGCCGCTTTCGGGCCGGCTTGACCGATCATAATGTGGCTTATGCGGCACGGCCTCGGAGGCGTCCCGCAAACGACCGTTTGCCGGACACAGGCCGCTTTGCCAAACTGTCGGGCCGGTGTCGTGTTAAAGGGGTCTAGGCGCGGGTGCCCAGCGTTGCGTTTCTGGTTCTGACCGGTTACTGGCAGGAACTGCCTTGATTCTCTAGTTCACCCCACGCGGGGTTTGCACTGCGAGCAAGCCGATGAGAACGCCACCAAATCTATCTTCAGGAGAGCTTAGACACCAGCTCGAAGTCGATAATTGTCCTCACTGCGGCACCGCCAAACCGACCCTGGCTCTCCCAACGATGCATGGGCAAGGTGTCGTTCATTCTCAGGACTACTCCCACCAAAACCGCTTTATGTGGTTGACATACATCTGCTCGACCTGCGGAAAAGGAGTCCTCGCGGGAGCTAAAGTGAATGCCGACTACACGCAGGAGCGAGTCGGTCTGTTCCCTGCCCCACGGACGATATCTGAAGACGTTCCTGATCCAGCGCGCAACTACCTTTTGCAGGCAATTAGAAGCCTTAGCGCGCCCGATGGAGCGGTGATGCTGGCCGCGTCCTCGGTAGACGCGATGCTTAAGACGAAGAATCTGGTGAACGGTTCGTTGTACACTCGGATTAACGAGGCGAAAGACACCCACCTGATCACGCCTGAAATGGCGGATTGGGCGGATGATGTGCGGCTCGATGCAAACGACTCCCGCCATGCCGATCTGAACCAACCTCACCACACGCTGCAATCAGCCGAGCGAGCGGTGGAATTTGCCGTAGCGCTGGCAGAGGCGCTTTTTGTCCTGCCCGCCCGCGTTCAGCGCGGCCGTCGCGCGGCTAAGGGAAAGTAGCTTCCTGTAGAAATCAAGAGTTCTGCCCAGCCGCCAACCCCCGGAAATTCCCCCTCTTTTTCCGTGCGGGATATTCGTGCATAAAGGCGCATGCTCAAAGCCCCGAAATCCCTGCGCGTGGTGCCCCCAGCCGGCGACGACCTGCATGCGCGGCGCGCGCAGGAAGCGGTTGACCGCATCCTGGCAGCCGAGCCGGAACCGCGGCGGACCCCGCAGCCGAAGGGCCATGCGTGACGGGAGCGGCCATGCGGCAGCACGAAATTGACGCCCAACTTGCGGCAATCCTTCACCTCATGGCCGGATGGGAAGGGGCGTCGCTGGCCGCGAGAAGGGAGCGGCAAGAACGGATAGAGGAGCATCAGCGCGCTCTCTCCAGTGCCTATGGTATGCGACGCGGATGGCAGAGAGCGGCCGAACGATTTCCGCTCAAAGCCCTCGCGCGTGTGAGCGGCGCCGACGAAGAATGGGAACACGAATTCACGGATCACCGCTCGTTCTGGATGCTTGCCGGCAAACCCATTGCCGTCGTGGCACATCTCTACAGTTGCGATGACGAGCGGCGCGACGCGGCGCGTGACTGGGCGGCACGCCGAGGGCTTCGCGCGACGTTTCCGGTCGATTTTCCGAGCTGGTGGTATCCAGGTCGGACGACCCTGATCGAGATCACGCGCGCAAGCTGAGGTCGCAAGGCGCTTCATGAGTGCCTCGCCGACGCAGTCAAAGTTGGCGCTTGGACGGCTGGCGACGCCGGTTGTGCCGGCCATGCCGCCTCTCGTAGGATCGCGTCGTGAATGCTTTGCCCAACCTGATCGGCCTCGGCCTCTACACCATCCCGGAAGCCGCGCGGCTCGCCGAAGTGACGCCCGCGCAGGTTCGCGGTTGGGTGCATGGCTACCGTGACGGCGCCGACAAGCCGCGGCGCACGGCCGTTGTCGGCCATGCACTCCCGGACGCGGAAGGCAAGACGGCGCTGTCTTTCCGCGAGCTGATCGAGGTTCGGTTTATCCGCCACTTCCTGCGCGCCGGCGTGTCGTGGCGCAACATCCGGCGCGCCGCGGCGGAAGCGCGGCGTGACTTGTTGAGCGAATCCGGGCGCCGGCTGCGCTTCTCGACGGACGGCGTGACGATCTTCGCCGACTCGCTGGCTCGCAGCGGGGATCGCACCGCGCTGGACCTGGTGGCGAACCAGTACGTGATGCTGCATTTGCTGGCGCAAAGCATCCGCTCGGAATTCGACCTTGAGGCCGAGGATGTGATCCAGGCATGGCACCCTCGGCCGCAAACGCCGCTGGTGCTGCTGGACCCGCGGCGATCCTTCGGCCACCCGATCGTGGAACCCGGCGTGCCGACGCAGGCGCTGGCCGATGCGCTGCGGGCCGAGGGAGGGGACGCCGCCCGCGTCGCCGCGCTGTTCGGCACGTCGCAGGACGCGGTGCGGCAGGCTGCTGGCTTCGAGATGACCGTCGCGGCGTGAAGCTCGCGCTCGACGCGAACCTGTCGCTTCACCTTGCCCATGCCGTTGACGCCCTGCTTGCCCCGGAGTGCGGCGCGGCGGTCAGCATTCCCGAACGGTTCGGCCCCGGCGTTGCGGATCGCGACTGGATCGCCGCGCTGCATGAAGAAGGCGGCTGGGCCGTGCTTACGCAGGACAGGAAGCTGCGAACCCGGCCGCATGAGCGGCTCGCCTTGGAGCAATCCGGCTTGGTCGTGTTCATTCTGGCGCATGGCTGGGCGCCGGAACCCTACTGGCAGAAGGCCGCCGGGATTATCCGATGGTTGCCGCCCATGCTCGACGCCTTCCGCGCGGCCCAGCCTCCGGCGCTGTTCGCCATCCCGCATCGCTGGAGTCCGGCGCCGCTCCGTCCCTTCAAGGAGCGATGACGGCCGGACTGCGCACCCCGCCGCGGGCCGCGAAGGCTCGCAGCACGCCAGCGCAACCCAACATGCCGCCCCCGCCCCCGGCGCATCGCTTCGGCGCCGATCCTGGTAGCTATGTGGTTGCTAGGGTCTTTCCTGTCCGCCGCCGATGCCCCGTAAGTGTTTGAAACCATGGTGGGTGCGACAGGGATTGAACCTGTGACCCCCGCCGTGTGAAAGCTAAAGCAGGTGTTTTCTGTGGTTGCTATCGGTTTGCGTCGCGCTCGGCAGACCAC